>JBKBNS010000007.1:0-71069 GCA_046295255.1 Glycocaulis sp.
GCGCCGGGGCACGCCGGGCTGTGTGGAGATCTGGCCGATCACGCCTGCCTTGCCCAAGGGCGAGGAAGACAGCCTTGATGAAGAGGACGAGGCGGACGGCCCCGTCGATACCCGCAAGCGCAACTCTCCGCGCAATCAGCTCGCAGAAGCGGTGGCTCAGGAAATCTGGGACATCATCGATCGCGGCGATGCGGTGTGGGAGGAGACGAAAGACGGCTGGAAGCAGCGCGCCGCGCGCGCAGGCGATGTCGTCATCCTCGTCCGCAAGCGCGACGGCCTGTTTGCCGAGATCATCCGCCAGCTGAAGCTGAAAAAAGTGCCGGTGGCGGGGGCGGACCGCATGGTGCTGCCTGCTCAGCTGGTGGTGGAGGACATGCTCTCGCTCGCCCGTTTCGCCCTGCAGCCGGGCGATGATCTGGCGCTGGCCGAAGTGCTCAAAAGCCCGGCCTTCCATCCTGTGGGCGTGAAAACGCCGCCGATTGACGAGGAGGCACTGTTCCGCCTCGCCCATGGCCGGGGCAGGTCCGTGACGCTGTGGGAGCGCCTGCAGCGCAGCGATGATCCCACCCTTGCCGATGCGAAGGCTGCGCTGTCGCGGATCAGGGCCCGCGTGGATACGCTGACCCCTTATGCCTTCTTCGCGCGCTTTCTGGGTGAGGCGTCTGATACGGGCGAAAGCCGCGCGGCGCGCATCTATGCCCGCCTGCGCGAGGAGGCACGTGATCCGCTGGAGGAGTTCCTCTCCCGTGCGCTCGCCCATGAACGCGAAGGCGCCCCCTCGCTCGCCCGCTTCGTCGATGAAGTGACCCGCGCCAATTCCGAGCTGAAGCGTGATCCTGAAGGCGGACGCAATGAAGTGCGCGTGATGACGGTGCACGCCGCCAAGGGGCTGGAAGCGCCCATCGTCTTCCTGCCCGGCACCACCGCGCCGCCTTCGGGCAAACAGGATTTCCTCCTCGCGCATGAGGAATGCGGCCTGCTCTGGTCAGAGAATGACCCCTTCGCGCCGGATCTGATCACCGCCTTGCGGGACGCCGCCAAAAAGGTTCAGGACGACGAGTCCTTGCGCCTGCTCTATGTGGCGATGACGCGCGCTCGCGACCGGCTGGTCATCTGCGGCGCGCAGCACGGCAGAACCAAGATTCCGGACGAGACCACCTGGTATGGCCGCCTGCGCGATGCCTGGCAGGGCGATGACTGGCGCGATGTGCCAACCGCGATCGACAAGATCGCCGACGAGTATGAGTGGGAAAACGTCACCCTCGCCCGCCGCTATGGCGCTGAGCTGGAACCGGCAACAAAGAAGACCGAAGACGAGCGCGCGCAGCAGGTCGAGCCCGCATGGCTGCGCACCCCTGCCCCGGCAGAGGCGGTGCCGGTGCGTCCGCTCGCGCCCTCGCGCCTGCTGGCCGGGCTGGAAGCGGGCGGGGAGCCGTCCGGCCTCTCCCCGCTGGCAGATGGCGGCAAGGCACGCTTCCTGCGCGGCACGCTGGTCCATAAGCTGCTGCAGATACTGCCCGCACTGCCGGAGAGCTCGCGCAGCGAGGCGGCGATGAGCTTTCTGCGGCGCCAGCGCGATCTCGACGAAAGCCTGCACGAGGCAATCGCCGCCGAAGCGCTCGCCATCCTCAACCACCCGGATTTCGCGCCCCTGTTTGCTCCAGGATCGCGCGCGGAGGTCTCGATTGCGGGCACAGCGCCCGGCCTGCCGGCGGGCGTACGCGTCAGTGGCCAGATCGACCGGCTGGCCGTGACGCAGGACGCGGTACTGGTGGTGGACTTCAAGACCAACCGCCCACCGCCGGAGAGCGAGGCGCAGGTCGCCCCGGCCTATCTGGCCCAGATGGCGGCCTACCGGGCGCTTTTGCGTGCCCTTTATCCGGGCAGGCGTGTGCAATGCGCACTCATCTGGACAGATCAGGCCCGGCTCATGACACTGACCGATGCAGCCATGGACAGGGCGCTGGCGCTTGCCTCACAGAGCGGTGCGCTTGACCCGGCCAGTCCTGCTTCCTAGGTGTTTAGGCAATCCAAGGCGGGCTTTGCGGCCGATTCCGGCGTAAAACCTGAGACCTTCCAAGGGAGAAAGCCTATGGCGACCAAAGCGGTGTCTGACGATTCCTTCGAGTCCGATGTTCTCAAGGCGGGCGGGCCCGTGCTTGTGGACTTCTGGGCGGAGTGGTGTGGCCCCTGCAAGCAGATTTCCCCGGCACTGGACCAGATCGCGGCGGAGCATTCCGGCAAGATCACGGTCGCCAAGGTGAATATCGACGAAAACCCGATGACGCCCGGCAAGTATGGCGTGCGCGGCATCCCCACCCTGATGATCTTCAATAATGGCGAGCTGGTCTCCACCAAGGTGGGCGCCATGGCCAAGGGCAAGATCGAGGAGTGGATCAACGAGACGCTCTAGCGTCCTCGTATCCCGAGATTTGAAAAACCCCGGACGGCAACGTCCGGGGTTTTTTGACTCTTTAGCTCCGCAACGCATCCGCGTTGCGATGTTCCGCGAAAAGTCGCGGTCGGCCTTGCGGCGCCTGACGGGGCCGGGCTGGCTCCCCGGCGCTATCGCGCCGCAAGCGCGAACGCGCGCCCGCAGCGTGAGCGAGGAGCGAAGCCCGGATGGGCTGAGCATCAAAAAAGACTAAATCCCCGCCAGCTCCGCATTGACGGCCTGCGCGGCCTTTCGCGGATCGGACGCGGCATTGATCGGCCGGCCCACCACGATGCGGGTCGCGCCCATCCGAATGGCGTCTGCGGGTGTGGCGATGCGGGTCTGATCGTCCGCCGCGCTGCCCGCAGGGCGGATGCCGGGGGTGATGATCTCAAAGCCGTCTCCGAAACGCGCGCGCAGCTCTGCGGCTTCATGGGCGGAGGCGATCACCCCGTCACAGCCCGCCTCCAGCGCCTGCTCTGTGCGCATCAGCACGAGGTCGCGGGCTCCGTAAGCAAAGCCCATCTCTTTGAGCATCGCGTCGTCATAGGAGGTCATCACGGTGACGGCGAGCAGCTTCAGGTTCGAGCCTTCCCGGCCCTTGTGCGCCGCGCGCATGACCGGCGGTTCGGCATGGATGGTGAGATAATCGGCGCCTGACGGGACGATGGAGCGCGTCGCTTTCTCAACCGTGGCCGGGATGTCGTGCAGCTTGAAATCGAGGAACACGCCATGGCCCGCGGCCCTGAGGTCCCGGCACAGCGCCATCCCGCCGAGGGGAAAGAGCTGCAGGCCGATCTTGTAGAAGCAGCCCGCATCGCCAATCGCGGCCACGAGAGCCTGCGCCTGGCCGGTGGAGGGCAGATCGAGCGCGGTGATCAGGCGCGCATCGGCGCTCATTGGCCTGCACTCATGCGTGCGGCCATGCGCTTTTCCTGCATGCGCATCAGGGCGCGGCCCACCGGGTCGGGCAGGGCTTTCGACATGGCAGTGAGGAATTTGTACCAAGCCCCCGGCACGCGTAAGACCACGCCGCGCTCCACCGCGTCATACCCGGCTTTCGCCACCTCTTCGGCGGTCAGCATCCAGAATTTCGGCATTTGCGACACCACGGGCCGCGCGCCGTTCACATCGTGAAACTCCGACCAGGTGTAGCCCGGCGCGACCGCGCTCACATGCACGTTCTTCGCAGAGAGTTCGAGATGCAGCGCTTCGGAGAACTTGATGAGCAGGCTCTTTGCACCCGGATAGAGCGTGCCGGAAAAGCGGGTGTGGGCGTTCGCGCTCGGCAGAAGGGCGGAGACCGACGACACGTTGATGATCCGGCCAAAGCCGCGGCTGGCCATGCCCGGCGCGACGAGATGGGCCAGTGCGAGATAATTGGTCACCATCAGTTGCAGGAAGCGCGCCTGATCGGTCCATTTGGTCTCGGCAAAGAAGCCCGGCTGACCCGCGCCTGCGTTATTGACCAGCCCGTCAATCTGGCGGCCCGCATCCTCGACCGCCTTGACGATCTCCTTGGGCGCGCTCGCCTTGGAGAGGTCTGCCGGGATGATGAGGCTTTCCACGCCATAGCGGGCCTTCACCTCTTCGGCGATATCCTTCAGTCGGTCCTCGCGCCGGGCGACGAGGGCCAGATCCCAGCCATGGCTGGCAAACTCGCGCGCGAACGCCGCGCCAATGCCCGATGAAGCACCTGTAACGACAACCAGACGGCGGGCCATGGCCGCTCTCCTTCAATTTCCGCTTGGCGCGAAAACTGGCGCTGCCCGCCTCACTTGTCCAGTGCCGCCTAGCGTGCCGAGGGACAGGCCATTGTAAGAAGAGCCGCCGCCTCGCCGGCAATCGCAGCCAGCGCGTCTGGCGCCATCGCGTGAGGGGCAGTGGCGTACTCGTTCGGCAGACCGGTCTCGCTGGCCTGGAAGAGATGGGTCACCCCGTCCAGCGTCAGCGTGCGGGTGGCAAGCCCTTCGCGCGCGGCCAGCACGCGGCCGGTATTGATCTCTGGCAGAACCTGCAAATCCTTGCCGGCAAAGACCGCCGTCACCGGCCCGTCAAAGGAAGCCATGGCCGCTGCCGGGTCCAGCGCGGCGGCTTCCTGCACATAACGCTGCCCCCAGAACTGCGCCTGCTGGCAGGCCGCCTCTGCAGGGATGCCGTGCGCGATGAAGGCCGCTTCGACGGCCTCCACAGCCTCGCCCGGCGGGGAGCCGCGCAACGCTTCCAGCATGGCGATCTGGCGGGCGCGCGTGGCCTCCACCACATCATCGCCTGCGCCCATGGCCCGGTTCATCACCTCGCCCTGTTCGAGAAGCGTCTCTTCCAGCGTACCCGCCTGCCCGGCTAGCATCAGGATGAAGTCCGGCTGGCTGTCGGCGGGCGTCAGGAAGGCGATGATCCCGCCTTCAGAATGGCCGGAAATGCCTACACACTGCCCGTTGATCCCGTCCTGCACCCGCAGGAAGGCGAGCGCTGCACTGGCATCAGCGCCCAGCTCGCGCGGCCCGGAGGGCGGCGTGGCGTCTGACCCGCCCATGCCCCGGTCATCAAGGCGCAGGCTGGCAATACCCGCCTGCGCATAGGCCTCGGCCAGCACGGCGAAGATGCGATGATTACCAATCGTCACATCCCGGTCCTGACTGCCCGACCCGTTGAGCATCAGCACCGCAGGGTGCGGGCCATCGCCTTCGGGCAGGCGCAGCGTGGCGGCAAGACGCACACCTGCGTCGACGAACACTTCACGCTCGCCGGGTGCCAGCTGCGGACCTGCCGCCTCGAACGCGCCGCGTGCCATTTCCAGCGGGAACTCGGCCCCGCCCTGATGGAATGTGCCGGAAAGCCGGTCATCTTCCAGCATGGCCGCATAACGCGCGCCCACGGCGGCCATCCGCGCATCGAGCGTATCACCTTCGATGGTGAGCGTGCTCACTGGAATGCGCGCGCCACCCTGATCGACGGACACCATCACCGCCGACAATTCGCCGTCGGCTGCGTCCACGTGCAGCCCCATGCGCAGCTGCGCCGCGCCGACATCCAGCGTGCCGTGCCAGATGCCCGCAAAGCGCTCGTCACGCGCCTGCGCGGCTGAGCACAACGCCATGACGATAAAAGCTGCCAGAATTCCCCGGACCATAAAAATTCCTCCCGTTCTCCGTTCTGATAAATTAGCATTGCCGCTAATTAGCGTATAGGCTAATTAAAAACCTGTCATGGACGTTTTCGATGCTCTTGCCCACCCTGTCCGCCGGGACGTATTGCGCCTGTTGCGCGGCGGCCCGATGACGGCTGGCGAGCTGGCGGCGCAGTTTGAGGTATCCAAGCCGACCATGTCGCGACACTTCGCGGCGCTGAAGGAGGCAGGCCTCATCCAGGCGGAGAAAACCGGCCAGACGATCCGCTACAGGTTGAACATGAGCGTTGCCGACGAGGCCGTCTCTCTGGTCATGGGACTTCTCGGCCCCACCCGCCACAAAGGGAGTACAAACGAATGATCCTCCGGGGACTGGTGCTGAGCCTGCCGCCGTTTCTGATCCTGCTGGCGTTTGCCGTGTGGGGCTGGATGGTGACACCCGAGGGCACCCAGGTGCCTGTGCATTTTGCCTTTGATGGCAGCGTGAACCGGTATGGTTCCCGGTTTGAGGCGTTCGCCCTGATTCCGATGGGAGCACTGATCTTGAGCGGCCTGTTTGCGCTGGCGCCGCTGATTGATCCGCGCGGGGCCAATCTGCTGCGGTCACGGCCGCTTGTACTGGTAAGCTGGGCCGGCGCGGTGTGGTTGCTGGCAATGGTTCAGGGGGTCATCACACTGGCAGTCACCGGCGTGCTGGCCGATGCTAGCTGGATACCGCGCCTTGCAGGCGTGGGAACCGGAGCGCTGTTCGTGGTCATCGGTAATGTCATGGGCAAAGCGCGGCCAAACTGGTTCTTCGGGATTCGCACGCCGTGGACGCTCTCATCCGACCGCGCATGGGACGTGGCCCATCGCTGGGGCGGCTGGCTGTTCGTGCTGGCGGGGCTTCTGAGCATCGGGGCAATGCTGGCCCTGCCCCTGACGGCCGGATTTATCGTGCTGCTTGTGGCAACCTTCGGCGCGGCCCTTATTCCGTCAGTCCTGTCCTACTTTGTGTGGCGGTCAGATCCGGAACGGGAGACGTACAACGCGCCACCAGCGAATGATGATGCACGCTGACCTGCGGCGGGACTTGCGCAAGGGCAGCAAGAGCGCTTTATGAGTGCCGCACTGCAGCAGGCCCTCAATCGCCAAGGATCAACGCCCATGTCCAAATCCGTCAAGAAAATCGTCCTGGCCTATTCGGGCGGGCTCGATACGTCCGTGATCCTGAAATGGCTGCAGGACCATTACGACGCGGAAGTGGTCACTTTCACCGCCGATCTGGGGCAGGGCGAAGAGCTGGAACCGGCCCGCCGCAAGGCCGAAAAGGCCGGCGTGAAGGAAATCTATATCGACGATCTGCGCGAGGAGTTCGTGCGCGATTACTGCTACCCCATGGTGCGCGCCAATGCCGTCTATGAGGGCCAGTACCTGCTTGGCACCTCCATCGCGCGGCCCCTCATCGCCAAGCGTCTTGTCGAGATCGCCCATGAAACCGGTGCGGACGCGGTGGCCCACGGCGCGACCGGCAAGGGCAATGATCAGGTGCGCTTCGAGCTTGGCGTCGCTGCGCTCGACCCGGACCTCAAATGCATCGCGCCGTGGCGCGAATGGGACCTCAACTCGCGTACCAAGCTGATCGAATATGCCGAGGCCAACGGTATCGAGGTCGCCAAGGACAAGCGCGGCGAAGCGCCGTTCTCGGTCGACGCCAATCTCTGGCACACCTCCTCTGAGGGCAAAATTCTTGAAGACCCGGCCGAGGAAGCCTCCGACATCGTCTATCAGCGCACCAATGATCCTGAGACTGCGCCGGACGAGCCGGAATACATCACCATCGGCTTTGAGCGCGGCGATGCCGTCTCAATCAATGGCAAGGCGCTCTCGCCCGCCACCCTGCTGACGAAGCTAAACGAGATGGGCCGCATACACGGCATTGGCCGGCTGGATCTCGTTGAGAACCGCTTTGTCGGCATGAAGTCGCGCGGCATTTACGAGACGCCGGGCGGCACCATCCTGATGATGGCCCACCGGGGTATCGAGCAGATCACGCTGGATCGCGGCGCGATGCACCTCAAAGACGAGCTGATGCCGCGCTATGCCAAGCTCCTCTATGAGGGCTTCTGGTTCTCGCCTGAGCGCGAAATGCTGCAGGCGGCCATCGACCACTCCCAGCGCCATGTCTCCGGCGAGGTGCGCCTGAAACTCTACAAGGGCAGCGTGACGGTGGTGGGCCGGTCCTCGCCCGCCACGCTTTACTCGCTGGCGCATGTCACCTTCGAGGAAGACATGGTCTATGACCAGAAGGACGCCGAAGGCTTCATCCGCCTCAACGCCCTGCGCCTGAAGCTGATGGCCCGGCGCAAGCGCGTGCTGGGTGAAAACGACTAGAACCGTCATTGCGGCTTGCCATCCGGGGCGGTGAGGGCAAACCTCCCGCCCCATGATGATCCTCGCTCTCGCCCTCGCGGCCTCACTCGCCCTGTCCGATACGCCCGCTGCGGCGCCCGGTTCGCTGCTCGACCAGTCACTTGCCCTGCGCGCGGAGACCCGCACGCTGGCGGCAGAGCGCGACTGGGAAGGCGCCGCGCGGGCCAATGCCGCTGCGCTGGCGCTGCAGCCGGGCCATCAGGGTCTTCTCACCAATGCGGTGGCGCTGGCCGCCAATGGCGGGGATTTCGACGCCGCGCTGGACGCGCTTGATGCGCTTGCCGGTGCAGGCTTCAGCCTTGATCTCGCTTCGGCGCGGGGCCTCGAAGCGGCTCTGGAAGAACATGCGCCATCCCGGCTTGCCGTCTTGCGCGAACGCATGGCGCAGAACATCGCCCCCGTGGGCCGTGCCGAGCGCTACCTCTCCACACCACTGCCTGATGCGCTGGTGGAGAGTTTTGCAGTCGATATCGATGCCGAGCGGCTCTATCTGGGGACTGTTGCCGATGCCTCGCTCTATTCGGTGCGCCTTGATGATCCGGGCAACCCAGAACGCCTTGCCGGGCCGGAAGACGGGATGGGCTCGGTTTTCGGTCTGGCGCTCGATGGCCGTAACCGCATCCTTTATGCCGCGACGGGCCGCATCGCCCTGACCCCGGACGGTGCGCCAGGCGAGCGCGAAACGGCGCTCGTGGCATTTGACCTCCTGACCGGTGAGGTGTCCGCGCGCCACATGTTTGCCGGTGCTGGCCGCTTTTCTGATGTCGTGGTGCAGGACGGCATCGTCTATGCCAGCGACAGCGTGGCCGGGCAGATTTACCGCCTCAACCGGCCCGGCGGGGAGCTGGAACTCTATGCCGGGGACAGCCGGTTTGCGTCCCTGCAGGGCCTCGCCCTGTCACGCGGCGCGCTGTTCGTGGCCGATTATGCCACCGGCCTCTGGCGTATCGATCCGGTCAGCCGGGAGGCCAGCCGTGTTGAGGTGACGCAAGGAAGCCTGATCGGCTTTGATGGCCTCGCCACCGACAGTTATGGCGAGATCTACGGGATCCGTAATGGCAGCCAGCCCCACGGCCTGTTCCACATCGCGCTACAGGGCTTTGGCGACCGGGCACGGGTGACGCCGGTACTCACCGGCCATCGTGACTTTGGCGATCCGGTGACGGTGCGCATTTCTGACGGCCGTTTCTTCATCCTCGCCAACGCGCAGTGGGATCTGTTCCCGGAGGAAGGCTCGCAGCCTGCCGAACCGCGCCGCGATCCGGTCATCCTGTTCATGCCGGTGCCTTGACCGGAGCGGCCAGCGGTTAACGCGCGTTTACCGGACGGGAAGATTCTTCAGGGCAGATTGGGGCTGATGGCCCGTTCGCACGCCCATACTCCGGATCATGACGCCCTGCCCGCACCGTCGGGTCTTGGCGCGCGCCTGCACGCGTGGGTGTCGGGGCTGGCGATGACGGCGCTGGGCGCGTTCGCGCTCATCGCAATTTTCAGCCACCACCCGCTCGATCCCAGCCTCAATGTCGCGTCGACGCGCGAGGTGACCAATCTTGCAGGACCGCAAGGCGCGATTGCCGCCGACCTGCTCCTGCAGACCCTTGGCTGGGCCGGGGCCGGGCTTGCCCTGATGGTGCTCGGCTGGGGGCTGATCCTGCTGGTGCAGGGCCCGCGCCGCCGCCCCGGCGCCATCGTGCTGTTCCGGGTGCTGTGCGGCGGACTGGCGATTGCCGGATTTGCCATGGCGATGTCGGCCCTGCCCATTCCGGCGAGCTGGCCCTTTGCCGCCGGGCTTGGCGGGCTTCTGGGAGATGCCCTGCTGGCCAATTTCTCCGGTCTTGCCGCCAGTGCGGAGATTGCCGGTGCGTCAGCCATGGTGGCGGGGCTGGGCCTCATCACCGCAATCCTTGGCACCTTCTTCTGCTTTGGCCTCAATACGCGCGATCTCGCCGCGGCGAGCGAAACCGCCCTGCTGGTCTGGGCGACGCTGCGGGTCTGGACCGACAGGCTGATGGGCCAGATCCCCACGCCCTGGCGTGACGAGGATGCCCGCCCCATCGCCATCACGCCGGACAGCGAAGATCGGCCCGTACCCTCCATCCTCAAGGGCCGCGCGCCCGCAGGCAGTGTCAGCACGGCGAAACGCGAACCGCTGGCGGCCCGCACGGCGCCGGATGTGAAAATCGCGCCCAAGGGCAAGCCCAAACAGTCTGACCGCGAGGCGCGCGAGGCCCAACCCGCCCTGCCCTTCAATTCAGGCTCCAGCTTCGAGATGCCGCGCCTTGATCTTCTGGTGAAGGCCACACCGCGCAAGGACACGGTGGACGCTGAAGGGCTGCGCCAGAACGCTGAGCTTCTGGCCTCCGTGCTGGGGGATTTCGGGGTCAAGGGCGAGATCGTGGAGGTGCGGCCCGGCCCTGTCGTGACGCTCTATGAGCTGGAGCCGGCCCCCGGCGTTAAGACCAGCCGCGTGATCAACCTGGCGGACGATATTGCCCGCTCGATGGCCGCTGTCGCATGCCGGGTGGCGGTGGTGCCGGGGCGCAATGCCATTGGTATCGAGCTGCCCAATACCACGCGCGAGACGGTATTCCTGCGCACGCTCCTCTCCTCGGCAGGGTTTGAGAAGAACCGTGCCGAGCTGCCGCTGGCGCTGGGCGAAACCATTGGCGGTGAGCCCTTCGCGGCCGATCTGGCCCGCATGCCCCACCTGCTGATCGCGGGCACCACCGGTTCGGGCAAGTCGGTGGGTATCAACGCCATGATCCTCTCACTCCTCTACCGGCTGCCGCCGGAGGAGTGCCGGATGATCATGATCGACCCGAAAATGCTGGAACTGTCCGTCTATGACGGCATCCCGCACCTGCTGGCTCCGGTCGTGACCGATCCGAAAAAGGCCGTCGCTGCGCTGAAATGGACCGTGCGCGAGATGGAAAGCCGCTATTTGCGCATGTCCAAGGTCGGCGTGCGCAACATGGCCGGTTTCAACGAGAAGGCCGCCGAGGCACGCGAAGCGGGCGAGATGCTCAGCCGTACCGTGCAGACCGGCTTTGACCGCGAGACCGGCGAGCCGGTCTACGAGACCGAAACGATCGAGCCCAATCACATGCCCTATATCGTCGTGGTGATCGACGAGATGGCCGATCTGATGATGGTCGCCGGCAAGGAGATCGAGGGCGCGGTGCAGCGTCTGGCCCAGATGGCGCGCGCTGCCGGTATCCATGTCATCATGGCTACCCAGCGCCCGTCCGTCGACGTCATCACCGGCACGATCAAGGCGAATTTCCCGACCCGGATCAGCTATCAGGTCACCTCCAAGATCGACAGCCGCACCATTCTGGGCGAGCAGGGCGCCGAGCAGCTGCTCGGGCAGGGCGACCTCCTCCTGATGGCTGGGGGCGGGCGCATCCGCCGTCTGCACGGACCGTTCGTCTCCGACCGTGAGGTGGAGACGGTGGCAGGCTTCCTGAAAAAGCAGCGCGCGCCAGAATATCTCGACGCGGTCACCGAGGATATGGACGAGGAAGACGGGCTGCCCGGCCTTGATGGCGGGGAGGGCGGCTCCGGCGATGATCTCTTTGATCAGGCGGTCGCCGTAGTTGCGCGCGACCGCAAGGCCTCCACGAGCTATATCCAGCGCCGGCTGCAGATCGGCTATAACCGGGCGGCCTCGCTCATCGAGCGCATGGAAGACGAGGGCATGATCGGCCCGGCGGACCATTCCGGCAAACGCGAGATTTACCTGCCGGAGCGCGAGCGCGTCTAGGGTTTGAGGATGATCCCGGCCGGGCAGGGCCGCAGCCGGGATGCCTCAGGCAGGCTTACCTGTCGCGCTTGGCCTGCGCCTTCTTGATCTGCTGGCTTACCCGGCCAACTTCGCGCGGATCGGTGATCTGCTCGTTCTTTGTGCTGGGCTTGGCCTTCATGCCCTTGTCAGCCGTTTTGCTGGCAGGGCGCTTGGGCGCCTTGGCGGCCGCTTTCAGCTCCATGGCCCGCTTCATGCCCGAAGCCGTTGCCTGACGGGCGGACAGCTCGCGCCGGCGGGTCTGCTCGGAATTGAGGCGCTTGAGGGCCTGGGCCAGCGCGGCCATCTTGTGCTTGGTGCCGAGATTGTCTCCCGCTGGCTTGGCTCCATGCGGTTTGGCCTTGCCCCGCATCTCGCGGCGCTGGCGCTGGCCGATTTCGCGCGCACGGTCCCGCCGCTCCCGGATCAGCTTGATCGTGTCGGACAGGGCCTTGTCGTCGAGGCTGGAAATCTCCGGGTGGTGGGACTTGTCCACGAGGGCGGCTTCATCCTTGTCGAGCAAGCGGGCTTCATCCTTGCGGCTGATGGCCATGAGGGGTCTCCTTGATGTCTGTTCCGGGCCGATAATCGGTTGAAAATCCACCCATTGCAAAGGTGTGCAGGCAGGCATGAGCAGATATCTGCAGCCCGCCTGTCCAATCGGTAAGTTGCCGCGCTCCCGCTTTGGCCGTCTCATGCGGGTCCGGATCAGGTCACAAGGGGGAGGCAGGGATGCGCACACTGGCTTGCAGCATGGTTCTGGGGCTTGGCGTGGCCGCAGGGCCAGCCCTGGCACAGGAGACGCCGGGCGAAGCGCTGGAGGCGCTCTATGAGGCGATTTCCGGCCCTGTGGGGCAGGCGCGTGACTGGGAGGCCATGCGCGCGCTCTTCCTGCCGGGCGCGCAGATGAACGTCGTCGTCACCGATGCTGCGGGCAATGAGCGTGTCGTGGTGCTTACGGTTGATGACTATATCGAGCGCAATGGCGAGCGGCTGGCCGAGATCGGCTTTACCGAAACCGAGACCCGGCGCGAAACCTACCTCTATGGCGGCATGGCCACTATCCTGTCGGCCTATGAGGCGATCCGCGCCGATACCGGGGAGACGATTGCCTTGGGCGTGAACAGCCTCACCATTCTGAACGATCAGGGCACGTGGAAAATCGCCTCTATCGCCTGGCGCTCCGCCGACGAGACATGGCCGGTGGACCGCGCCTTCGAACGGGCGGAGTAGGCATGAAAAAAGCCCCGGAGCGATGCTCCGGGGCTATTCAATGCGCAGGCAGGACCGGGCCTAGTAGCCGGCCTTGCCGAGTTCTTCTTCCAGCTCCGGCACGGCCTTGAACAGGTCCGCGACGAGGCCGTAATCGGCCACCGAGAAGATCGGGGCTTCCTCGTCCTTGTTGATCGCGACGATCACCTTGGAGTCCTTCATGCCCGCCAGGTGCTGGATTGCGCCGGAAATGCCGACGGCGATGTAAAGCTGCGGGGCGACGACCTTGCCGGTCTGGCCGACCTGATAGTCGTTCGGGACGAAGCCGGCATCGACCGCCGCACGGCTGGCGCCGACCGCTGCGCCAAGCTTGTCGGCGATTTTTTCCAGCATGACGAAATTCTCGCCATTGCCCATGCCGCGCCCGCCGGAAATGACGATCTTGGCCGCGCCAAGTTCGGGGCGGTCAGACTTGGACAGTTCCTCGGAGACGAAGCTGGACTTCGCGCTGGCATCGGGAGCGGCCAGCGTCTCGACGCTCGCCGAGCCGCCATCACCGGCCTTTTCAAACGTGGTCGGGCGCACGGTGATGACCTTCACCTTGTCTTTCGACTTCACGGTCATCAGCGCGTTGCCGGCATAGATCGGGCGCACGAAGGTGTCCGCACCTTCCACTGCCGTGATGTCGGAAATCAGCATCACGTCGAGCTTGGCCGCGACGCGGGGCATGAAGTTCTTGCCGACGGTCGAGGCCGGGGCGAGGATCGCGTCATAGCCGCTGGCAATCGAGAGGACGACCGCTTCGAGGGCTTCTGCCATCTTGTGGCCGAGCGCGTCGGACTCAGCGAGCATCACCTTCTTCACGCCTGCGACCTTCGCGGCTTCGTCGGCGACGGCTTTCGCCCCGCTGCCGGCCACGAGCACGTGAATATCGCCGCCCATCTTCGCGGCGGCCGTGACGGCTGCACGCGTGGCTTCGTTGAGCGACTGGTTGTTGTGTTCTGCGATAACGAGAGCGGCCATGGCTTAGAGCACTCCTGCTTCGTTTTTCAGTTTGGACACCAGCTCGGCGACCGACTCCACCTTCACTCCGCCCTGGCGCTTGGGCGGCTCGGCCACTTTCAGCACTTCAAGGCGCGGGGCGAGATCGACGCCGTAATCTTCCGGCGTTTTCGCATCGATCGGCTTGCGCTTGGCCTTCATGATGTTCGGCAGCGAGGCATAGCGCGGCTCGTTGAGGCGCAGATCGGTCGTCACGATGGCTGGCAGGGCGATCGAGACGGTCTGCAGGCCGCCATCAATCTCGCGGGTGACTTTCAGATTGCCGCCATCCTTCTCCACTTTCGAGGCGAAGGTGCCTTGCGGCCAGCCCAGCAGCGCGCCCAGCATCTGGCCGGTGGCGTTGGCGTCGTCATCAATGGCCTGCTTGCCGAGGATGATGATTTCCGGATTTTCCTCGCCCGCGATCTTGGCGAGGATTTTCGCGACCGCGAGCGGCTCGGCGGTGGCGTCCGTGGTCACGTGGATGCCCCGGTCCGCGCCCATGGCAAGGGCGGTGCGGATGGTTTCCTGCGCGCCTGCCGGGCCGATGGAGACCACCACGATCTCTTCAGCCAGCCCCTTTTCCTTCATGCGGATCGCCTCTTCGACGGCAATCTCGCAGAACGGGTTCATGGACATTTTGACGTTGGCGAGGTCGACACCGCTCTGGTCGGGCTTGACCCGGACCTTCACGTTGTAATCGACCACCCGCTTGACGGGGACGAGGATTTTCATCGGCCGCTCCGGTTGGCTTCAAGTGGCGAAAGGATGGACGGGCAATGATGCCGGTTGGGCAACCCTGCCCATCCATGGTGCTGGGCAAAATAGGCGCGGAAACTGCCCTTGCCCACGTGCCATGTCAACGCACGTGCAAAACGTGTCCGGACATTTTTCATTGATGCTCCGCGCATCCGCGCGTCGCACGGGCAAAAGTGCCCGGCGGCCGGTCGGCCTTGCGGCCCCTGACGGGGCCGGACTGACTCCCCGGCGCACAGCGTCGCACGCGCGAACGCGCGCCCGCGACTTTTCGCGGAACATCGCAGCCCGGATGGGCTGCGGAGCTAAAGAGGCCAAATCCCCCGGGCCGCCCGACGGACCGGGGGATGAGGCGGGAAAGGCGAACAGATACTAGTCGCTGGCGACGGCGAGCTCGGTCTCGATGGAGATCTCGATTTCGTCGGAGACGAAGGGCACGGCCACATCAAGACCCCATTGCGAGCGCTGAAGCGTGCCGGTGGCCGAGAAACCGGCGACCGGACGCTGGTTGAACGGGTGCGGGCCGGAGAAGTTCAGCGTCACGTCCAGCGAGACCGGGTGGGTCTCGCCGCGAATGGTCAGATCGCCGGTCATCACTCCGGTTTCGCCATCCTCGGTCTGGAAGCTCGTGCCGACAAAGCGGGCGGTGGGAAAGGCGTCGGTGTGGAACATGTCGTCGCGGTTCAGGTGCGCCTCGAACCCGTCCTGGTTCGGGCCTACCCAGAAGCCGCCCGCCAGGTTGAAGGTCACGTCGACGGTGGAGTTTTCCGGCTCCTCCAGATCGAGCAGCAGCACGCCCTCATAATCGGTGAAGTAGATGGACTGGCGCGACATGCCCAGATGGTCCCAGCTCGCGCGGATCGCGGTGTGGGTGCGGTCGAACTCGTAAGCTACCGGCTCGGCAAGGGCAGCGCCCGTCATCATCGGGGCAGTGAGGAAAGCCGCAAGCGAGGCGGCAGCAAAAACGGTCTTCATCGGGCCTGTCTCTCCAGTTGATCGTTCATGGCTGCGGCCACTCGCCGCACCGGGAGACATAGGGACTGCTCCCGCCCTGTTTCCAGTGCCGGGGCCGAAAAACCGCATTGCCGTGTGAGAAAGAACGCAGATTCGCCGCGCCTACCGCGTCTTGCCGGGCACCCAGAGCACGTCGGCACGCCCCTCATCATTGGCGATGCGCGCAGCTACAAAGAGGAAATCAGACAGACGGTTGAGATAGATGATCACCGCATCGCTGACCGGCTCGCCGGTGTCTTTCAGCTCCACCGCTCTTCGTTCGGCCCGGCGCACGATGGTGCGCGCGAGGTGCAGGCGCGCTGCCGCCTCGCTTCCGCCGGGCAGGATGAAGCTGTCGAGCGGGGAGAGCCGGGCATTGAAGCTGTCGATATCGGTTTCCAGCCGCGTGGCCTGCTCCGGCGTAACCCGCAGCGGCTCCCAGTCGAGCTTCCTGCCCCTGTCCGGCACGCACAAATCCGCGCCGAGATCGAAAAGCTCGTTCTGGATGCGCAGCAGCGTGTCTTTCAGCGCGCCATTCTCCAGTGCAGCTACCGCGAGCCCTATCGAGGCGTTGGCCTCATCGACCGTGCCATAGGCCTCCACGCGCGGATCGTGCTTTGCCGCTTCGCTCATATCGCCAAGCCGGGTTGTACCCTTGTCGCCGGTGCGGGTGTAGATTTTCGTCAGGCGGACCATGGACAAGTTTCCTTTACATTATTTAAGCTGACGCAGGCCGACCGGTGTGGCATGGGCATTTCAGCACACTTGTGCGCAACACACACCAGAGGGCTGCAACATGATGATCCTGCTGGCGACGGCCGCCGCACTCGCCTTGACCACGCCGGACGTGGATCAGGCCGCACAGACACTGCTTGAAGCGTCTGGCGCACCCGGGGCGGTAGTCGCGGTCCTGGACGATCAGGGTTTGCATATCGGTGTGGCCGGCACGCGGATTCATGGCCGTGATGCGCCGGTCACGCCCGATGATCTGTGGCATATCGGGTCCAATACCAAGGCGATGACGGCGACGCTCGCCGCCCGGCTGGTCGAGCAGGGCTATATCGGCTGGGACACCACGATTGCCGAGGCGCTTGAGGGGCTGGAGCTCGACATCCATCCAGACCTTGCGCGGACTGATCTGGTTGCGCTTCTCAGCCATCGCTCCGGCATTACGGCAAATGCCGGTCTTGTAACGGCGCTGCGTCTTGCGGGCACCGATAGCGGACGCGATGCCGTGGCTGACCGGCTGGTCTATGCCCGCGCCGTGCTGGGCGAACCGGGCGGTGCCCCCGGAGATTTCCTCTATTCCAATGCGGGCTATGTCATCGCCGCCATGATGCTGGAACAGGTCAGCGGCCACTCCTACGAGGCGCTGATGGCGCGCGAGGTGTTTGAACCGCTGGGTATGGAGAGCGCCGGCTGGGGACCGCCGGGCAGGGCCGGAGACGCAGACCAGCCGCGCGGGCACAGGCCCGGCATGTTCGGCCTCACCGTCGCCGAACCCGGTGCTGGTGCGGATAATCCACCCGCGATGAACCCTGCGGGCCGGGTGCACATGACCATGACCGATCTTCTGGCTTTTCTCGATCTGCACCGGCGCGGCGCGGCGGGCGAGGAGACGGGCTACCTTTCGGCAGAAAGCTTTGAGCGCCTGCACTCACCGGTTGGCGAGTATGCGCTGGGATGGGGTGTGCGGTCCGGGGGCGCACTGTCGCACTCCGGCTCCAACACGATGTGGCTTGTGACGATGCGGGTCGATAGCACGCGCGGCACGGTGTCGGCGGCTGGCGTGAATGACGGCCGGCTGGACAGGGTGGCAGGCCCGGTCGGCGCTGCGCTTGATGCCCTGTCGGCTGACTAGCCGCCAAAAGCGCCCTTGGCCCAGAACCCGGCCACTATGACCAGAACCGCCAGGAACTGGAACAGCACGCGCGCGCGCATCAGCTTGTTCGACCAGGACCGGCCGAACTCTCCACCGCGGAACAGCGAGTAGATCCCCGCCACGAGGATGATGAAGACAACGCCCATCAGGACGTAGAGGAGAATATCCAGAAAGCCGGTCATGGCCCGTGAGATAGACCTTGCGGGGCATTTTCACAATCTCGCCGCCGCACGCTGAGGCATCACGCCGCGCCGGCGGCTGCGGCCGCACTCCCGGCGGATGGCAATAAACCAGATGTGCAAGCTGGCTGAATCAGTTCAATGTCCATGCTATATTCCTATCAATTGCAACCTTCCTTCAGTGCAGTGGGCTTTTGCATGCGTGATCACACGGCCAGACGGCGCACGCGCCGCGATGAGCGCAAGGAAGCGACGCATCAGCAGGTATTGGAGGCCGCCCGCCGGGTGTTTCTCGCCGAGGGCTATGAGGGGGCCACCATCAAGGCCATAGCGGGCGAGGCCGGTGTGTCGGCCGGGACCGTGCTCAATGTCGCGCCGACCAAGGGCGCGCTGCTGGTGATGATCCTGCGCGAGGAATATGACGCCATCCGCGATTCGGTTGACCGGCTGGAATCGGCTCTCTCGGGCAATCTCATCGACCGGCTGGGCGCGCTGGTTCAGGTCATCATGGAGGCGCAGGTGCGCCATGAGGAACTCTTCGCTGCGGCTATCGCCCATAGCTGGATGTGGACCGATGAGGTGTACGAGGAAACCGCCGGGCATATGAGCGAGGCGTGGGGCGCGGTATCGCGTCTGATCCGTGCAGGCATGGCCAGCGGCGAGCTGCGTTCGGACATCGATCCGCAAGAGGCGGCGCTGATGCTGGAGGATGTGTATCTCGGCGTCACGCGGCGGACCCGCGGCACGCGGCTCGACCTTGCGTCAACCTCGGCCCTGATGCACCGGCGCATGCGCCTCGCTGTGGAAGGCCTTGCCAGCCGCTAGCGCGGCTTTGCGCTGACGATGGCGGGCCTTGCCTGCGCGGCATAGAGCCCGGCCAGGATGATCGCCGCTCCGGCGATCTGGATCGTGCTCAGTGCCTCGTCAAAGATCAGCCAGCCTGCAATGGCGGCGACCACGGGCTGGATCAGGATCAGCAGCGCCGCGACCGGCGCCGGTACCCGCCCCAACCCGAACATGATCGCGCCCTGACCGAGCCCGTGCACCACGACGCCGAGCAGGATAAGCGGTATCCAGCCTTCAAGGCTCGCGGGCAGCAGGTCTTCCCCGAACGCCAGCGTGATGATCAGGGCAATCGGCGCAGCAATGAGGGTGGAGAGGAACATGACGCGCGGGGCGGAGGCACGTTCTCTGGCCTTGCGGGCCGCCAGGATATAGGCGGCATACCAGAAGGCGGTGATGACGCACAGCAGATCGCCGCCCAGCCTGTCCGGATCAATCGCAAGATTGCCCGCCGATAACAGCCCCGCCCCGCTCATCACCACGGCGCACACGATGATGAAGCGGCGGGTCACCGTCTCGCGGAAGACCAGCCAGCCGAACACGGCCACGATGATCGGGGTCAGGTTGGCGAGCAGGGTCGCGTTGGCGGCGGTGGTGATGAGAATGCCGACATGCCAGAACGCAAGGTCTCCGGCAAAGAACAGGCCCGCCAGCACGATATAGCGCATGTCCGGATTGCCGGGCGCGCCGCCCGCCTGCCGCCGGTAGAGGACCAGCCACAGGGCCAGCGCCGGCAAGGCCAGGGTCAGCCGCCAGAAGGCGGTGGCCTGCGGGCCGACAGGCGAGGCCTTCACCAGAATGGCGGCAAAGCCGATCACGCACGCTCCGAACAATAATGCGGCCACACCGATCAGCATGGATCGGCGCGCGGATGCATCGTCGTGTGGTGCCGGTGCGGGAGGTTCAGCCATGCCCGCTCTCGTGCCGCAAGAGCTGGCCTTGCGCAATATGGGCGGCAATGAGCGCGCGTATGTCGTCCGGCGTCCGCCCCTCCCGGCGCAGCGCGTCCAGCGTCAGGGACCGGTCCCGCTTCGCGTAGCGCTCGCCGTCCGCGCCGGTCAGCAGCGGATGGTGGCGATAAATGACGGGCCGGTAGCCGAGCAATGCCTGCAAGAGCCGGTGGATATGGGCAGAGCTTTCAAGGTCCACCCCCCGGATGATATGGGTCACGCCCTGCAGCGCATCATCATGCACGCTGGCGAGGTGATAGCTGGTTCCGGCATCCTTGCGGGCGATCACGACGTCGCCGAACCGCGCGGGATCGGCGCTTATCTCGCTTGGCTCGTGGGGCGCATCCAGCGCCTCGACTCGGATTGTCAGCGCGTCATGGTCCGGCCCGAGATGGGCTTTTGCTGCGGCCAGCGACAGACGCCACGCATAGGGCGCGCCAGAAGCCATGAGGGCGGCTTCCTCGCGGGCGGGCAGGGGTGAGCCGGTAAACACCTCACCAGCCTCGTGCGGGGCGCTGGCGATGGCATCTGCGACCTCCTTGCGGGTCCGGAAGCAGCGATAGACCAGCCCCGCTTCGATCAGCCGGTCCAGCGCCTGCTGATAATCGTACCGATGCGTGCTCTGGCGGCGGACGGGCTGAGGCCAGTTACAGCCCAACCAGCTTAGATCGGTGTAAATCGCGTCCTCGAACTCGGGCCTGCAGCGGGTCTGGTCGATATCCTCGATCCGCACATGGCAGATGCCGCCGGCCTCTCCGGCCGCTCCAAATGCGCACAGCGCCGCATAGGCATGGCCGAGATGGAGAAGGCCGGTCGGGGAGGGGGCGAAACGGGTGACGAAGCCGGTCATGGGCCGCACTCTAGACAGATGTGGCCCGCAGCGGCGAGGGGGTTGTCATGGCGCGCGGGCGGGGCATGATCGCTCCCCTCCCCATCCCGGCTCCGGAGAGACAAGGCCCATGATATTGCTGGACGGTCCGCGCATCCCTGCCCGCAGCGGCAAGGCGAAGAAACTCGTCATCCTGTTCCACGGCTATGGCTCCAATGGCGCGGATCTGGCGGGCCTTGCGCAGCATTGGGCGGCCGACTTCCCCGATGTCAGCTGGGTATCTCCCAACGCGCCGGAGCCGGTGCCGGGCGCGCCGGGCGGATTTCAGTGGTTTCCCATCTCCAGGCTCGACCCGGCGGCGATGGAGGCAGGCGTGCGCCTGGCCGGGCCGACGGCGGACCATTTCATCGCCTCGGAACTGCGCCGCCACCAGCTCGAACCGGCTGATCTGGCGCTGGTGGGGTTCAGCCAGGGGACGATGCTGGCCCTGCATCTGGGCCTGCGCCAGCCTTCCGCGCTCGCCGGCGTGCTGGGGTATTCCGGTGCACTGGCAGGCGGGGAGAAGCTGAAGGACGAGATGGCCTCGCGCCCGCCCGTCATGCTGATCCATGGTGACCGCGATGACGTGCTCCCCGTGGGCTTTTCCTGGCTTGCGGCGCAGCAACTGGCCGCTGCCGGGCACGGCGCGGAGTTCCATATCAGTCAGGGCCTGCCGCATTCCATCGGCCCGGACGGGCTGGAGCTCGGCGCGCGCTTCCTCAAGGCGGCGCTGTCGGGCCGTTACCGCGCAGGTCTTGCCGGCTGAGGCCCGTCACTCCATCCTCACTGTCTTGCCGCAGAGCTGTGACAGGTCTGTCATAGGCCTGTCGCACGCATTCGTATAAAGTCCGGCTATCCGGACTTGGCGTGACTGATTCGTTTATGAATCAGGGGTTAAGGCGAAGGAGGCACGGTCTTCAGGACGGTGAGGGGACATGACCGGCTCAACCCGGTGCGGCCCGTGAGGGAATGGGCCGCGAATGCCGGGTGCGGGCCTGAAACGCGGCGGAGAGCGGTGTGATGCACATCTCCACCTCCGCCCCGTCTGACCTTCGTTGCCTGGTGCTGAACGCGGACTACCAGCCGCTCTCCTACTACCCGCTCTCCACCTGGCCCTGGCAGGAAGCCATCAAGGCGGTGTTCCTTGAGCGGGTGGACGTCGTCTCCGAGTACGAGACGCAGATACGCTCCCCTTCGTTTGCGATGCGCGCGCCTTCGGTGGTGGCCTTGCGCGATTTCGTCCATCAGGACCGTCCACCCGCCTTCACAAGGTTCAATGTCTTCCTGCGAGATGGCTTCACCTGCCAGTATTGCGGCAGCAACAAGCTCGATCTTCTCACCTTCGATCATGTGGTGCCGCGCTCCAAGGGCGGCCGCACGACATGGGAAAACATCGTGGCCGCCTGCTCGCCATGCAATCTGAAGAAGGGCGGGCGCACGCCGCGCGAAGCTTCCATGCCGACCCTGCAGGTGCCCGAGCGTCCCTCCATGCACCGCCTGCAATCGCAGGGGCGGCGCTTCCCGCCGAAATACCTGCATGAAAGCTGGCTCGATTATCTCTACTGGGATGTCGAGCTGGAGCCTTAGGTTTCTTCCTTCTCCACCCGCACCCGCAGGGCTTCGCGTGTGTCTAGATGCACGTCGCGCTGCGGGAAGGGGAACTGGATGCCTTCGGCCTCGAACGCCTTCCAGATCGCCAGTAGCACCTCGGACGACACGTTGTTGACGCCCTGCTGCGGGTCCGCGATCCAGAAGCGCACTTCCAGATCAATGGAGTTGTCGCCAAATCCGCGCAGGAGGCAGCGCGTCTCGGGGCTTTTCAGCACGCGCTCCACACTGTTGGTCGCATCCACGATCACCTGCATGGCCTTGGGCACATCGGTGCCGTAGGCGACGCCAATCGGCCGCTTGATACGCACCGCATCGTCGGAGAAGGACCAGTTCACGACCTTGGTGGTGATGAACTCCTCATTCGGGATGAGGTGTTCCAGCCCGTCGCGGGTCACCACGCTGGCAAAGCGCATGCCCAGCGCATTTACCCGTCCATAGGTCTCATCGAGCGTGATTACATCGCCCGGCTTGATGGAGCGGTCGAGCAGCAGGATCAGCCCGGAAATGAGGTTGGAGAATATCTTCTGCAGGCCAAAGCCGATGCCAAGGCCGACCGCGCCGGAGAAGATGGCAAGGGCAGAGAGATCGACGCCCGCAATCGACAGGGCGGCGGCGACTACGACCACGATCAGGCTGATCTGGATGGTCTTGGTGATCAGAAGCCGCGCCGAGGGCGTGAGGCTCGGCACCTTCTCCACGCGCTGGGAGAGCAGGTTGGAGAGGCGGCTGGCGAGCCAGTAGAGCACCGCCAGCAGGATTGCCGCGCGCACCACGGTCAGAAGCGATATGCGCCCTTCGCCCACATCCACACCCACCGAGGAGAGAAGCTCCGTCAGGGGCGTGAGCAGGCCGACAATGTTCAGCGCGGCGATGATCCAGATGATGGTGGCGGCCGTGCGCGACCAGAAGGGTTCGGCGATAAAGGCGGTGGCGATGCGGATCAGCACCCATGCGCCGACCAGGCTGACCGCCATGTTCAGGGCAAAACTGCCCAGCCCCGCCTCCTCCATCACCATGCGCGCCAGCGTGAGCGCGATAAAGGCGATGAAGGGGGACACCAGCGACAGGGTCAGCTCGCGCGCGCCGGAATTGTACCAGCTCATGAAGGAGAGGCTGAAAAGCCGCTCCAGCGCGGCCTTTACCGGCTTGCGGCCCACCCAGCCCAGCAGCAGGCTGACCGCGATGGCGCCGAGCTGCAGGCCCGTATCGACGGTCAGCAGCGCCTCGCCTGCCGAACGGGCCAGTTCGAGGGCCTGACCGGCAAGATCGAGCGTCCATTCCTCGCTGAACGGGGCAGGCTCGGGCGTCGTCATGTCCTGAGGCTAGGCTGGCGCAGCCGGTGGGGCAAGCTACTTGCCCTCGCGCCACCAGCCAGCGCCGAGAAGCGCGAGAATCAGCGCTGCCGCCAGAAGGCCGGGGGCCAGCGGCGTACGCTGGGCTTCCGAGACGGTGTAGGCGCCATTGCGCTGCAGGCCCGCCCAGCCGGGACCGGCCTGCAGGCCGTCGGGCCGTGTGCGGCGCAGGTTCGGCATTTGCGGGGCCTCATCCCCGCCGAGCAGGAAGGAGCCGCCGCGCGTGGCGCGCACCAGCGGGCGAAGCCTGTCGCGCGTGACCCGGAGGTCGGCATATTCGCGCGGATTGAGCGGGCCTGCCGAGATGACGGTGGTGGCATCGCCCGAGCGCAGGCGGATAAGGCCCGCCTCATTGCCGGTTTCCTTGCTGACGGTGAAGCGCCCCGGCGCCGCTTCGTCCATTTCGACCACTTCCTCGCGCCCTGACGGCCAGGTGATCTCCAGATCATTGGCAGAGCCCGACAGCGTGGTACGTGTGGCGGTCAGCACGCCATCGGAAAGGGTGGCGGTCAGGCGTTCCTCGTCGAGCTCCGGCTCGTTCATCAGCCAGTGCGCGACGCGGCGGAACAGCTCGTCATGCGGGCCGCCGCCTTCATGGCCGCGCGCCCACAGCCAGGACTGGTCGGAGAGCAGGATTGCCGCGCGCCCCTCGCCCTGCCGGGAGAGCACCAGAAGCGGATCGCCCGCAGGCGTATCCAGCAGGGTCTCGCCCGCCAGCGCCTGCCCGCCGACATAGCGGTACCAGCTGCCCCAGCCCTCCTCCTGTCCGGCGAGCGGCGCGGTGACCGGATGGCGCGCACCTGCGGTGGAGATGCGCGGGCGGAACGCGCCTTCGCGTATGGCCCCGGTGGGGCGGGCCGGCAGGACGCTTGCCAGCAGGGAGCGGGCGATGGAATCGGGGCCCGCATAATCCGGCCCGGCCGTGATCAGCAGCGCCCCGCCTTCCTCCACATAGCGCGCGATGTTCTGGAAATAGTTGGCGGGCAGGATGCCGCGCCGCCGGTAGCGGTCAAAGATAACCAGATCAAACTCGCGCAGGCGCAGCTCGAACAGCTCGAAGACCGGGAAGGCAATCAGCGCCAGCTCCTCAGGCAGCGCACCATCGGCCTTGTCCAGCGGACGCAGAATCGTGAAGTGGACGAGATCGACCGACGGATCGGATTTGAGAAGATTGCGCCAGGCGCGCGCGCCATTATGCGGCTCGCCCGTGACCAGCAGCACGCGCAGCCGGTCGCGCACGCCCGTCACCGAAACGGCCGCGCGGTTATTGATCAGGGTCAGCTCGCTGGGCCCCGGCTCCACCTCGATCTCGATCACGTTCGCGCCGCGATTCTGCACCACCGCTTCCACCGTCACCGGCTGGCCGATCGTGGCGCGCGCGCGAATGGGATCGCCGCCATCAAGGCGCAGGGTCAGCATGGCGCTGCCCTGCGGCGCGCCTTCATCCTCCACCCGCAGGCGGAAACGCACAGGTTCGCCGACAATGCCAAAGCGCGGCGCTTCCTCCACGATCAGGCGGCGGTCGGTCGCCTGCGGATCGCCGATCGCGAAATGGTGGACAGGTGCGGCAAGGCCAAGGCTGGCGGGATCGGAGGGCACGTCATGCACCTGGCCTTCGGAGAATAGCACCACCCCGGCGAGCCGGTTGCGCGGAATGTCGCCAAGGCCTGCACGCATCGTATCGACAAGGCGGGTGCCGTCGGGTGCCGCCCCGCCTTCCACCTCGACAATGTCCAGCCCGTCATCGGCCTCGGCAAAGCGCTGCAGGGCGCTGGCGGCATTGCGCGCGGTCTCCGCCCGGTTGCCGATATCCATGGAGGCGGAGGTGTCGCGCACCACCAGCAGGATATCGCTCAAGGGCTCGCGTATCTCGCGCACCAGGGCCGGGTTAGCGAGGGCTGTGATAAGGGCGGCACCGGCCAGCGCGCGCCAGACCCACCCTCTAAGCCCCCTGAAAGCCGCCAGAAGCGCCGCCGCGCCAAGAAGCAGGGCGAGGGCCATCAGAAGCCAGCCGGGCACCAGAGGCGCAAATACGAGGCCTGACGCGCTCATGGTTCAAGCCTCTGGGGTGCACCCCGGCGTCCCTGCCCGAGACGCTCCAGAATGGCGGGCACATGGACCTGATCGGTCTTGTAATTGCCGGTCAGCGCGTACATGGCGAGATTGACGCCGAAGCGGTAGGCCATCTCGCGCTGACGCTCCCCGCCTTCCACCGGCAGCATGGGATTGCCGCTTTCCGCGCGCGCCCAGGCGCCTGCCCAGTCCGCCGAGCCGATAACGACGCCGGACACGCCGTCACGCGCCGAGCCGTCCGGGTTGGCCTCCACCCAGACTTCTGTTGCGCCCATCCGCCCCGGATAGTCGCGCAACAGGTAGAAGGTGCGGCTGAGCACATGGTCGGAATCGGCTCTGGCGAGGGCCGGGATTTCCAGCCCTTGCATGACCCGCTCCAGACCGGGGTGGACGCCGCCGCGCGTGCCGGACCCGCCATCGCGCGTGTCGAAAATGATCATCCCGCCGGAGCGCAGATAGATATTGATATTGGTGGCTGCGCGCTCGGAAACGGGCTGCGCATCGGCGGTGACCGGCCAGTAGATGAGCGGGAAGAAGATCAGCTCGTCGTCGTCAAGATTCACCCCGCGCGGGGCTTCCGGCTCGATGGCGCTGCGGGCGGTCACCTCGCGTGACAGCGCCGCAAGGCCCGCCTGCGAGAGAGCGTCCACATCGCGGTTGCCGGTGATCACATAGCCGAAGCGCACCTCCAGCGCCCGGTCGAGCGCTTCGGCGATGTCGGTGTCCTGTGCCTCGGCGGCGGGCGCGAGCACAGCACCGCCGATCAGCATCGCCGTCGCGAGCCCGGCGAGTTTCGATGCAGGCAGTCCCGGCAGGCGTCCGGCGAAAGCGAGCGCGATGATCATGTCGAGCGCCAGCAGGAGCGCGGCGAGCGCCAGCAGCGGTCCTGCAAGGCGGCGTTCGCGCACGCCGTCGCGAACCTCATAGAGCGCGCCGGGCAGGGTGCGGGCGATGGGCGTAAGGGTGGTGTCGGCGCGTACGGCATTGAGCGCTGCGCTCGCTACCCCGAGCCGCCAGATGCCCGGCGGATGGGCGGCGCTGGCGCGGGTGCCGTCAAAGGCGTCGGCGGCAATCGCGCGTTCATTGCCGGAGGGGCCGGTCAGACGGCCTGTGCCGTCCAGCGCGCGTTCGATCTGCCAGCTGCCCTCACTGCCTGCCCCGCCCGTGCCCGCACCTTCGGCCATTGCCAGAACACGGCGCAGCATGGCCGGGAAGGTGCCGGTCAGCGGCAGGCTGGACCAGTCCGGCCCGGCAGTGACGTGAAAGAGCACGATCCAACCCTCGCCGCGCCGGTCTGCGGTCACCAGCGGGGTGCCATCGGCAAGACGCGCCCAGACCCGCCGGTCGAGATCGGCTTCCGGTTCAGCCAGCACCTGGCTGCGTACGGTTGCATCGCCGGAAATCGCGAGGCCCGCAAACGGGCTGTCATCGCCAAAGGACGCGATGGCCTGCGGCACTTCCCAGTTCAGTGCGCCGCCCAGAAGCCGCCCGCCCTGGCGCAGCCTTACGGGGAGTAGTTCATCCGCGCGGGCTGCAAGCCTTGGCCCGGCAAAGCGGATAAGCACCCCGCCCGCCTCCACAAAGGCGATCACGGACGGGTCTTCATTCCGCGCCGCATCGACCATGACGAGGCCGGAGGGCTCCTCCTCCAGAACGCTTTCCAGTGGCCCGCGCACGATCTCGGCATAGGGCTGGAGCGCCTGTTGCGCGTAATGGAGGTCAGACAATAGGGGCTGGCGGTTTTCCCCGCCTTCCGGCTCGATGAGGGCGATGCGCGGGCGCTGCCAGCTATCGTTTAGAAGCTGCACCGCCCCAGCGGAACTGACGCCTTCAAGGCGCACGGATGCCAGCCGGTTGCGCAGATCCAGCGGCAGGCGCGTGCGCGCTTCGGTCTCCGCCTGCCCGTCCTCGAAGCGCGCCTCGGCGCGGGCGATGACCTGCCCGTCCTGACCGATGGCAGAGAGCGGGACGGCGCGGCTGCCTGACGTGTTCGCGCGGATCACGCGTGCGGTAAATCCGTCTGCCGCCGCACTGACCGGGCGCAAGGCCAGCGCGCCATCGCTGTCACCGGGCAGGCTGATCAGCAGGCGTCCGCGCTGGGACAGCAGGCGGGAAAGCTCCGCGTCGCCGTCTGCCATCAGCCCGTCACTCAGCCACCAGCTGTCAAAGCGTGCGGGCGCGCCATTGGCCGAGAGGGCGTCCTGAAGGCGCGCGGCCAGTCCTGCCCGGTCCGGGCTCCAGCTTTGCGGGCGAAGGCCGTCCAGCCGGGCAAGGGCCGCGCTGGCAGTCTCGAACACGATCTCGCCGTCGCTGGCGGTCAGGGCCAGGGCTGCGCGGCGGCCCTGCGCGCTGGCGCTTTCCAGATAGGCACGCGCCTGTGCAATCGTGCGCGGCCAGCCTTGCGCGCCCTGCCAGCCATTATCGACCACGACCAGAACCGGAAGGTCGGACTGCGCGCCATCATCTGGCCGCCAGACGGGCTGGGCGAGCGCGATCACCACAATGGCCGCCATGGCAAGGCGCAGCATGATCAGCCACCAGGGCGCGCTCTGCGGGGTTTGCGGCGTCTGGGCGAGGCGTTGCAACAGGCGCAAGGGCGCAAACACGACATGGCGCGGGGCCGGCGGGGTGGCGCGCAGCAATAGCCACAGAAGCGGCAGCGCGATCAGAGCGATCAGCGCGAGCGGAGCCGCAAAGCCTATGGGGCCAAGCGCCATCACCGCGCCGGCTCCATCGCTCTGGGAGCCAGTGCCTGATGCAGGGCCATGACGGCCGGGCCAGCGGGCCTGTCCGTGCGGTGGGTGAGCAGCGTCCAGCCGGCTTTGCGCGCCATCTGCGCCAGCGCTGCACCGTGATCGGCCCACACGGCGCGATAGGCGTCGCGCGCATCCTCGGCGCGTCCGAAGAGCAAGCGCGCAGCATTGTCCGGCGCCGTGAAGCGAGTGCGGCCGGTGAAGGGGAAATCGTCCTCTGCCGGGTCGATGATGCGCAAGAGCACCCCGCCTGCGCCGGAAGCATTGAGCCGGGCAAGGCGGGCGGCCCATGTTTCGGGCGGATCAAGGAAATCGCTGGCGAGCACGATGCGGGTGTGGCGGGCGACGTCCGCGCTTTCCACCGACTTCACCTCGCCGGGGCCTTCAGCCAGCGCGCGCGCCGTGATCTCGAGCCCTGCCCGGCCCGCGCGTGGCCGGCCTGTTTCACCAAGCGCCGCAATCCGCTCGCCTCCCCGCGACAGCAGCGAGGCAATCGCCATCAGGCACACTGCTGCGCGGTCTTTCTTCAAGGGCTGCCCCTTGCTGGCGAGCGCCATGCCGGGCGAGCCATCGCGCCAGAGATAGACGGCATTGGCCGCTTCCCATTCGGTCTCGCGCACGAACAGGTGCTGGCCGCGCGCGGACCGCCGCCAGTCGACGGCTTGCGCGCCGTCCTCTGTGCGATGGCGGCGGTATTCCCAGAAGGTTTCGCCATGGCCCGAACGCCGCCGCCCATGCGTGCCGAGCGCCACGCTCGCCGCCACCCGCTCGGCCTCGGCCAGAAGGGCGGGGAAGGGCGCGGCGGCCTGTTCGGCAGCCCGGCGCAGGGTTGGCGTGTGACGGACGGTCATTCGCTGGCCCGGCTCAGGCAGCCTCGGCGGCAAGGCGGGCGATCAGGCTGTCCACGCTCAGCCCGTCAGCGCGCGCCGCAAAGGTCAGCGCCATGCGGTGCTTGAGCACTGGTCCTGCGAGCGCGGCCACATCTTCGGTTGAGGGCGCGAGGCGGCCCTGCAGCAAGGCGCGGGCGCGCACGGCCAGCATCAGGGCCTGACCGGCGCGCGGGCCGGGGCCCCAGGCGACGCCCTCTTTCACGTCGGGATCATTCGAGCCTTCGGGCCGGGCGCGCGCGACCAGATCGAGGATGGCGTTCAGCGTCTCCTCACCCACCGGCATGGCGCGCACCAGCGTCTGGAGGTCCATCAGCTCGCCGGGGCTGAGGACCGGGACCGCGCTGTCTTCGCCGGTGCCTGTGGTGGCGATGAGAATGGCGCGTTCTGCCTCGCGGGACGGGTAGGGCACGTCGATCTGCATCAGGAAGCGGTCAAGCTGGGCCTCGGGCAGCGGATAGGTGCCCTCCTGCTCGATCGGGTTCTGCGTGGCGAGCACGTGGAAGGGCCTTGGCAGGTCGTGGCGGATACCAGCGACCGTGACGAAGCCTTCCTGCATGGCCTGCAGCAAAGCGGCCTGTGTGCGCGGGCTCGCCCGGTTGATCTCGTCAGCCATCAGCAGGCGGGTGAAGACAGGGCCCGGAATGAAGCGGAAGGATCGTTTGCCGCCCGCATCCTCCTCCAGCACTTCAGAGCCGAGAATATCGGCCGGCATCAGGTCAGGCGTGAACTGCACCCGCTTGTCATCCAGCCCGGTGACGATGGCGAGCGTGTGGACAAGGCGCGTCTTGGCAAGGCCGGGCGCGCCGACCAGCAATCCGTGCCCGCCGGAAAGCAGTACACACAAGACCTGCTCGACCACATCCTCAAGGCCGAAAATCGACCGGGCGATGGAGGCTTTCACCTCGCCGAGGCGCGCAGTGGCGGCATCGGCGCTGGCGGCAAGCTGGGTAACATCTTCCTTCGGCGCACTCATGGGCCTATGTCCTTACCTGTCGGTTCGCGTTGCCCCCGTGTGCAAACATGCCCCGCGATGAGTTGAGGTGTCCATGGGTTCGCCCCGTTCAAAACCAGATGGGATGCAGTCGCTGATCGAGGCGGCACGCAGCTCCGGTGAGGGACTGCCGCCGGTGGAGCGCTGGCATCCGGAGTATTGCGGCGAGATGGACATGGTCATCCGGCGCGATGGCAGCTGGTGGCATGAAGGCACGCGCATTGGCCGCGAGGCGCTGGTGCGCCTGTTTGCGCGCATTCTCCGCAAGGATGAGGATGGCGAGACCTATCTCGTCACCCCGGTGGAGAAAATCCGCATCGAGGTCGAGGCAGGCCATTTTCTGGCTGTGCGGGTGGATGTGGCAGGTGAGGGCGAGGCGCAGAAGCTGATCTTCACCACCAATATGGATGAAAGCGTGATCGCAGGATCCGACCATCCGATCCGCATGGATTTCAACGCAGAGGGTGAACCGGAGCCGTTCGTGCATGTCCGCGGACGGCTGGAAGCGCTGATGACGCGCCCCTGCTTCTATGAGCTGGCAGCTCTGGCCGTGCCCGGCCCGGAGGGGCGTATGGGCGTGTGGAGCGAGGGGCGCTTCTTCGCGCTGGAAAAGGGTGAGGGCTGATGCTGGCAGACGGGATCGGCACCTCCGACATCGTGGCGCGTCTGAACCGGGTGCTTGATCCGGTCGAGGGGCCGTTGCCGGCGCCGCGCCGAGGCGATGGTGACCTTAACGGCATGCCCTCGCCAACGGGGCGGGTGCTGAAGCCTGCCGCCGTGCTGGCCCCGCTGATCGTGCGCGAGACGGGGCTTAGCGTGGTGCTGACACGGCGGGCCGATCATCTGTCGTCGCATGCCGGCCAGATCGCCTTTCCCGGCGGGCGCCGTCAGGGCGAGGCCGAAGCCCTGCACGATACGGCCTTGCGTGAGAGCGAGGAGGAGATCGGCCTTCCTGCTTCCAAAGTGCGCCTGATTGGCCGTTTCGACCCGTATGAGACCGTGACCGGGTTCGAGATCACGCCCTTTGTGGGGCTGGTCGAGCCGGGGGTCGATTTCCGCCCCGATCCGTCCGAAGTGGCTGAGGTGTTCGAAACCCCCTTCGACTTTCTGATGAATCCGGCCAACCATGTGCTGGAAGAGCGGATGTTTGCCGGTCAGGTGCGCCGCTATTACGCCATGCCCCATGAGGGGCGCTATATCTGGGGCGCGACGGCGGGACTCCTCAAGGCGCTCGCCGACCGCTTCAATCGGATGTTCTGAAGAGAGTTCACATGCGTTTCCTTCTGACCGTGCTGGTCCTGTTCCTCCTGCCCTTCGCCGCCTGGTACACCTGGCGCGGGATAAAGGCCGCGCGCGCGGGATCGGACGGAGAGGGCGCGGGCGGGGATTTGCCGCCGCCGCCCCTGCAGGTGCTGGCGCTGGTCGGCGCGGGCCTTGCGATCACCGGGATACTGGCGCTGGCCATCGGCACGGCCTTTGGCGGCAGCGCGCAGACCGGCCAGTTCCGTCCGCCCACACTTGAAGGCGGGCGGGTGGTGCCGGGCCGTATCGACCCGGTCGAGCCGCAGCGCGCGGTGCCGCCTGTGCAGGAGCAAGCGCCGGACGAGACACCGCCGGACGGGGATGAGGGGCGTGGCTGAACGCCTTGATCCGGGCGAGCATGCCTGGCTGGCTGATCCGGCGGCCCGCGCCGTCATGGATGCCCTGCTGGCCGCAGCCCCGGACAGTGCCCGTTTTGTCGGCGGGTGTGTGCGCAATGCCGTGATGGGCCATGCGGTGAGCGATGTGGACATTGCCACCACGCTGACCCCCGAGGCCGTCACCGCCGCCCTCAAGGCGGCCGGGCTGAAGGCGGTGCCGACGGGTATCGAGCACGGCACGGTCACGGCGGTGAGCGGGGGCAAGGGGTTCGAGATCACCACGCTGCGCCGGGACGTGGAAACCGATGGGCGCCGCGCGGTCGTGGCCTTCACCACCGACTGGGCCGAGGATGCGGCCCGGCGCGATTTTCGCCTCAACGCCATCTATGCCGGCCCGGATGGCACGTTGTTCGATCCGGTGGGCGGGATCGCCGATGCGCTGCAAGGCCGGGTCGTTTTCATCGGCAGCGCCCGCGACCGCATAGCCGAGGACTATCTGCGCATATTGCGCTTCTACCGCTTCCACGCCTGGTACGGGCGCTCCGGACTGGATGAGGACGGGCACCGGGCCTGTGTGGCGATGCGCGCCGGGCTGAAGGGCCTCTCGGCGGAGCGGGTCTGGAAAGAGCTGAAGAACCTGCTGTCCGCACCGGCTCCCGCGCGGGCAATGGAAGCGATGCAGCAGGGCAACGTCCTTAACGAAGTGTTACCGGGCTCTATCGACTTTGATGCTTTCTTAAGCATACTCTTGTCGGAGAGAGAGGAATCCCGGCCAGCCGATCCGCTATTGAGGGTAGCGGCGCTTCTGGCGGGAGGGGATGCGATGAGGGTTGAAGCGCTCTGTGATGCCATGAAGGTATCAAACGCTGAACGGGCACGGCTGACCGCCGCGTTCGCCAGCGGACCTGCGCGTGCAGGCATGAGCGCGCCTGAGCTTCGCGCCCGGCTTTACGAACACGGCACACAGGCGGTCGAAGACCAGCTTTTCCTGTCAGTGGCGCGCGGAACGGGCGCGCGTGCGGGCCTGCGCGAAGGGCTGGAGACGGCAAGGGACTGGCAGCGCCCGGTATTTCCGGTGAAGGCGGCCGATCTTCTCGCCGCCGGAATGGAGCGTGGGCCGCAGCTTGGAGAGGCGCTCAAGGCGCTGGAAGCGCGCTGGGCGGCCTCTGATTTCACGCTGTCACGCGAGGCCCTGCTGGCCTTCCCGGATGCGGGAGGGCAGGCCTGATGGACGTGTTCTCCCGCCGCTTCCAGTACCGCATCGGGTCCGGGCTCTATGACAAGCAGCTCCAGCTCCACGATTTCGAGGCAGTAGAGCGCTTCCTGAAGCAGCGCCGGGGCGAGATCGGCAGCGTCACGGCCAACGAGCAGGTGACGCGCGAACTGGTATTGCGCCATCAGGTGCGCGTGGCGGTCACGCAAAGCCTTGGCGGGCGGGGCTCGGGCAGCCTGCCCGATGGCCCGCGCGTCGCGCTGGCCGATCTCTACGAGCAGGTTGGCAATCCGCTGGCGGGCATTGTCCGGCGGCCCGGCCTTGACTGGCTGATGCCGCCGACCACGCCCGATGCCAGCCATGTCATCCAGCCGCCTGACGGCGAGCCGATCGGCTCTGACCGGTTTGCGATGTGGTCGTGCGTGCTGCTGATGGACTATGTCGAGATGCACTACGCGGCGCTGGCCGACAGTGTGAAGACAGAGTTCGCCCGCGACCTCAATTCGCGCCTGGCCAACGGCCGATCGCCCTGGATGCTGGTCATGGGGCGCTGGCGGCGCGAGGGCTGGCCCTCCGACCGTGACACCCCGTTCGATGCGGTTCTCCACTCGCTCTGGTCAGAGACCGACGAGGCGCTGCGCCGCCAGCTCAATGCGCGCCTTGGCGAGGATTATGTCGTCGGCGAGGAGAGCACCGCGCTCGCCCCGCTGCCGCCGGACGCCGACGCGCGGCGCTCAGGCATTCAGGAGCGCCTGCGTGATGCGGCGAGCAAGCTGGCAACCGCCGACCGCTTGCTGGACGCGGACCCGGCCCTCACCGACGAAGGCTATCGCAAGGCGGTAAATGTCGCCCGCAAGGCGTTCGACATCTGCGCGGAGACGTTCCGAGGGTCCATCCTCGGACCCTTCGTCAAGTACAAGTCGGGCCGCAGGCCGGTGCCCGGCCGGGCGCGCCCCGGCAGTGAGTCAACCGGCCCGGCGACCAGTTCGCGGACGCGCGAGCTGTCGCCCGAAGCGGCCGCCTGGCGGCTGCGCAAGCTTAGCGAATACATGATGTCCGGGCATGACATCGCTCGCACCCTGCCCGGCGGTGCCGACCGCAAGGCCATGCTGGAGCGTGCGCCGCTCGCCGAGTTTCTGGCGCGCCTGGTCCTGATGGGGCCGGGTGAGAGCGAGGCGGAGGAATATGCCCGCATTGTCGGCGCACCGCGCGGTGCCCGCTACGAACTGCTCGTTGAGGACGAGGTGGTGGCCCGCATGGTGGTCGACCTGATGGCACGGCTCGGCGTCTATGCCGCCGGGGCTGACAAGCCCGATTTGCGGGCTGACGGTGCGCGCGCCCGTGTTGCGGGCTTTGTCGATTTCCGCGTGCGTGAGGCCCAGAGGGCCGAGATGATGCGCAAGGTCAGCCAGTGGGCAGCGCGCGTGCTCATCCTCGCCGGTGCGATGGCGCTGTCCTTCTATGCTGGCATCATGGCCGCGCAGCGCGGCCTGTTCGGCTAGGCCTTACGGCCATTTCGCCTCAGGGGGCATGGATGACAGGATCGAGGTGACATTGCCGCCCGTCTCCAGCCCGAATTTCGTGCCCCGGTCATAGAGCAGGTTGAACTCGGCATAGCGTCCGCGCCGGATCAGCTGTTCCTCGCGGTCGGCCTCCGTCCAGGGCGTGGACATGCGCCGGGCCACGATTTCGGGGTAAATCTCCAGAAACGCCTCGCCGACATCGCGGGTGAAAGCGAAATCCGCGTCGTGATCCCCGCTATCGAGATGGTCGTAGAAGATGCCGCCCACGCCGCGCGGCTCGCCGCGGTGTTTCAGCCAGAAATACTCGTCGCACCACGCCTTGAATTTCGCGAAATAGGCCGGGTCGTGCGCGTCGCAGGCCTCGCGCGCGGCGGTGTGGAAGTCCGCTGCATCCTCGAAGTCTTCGCTGCGCTGATAGTCCTGCGTCGGGTTGAGGTCCATGCCGCCCCCGAACCAGCTGACCGTAGTGGTGATGAAGCGCGTATTCATATGCACCGCCGGGACGTGCGGATTGCGCATATGGGCGATGAGCGAGATGCCGGTGGCAAAGAAGCGCGGGTCTTCGGCGGCGCCCCTCACATGTTTGGCAAACTCTGGTGAGAACCGGCCATAGACCGTGGAGCAGTGAACGCCGACCTTTTCAAACAGGCGCCCGCGCATCATGCCCATCACGCCGCCGCCAAGGTCTTCGGTGCCGTCCCCGCGCTTCCAGGGCGTCAGCTCGAACCGGCCCGCCTCGCCGGGATAGAGGTCCGAGGGTGCCTCGTCTTCCAGCGCCTCGAAGGCTGCACAGATCCGGTCACGCAGGCCCTCAAACCAGATGCGCGCGTGTTCGCGGCGTTCATCCATGCTGGCGGCGGGGGAAGATTGCAGCTCGGCCAAGGCAGACTCTCATCGGCTGGTGTTCGTGAAGGGCGGCAGAAAAGACACTTAACACGCCCGCGGCAAGGGACGCAGTGCCGCAGACTGGTATCCCCGGTCAAGCTTGGCTAGTTTTGCGCCTGCTGGCGGGGTGGGCGGTCGTCGGCATGGCCCCCTCGATTCCCCGTCCTGCCCGATCCGGACCTGGACCATGTTGGCGATGACGAATGAAGACCCGCTGGCAAGGCTGCTGGCCGCGCGCATGAGCGACAATCTCCTGGAGGTGTCGCAGGTGGCGCGTGCCCTGCTTGCTGCCAATCCGCCCCTTGGCACGCGCTGGAGCGAGGTGGCCACCCTCCTCAACGAGGCCGGTGACCTGGCGGCGCTGTTGCAGGCGAGCCAGAAGCTCACCGAGGCGGTGCCGGGCGATCCGCAATCCTGGCTGTGGCTGGCGACGGCCTATACCCAGATGGACGACCATGTGTCCGCGCTCAAGGTGCTCCAGCCTCTGCTGGCGGCCAATCCGTCCGACGCGGGGCTGACCCGGCGGGTCGGGCGGCTGCTTCTGGAGCTTGGCCTGCTGGCCGAGGCGCAAACCCTTTTCCGCTCGGCGCTAGCGGCCAACCCTGAGGACGTGATGGCGTGGGAAGGCCTCGCGCTGGCCAAGATCTTCACCCGCGATGATGATGATCTGGTGCGCCTCGACCAGTTGCGCCTGTCGGCCGGGGAAAGCCTGAGCGCGCGCGACCGGGGCATACTCGCCTACACCCTTGCCAAGGCCTATGAGGATATCGGCGAGTATGACATTGCCTCGCGCCGCGTAGCCGAGGCCGCCGCCTTCTACCGCGCCGATGCGCCCTTCGATCTGGATCAGCACGAGGAGGGGGTGCGCCGTATTCTGGACGTGTATGACGAGCGCTTTGCCGGGCACAATCTCGAGAACGGGCTGGTGGACAGCCGCCCGGTCTTCGTCATGGCCCCGCCTTGTTGCGGGGCGAGCTGGCTCTCCGGCGTTCTGGGGGTGGGCGAGGATTTCAGCGCCCTGCCGCGCAAGAATGCCCTGTTCTGGATGAGCGCCTCATCGCTGGGTGACCAGACGCGCGAGCACATCATGGCCGCGCTCTCCGGCCCGCAGGAGGGCGGCGTCCTCTCGCAGGTGGCGATGACCTATCTGGAGCGGGTGGCCGAGCTGACCGGTCCGGTGCGCCGCTGGGTCGATCCGACCACGCTCGGCGAAATGGCGGGCGGCGCGATGGGGCTGTGCCTGCCTGCCGCGCGGTTCGTGCGCATCAAGCGCGATCCGCTCGATGCGGCCTGGGCCATCCTCAAGCAGCGCTTTGTGCGTGCCCGGCACTGGACCTATCACCCTGATGACATCGCGCGCACGCTCGCCGCGCACGATCGTCTGGTCGCGCGCTGGGAACAGATTTTCCCCGACCGCTTCCTGACCGTCAGCTATGAGGACCTCGTGGGCAATACCGAGGACGAGGTCCGCCGCATTGCCTTCTTTGCCGGGGTCGATACCGATGCTGCGGTGGAGGCGGCGCAGGCGCGCGCCGGCAAGCTGGCTGCCAGCCCGCCGGGCATCCATGCCCGCGCCGGGGCCCGCATCGAGCCTGTCCGCGAGGCGCTGCAACGCGCCGGGCTTGTCTAGGCCTCGCCAACAGGCGGTTCCGACTTCGATGACGCTCTCCCTCGATTCTGGAGAGAATCATCAGTGCAGACGCCGCGCCGCGCGCCGTGATCCTGCCCGCCGGAGCCGTTGCGCTGACCGAGGCGCCGCGCTCTCAAGCAGGCTGAGACGCTTTCACGCAGATAATCTGGTTGAAAAAAAACCGCCTTCATTTTAATCCCGCCGCACACTAAGCGTTGTCGGGGTGGAACGCTGCGGCGTTGGGACGCAAGGGCGGCTCCTCCCCATAACGCTAGATCATTGGGCATGTCCTGTCCGTTCAGGGTCTTGCGGCCTTGAGGGGACACGCGTCATACAGGGCGCGTGACAGGGGCCTTGCCGGCCGCGGTGAGAGAGGTCTGCGCGTGACAGAAGCTACGCAATCAAATGGCGCCTACGGCGAGGAGCCGACCCGGCGCGATTTCATCTACATTGCCACGGGCGGCGCGCTGGCCGTCGGCGGCGCGTTCACCATCTGGCCGTTCATCGATCAGATGAACCCGTCAGCAGACGTGCTCGCGCTCGCCTCCACCGAGGTGAACATCTCCGAGCTGGAAGAGGGCCAGGAGATCACCGTGATCTACCGTGAGCGTCCGCACTTCGTCCGCCGCCGCACCGCTTCGGAAGTGGAATCAGCGCGCGACGTGAACGTGGCGAGCCTGCCGGACCGTGATGCGCGCAATTTCAATCTGGGCGACGGTGCGCCGGCTACGGACGAGAATCGCTCCGCGCTCACCGCTGCGGTGGCCGAGGGCGTGGAGATTGACGACGGCCTGCGCGCCGCGCTGCTGGTCACCAGCGCCAACTGCACCCACCTCGGCTGCGTGCCGACCGAAGGCGCGGGCGATTACAATGCCTGGTTCTGCCCGTGCCACGGCTCGCACTACGACACGTCCGGCCGCATCCGGCGCGGCCCGGCTCCGGAGAATCTCTCCGTGCCGATCATGACCTTTACCTCAGCCTCCGTGCTGCGCCTCGGCTAGGGAAAACCAAGCGATGAGCGGACCTTCGACCTACGAACCGAAAACCGGCTTCACCAAGTGGCTGGATGCCCGCCTGCCGATCGTGCGGCTGGGCTGGGACTCTTTCGTGGATTTCCCCACGCCCCGTAACCTCAATTACTGGTACACGTTCGGCGGCATCTTGAGCGTGTGCCTGATGATCCAGATCATCACCGGCATCGTGCTGGCCATGCACTACGTGCCCCATATCGACCACGCTTTTGCCAGCGTGCAGCGGATCGACCGCGACGTGAACTATGGCTGGCTGATCCGCTCCATCCACGCGGTCGGCGCCTCGATGTTCTTCCTCGCCGTCTACATGCACATTTTCCGCGGGCTCTATTACGGCTCCTACAAGGCGCCGCGCGAGCTTTTGTGGATCCTCGGCGTTGTCATCTATCTGCTGATGATGGCGGCTGCCTTCCTCGGCTATGTGCTGCCCTGGGGCCAGATGTCCTACTGGGGCGCGATGGTGATCACCAACCTTCTGGGCGCCTTCCCGATCATTGGCGGCCCGATCACCGAATGGCTGTGGGGCGGGTTCTCGGTCGGCAATGCGACGCTGAACCGCTTCTTCTCGCTGCACTACCTGATCCCGTTCCTGATTGCGGGCGTGGTGGCGCTGCATATCTGGGCGCTGCACGTGCCGGGCAATAACAACCCGACGGGCATCGAGGTGAAATCCAACCGCGATACGCTGCCCTTCCACCCCTACTACACCTCGAAGGACGGGTTCGCGATTGTCCTCTTCATGGTGATCTTCGCCTTCTTCGTCTTCTACTGGCCGGACGCGCTGGGCCATTCGGACAACTTCATCCCGGCTGACCCGCTGGTCACGCCTGCGCTGATCGTGCCGGAATGGTATCTCCTGCCCTTCTACGCGATCCTGCGGGCCGTGCCGGACAAGCTCGGCGGCGTGCTCCTGATGTTCGCCTCCATCGGCATCCTGTTCGTGCTGCCCTGGCTGGACACCTCCAAGGTGCGCTCCATGCGCTACCGTCCGCTGGCGCGCTGGTTCTTCGGCTTCTTCATCATCGCCTGCCTAGGTCTGGGCTGGGCCGGTGCGGAGTTGCCCGATACGCCGGTGCCGGGCCTGGGCGCGCTGGGCGTGGATTTCCTCCTGATGGGCCGCGTCCTGACCGTCTACTACTTCGCCTACTTCCTTGTGATCCTGCCCTTGCTCGGCTTTGTGGAGAAACCCACAGAGCGGCCAGCCTCCATCGAGGCTTCGGTGCTGGGCGGATCGTCCAAGTCCGCGCCTGCCGCGGTTCCGGCCGAATAGGAGTGAATGGAACAATGCGTGTGATCCGCACCCTTTTCATCGCCGCTACCGGGGCTCTGGCCGCCGTGGGCCTTGCCTCGGCTGCCGGTGAGTACCGCAAGCCCGAGCCGCACCGCTTCTCCTTTGACGGGCCGTTCAGCTCGTTCGACCGTGGCGCGGTGCAGCGCGGCTTCTACGTGTACAGCCAGGTCTGCGCTGCCTGTCATACGCTGGAGCATATGGCGATCCGCCATCTGGGCCAGCGCGGCGGTCCGTTCTACGACCCGGCCTATCCCAATCCGAACGACAATCCCGTCGTGCGGGCCATTGCGGCCGAGTACATCGTGGAAGACGGGCCGGACGAGTATGGCGAGATGTTCGAGCGTCCGGGCCGTCCGTCCGACCGCTTCCCCTCGCCCTATGCCAACGAGCAGCAGGGCCGGGCCGCCAATAACGGGGCCTATCCGCCGGACCTGTCCATCATCACCCGCGCCCGCCATTACGGCGCGCCCTATATCCGCTCGCTCATGCTCGGCTATGACGAGGAAGCGCCGGACTATATCGATCTGCGTCCGGGCCTTTACTACAACCCCTACTTCCCCGGCGGGCTGATCGCCATGCCGCCGCAATTCCAGGACGGGCTTCTGGAATATGCCGACGGCACCGAAGCCACCGTGGAACAGATGGCCAATGACGTGACCGAGTTCCTGGCCTGGGCGTCTGATCCGCACATGGAACAGCGCAAGAGCCTTGGCCTGATGGTGATGCTCTACCTGATCATCCTGTGTGGCCTGCTGTTTGCCACCTACCGCCAGATCTGGTCGAAGGTGCAGCACTAGCTTTCTGTGCCATCTGGCAAGAAGCGTGACATGATGACGGGCCGCTCCTGCAAAGGGGCGGCCCGTTGCTTTTGGCCCGCCATCAGCAATTGCTTGATTTTTGGTAACGTATAAGGCACCATGATGAAGGCTGCTGAACCACGCGAACTGAAAGTCTAAGCCAGCACCTCTGGTGCTTCGCCGTTCAGTGACTGGTTCGACCGTCTTGATGCGGCAAATGCGGCGCGGGTTGTGCGCGCTCTGGCACAGCTCGAACGCGTTGGCGGCGATATCAAGCCGGTCGGCGAGGGTGTTAGTGAGCTACGGATGGATTTCGGGCCGGGCTACCGGGTCTATTTCGGGCAGGATGGTGTGAGGCTGGTCTGGCGGCACCAAGCGCCGCCAGTCGGCGGACATCGCGCGCGCCAAGGCCCTGTGGGCGGATTACAAGAGCAGAAAGGCAACGAGATAGCACCATGCCGCTGACACGTGATTTCAAGACACTGGTGAAGGACCGGGCGGAGCGCGATCAGGCGTTCCGCGCCGCGCTCTATAGCGAGGTGCTTGAAGCGCTGATTGACGGGGACGCTGCCACCGCCCGCGCCATGCTGCGCGATTACGTGAATGCCACGCTGGGCTTCGAGCGCCTCGAGGCCCTTACCGGAACGCCCCGCAAGAGCCTGATGCGCATGCTCGGCCCGTCGGGCAATCCGGGCCTCGACAAGCTCGCTCCCATACTGAAAGCGCTGAACGACGAGACCGGTGTGAAGGTCGAGATCAGGGTGGCCTGACTGCACGTCCTGCAGACCGTTTCCCCTTCGGCAGAAATCGGCTAGGCAGGAGTACCCCGCCACCCGCCGGACAGATATCCCATGAGCAAGGACCCCTTACCCGTCAGCCCGTCCCGTGGGGACTGGATACGCAAAGGCCATGACCGGGGCGGCCCGTTTTGTTTTCAATCCCTCAGTGCCGGCAGGAATCGTGACCAAGGATCCCATTGACGTCATCGCCTACCAGCCCCGCTGGGCAGATGAGGGGCTCAGCCATGCCGAGGCCGTTGCCGGTGCGCTGGGCCCGCTCGCCTTGCGTGTGGATCATGTCGGGTCGACCGCCGTGCCCGGGCTGGCGGCCAAGGATGTCATCGATATCCAGGCCATTGTGATGCGCCTGGAAGACGAGGGGATAATTGCCGCGATGACGGGGGCCGGCTACCGCTTCCGCGACAGCAACACCTACGATCCGCCGCACCCGGAAAGCCCGGCGGCTCTCGGCGAGGATGACTGGCGCAAGCTCTATTTCCGCGAGGCCAAGGGCGCGCGCCGTGTCCATATCCATGTCCGCCGCAACGGAGCGGCTGCGGCACGCAATGCGCTGCTGCTCCGCGATTTTCTGCGCGATGATGAGCCTTCCCGCCGGGACTACGGCGAATTCAAGATGGCGCTCGCGGTAAAAACCCGGAAAGATCGCGACGCCTATCAGGCGATCAAGCGGCCCTTCATTTCCCTGGCGCTGCGCAGTGCGGAAAGCTGGGTGGAGCTTACCCGCTGGCGACCGGGCGCGCCGGACGCCTACTGGAGGAGCGCGGAATGACGGGTTGGGTGCTGGGCATTATCGGTGGATCGGGTCTCTATCAGCTCGACGGGCTGGACGATATCCGCCATCAGCGCGTGGAGACGCCGTGGGGCTCGCCCTCCGGTGAGCTGATACGCGGGCGGCTCAATGGTGTGGAGCTGGTCTTCCTTGCCCGCCACGGCAAGGGCCACCGCCTCTCGCCCAGCGCGATCAATTACCGCGCCAATATCCATGCCCTCAAACGCGCTGGCGTCACCGATGTGCTGTCCTTCTCTGCGTGCGGCTCGCTGCGCGAGGAGTTGCCGCCGGGCACGTTCGTGATTGTCGACCAGTATGTGGACCGCACCTTTGCGCGCGAGAAGAGCTTTTTCGGGCCGGGCTGCGTGGCCCATGTGCCGATGGCCGACCCGGTCTGCAAGCGCCTGTCGAAACTCGCCGCGGACGGCGCGCGTTCGGCCGGTGTGGAGAAGGTGGTCGAGGGCGGGACCTATCTCGCCATGGAAGGCCCGCAATTTTCCACCCGCGCGGAAAGCCATCTCTACCGGGCCTGGGGCATGGATGTGATCGGCATGACCAACATGCCGGAAGCCAAGCTCGCGCGTGAAGCCGAGCTGCCTTACGCCAGCGTGTGCATGGTCACCGATTATGATTGCTGGCGCGAGGCGGATTCCGATGTCGATATCAACGATATCCTTGCGGTGATGGCCGATAATGCCGGCCACGCCCATGAGGTGATCGCCCATGTCGCGCGCGAGATGGACAAGGCGCCGCGCACGCCTGATCCGGCCGGGATTGGCAGTGTGCTGGATCACGCCATCATCACCGCGCCGGAGCATCGCGATCCCGAGCTGGTGGCCAAGCTCTCCACCATTGCCGGGCGGGTTCTCTCGCGCGCTTGACGGTGGCCAGCGCCGCCGCAAACCTCCTGCTCTCAAGACTGACCGGACGGGGAAATCTTCATGGACCACATCAAGGCCGCGATCCGCACGATTCCCGACTATCCCAAGCCCGGCATCATGTTCCGCGATGTCACCACGCTCCTGGGCGATGCGCGTGCCTTTCGCGCAGCCGTCGATGCGATGATCGCGCCCCATGCAGGCGCCAAGATCGACAAGGTGGCCGGCATTGAGGCGCGCGGCTTCATCCTTGGCGGAGCGATTGCGCACCAGCTCTCCATCGGCTTTGTGCCGATCCGCAAGAAGGGCAAGCTGCCCTTTGCCACCATTGGCCAGTCCTATGAGCTGGAATATGGCACCGACGAGGTGGAGATGCACACCGATGCGATAAAGCCCGGCGAGCGCGTGCTGCTGGTTGATGATCTCATCGCCACGGGCGGTACGGCCGAAGCGGCGATAAAGCTGCTGCGCCGGGCCGGGGCCAGCGTGACGGGGGCCTCCTTCGTGGTTGACCTGCCAGAGCTGGGCGGGGCGGACCGCATCCGCGCCATGGACGTGCCGGTTGCTGCCCTCGTGGCGTTCGAGGGGCACTGACCGCTCAGATCAGCCCTGCAATCGACAGGGCAAGGCCGGCCACCAGCCCCGCCGCGACCAGCGTCATCACGCCCCGTTTGAGGATAAAGGCCAGCACGGCGTAAAGGGCTGCGATGGCGATGACCCACGGCTCGATCGTCGTGATGTCCGCCGTCACCACGCGCAACGGGCCAAGGCTCATTGAGCCGGTATCGGCAAACAGGATCTGCACGGCAAACCAGACGCCAAGGCTCGCAATCACGCCGACCACGGCCGATGAGATTCCTGCCAGCGCGCTTTGCAGGGCCGTGATCCGGTTCAGCTTTTCCATCCACGGGGCGAGGGTGAAGATCGCCATGAAGGAGGGCAGAAAGACCGCCCACAGCGTCAGCGCCGCGCCGACAATCCCGCTGACAATAGCGCCGAAGGGTTCGGGCATGCGGTAGCCAGCCAGAAAACCCGTGAACTGGGTGACGAGGATGAGCGGGCCGGGCGTGGATTCGGCAAGGCCCAGCCCGTCTGCCATCTCGCCGGCGCTCAGCCAGCCATATTGCTCGACGCCCGCCTGCGCCATCCAGGCGAGCACGGCATAGGCCCCGCCAAAGCTGACCAGGGCGAGCCAGGAGAAGAAGCCCGCCACTTCCACCAGCCGGTGGGAGGGAGAGAGCAGAAGCGCGGTCAGCACCAGCGGCGCGAGCCAGATCGCGGCCCAGACCAGCAGTGACAGGGCGGTTGATGTAAGCGAAGCGGCTTCGCCTGCGGGTTCGGCCTCGCCCACCTCCTCGTGATGGCCTGCGGCCATCCAGCGCGCGGCCAGCCATCCGGCAAGGCCTGCCGCCGCGATCACGATGGGAAAGGCGATGCCGAGGCCAAGGGCGATGAAAGCGGCACCGGCAATGGCGAAGGCGGCGGGTGTCTTCACCGTCCTTGAAGCCAGCCGGATCACGGCGCCCACAAGGATTATCAGCACGGCGGCCTTCACCCCGAAGAACGCGCCCTCCACAAGGGTGAGATCAGCGGCCAGCACGTAGAGGATGGACAGCGCGAGCATGATGAGCGCGCCGGGCAGGACGAAAAGCCCGCCCGTGATCAGACCGCCGCGTATCCCGCCCAGCCGCCAGCCAATCCAGGTGGCCAGCTGCATCGCTTCCGGGCCAGGCAATAGATGGCAGACATTGAGCGCGCGCAGGAAGGCGCTGTCGCTGATCCAGCCGCGCTCCTCGACGGCGAGGTCATGCAGCATGGCGATCTGCGGGGCGGGACCGCCAAAGCTTAGAAACCCGATCCGGGCGAAGTCGCGTGCCAGGTTCGAAAGAGAGGGGGGCTGGCTCATCCGGCTGCGCCCGCAGGCCGGACGATGAAGCGCGCACCGGGCCGCGCCGCGCCCGGCCGGGCGTCTTCCACGTCAATGGCAAGGCCGTGGCGGCGGACGACGGCGTGGACAAAGGACAGGCCCAGCCCGTGCCCAGCCGGGCCGTCACCATGGCGGATGCGGGCAAAGCGCATGAAGACGCGCTCGCGCCAGTCTGCCGGTACGCCGGGGCCGTTATCTTCCACGATCAGCGTCGGGCCTTCCCTCACGATCACTTTCACCTCTCCGCCCTCAGGCAGGAATTTCACCGCATTGTCGAGGAGGTTGGCAATCAGCCGGCCCATCTGGGCGGGGCTGGCGCGCATCATGACCGGCCGCGACGCCTCCACCTTCACGCTCGCGCCCTTTTCCGCGGCGACATCAGCATAAAGCGGAGCGACGGAGCGGGCGAGTTCGGCAAGATCAAGGGTCTCCAGCCCGCGATTATCCCCGATCTCCGCGCTGATGGCGGAGATATCCATGAGCGAGTTGATCAGCTCGCCCATCTCGGCCAGCTGCTCGCGGGCGGCCTCGATGCGGGCAGGGTCACTACCGGCTTCGGCCAGCGTCCGGTCGATGCGGATGAGCGGGGTGCGCAATTCGTGGGCGGTCAGGTCGGACACGTCGCGCTGGGCGCTGATCAGCCGCTCGATCCGGTCCAGCATGGTGTTGATATTGCGCGAGAGAAGCCCGAACTCGTCTGCGCCTTCACCGCCGGGCGCGCGCTGGTCGATAGCTCCGTCCCGCACGGCCTGACAGGTCCGGTTGAGCTTCTCCACCCGGCCCATGATCCACCCCGCCGCGACGAACCCGCCCGCCACGCCCAGCGTCAGCGTGATGAAGAAGCCCGCGATGAAGATGGTACGCAGCCGGGCCAGCGCCTCTTCCTGCCGCGTGGTGGAGCGGCCCACGAACAGGCGGTAGTCCTGCGGCATCAGGAAGGCCCGGCCCATCACCGGCAAGGGCGCGCCATCCACCTGGAATCCGCCATGAATCCAGCTCGCATCCAGCACGAAGGCGTCGGGCCATTTGCCAAGATTGCCGGTGACGCGCTCGCCATCGGGGCTGGCCAGCAGATAGACCGGCTCCTCGCCTTCCAGCGGGCGCATGGCCAGCCGGTCATCCAGCGTGCGGCGCAGGCCCTCATCGCCCTCGATGGCGTAGATGTCGACGAGACCTGCCGCATCGGTGTCGATCAGCTGGCGCAGCGTCTGTTCGGACACGAAGGCAAAGGCCAGATAGGCGATGAGAAAGATCACCGTCGCCGCGAGGCTTACCATGAAGGCGATTAGCGCCGTCAGCCGGGCGAAGGTGGAATGCAGGAGCCTTGTCCTTAAACCCTTCATCCCGCCCGAAGGCCGGTCTAGACTGGCCGGGCTGTTCACCATGGGAGTTGCCCTGCATGCCGCCTCGTCTGCGTATAGCCGTCCTGCCGGTTCTGGCACTGGCCTTTGCGCTCGCTGGCTGTGCCACGCGCGAAGCGGCCAGCATTGGCACGGTGGCCGAGCCGGACGGGCAGATCATGGCCGCGCTCGATATCGGCCTGCGCGCGCAGGCCGCCGGTGACGGGCCGGGCCTGCTGGCGGCCTCTTCGCTGCTCGACGGGGCCGGTGCGCGCCCCGCAGACGGTGAGGATGATCTTGCTGCGCTCTGGCGTGAACAGGCTGCCGTGCTGGGCGAGGCCGTGCCGCCGGTCCGGGGCCGCATTGCCGGCCCGGCCTACCGCAATGGCGTGATCGGCGCGGGCGAGGCGGCGCTGCTGCGTGACAGCTTCCACTCGGGCCGGGCTGCGCGCGTCTCGGTGCAGACACGCGGAACCGGTACGTTGCGCCTGTCCATCCGCCGAGCGGACGGGGAGGCCGTGTGCGAGACGCTGGTCGGTGCCGCGCCGGTGACCTGCCAGTGGGTGCCGGTCTGGAGCGAGCCCTTTCATATCGAGATCACCAATCTCACGGCCGGGACGGTCGCCTATTATCTGATCACCAACTGACACGGGCGCCCGCCTATCCGCCGATCAGGGCGAACGGGCCCCATACGCCCGGATGCGCGCCGCCCGCGACACTCTCATCGCCGATAAGCTCCAGCACCGCATCGCGGAATGCTTCTGCGCGGGCCGAGCCTTGCGCCGCCCGCCTTGCCGTACCGGCGCTGAGGCGCGCCGCCGCGTCATCGCGCACCGTCCAGTGCGAGACCAGCAGGCTGCGCGCGCCTGCATAGAGGAAGGCCTGCGCCAGCCGGTCGGGCGCGCGCGCTGTACCGTCGGCGGCAAACGTGTTGCAGGCTGACAGGATCACCCAGTCCGCGTCGAGCTGCAGCCCGGCAATCTCCGAGGCAGTCAGCAGCCCGTCATCAAACGCGCTCGGCGCAGGCGGCGGGGTAAAGGCGAGCGCCGGTTCGAACACCGTTTCCAGCTCGCCGGGCAGAAGCCCGTGCGTGGCGAAGACCAGCACGCTGGCGCGGGTGAGATCAGCCGTTTTCACTGCCGTCTCGGTGGCGGCCATGCCAAGGCGTATGTCGGCGCGGGCAGCGCCGAACACGGCGGCCAGCTCGGTCAGCTCGGCTTCCGCGCCGGGCAGCGGGGCGAGCGAGGAGAGGGCGCGGGCCGCATCCCCGCCACCGCTGCGCACCAGCGAGGCGAGGGTGAAACCTTCCGCTTCCGGTTCGCCGGTGAAGGCCGGGGCGCCAAATCCGATCAGGAAGGGTTGCCGGGCCCGGCCTGTCCCCTGCCGCTCCACCAGCCCTGACAGGGCCGGAAGCGTGGTCACGGCATGGTCACGGATCAGCCAGGGCGCGCTGCGCAGCGCCGCAGCGCCGGTCAGCGCGCCGTCCTGCGGCGCGGTCAAGAGGACCGGGAAGGGCAGTGAGCGGTAGGGCCCGTCAGCGAGAATGAAGAGCGCTGTGTCCGGCGCAAGGCCGTCCAGGATGGCCGGGGTAAATATCCCGGCATAAAGCGCGTGGGCATCGTCCGCCGGGAAGGGCGTATCCACCGCGCCGGCCGCACCGGCCTCCAGCGCCGGGCGCAGGCGGGTGATGGCAGCAAGCGCGTCGGATTCGCTGATGGCCAGCCGGTCCATGACCAGCCCGCGCTCATCCATCCGCATCACCACCCCGCCGCCTTCGGTGAAGGCAAAGGCGATGATGGCCTCGCCGGGGTTCAGGGCGGCGCTGACATCCTGCAGGCTGGCAAAGCTGGCGCGGTATGCGCCTCCCGGCGCGGCGAGGGCGGCAAGCTGGCTGCGCGCGGCGGTGTAGCTTTCGCGCGCCGCGGTCAGGGCTGCCTGATCGGGTGCGCCCGGTGTGGAGCGCAGGCGGATATAGGCGTCTTCGGCCCGGCGCAGATGGCGCCAGCCTTCCTGACGGGCGCGCAGCAACTCTGCGCCGTCAACGCCTTCTGCCCGCGCGCGCAGGGCGGTCGCCTCGGCGGCAAGCGCCAGGCCCGTGGCGTGGACGTATTGCAGGATCTGGAAGACATTCCCGGCCTCGCCCGCCTCATAGGCGATGTCGAGCGCCCGGCGGAAGGCGCGCTGGCGTGATCTTGCGGCATCGCGCGCGCCATCAAGATCGGCCAGATCAAGACCGCGGGCGAGGTCGTAGACCGAGGTGTTGACGATGCGCGGCACATGGGTGCGGTGCCCGCCTGCGAGGCTTTGGGTCCAGGCCTCGTCAATGGCCAGCATCAGCCGGCGTTCGTGGCCAAAGGGCAGATAGTTCGCGGCCAGAAAGCCGGCTTCGGTCATGTTGCGCTGCGCGGCATCGTGATCGCCGGTCACGGCCTGCAGGGCGGCAAGCTCCGACAGCACGCGCACCCGGTCGAGCCCGACCGTGCCCGCGGCGTCGAAGACGGCGAGCGTGTCTTCCCACTCGGCGCGGGCGGCCGCGTAATCGCCGAGCGCAAAGGCGGCATCTGCGGCGTTCATCTGCATGCGGGCCGCTTCCACCGAACCGGCGCCGGACGCCGCCCGGTAGATGTCGCGCGCGGCAAGGAAGAGCGGGCGGGCTTCAGCCGCGCGGCCCTGCGCAAAAAGCGAGACGGCAAGATTGTTGAGCGTGTCGGCCACCTGCGGATTGGTGTCGCCCAGCGTTTCCCGGCGCACTTCCAGAAGGCGGCGCAGCAAGGGCTCGGCAGCCTCGTGGCGCCCCCAGGCATTGAGCGCGCCGGCATAGTTGGACTGGGCAAAGGCGATGAAGGGGTGGCCCGGCGGCAGATTGGCCTCCAGCGATTGTGCGCCTTCGCGCGACAGATCGGCCGCCTCTTCATGCCGGTAGGCGCGGGTGAGGATGGCGGCGAGCGAGACCCGCGTCATGGCGATGAAGGGATGGCCGTCTTCCAGCACTGCCTCGCGGATCACCAGAGAGCGCTCGACCAGTTCGATCGCTTCATCCAGCTGGCCGCGCGCATTGAGCACCGAGCCCAGCTCGAAATAGGAGCGGGCGACCTGCACATGTTCTTCAGGATAGAGCTGCAGGCGTACCTCCAGCACCTCGCGCTGGGTGGCTTCGGCTTCGTCAAGACGGCCCAGCGTACCGAGGATGGAGGCTGCATTGCCGAGCGACTGCTCCAGCGGCACGAGATAGTCCGGACCCGCGGCGGCAAACACGTCTGCGGCCTGCTGGAACCAGCCCAGTGCCGTCTCGCGCCCGCCAGCATAGAAATCCGCCGAGCCGAGCTGGTTGGCGAGCTCGGCCATCGCGGTTTCGGGCACACCTTCCAGCGCGCTTGCTGCCTCCCAGACGGCCTGCCAGGCGGCGCGGGCGGCGGGCGGATCGGCCTCCATCTCGATGGCTTCAGCCGCCTCGATCAGCGCGCGTACACTGGCATCGGTAATGCTGGCAGCAACGGGCGGGCTGTCCTCCTGCGCGGCGGCAAACGCGCTTGCGCCGAGCACCAGTGCCAGCAGCCATGATGTCACCCAGTGACCCCGCATCACCGCACCTCCCCGCATGCGCTTCGTCCTTATCCCCATGATTACCGGTCCTTGCCGGGCTGGCAAACAATCTCATGGCCGTTGAAAGACTTACATTTATCGAAAGGTGTGCCGGAAATGGGGCGAAGACTTATCCTCCCCGCTTGAAGACGGGGTATGCTTGTCCCAAACTTCGAAACGGTTGCGAGGAAAGGCCGGCGGCAGATGGTGCGAGGCTGGATTATCGGTTGGGCGGTGATGTGTGGGGTCTGGCTGGCCCTGCCGGCCGGCGCTGCGCACGCGCAAGGCTGTGATCTCGACCCGTCGCAGGTCGAGGCGCTGGACTTTGCCGATCTGGAGCTGGAGCCCGCAGAACAGATCGCTTTCTGGCTCGATCTGGCCGATCTGCGCGCCAGTTGTTCGGATGTGGCCGGTGCCCGCGCCGCCTATGGCGAGGCCCGCACGCTGATTGCGGCGCAGGACGGGGTACGCGGCGAGTGGGCGCATGGTCTGGTGGCGCAGGCACGCCTGGAGGCGGGCCTTGGCGCGTTTGACCGCGCCCGCGAGACGCTTGACGAGGCTGATGCCGTGCTGGTGGCGGCAGGCGCTGTGCGCGCCCGCGACTTCCTCTCGATTGCTGAAACCTTTGTGGAGGTGGAGCGTCTGGCATCCGCTGCCGGCGAGCCCCATGCCCTGCCGGAGATGGAAGCCCAGCTTGCCGTGCTGATCCAGCGGGCGGCCCGCGAGGATGCCGATTTTCTGGTGCGCGACCCGGCCGCTTCGGCCGACGCAGACCATGTGATCGTGCCGGTCTTCTACGGCACCAACCGGGCCCGCACCGGTTCCCAGGACCCCAATATCTTTTACGGGCCCGACCGCGCCCCGCTGGATCTCGGCGTGGTGACGGTCTCGGTGCCGCGCAACCGGGAGGTCGGGTCGATCCCGCGGCGCGATCGCTATCCGGGCGATCTTGACGGCTACCGGGCCGATTATTTCATCATCGACCGGGTGGAGCCCTTTGCCGATGACTACGCCTTCACCGACGCGCTGGGCCAGGCGATGGACAGCTCGGAACGGCGCGAGCTGCTGCTCTTCATCCATGGCTACAATTCAGACTTCCGCGGCGCGGCGGAGCGGGCTGCCCAGCTGGCCGTCGATCTGGAAATTGACGGCGTGCCCTCGCTCTATTCCTGGCCGTCGCGCGGCTCGCTTCTGGGCTATTTTGCTGACGGGCGCGAGGTGACGGAAGAGAATGTCCGCGACCTCGAGGCCTTCATCTTCCTGCTGATGAACGGGGCGCAGGCCAGCCGCATCCACATCGTTGCCCACTCCATGGGCAACCGCTTTCTGGTCGAGGCGCTGGCACGGCTGGCCGGGACTTACCCCAGCCCGCCCGAACCGCTGTTCGATCAGGTGGTCTGGGCCTCACCTGATGTCGATGCATCCGACTTCATGGAACGCATCCCCGCCCTGCGCCATCTCGCGCAGGGCATGACGCTCTATGCCTCCAGCCGGGACCGGGCGCTGTCCCTGTCGCGCCGGATCAATGGCGGCAATGCACGCGCAGGCGATGCCAGCCCGCCTTATCCGGTCGTCGTGGAGGGGCTGAGCACGGTTGATACCAGCCTTGCAGGCGGGCGCGGGCTCGGCCATTCGGACTATGCCGGCCCGGCGCTTGATGATTTCCGCGCGCTGATTTGGCTGTCCTTAAGCCCCGAAGAACGCTGCATCCTGCACACCAATACCGGCCAGTTCGGCCAGTTCTATGCCGTCAATCCGGCAACCGGGGCCAATTGCGAGCCGGACGTGTTCAAATACTCCATCACGGCCCTGCGCCGTGCGGGCGGGGAGGACGCGTTCGAGGTACTGGAGGCCGAGGAGGTGCGCACCAGCCCCGTCATCGCCGGACGGCTGGAGGATGTGCGCACCCTCATCACCCTGCTGACGGGCGGCGGGCGGTAAGAGTTTTTGCTGCGTGCTTCGAGACGCCGCTATCGCGGCTCCTCAGCATGAGGGGAGCTGGTGAAATTGGCCCTCATCCTGAGGGCGAGCGTCAGTGAGCGTCTCGAAGGACGAGGGCCAAGGCCTCCCTCACTCCGCAGGGCGGTTCTGGCCGACCAGCACGAAGGGCGCCCACATGGCCGGGTGGGCAAACTCGGGATCATCCATCATGGACAGCATGGACCGGCGCAGCGCTTCGGCGCGCCCGGCCTGCGGATTGGCATTCATCGCCGAAAGCGTGCCCGTGGTCAGGCGGCGGGCGGCCGCGTCGTCCACCACCCAGTGCGAGACCAGAAGCGCGCGCGCCCCGGCATAGAAGAAGGCGCTGGCGAGCCCTGAGAGGCTTTCCGCGCCCGCCCCGCCCGGAGCGGCCGTGTTGCAGGCCGAGAGGATCACCCAGTCGGCATCAAGCGTCAGGTCGCGCGCGATTTCAGAGGCGGTGAGAAGCCCGTCATCAAGATCGCTGGCTTCAGCCGGCGGGGTGAGGACAAGCGCTGGTTCGGTGAGGCCCGGCAGTTCGTCCGCGATCAGGCCATGGGTCGCAAACGTGATCACCCGCCGGTTGGACAGGTCGCTCATCGTGCGCAATTGCGTTTCGGTGGCGGCATCGCCCACCAGCAGATCGCGGTCCGGGCGTGCGCCAAAAGCTTCTGCCAGCGCAACGAGTTCGGGCCTTGTATTGGGCAGGGCGGAGAGGGCGCGCACTGCCTCCACATCGGCGAGGAACACGCCGTCCGCATTGGTGCTGGCGCCGAAGACGCCGCGTGTAGCCCCGCCGCGATGGGCCGAACCGCCGGGCCGGGCCGCGCGTTCGCACCCTGCGCCCGCGCGCGTGCCAATGCAGGGATCGCCGACACCAAGGAAGGCCTCCGTCGCGCCGCTGGCCCCGAAACGGGAGAGCGAGCGCAGCGAGGCAGGCGAGGGCAGCACCGTCATGGCAAAGCGGCGCGCCAGCCAGGGTGTGGAGCGCAGCGCATCGGTATCGGTGTCGGCCCCTTGCGGTGCCTCGGTGACCAATAGCCCCAGCGGCAGGCTGGACAGCGCGCCGGACGGGACGGCGTAGACATGGGTCTTACCCTCCAGCCGGGCCTCCACCGGCGCTAGCAATTGCTGGTAGAGCCGGTAGGCTGCCGCGCGGTCAAAGACCGGCAAGCTGGCTGCTGCGGAGGCCGTCTGCACCGACACCGCATTCCACGGGCCGCGGCCATGATCGAGATCGAGCCCGGTGCGCAGCACGTTCACCGCTTCGGCCAGTTCGCTGGAGGTCACCTCGATACGCGCCCAGTCAATGCCCTCCCGGTCGATGACGAAGACGAAGCTCGCCCGTTCACCGGCCAGGATCAGCAGCAGCGCCTCGTCTGCACCGAGAAGCGCCTGCGTTCCCTCCACGGTGAGGGGGGCGGGGCTGGTCAGCTCCACATATTCGGGGAAGTCACGCGCCAGCGAGGCATCGATCTCGCTGAGCCGCCCGGTGGCGGCCTCCAGCGCGGTGCGGGCCGCGCCGGTGGCGGCTTCGCGCGAGGCTGCGTCCGGCAGGCTCAAGGCTTCATAGAGGCTGCGCTCGGCGGCAGAGCGCTGTTCGCTGACCCGGCGGCGCTCGGCGACCAGAAGCCCCAGCGCATCATCGCCGGAGGCAAAGCGCGCACCCACCTGCGAGAGCGCCTCGGTGGCGGAGGTCTGGATGGCCCACTGGGCGGCCCAATACCCTTCCGCGCGCAGGCACTCATAGCTCATCGCGCCTTCGGCACAGGCGGTGGAGCCTTGCGCAAGGGCTGGCCCTGAAAGCGTACACCCGGCAAGGGCGGCACAGGTCAGGAGGGTGCGGGCAAGGCGGACGGGTGCAATCCTCAGCATGGGTCTATCCGTTCGGGTTGGCCACGCTCCACGCCGCATCGACATGGAGCTGGAAGAGATCGTTACGGCGGCGCAGAAGACCGGCTTCCGCCGTTTCACTGGCTTCGCCTTCGCCGCGCGCGGTGGCGATGAGGGAGGCGGACACGGTGCGGTAAAGCCTCAGCGCATCCGCGCTGCGGCCCATATGGCGGAGGTAAAGCCAGCCGAGATTGGAGCGCGCGATCAGGAGGGCGCGATGGGTTTCGGGCACCCGGCCCTCCATCCCTTCCAGCCCGCCGCGCATCAGCCCCTCCGCGCCCGCATGATCACCTGCAAGGCCCAAAGTGGTGCCGGCATTGGCGCGGGCGCGCTGGGTCTGGGGATGGGTCTCGCCCAGCGTATCGCGATAAAGCGTCAGCGCCTCAACCTGCAGGCGCGCCGCTTCATCAAGATCACCGCGCAGACGCCGCAGCCCGGCAAGGTTTTCAAGGCTGACGGCAAGCTCTGCGGTGCCCGGCCGGGTGCGCGCATCGGCGAGGGTGGCCCGGTAGAGGCGTTCAGACTCATCCAGCTCGCCCATCATGCGCAGGCTGCCCGCCAGATTGCTCTGCATGGCGCCGATTGTGCTGGCGGCGTGAGGCCCGGTCAGGCGTTCGGCATCTGCGAGCGCGCGGCGTTGCAGGCTGGCGGCATCGCCAAACCGGCCCTGATCGAAGACGGCAGCCGCCAGAGCGCTGAGGGCCGTGATCGTCTCCAGTGCGCCTGCGCCGAACGCGGTCTCGGTTTCTGACAAGGCGGTGGTGAGGGTGCGCTCGGCCAGCGCCGATTGCCCCGCCTGCTGCTGGGCGCGGCCAAGCCGGGTGCGCAGCACGGCGAGATGTCGGGGATTGGTGTTGTCGGTGCGGGTAAAGGCGGCAATCGCCTCCTCCTGCAGGCGGATTGCCTGACCATAAAGCCCGAGATCGAGATAGGCCTGCCCCAGCCCGCTCAGCGTATCAAAGCCTTCCGCCGAACCTTCGCCATGGTGGGCGGTCTCGATGGCGCGCGCCTGTTCCAGAAGCGGGCGGGCCTCGTGCACGCGCCCCAGCGCCAGATAGGCACCGGCCACATTGCCCATCGCGGCGGCCGTGTTGGGATGATCGGCCCCGAAGGTCGCGCGCATGCTGGCAAGAGCCGCTTCATAGCTTGCCAGTGCGCCAGCAGGCCCGCCCTGACGGTTCTGCACCGAGGCGAGATTATTGCTCACCACGGCCAGATAGCGATGATCGGATGCTAGCGCAGAAAAGATCACGCGGGCGCGGGCGAGCGCGTTCTCCGCCTCGCCCAGCCGGTTCGTCTGGCTATAGACCTCGCCCAGATTGACCCAGGCGACCCCTGCCGCCTCGCTATTGCCAGAGCCCGCCCGTTCGTGGGCGGCTAGAACCTGCAGGAAGCCTGTCTCTGCGCGGGCATAGTCTCCGGCCTGATAGGCGCGTGCGGCCTCGTTATTGAGTGCGTCGGCGGAGCTGCCCGAGATCGGCTGTGGGGAGGGCGGCTGGGACTGCTGTGGTTGCTGTTGCGGCGCGGGCTGGGCGCCTGCCGGTGCGCCGGGGTTCTGCCGGGTGCGGGCCATCCCGATCGCGCGCTGGATGCCGGGGCGGCGGGCATTTTGCGGATCGATCTCTGCCAGAATCTCGTCGGCGACCTCCAGCACTTCCAGCGCCTCGGCAAACCGGCCCTGACCCAGCATGGACATGCCCATATTGGCGCCTGCCACCACAGACAGCGGATGTTCCAGTCCCAGATGGCGGTGATAGATCAGGAAGGCGGCCTCGAACTCGCGCGTGGCTGTGCGGAAATCGCTGCTACGGAAGGCGGCCTCACCTGCTGCGTTGTGGCGCTCGATGGCAGCCATGTCCTGCGGCGGAATGCTGGCCTGCTGCGACGCGATAGCGGCAAATCCAATGGCTGACGCCTCAACGGCTTGAACAGGGATGAGCGACAGACAGGCCGACAGGACCAGCGGGGCGGCGCTGCGGTTCAGAAGCGTCTTCATGGCTGATCTCCGGGATTGGCGGCGGCCCAGGCGGCTTCCACGTGCAGGGTGAAGAGGGCTTGCGGCTCCCCGGCATTCTGGATCGCGCGCTGGCGCTGGGTGCCGTCTCCGCCCGAGGCGAGATACCGGTCGAGGTTGGCGCTCAAGATGCGCGCGCCGTTCAGCGCGGCGCGTGGGTCGCTGGTCCCGGTTAGGCTATGGCCCACCAGCCAGGTGTGCGCCGCGATGATGTCGGTATGGCCCGCCGGGCGGCGCTGCACGGTCAGCGCGGCGGATTCCGCAAACAGGCTGGCCGCTTCATCATGCCTGCCCTGAGCCGCGAGATTGCGGGCTAGGTTGAAGAGCACCCGCGCCAGCCTGTGCGGGCTGGACCACATGCCGCCATCGCCGGCCCTTGCATCGGCGACCGCGCTGCGCAGCAGGACTTCCGCCTCGCTGTGCAGACCCGCCCCGTCCAGCGCGCGGGCGAGATTATTGCCATAGGTTTCCCGCGCCGAGCCGTCCGAGCCTTCGTAAAGACCCCGCAATATGGCGGCGCTGTCGGTGAAGCGGCCGGTGTCGAAATAGGCTTCCGCAAGATCGTTGAGGTAGACGAAGGGCTCGCCGGATTCGCCGCTGGCTCTGGCTAGCCGGACTGCACGTTCCAGAAGCGGAATGGCCTCTTCGGCGCGCCCTTGCGGCAATAGCGTGCGCGCCAGCCCGTAAAGACGGCTCTCAATGGTCCCGGCAAATTCACCGCCAGCCTCGGCCTCGGCGAGGCGTGCGAGCGCAATGGCCTCGGATTCGGCGTAGCGGCCCTCCGCGAACAGAGTGCGGGCCCGGGCCTCAAGAGTTATATCCGGGAGGTAACGGGCGAGTTGGTCATAGCGGTCGGCCATGGCGCGGGCATTGCGCGCACCGTGAGCGTCACCGTTGGCCTCGCGGGCGGCTGCCATCCGGTAGTTGATATGTGCCTGCAGCGCCCAAAGCTCCCCTCGCTCCAGGTCCAGACCCGTTCGTGCTAACTGGTTACAGCTCTGGAACAGGGCGGCCGCGTCCTGAAAACGGTTCGCCTCCATCGCGGCTTCTGCCTGCGCGCAGGCGGCGACCGCTTGGCCTTGCAGACCGGAATAGGGTCCGGGCGACTGGGCTGCCAGTGACGTGGCAAGAAGGAGCGCTGTCCACATCGGTCTAGCTCCCCGGCTCGCCGGGCGGGATCAGCCGCCACTGGAAGAGGATGGTGCCGGCCTGCGCATCAAGGGCAGGACGCGAGCGGGCACTGCGCGTCGCCGACCCGCCAAAGGCGGCCATGCCCATGAGCTGGCCAAGGGCGGATTGCTGGGCGGCATCTACCCGGGTATCGCCGGAGCGCGTCAGGCTGGTCTGGGTGAGGAAGGAGAAGTCGAGCGGCACCGCAGCGCCGCGTTCACGTTCCACCGCCAGCAGGACCAGACGCTCAAGCCCGGAACTGGCCGGCTGGCCCGTGCTCCAGTCAAACGTGCGCAGACCCGCCCAGACGATGCGCGGCGTTTCGCCCGGCTCGATCCGCGTGGTGGCGGCCGGACCAAGGAAGGGCAGGCGGTACACACCCGCCTGACTGTCGATATAGAGCGGGGTCACGTCGATCGGCCGGTCGCCGGTATTGGTCAGGCGCACATAGACGATGTCGCAATGATAGAGGTCCAGCGCATCAAGGTCGCTCGCCCCAAGCTCGCTGAACGCCACAGCATCCTGGGGAATGGCGTCCGGGCTCGGCAGCGAGCAGGCCCAGTCATCGGGCGCGCGCGCATTGTCAGACAGGCGCGGCGGCGTCGCCCGCCAGACAAAGGCCTCGTAATGCAGGTTGGAAAGACCGGCCGAACCCTGCAGCGCGCTCGCGGCATTGAGAAGGTTGCGCACCCGCGAGAGCTTCTGCAGCTCGGCCTCGATCATGCTCATCAGCGCATCCGGCCCGGTGCCGGGCTCCAGAGCGATGCGCGCAGAGCGGTCGCGCCCCGTGGCAATGATGTCCGGCTCCCCGCGTAACAGCCATATAGCCTCGTCCTGCACGCGGATACGCACATCGGCGGGCTCAGATGCCGGGCGGAAATCCAGCGGTGCCATCAGCGTGTCGGGATTGGCTGCTGCCAGCCGGGCGAGCGCCGTCATGGCGGCCTGCTCCTGCGCGCTCGGCGCATCCGGCGCGCTTTCCACGGCAACGCTCAGGGTGAAACGCACGCCCGGATCGACCAGACGCGCCGTCATGAAGGCCGTGCGGCCGGGCAGGGCGCGGGCGGCCTCGTGCCCTTCAAAGCCGGTCAGCACCGCGCGCGTGCCGGTCTGGCCGACCTCGACGGCCTCCACATAATAGGGGCCGGGGAAGGAGGGGTGGGGACCTTGCGTATCGGGGTCGCGCACGACGATTTCGAACACCGCGCCCTCGCCGATACCGTCAAGCGCTCCGGCCTCGATCTCTGCGGTATCGCGGGCGAGGTGGCGGGCCTGCCAGTAGGGGGTGCGGATGGCGCCTTCCTGTCCCAGAAGCGTGCGGTCCAGATCGCCTTCAAACAGTGGGGCGGGCGCGCGGCTGCCCCAGTCGTTATAGCCGGAGAGCACCCGGTAGGCGAGCTCGCGATAGGTCGCCACGCCCCCCTGCATCAGCCCGTTGGCGATGTGGAAGGTCATTACGCCGAGATTCTTGCGGGCATCCGGTGCGCCGATCATCGGCATCAGGCCTTCCAGCGCGAGCTGGCCGGAATGGGCGGCATAGAAGGCGACAAACCCGCCCTCGCCCTGATGGCGCACCGGGATGGACGCCTCGGGGCGGGCTACCGCGCTGCCTGACCGCGTGGCGCGTGCACGGCTCTCGGCGGCCAGGCGTGCCTCCACCGGAATGCCCAGCATGTCCTCGGTGACGGCGCGGGTGCGGAACTCTCCGCCCGGCCCCGCGCCCCGGTTGGCGCCGCCCGAATGGCAGGTATCGACCACCAGCCAGACAAACACGTTGCGTTCCCGGAGTGCATCGAGGAATTCGCCGATCTCGTCATCAATGACCGCGTTCCGGACACCGGCCTGCCGGTCGCCATGGGCACCCTCCCAGGCACCGATATCCAGGGGGAGGAAAATCTCGTCAAACCCGTTGGCTTCGGGGATGGGCGCGCCTTCCGGCTGGGGCTGGCGCGAGCCGTGGCCGGAGAAATAGACGAGGATCTCGTCTCCGGGCTGCACGCGCTCCAGCATCAGGGCGAAGGCCGCCATGATCTCGGCCCGGACGGGCTCACCATGGGCGGCAAAGTCGATGCCTGTCTGGTCCAGCCCGTCTGCAAGAACATGGATGTTGGTGTCGGGAACGTCATAGGCGCGCAGCGCGCGGATCATCAGCGCGACATCATTGCGCGGCCCGAACAGCTCCACGCCCGGCCCGATACGCGCCTCGTCATAGCCCGAAGCCCCTATCAGCAGCGCGTGGCGGCCCGGCGCATCGGCATGGACCGGCGCGGCCAGCAACAGGAAGAGGCCGGCCAGAGCGCCTGAAACCCGGTGTGCCCATCTCATTGCAATGCCCTCCCCGCCCTGTGTCCTGCGGCGTTCATCCTATCGCGGCCCCCGCGCGCGGGTGAGCGCCAAAACCTGACATTGACGGTCAGCGTGATGGCCAGCGGGCGGCGCAAGGCCCGACACCTTGCACCGCCCGCCAGCCGGTTTCCGGCGGGAGCAGCCGGAACCTGTTCCGGCCTAGTTGGTCACCATGTTGAAGCTGACGCCCACCTGGCCGAGATTGCGGATCTCGACGCGGAACGTGCCCGTCCAGCGCGGGGTCCAGAAGCAGGACATCCGGTCGGAATAGTCGATATGCCGGCAGATCAGATTGCCGTTCTGGTCGTAGACATACATGTCCAGATCGGTACGGCCCGGACCGTTTGCCCACACGGCGGCGCGCTCGCCGCCGCGGAAGGTGATGTTGTAGCTGGTCGTACCGCGCGCGCTGACCCAGCCGCTCGCCCGGCCCGGTCCGCCAACCCGGCCGCGGGCGGCCTGGGCCTCGGTTTCCGCGATCAGCGCCGACAGCGCCTCGTCGCCGCGTGCCAGCACCCGCGCCTCGTCCAGCATGTCCTCGGCAGAGGCCAGCTCGATATCGGCCTCCTCGGCCTCGCCATCCTGTTCGGCGATCTCGAACTCGCGCTCTTCCACATCGACGCCCTGACGGATGCGCGCGGCCACAATAACCGCCAGCGGATCGCGGGCATCAATGCCATAGGCATAGAGATCCTGGGACAGGGCGAGCAGTTCCACGCCGGTGGTGGTTTCGCTGCGCTCGGTCTCGGCGATATTGGTGCCCTCTTCGTCAAGGGCGATGGCAGCACCGCACAGCGCGACGGCGGCAGTGGCTGCAAGCAAAGATGACATTTTCATTGTGCATACTCCTCGAAGAACAAGACTTCATCTGTTTGCGGCGAAATGCTGTCAGGACAGCCCCGAAGCTCGTCTCCGCCGTGTTGCACTTCAACCGGTAGCGCGCCCGCGTCGGGTAGAAAAGCCGAAATCCAGTCCTGTCAGGATTTGTCAGAATCCGGCCTGTCTGCAAGTCTTCAAACCTGACAAGGCTTGTCAGTAGCCCCCGCGCGTGCGTCCCCGCACTCTGGCGGCTCTAACGGACCGGGAGCCGATCCATGGATGTCAATCCTGTGCGTATCGCCGTTCTGGCGGGGGTCAGCCTGACGCTTCTTGCGGGCGCGCAATTGCTGTCCGCCCGCCAGCCCGGCGCGGTGCCTGCTCCTGAAATCGCCGCGGTGCCGACTGCGCAGACCTCGCCAGAAGATGGCGTGCTGGAACGCGCACTCGCCTCTGTGGTCACGCTCTATGCCGAGCGCGCCGCGGCCGAGCCGGTGATGGTCGCAGCCGGGCAGGCCCTGCCCGCTGATGACGCGAACGCCGAGCCGCCTGCCGGGGGCTGGTCCTGGCGCACCGGGTCGGGATTTGCCGTCGCCGCCGGGGGGTATGTGCTGACCAATCACCATGTCATCACCGATGCACGCCGCATTGAGGCGCGCCTGGCCGATGGCCGCCGCGTGCGGGCCGTTCTTGTGGGCAGTGATCCGCTCACCGATCTGGCGCTGGTGCGTATTGATGCGGACCTGCCGGTGCTGGAATGGGACGGGCGGGACGATGTGCAGATTGGCGAGCGCGTCTTTGCCATCGGCTCCCCGCTGGACTTCCACCTGTCGGTCAGCTCCGGCGTGATTGGAGGGTTTGCGCGCGCCTATGACGGTGCCGACCCGGTCGGCTATCTCCAGCATGATGCCGCGCTCAATCCGGGTAATTCCGGCGGCCCGCTGATCGGCGCGGACGGGCGTGTGGTCGGGGTCAATACCGCGATCCCGCAGGAAGCTTTCTTCAATGTCGGCATTTCACTCGCCGTACCGGCGTCCACCGCGCAGGCGGTTGCCGCGGCGCTGCTGGCAGAGGGGCGGGTGCAGCGCGGCTATCTCGGCGTGACGGTGCGGGCGCTGCACGGATCGCTGGCCAGTGCGCTCGGCCGCGCCAGCGGGCAGGGCGTGCTCATTGAAAGTGTGGAGCCGGGATCGCCTGCCGCCAATGCGGGTCTGCGGCCGGGCGATACCCTGCTCAGCGTGAATGGCGAGCGCCTTGCCGCGCCGCGCGATCTGGCCCGCGCGCTGCTGCTGACCCGTCCGGGTCAGGAGATCGGCATGAGCCTGCATGACGGGCAGGCCCGCATCCAGCTCACCGCCGCGTTGGAGGCGCGCCGGGATGCAGCAGATCCCGCGCGCACGCGTGATTTCGCCCGCCGGCCCGACACCGGATATGGCTTCGGGATTGTGCTGGCCGCTGGCGATGCCGGCGCTGGCGTGGAAGTGGCCGATATCGTGCCCGGCAGCCCGGCGGCGCGGGCGGGACTGAGGCCCGGCGATGTGGTGCTGGCGATCGGCACGGCCCGGCTGGACGATCCGGAGGAGGCGATGGTGCGGCTGGCGCTTGCCCGGCGCGATGTCGCCTTGCGCGTTATCCGCGCAGGCGAAGGCGAGCCGCGCTTCATCGCCCTGTCCCATGAGCCGGGCGCTGCCTCACACGCGCCCGAGCACGCCGCTTTTGCAGACGCGGCAGGCGGACCATTCTAGACTGGCGAAGGGGAGAGCACTGCCATGTATATCCTGATGATCGAGGACGAGGACCACTGGGCCGGGTGCGCGCGCGAGGCCGTCTCGGCGGAAAGCGGCTGGTCACTGACACGCGCCAGTTCGGGCGCTGACGGGATCAGGCTTGCAGGCGCGTCTCCCGTCGATGTGCTGGTCATTGATCGGGTCATCGAGACCGATGGCGCGGACGGTCTGCAGGTGCTGGCGCGCCTGCGGGAGATGGGGGTGACGGCCCCGGCGCTGATTCTCTCCAGCCTTGGCCAGACCCATCAGCGCGTGGAGGGGCTGGAGGCTGGCGCTGATGACTATCTGGCCAAGCCCTTTGACGCGGCGGAGTTGCGCGCGCGCCTGAAATCGCTCGCCCGGCGGGCCGGACAAATGGCCAATCCGGAGGTGATCGTGCTGGGCCAGCTGGAGGTGCGCGTCAAGGCGCGCACCGCGCACTGGAACGGGGAGCACATTCCGCTCTCCCCGCAGGAGTTCAATATCCTGAAACTGCTGGCTGAACGCGCAGGCGAGCCGGTCAGCCGCGACACGATGTGGGCCGAGGTCTGGACCGATTTTCCGAACCTTCCCCCGCAGATCAATGTCATCGACGTGGCTGTCGCCCGGCTGCGCCGCTCGGTTCGCGCGGTGGTTGGCGATGACCTGATCGAGACCCGCCGGCTGAAGGGCTATGTGCTGGCGATGAACCGGCCAGAGCCATGAGTGCCTGTTCGTCCGGAAATTTTTGATGGCGGGGTGAAATCCGCGTCTCGCCATGCAAGACTGTCCGGATGGGCGGGGTAGTTGCGGCCATATCGGGCCGCCGTCGGGGAGGACAGGACATGGCGTCACGCAATCGGCTCTTGCTGGCGCTGGCGGGCGCTCTGGCAGGTATCGGCCTTCTGGCCAGCTGTGACCGGCCGGGCGAGGACACGCGGGCAGAAGGCCCGCGGCTTGAAGCGCGCGCGCCCGAAGCGCCGAGACCGGCCCCGGTCATCTCTGACCGCTTCGAGTATCTGCGCTACGCTGCCGATGTTCAGGGCGATGCCCCGCGTCTCTGCCTTGTCTTCTCCGGCGCGCTCGACCCGCAGGTGGACTATTCGGCCTATGTCGAGATCAATGAGCCGGTGGCGCTGAGCGTTGATGGCGCACGCCTGTGCATTGGCGGCCTCACCTTCGGCCAGACCCGCAATCTCACCCTGCGCGAAGGCCTCCCCTCTGCCGATGGGCGCCGCCTTGCCAGCGAGGAGCGCGAAAGTCTGAGCTTTGCCGCGCGGCCTGCCTATGTGGGCTTTCCCGGCGGCGGCATCATCCTGCCCCGCATTGACGCCGATGGCGTGCCCATCGAGACGGTCAATGTCGAGACGGTGAGGATCACCGTAACGCGCGTCACCGACCGCGCCCTTGCCTTCCGCACGATCACGTCCGGCTTCAATGCGGCGTCCGGCGACTGGTACTGGTCCGGCTTTGACGAGCGGCCCGGCGATGCCGGCGCGCCGGTCTGGGAGGGCGAAATGGATACGCCCGGCCCGGCCAACGCCATGACGACGACCGTGTTCCCGCTGGCGGACACGCTTGGCACCCTGCGCCCCGGCGCCTATTTCCTCAGGGTGGATAATCTCGCCGAGATCGAATCCAACCGCTATGGCGAGTATGCGCGCGCGGAGCGCTGGCTGATCGTCACCGATCTTGCCTTCACCGCCTATCGCGGCACGTCTGGCCTGGATGTGATCGTGCGCTCGCTGCAGAGCGCGACGCCGCAGGGCGGCGTTGACGTGCAGCTCATCGCGCGTTCCAACGAAGTGCTGGCGACCGCGCGTACCGATGCCAATGGCCGCGTGCGTTTCAATCAGGCGATCATGGCCGGGACGGACGGTAACACGCCGCGCCTGCTGATGGCCTATGGGGCGGACGGCGATTTCGCGGTGCTGGACCTCGACCGTGCGCCGGTCGATCTCTCCTCACACCCTGTCAGCGGCCGTGACCGCACACAGGGCGCGGACGGCTATGTCTGGCTGGACCGGGGCATTTACCGGCCCGGTGAAACCATCCGCGCCTCCGCCATGATCCGCGATGCGGAGGGCCGCGCGCTGACCGGGCGCTCTGGCAGCCTGACGCTTTACGGCACCAATGGGCTCGAACACGAGCAGGTCCGCTTTGATGATGCCGCCCATGCCGGTGCGGTTTTCCATGATTTCGTGCTGCCGCGTCAGGCCGCCCGGGGCCGCTGGCGGCTCGCGGTCAGCGTGGATGGTGCGGGCGAGGTCGCCAGCCGCATGCTGTCGGTTGAGGACTTCGTGCCCCAGCGTGTCGGGCTAAACCTGACGGCAGACAGCGAGACGCCATTGCGTGGCGGTCAGACGCGGCTGATCGAGGCCCATGCCCGTTTCCTCTATGGCGCGCCGGGTGCTGGCCTTGTCGTGCGCGGCACGGCGCGCATCCAGCCGGACCCGAACCCTTTCCCGGCCCATTCAGCCTATCGCTTCGGCCTGCATGATGAGCGCTTCTCCGAAGAGGTCATCGACCTGCCGCAGGCGACAGCGGACGGGCAAGGGCGCGCCGCCATTCCGGTCGCGCCGGGCCGGGTCGGGCGCGATTCCACCCTGCCGCTCCGGGCGCGTGCCATCATCACCGTCGAGGAGCCCGGCGGGCGGCCTGTCAGCGATGATGTGCGCATCCCCTACCGTCCCCGTGACACTTACGTGGGCCTGCGTATGGCAGGCGATGAGGATACGGCGCGCCGCGGCTCGGCTGTCAGCTTCCACGCCATCGCCCTTGATGCGCTGGGCGAGGCGCAGAGCCTTGAGGCCGACTGGCGGCTGATCCGCACTGACTGGCAGTATGACTGGTACCGTACCGATAATGGCGAATGGCGCTGGCGGCGTTCGCGCCGCGTCGTGCCCATCGAGGACGGGCGTATCCGCCTTGATGGTGAGGCCGGAGCCGGTTTTGAAACGCCCTCGCTCGACTGGGGCGATTACACGCTCCTCGTCTCCGTGGGGGGCCGCGATGTGGCAAGCTATGGCTTCTGGGCGGGTTATGGCTCGCGCCCTGTCGATGGCGTGGAAGCGCCCGACCGGGTCCGCCTTGCCGGCCCCACCGCCGCGCCTGCACCGGGCAGCCGCACCACGATAGACATTATTGCGCCCTATGCCGGGCTGGCCGAAGTGGTGGTCGCCACCGACCGCGTGCTGGAAACCCGCCAAATCGCCGTCAATGAAGGTGGCAACGCGCTGGAACTGCCCGTCACGGCAGACTGGGGCGCAGGCGCGTATGTGATGGTGTCGGTCTATACCGAGCGCGATGCGGCCACCCGTCCGACCCCGCGCCGCGCGGTGGGCGTGGTCCACGTGCCGGTTGATACCGCCGCGCGCCGCTTCGAGATCGCGCTGGATGCGCCTACCCGCATCGAACCGCGCCAGACCCTTGATCTCACGGTCATTACGTCCAGCGGTCCGGTGCGCGAAGGCGCGTGGGTGACGGTGGCTGCGGTTGATGAAGGCATCTTGCTGCTTACTGGCTTCCAGTCGCCTGATCCGACGGACTGGTTCTTCGGCAAGAACCGGCTGGGTGTTGATCTGCTCGATGATTATGGCCGCCTGCTTGATCCCAATCAGGGGCCGGCCTCTCCTGTGCGCTCTGGCGGTGACGAGATCGGGGCTGCGGGCCTTTCCGTGGTGCCGACGCGTACCGTTGCGCTCTTCTCCGGACCGGTCGAGTTTGACCGACAGGGGCGCGCGCGGGTGCGCCTTGATATTCCGGACTTCAACGGCGAACTGCGCCTGATGGCGGTGGCCTGGTCCACGACCGGGCTTGGTGCTGCCAGCCAGCCTCTCACGGTGCGCGATGAAGTGCCTGCCGAGCTGATCCTGCCGCGCTTCCTGTCACCCGGCGATCTCGCAGAAGCGACGCTGACGCTCGATAATGTCAGCGGCAGTGCGGGCGAGTACGCGGTCAGCTTTACAAGCGAAGGCCCGGTCAGCTTTACGCGCGGGGAACTGGCGCGCACGCTGCGTGAAGGCGAACGCTCCGACACGGGCGTCACGATCGAGGCAGGTGATGCGGGCATTGCAGAGCTGGCCTTGAGCGTTGCCGGCCCCGGCGGATTTGCGGTCTCGCGCAGCTATCCGATAGAGGTGCGGCCCGCCTTCCTGCCGGCCACCAACATCACCCGCGTGTCGCTGCGGCCCGGCCAGAGCTGGCAGGTGCCCGCTGATGCGCTGGCCTCCTTCACGCCGGGCACGGGCGCTTTGCGCCTGTCGGTCTCGGCGACCCCGATTGATGTCGCCGCGATCTACGAGGCGCTGTCGGCCTACCCTTATGGCTGCACCGAGCAGGTGGTGAGCCAGGCCTTCCCGCTGCTCTATGCAGGGCAGATGGCAGGCCTCTCCGGCGCGGACACGCCCGCCGATGCGGAAGACACTGTCCGCCGCGCGGTGGAAAGCGTGCTGGCCCGCCAGAGTGCGGACGGATCCATCGGCCTGTGGCGCATCGGCGATGGCGCGGCCAATCCGTGGCTTGGCGCCTATTCGGTAGACTTCCTCTTCCGTGCGTCAGAGGCCGGGTATTCGGTGCCGCGTGCGGCCCTCACGCGTGCCCTTGATGCGCTGGCGCCTATCGCGCGCGGTGATCTGTGGGCGGCGTGGGGCTATGATGGCAGTGCGCCCGACCAGCGCTGGAGCAGGGATACGCAGGAGCGCATCAACCACCGCAGCTCCGCCTACGCGCTCTATCTTCTGGCCCGTGCAGGCCGGGGGGATCGCTCGCGCCTGCGCTACATGCATGACGAGCTGATCACGCGTATCGAGAGCCCGCTGGCGCGCGCCCATATCGCCGCCGGTCTTGCCGCCATGGGTGATCGTGCCCGTGCCGCGAGCGGATTTGATGCGGCGGTCTCTGCCATTGGCTACCGCAATCGCGGCGACTGGTACCAGTCACCGCGGCGTGATCTGGCAGGCATTGTGGCGCTGGCGGCTGAGGCCGGGTTTGATGATCTCGTTGAAGCCCTCACGCCGCGTCTTGCCGCAGACCTGCCCGAGCCTGCCCGCCTGACGACGCAGGAGCAGGCCTTCCTGCTGCTGGCGGCCCGCTCCATGGCCGGGGCAAGCGACACTCTGGCGCTGGAGTTTGGCGGCGAGGCGCTGGACGGGCGCACCGTGCGCCTTACCGAGGATGAACTCTCCAGTGCGCTCACCAATCGCGGCGAGCGGCCCGTATGGCTGACGGCCTTTGCCAGAGGCGTGCCCGCCAGCGCGCCGCCTGCCGTCGCGCAGGGCTTTGCGGTTCAGAAGACGCTGCATGACCGGCGCGGCAATCTGATTGATCCGTCCGCCATCCGGCGCGGTGACCAGATCATCGTCTCGCTCACCGTCACGCCGCAGCAGGTGCGCCGCCTGCCGCTCATCATCGCTGATCTTCTGCCCGCAGGTCTCGAGATCGAGGCGGTGCTGAGGCAGGAGGATGCCGGCGAGCGGGGCGTGTATGCGTGGCTCGGGAACCTTGCCAATACCCGCATTGCCGAGGCCCGCGATGACCGCTTCCTCGCGGCCATCGACATTCAGGGCAGTGATGCGGTGCGGGTCGCTTATCTCGCCCGCGCAGTGACGCCGGGCCGCTTCACCCTGCCGGGTGCGGTGGCCGAGGACATGTATGATCCGGAAACCTTCGCGCGGTCAGAGGCCGGGGAGGCGGTGATCCGTCCGTGATGGCCTCGCGCTGGCAGAGCTGGCTGAAAGCCCCGCTGACGGGCCTCGTTGCCGTGACCGCTTCTGCGCTCGGCCTGATGGTGGCGCTCGACCGTACTTTGCCGCCTCCGCCCATGCCGGAAATGTCTACGCTGGTCACGGACCGGCAGGGCAGGCCCTTGCGCGCCTTTCCGGTGGAGGATGGCCGCTGGCGGCTGCCCGTCGATCTGGAAGCCGTCGATCCGGCTTTCATCGACGCGCTTCTGACCATCGAGGATGCGCGCTTTCACGCCCATCACGGTGTTGATCCGCTGGCGCTGGCGCGTGCGGCGTTCGACTGCGCGCGTTCGGGACGCATCACGTCCGGCGGGTCGACCATCACCATGCAGACCGCGCGCCTGCTCGAACCCCGGCCCAACCGCACGATAGGGGCGAAGCTGATCGAGATCGTCCGCGCGATCCAGCTGGAATGGCGCTATTCCAAGGACGAGATCCTTACCGCCTGGCTCACGCTGGCGCCCTATGGCGGCAATCTGGAAGGCGTGCGCGCGGCCAGCTGGGCATGGTTCGGCCACGAGCCCTCATCCCTGACGCCGGACGAGATCGCGCTCCTCATCGCCCTGCCACAGGCCCCCGAAGCGCGCCGGCCTGATTTGCGCCCCGAAGCGGCGCTTGCCTCGCGCGCGCGCCTGCTGACGCGCATGCACAGGGCGGGCCTTATCAGCGCGGACCGGGCCGCCGATGCTGCCGACGAAGCCCCGCCCGTGCGCCATGCCTTCCCGGCGACCGCCTGGCATGTCGCCGAGCGTCTTGCACGCGGCGCGCAAGGCGAGGTGCGCTCCACCCTCGATATCCGCCTGCAGCGCGAGCTTGAAAGCCTTGTCGTGCGCATTGCGGAGGCATCAGGCCCCGAGGTTCAGGTCTCCGGCATTGTGGTGTCGCTCGATGGCCGCGAGGCGCGCGCCCATGCAGGCTCGGCAGGCCTTGGCCGTCCGGGCGGCTGGCTGGACCTGACGCGGCGGGCGCGCTCGCCGGGATCGGTGCTCAAGCCCTTCATCTATGGCCTCGCCTTTGAGGATGGGCTTGCCTCGCCCGGCACCCGAATCGCCGATCTGCCACGCCGGTTTGCCGACTATAATCCGGAGAATTTCGACCGCACCTTCCGGGGCGATGTGACGATAGCCGAGGCGCTGCAACACTCATTGAACGTGCCTGCGGTGCATGTGCTGGAAGCGGTGGGCTCCAGCCGCTTCCTCGCCGCGATGAGCTTTGCAGGCGGGCGCGCCATCCTACCCCATGCCCAGAGCGGTGATCCGGGGCTGGCGGTGGCGCTTGGCGGGCTCGGCATCACGTCAGAGGAAATCGCGGTCCTGTTCTCGGCCATCGGTGCAGGCGGCACGGCCCTGCCTCTGGCGCTGACGGAAGACGCAGCATCGGCCAACCGGGCCGCGTCCGGCTATCGCCTGATGTCGGCAGGCGCGGCGACGACGCTGATCGACGTGCTCGCCCGTTCGCCCGCCCCGCCGGGCCGTATGCCCTCCCGGCTTACCTCGTCCGCCCCTGCCATCGCCTACAAGACGGGCACGTCCTACGGTTTTCGCGATGCCTGGGCGGCGGGCGTGTCGGGCGGCTATGTGGCGGTGATCTGGGTTGGCAGGCCCGATGGCGCGCCAAGGCCGGGCGAGACCGGGCGCTCTGCCGCGCTGCCTGCGCTCTTTGATCTCTTCGACGTGATCGACCGCATCGATCCCGGCCAGACTGCCCGCCAGCGCGAGCCGGAGCGCGCCGCGCCGGTCTCGGTTGCCCAGTCCCGCTTCGGAGATGCCTCCAGCCCGCCTGATATCCTCTTTCCGCCCAATGGGGCCGAGCTGTGGGCCGAAACCCTGCCGCGCGGCTTTGCGCTGTCCGCCAGAGGTTCCGGGCCCTTGCGCTGGTTTTCAGGCGGAGAGCCCGTGCCGCTGGATGCGGGCGGGCAATCGCTCTGGCAACCGGACGCGCCCGGCTTTTATGAGCTCACCGTGGTGGACGGCGAAGGGCGCAGCGCCCGCACCCGCGTGCGCGTCAGGGCCGCTGAGAGTTAGGTAGTGGTATCGGACACCATACGCGCTAGAACACCCCCATGAGCGCCAATCTCGATACGCCCTTTGACGGCCCGCGCCTGTGGCTGGTGGCGACACCCATCGGCAATCTGGAAGATTTCTCGCCGCGCGCGATGCGGGTGCTGTCAGAGGCCGATGTGATCGCGTGTGAGGACACGCGCACCACGCGCCGCCTGCTCGATGCCGTCGGCGTTACCGCCAAGCGCCTGATTGCCTGCCATGACCATAACGAGGCGCAGAGCGCGGCGGGAATCGTCAAGCTGATCAGCGAAGGGGCGAGCGTGGCGCTGGTCAGCGACGCAGGAATGCCGGGTGTTTCCGATCCCGGCTACAAGGTGATCCGCGCCGCCATCGAGGCAGGGATGGAAGTGAGCAGCGTACCAGGCCCGTCCTCCGTGTTGGCGGCGCTGACGGTGTCGGGCCTCGCGACGGACCGCTTCACCTTTCTCGGCTTTGCGCCGCGCAAGAGCGGCAAGCGCCAGAAATGGCTGGAGCCTTTCGCGAAGGACCCTGCAACCCTCATCATCATGGAAAGCGCGCAGCGCCTTGCCGAGACGCTTACCGATGCCGCTGCCGTGCTGGGTGACCGGCAGGTGGCGGTGGCGTTCGAGCTGACCAAGGCGTTCGAGCGGGTCCACCGGGGGAGCCTGTCAGAGCTTGCTGCGCGTTACTCCGAACCGCCGCTGGGCGAAGCGGTGATTGTCATCGATGGCGCTGAGATCGTGCGCGAGAAGGTCAACAAATACACGCCCGATGGCGGGAAGAAGAAAAGCTGAGCTACCTCGCGCCGTCTTTAGCTCCGCAACGCGTCCGCGTTGCGATGTTCCGCGCATTGGCGCGGGCGGCCGTTCGGCCTATTGGCGCTGCGCGCCGGGGGCTTGTCTAACTAACAGTGTTTTCAAATCCCTCATCCTGAGGAACCCCTGTCGGGGGCGTCTGGAAGGACGAGGATTTGAACTTATCTCGCCCCGTAGCGTGCGCGCCCGGCCATCGCCACGAAATCGGGCAGGGTGGAGAGGGCCTTGTTGGCCTTGGCCTTCACCTTCTCGAACTCCATCACATTGGCGATGCGGCGGTCGAGGAAGGCGCGGGTTTCAGGCTTTTCGGGATCGCTCTCGCTCAGCCAGATGGCGAGCGTGGACGTCCACACGCCGGTGAGAATCGTCCGCTTGGAATACCAGTTGAAATCGGTCGATGTGTCGCCGATGGCGCGCCAGATCATGTCGGAGGTTTCAAAGGCGAGCTTTGTGCCATCGCCTATACCATCGGGCAGCAGAAGCCGGGCGCGGGCGCGCGCCAGCGCCTCCTCATGACCTGCCCCGGCCTCAAGACGCAGCAGCACGGCGCGGGTGATGCGCTCGCGGATCTTTGCCGGGCCTTCGCCAGACTGGATCGCTTCACGCGCCGCCTCGTCCATCTCCTTCCACCAGAAGATAATGAGATCGATGACGCTGCCGGGGCAGTAGAGCTTCACCTCGCCCGCGCTCAGGCCCGCCTTGGCGGCTGCCTTCGTCAGAAGGGAATCGCTCCAGCCTTCAAAGGGCACGTCGGCCAGCGCGGCTTCCAGCAATGCGGCGCGGGCGGTGTCGGCGCGGGATCTGTTGGTGCGGGTCTCGCTCATGGGTCCAATCTAGCGGCAAAAGCAGTGTGCGTCATCGCGGCAGACTGACGCCGCTGCTGGCAGCTGAATCCTCTCCGCCCCTATGGACATGGGTGATCAGCTCTGGTAACACCCGCGCCTCATTAGCAAGTTTTCCGCCAAAGGCTGGTTTGCCTGCCTCTGGCGCGCTTAGTATTGTAACTGGAGTGCCCGCGCTGATCGGCACCCGCTGCAGGACCTGGGAGAGTAGGCTATAGTACAGATCGTCGTGCGCGATAACAAT
>JBKBNS010000008.1:0-66566 GCA_046295255.1 Glycocaulis sp.
AATCGGCGGGTGAAAACCCCATTTTGATCACTTGAAAACCTATGAATTGGCAGGCTGGACATGTCCGATTTCGACTATGATCTCTTCACCATCGGCGCGGGCTCTGGCGGGGTGCGCGCTTCGCGCCTGACGGCGCTAAAGGGCCTGAAAGTGGCGATTGCCGAGGAGCACCGGCCCGGCGGCACCTGCGTCATCCGGGGCTGCGTGCCCAAGAAGTTCATGGTCTATGCCTCTGGTTTCAAAAAGAGTTTTGCGCTTGCGAAATCCTATGGCTGGGATGTGGGAAGCCCGTCCTTCGACTGGCCCGCTTTCCGCGATGCGATGAATGCGGAAGTCGACAGACTTTCAGGTATTTACGCCAAGAATCTCGGCAATGCCGGGGTTGAGCTGATCGAGGAGCGCGCCGAGTTCATCGACGCCCATACGCTGGAGCTCAAACCCTCTGGCAGACGTGTAACGGCCAGGCACATTCTGATCGCGACCGGTGGGCGCCCCAATGTCGATGAAGGGCTGGAGGGGGTGGAGCACGCCATTGTCTCTGATCATCTCTTCCATCTGAAGAAACTGCCTTCATTCATGGTCATTGCGGGCGGCGGCTATATCGCCTGTGAATTTGCCGAAGTCTTTTCCCAGCTTGGGGTGAAGACAACGCTTGTCTATCGCGGCGATACGGTCTTACGCGGATTTGACGATGATGTGCGCGAGGCCGTCCATGAAGGCCTGAAGCGGGCAGGGGTGCGCGTGATCACCAAAACCGTCTTCACCCGCATCGAGAAGCAGGGCGACGGCACGAAGACGGTTTACCTGAAGAATGGCGACGAACTAGCTGTAGATGAAGTGGTTTTTGCCATCGGGCGTGACGCCTACACGGCTGGTCTGGGCCTTGAAAAGGCGGGGGTGGCGACCGGGAAAGGCGGCGCGGTGCTGGTCGATGCCTACTCGCGCACCAGCGTTCCCCATATCTACGCGGTCGGCGATGTGACCAACCGGGTCAATCTGACCCCGGTCGCGATCCGCGAAGCGGTGTGCTTTGTGGAGACGGTTTTTAACGATAATCCAACAGCTTACGACCATTCCAACATAGCCAGCGCCGTCTTCACCCAGCCGCCTGTCGGCACGGTGGGGCTGACCGAGGCCGAAGCGCGCCACGAACATGGCGAAGTGGATGTTTACAAAACGGCTTTCCGGCCCATGAAGGGCATGCTCGGCCCGGATCCGGACCGCATGATGATGAAGATTATTGTGCAGCGCGGCACGGAGAGGGTTCTCGGCGTCCACATTGTGGGCGATGATGCGCCCGAGATCATTCAGGCCATCGCCATTGCGGTGAAGGCCGGGCTGACCAAATCTGAGTTCGATGCCACCTGCGCGGTACACCCGACAGTGGCCGAAGAGCTTGTAACCATGCGGGAAAAATGGATCCCGCCAGAATTGAAGGTGGCGTCATGAGCGGATGGAACCCGAATAGCTGGAGGACACGTACGGTCCGGCAGCTGCCGTCCTATCCCGACAAGACGGCCCTGGCCGAGGTCGAGGCGGAGCTGGCGCGCCGCCCGCCGCTGGTCTTTGCCGGTGAGATACGCCGCCTACGCCGCCAGCTCGCCAATGTCGCTTCGGGCCAGGCCTTCCTGCTGCAGGGCGGCGACTGCGCTGAAAGCTTTAAGGAATTCTCCGCCGGCAATGTGCGCGACACCTTCCGGGTGCTGCTGCAGATGGCCGTGGTGATGACCTTTGCCGCCGCCAAGCCGGTGGTGAAAGTGGGCCGGATTGCGGGCCAGTTTTCCAAGCCGCGCTCGGCCGATACCGAAGTGATTGACGGGGTGGAGCTGCCCTCCTACCGGGGGGATTCCATCAATGACATGGCCTTCACGCCGGAAGGACGCATTCCCGATCCGCAAAGGCTGATAAGGGCTTACGACCAGTCGGCCTCCACGCTGAACCTGCTGCGTGCGCTCGCCTCCGGCGGCTATGCGGACCTGCACAATGTCCACCAGTGGACGCTGGACTTCCTCTCTGGCAGCCCGGCGGGCGAGCGCTATCAGGAATATGCCGACCGCATCACCGAGGCGCTTTCCTTCATGCGCGCCTGCGGGGTGACGGCCGATGCCGCGCCTTCGCTCGAAGGCGTTGATTTCTATACCTCTCACGAAGCGCTGCACCTGCCCTTCGAGGAGGCGATGACGCGCATGGAGACGCAGTCCGGGCGCTGGTATGGCACGTCCGCGCACCTGATCTGGATCGGCGACCGCACTCGCCAGCCTGATGGCGCGCATATCGAGTATTGCCGCGGCGTGGAAAACCCGATCGGCCTGAAATGCGGCCCGACGCTCGACCCTGACGAACTCATTGAACTGATTGACGTTCTCAATCCGCGCAATGAGGCGGGCCGCCTCGTGCTCTATGCCCGCATGGGCGCTGGCAAGGTGGAGAAGGGCCTGCCGCCGCTGGTCCGCAAAGTGGTCTCCGAGGGGCGCAATGTCGTCTGGTCGTGCGATCCCATGCACGGCAATACGGTCAAGGCCGGCAATGGCTACAAGACGCGCGGCTTTGACAGCATCCTCTCGGAACTGAGGAGCTTTATCGAGGTGGTGCACGCCGAAGGGGCCGAGCCCGGCGGGGTGCATTTCGAGATGACCGGCCAGGACGTGACCGAGTGTGTGGGCGGGGCAGGCCATCTCTCCGAGGCAGACCTCTCCAGCCGCTACCACACCCATTGCGATCCGCGCCTGAATGCCGACCAAGCCCTTGAAATGGCGTTCCAGATCGCCGATGCGCTAAAGCCTGCCACGCGCCTGCGCGAAGCGGCGGAGTAGGCCGCGCGTGCCTTTCCGGCCCGGTCTTCGGACCGGGCCTTTCGGTACGTATACTGATCAGCCTGCTTGACCGGGCAGGCGCTTTCCTGCATCCCGTCCTCCCGTATGTGACAGATTTGTGACAGCGGGCGGCGCAGGCCGTCCCGCCAAGCGGGGCAGGCAGGATGCAGTTCAGGCCGGAGCAATGGCTAGCCGCGCTGGCGGTCTGGGCGCTGGCCCTTGCGCCGGCACATGGCGTGCAGGAGGCCGGACCGGATGCGCCCGGCGAGGCGGTTCCGGCGCCCGCCCTGAGCTTCTCCGGATCGGCGCGCTTGCGCTATGAGAGCCTCAGCGCGCCGTTCAGGGCCGGGCTGGAGGGCTCTGACCAGTTCCTCTCCAGCCAGGTATTCCTGCGCGCCGATGCGCGCATGGGACAGGTGACGGGCGTTGTCGAGCTGATCGATGCGCGCGGGGCGCTCGCCGATGGCGGCTCGGTCGTCGCCTCCAGCGCCGTCAACGCGCTCGATATCTACCAGGCCTATCTCGATGTGCCGCTTGGCGAACGCGCAAACGTGCGGGCCGGGCGTTTCATCATGCCGATAGGCTCCAAACGCCTTGCCGATGCCAGCTCGTTTTCCAACGTTCCGGACAATTTTGAAGGTGTGCAGCTGCACGTCTCGCCGGGCGAAAACTGGCAGTTTCTGGGCTTTATCACCGCGCCGGTGGAGCGCCGCCCGTCCGATCAGGCGAGCCTGCGCCGCAATGCCCACAGGTTTGACCGGGCCGACTGGGACACCCGCTTCATGGGCGCGCACCTCACCCGCACGGGGCTGGCTGAAAACCTCAACGCGGAAGCCTATCTCTTCGTGCTGGACCGGGCCGGTGGCACCCGGCTTTACACGCCCGGCGCAAGGCTTTGGCGCGAGGCCGCGCCGGGCCGGGCCGATTTCGAGGCCGAGCTGATCGGCCAGACGGGCCATGCCATGATTGCCGGGCTGCGCGAGGATGTACGCGCGGCGAGCACCCATTTTGCAGCCGGCTACACGTTCGATACCCGCTGGACGCCGCGTCTCTCCTTGCAGGCCGGCTGGGCCAGCGGGGATGACGGGGCGGGGGATGGCGAATGGAACCGGTTCAACCCGCTGTTTGGCGGGCGCCGGTCCGATTTCGGCCATACCGGCATTTTCGGCCCGCTCTCGCGCGAAAACCTCGTCGCCCTTGGCGCGCGCATGGAAGTGCGCGAGGGGCCGGTGCGGGCGCATCTGCTGGTGCAGGATGTGCGCCTTGCCTCCGCCACCGACCAGTGGGTGCGCGCGCGCCTGCGTGACGATACGGGCGCATCAGGCCGTCATGTGGGGCAGGTGATTGATGCCCGCCTTCAGTGGCGCCCCCTGCCGGAACGCCGGCTGGATATCGAGTTCGGCACGGCGGCCCTGATCAAGGGCCGGTTCGCGCGTACCGCCCCCGGCGCGCCGGATACGGCCAATGCGCTCTATGGCTATCTGGCTGTTTCCACGCGCTTTTAGCCTGCTTGTCCAAAGGCCAATCGCGCCTCGCGCAACATGGTTAAGCGGAAAGTGAACTTTTCGCGGTGTATTGGCGTCCGGTTTTGTTTCCCTCTGTTCCGGATGTTCCCATGCAACGCTTTCTTGTTTCCGGCCTTTCGGCCCTGATGATGACTGTATCCGTTCCGGCGATGGCGGCGGCGTCTGACGAAGGGGTATCCCCCTTCACGCTCAAAGGCTCCGCGCGCATCCGCTATGAATCGATCAGCGCGCTGTTCCGCGCCGGGGCCGAAGGCTCCGACCAGCAGCTCTCCAGCCGGGTGCGGATACTGGGCGAGTACGATGCCGGCCGCATCGTCTTTGGCGGTGAATTTCTCGACGCGCGCGCCTGGCTGACCGATAGCGGTTCTGTGATCCCGGCGGGCAGCGTGAACGCCGCCGAGCTTTTGCAGGCCTATGTGCGCATCCCGGTGGAAGGCGGCACGATACAGGCGGGCCGTTTCGTGATGAATGTCGGTTCGGGCCGTCTTGCGACCGAGCAGGGCTTCCGCAACTCGCCGAACAATTTTGAAGGCGTGCGCGCGCGCTTCTCTCCGGCTGACAACTGGGCGGCGGACGTGTTCTACACTGCGCCGGTGCGTATCCGTCCCGGTGACCGCAATGCAGTGGAAAACAATACCGCCCAGATCGACGAGGCCGAATGGGGCACCCGTTTCTGGGGCGTGCACCTCACCCGTACCGGCCTGCCAAATAATCTGCGCGTAGAGGCCTATCTCTTCGGTCTGAATGAGGAGAACGGTGCGGACCTGCTTACCCCGGGCCTGCGCCTGACGCGCCCGCGTGCCAAGAGCCAGTATGATTTCGATCTGGAAATCATGGGCCAGACCGGCGACCAGCCGGTGGGCGGCAATACGCTGGATGTCCGTGCCTGGTCGGCGCACGCGGCGGCGGGCTATACTTTCGATGCCGCCTGGAATCCGCGCCTGTCGGCCCAGCTGGTCTACGCCAGCGGTGATGATAACCCGGCCGATGCGCACTGGAACCGGTTCAACCCGCTGTTTGGCGGCCGCCGGGGCGATTTCGGCACGACGGGGATCTCCTTCGCCCATTTCCGCGAGAACCTGATTGCCTTCGGCCCGCGCCTTGACCTGCGCGACGGACCGGCCACCATCACCGTACAGGTCCAGGAATCGCGCCTAGCCTCCGGCACGGACCGCTGGCGCGTGGCAAACTTGCGTGATGCCTCCGGCCAGTCCGGCGACCGCATCGGCACGCTGGCCGAAGCACGTGGCACCTACTGGCTCGTGCCGGACCGCCTGCAGGTCGAGGCTGGCGGGGCGGTGCTGTTCAAGGGCGATTTCGCCCGCAACGCGCCAAACTCTCCGGGCGGCTCCGATCCTGTCTATGGCTATGTGATGTTCAGCGCGCCGTTCTAGGCGGCACGCCACAGCCCGCACTGTCTTGCAAAACCCCGGAGCGCCTCTGCGGCGTCCGGGGTTTTGTGTGTCAGGCGTCAGGACTTCCGCCTGCGCCGTCTGGCCAGCATGAGGCCGGTAAGGGCGAGGATGATCAGGGCGAGAACCGTCGCCATCATCGCGCCATCGCGCACATAGCGGCCCAGCGGATCAGCGAAATTCCATTTGTGCAGGCGGTTGAAGCTCCAGCGTTCCGCCGCCGCCACAGAGCCGGTGGTCTGGCTGGCGATAAGGCCATCGACGGGGTCCGCGAAGACCGGCGCGGCGTCGGTTTCCACCCGCCAGACCGGCAGGCGCTTGTTGGCAAAGCCGTAATCGCCATCAAAGCGGGCCTGCAGTATCACCTGGCCATCCGTGCCCGCAAGCTGGCGCGCGCGGTCCATGTCGGTAAGGGGCAGCGCCTCGCCGGACGCGTCCCAGTAGCGCGCCTCACGCCCCGAAGCCCCGCGCCAGATCGGGCCGTCATCGCCTGCGCTGGCAGCAAGATGGGTGAAGCTCCCGCTCGGCAGAGCGGTCAGCGCGGCGATCTCGAAGATTTCGGCAACCGGGTCAGCGGCCTTGAACAGGGGCGAGTTGACCCAGGCGTGGAACAGCCCGGACGCCGGGAAGGCGAGGGCGGGCAGAGCGAGCACCGCCCCGGCCCAGCGATGCCAGCGGCGCAATTTCCGCCCCTTCGCGCCCCACAGCATCGAGATGCCCGCGATCACGGTGGACAGGAAGGCGAGCGTCAGCCCGGTAATGACCAGCAGGCGCAAGGGCTCCACAGGCTTTAGCGGCGCGAGCGTATGCACGCTCTGGAAGATGCGCAGCATCACCCGGCGCGGCGCGTTGGAAACGGCGGCGAGCCGGTCAGAGCCGGTATCGACATAGATGGCCAGCCGGTCTGGCGTATCAAACACCACCTCGCTGACCGGCAGGAGGCGGTTGATGGCCGGATAGTCCATCGAAAAGCGGGTGATCTGGCGCACGGAGCGCACGCCCGCCTCGGGCAAGCCGGCATAATGGCGCGCAAGGGTCACAGAATGCGCGTAGAGCGCGTCCGTGGCCTCTTCGCCTGTCGTGGCGTCAACCGCCACGCGCGGCGTTCCTGGGGCGGTCTGGAGGCTCCAGTAAGCGCCCCTCGATGATGGGGCGAGGCGAAAGTGCCGCGCTTCGCCGGACAGGGCCGGGAGAGTGGAGGGGGCAAGTGCCCCCTCCGTTTCCACAACGAGCTCGGGCGGCATCTGGATGGCCGCGCGCGGCGCGGTCCAGCTCATGACCGGGTGCAGGATGCCGGTCAGCCCCCACAGGATGACGACGGCGGCCGAGATTTTCGGCCCCGTCCTGTGCCAGCTGCGAAGATTTGCGATCACTGCCCGCCTCCAAAGGCGATCGTGATCCCCGCATAGAGTGCGCGGGTTTCACCGGGGGTGAAGCGCGCCGGTGCGGCCGTGGCCGCATTGGCAACGGTGGAGACCGCCGAGACATAGGCCTGGTCAGTGAGGTTGCGCCCCTCCAGATAGAGCCCGATGCGCTCATTCACATCATAGCGGGCCGACAGCCCAACCAGCGTGTAGCCCGGCAGCTTTTCGGTGTTCATGTAATCGGTGAACCCGTCCCCGCTCTGCCAGGTGAGGCTCGGCGCGATCTCGAACGCGCCGATGGCATAGCGCAGCTCGGCGACCAGCCTCTGGCGGCCAATCCCCGGCAGGCGGTTATCGCCATAGACGGGATCGCCACCGAAGCGGAAATCGCCATAGGTGTAGGCCAGCCGCGTGCGCCATGCGCCGCTTGTACCTTCATGCAGCAGGGCTTCCGCGCCGAGCTCGAACCCGGTGCGCACCGTGTCATCGGCGTTGAAGATGGCCGCCGGAATGCCCGGCACGACCGTGAAGGCGGTGAACTCGTTATCGAGATGGATCCGGTAGAGCGCAGCCTCGAAGCGGAAACGCTCATAGGCGCCCCTCAGACCGATCTCATAGCTGGTGCCTTCCATGGCGCGGATGGGCGTGAAGCCGCCCACACCGCCCTGTGTTACGTCCGAAAACGTAGGCGGTTCAAAGATCTGGCTGATATTGGCAAGGCCGGTCAGCGCGTCATTGATGCGGTAGAGCGCGCCGATGCGGCCCGTGAGGCTGGAGAAGCTGACATCGCCGCCCGCAGCCGGGGCGAGACGGTTATCCACCTCGCGCCGCGTCGAATTGTTCACCAGGCCGGCGAGCAGGTCGAAGCGCTCCGTCACGTTAAGGCGGACGTCCAGGAAGGCGTTGGCGCCGGTACCCTTCTGCAGGGCGTCGCCGATCTGGAACCCGGCCTGACCGCCATTATTCAGGAACACCCTCGCATCGGTTTCACCGCGCCGCAGATCACCGCCGAGCGTGAACTCGACCGGCATGCCGGCGAGTTCGGCCTCGCTGCTCCAGCGGGCAAAGAGGCGGTAATCCTCCATATCCTGATCGACGAGCACCGGAACCGGGTGCCAGAGCGTGCGCGTGGTTGCGCTGGCGCCGATGGAGAAGCGGCCCGCACCTGTATCAAAATGGGACACTGTCCAGCCGCGCCAGGCATTCATGTCGCGCGCGTATTGCCTGGCAATCGCGGCCGTATCCTGCTGGCGCGGATCGGCGCGTAGCTGGGCCAGCGTAAGGCTGCCCGGCATTTCCTGATTGATGTCACTGCCAAGCACGCCGAAGCGGGTCTCGGCCATCTCGTTCCAGCGCCAGCCTAGATCGGCATAGATGCGGCCATTGGACTGGCTGGCATTGGGGCGGAAGCCGTCCTGACGCTGCCATGTCCCGGCAAACGCGTAGTCCAGACGGCCCTGAACGCCGCTGGTGCGGCCATGCAGGCGCGAGGTACCAAACGAACCGCCTTCGGCGCGGATGGCGGAGTTGCCATCCAGCGAGGCAGCACTGATGCCGCTGATCTCGATGGAGCCGCCCAGCATGGTAGAGCCGGTGCGGAAGCCGTTGGCACCGCGATTGACCGCCATGTGCGAGATGAAGAGCGGGTCGATCTCCTGATAATCGCCAAACCCGTCGGCATTATTGATCGGCACGCCGTTGAAGATCAGCTCCACGCCGCGCAAATGCATGTTGTTGGCAAGGCCGGAGCCGCGCACGGAGAGACGCGAATCCTCGCCGAATTTAGGCTGCGCCACGACACCGGCGGTGAAGGCGAGCGTGTCAGCGAAGCCGATCGCGTAGCGCGTCGAGAAGCTCTCTGCGTCGACAAGCGCGATATTGCCCGGCTGGCGGGCGGCCTCTTCTGCAGCCGCTTCGGCGGGGGCATTGAGCCGGTAGCCGGTGACGACCACGCGGTCAGTGGTGTCGCCAGTTTCGGTTTCGAGGGTTTCGGCAAAGGCGGGGGCGGCCAGCATGGCCAGAAGCGCGGTGCTGGCAGCACGCGCCATGAGTTCGGTTTTCATGGGTAAATCCCGGATGTTCGCAAGAAATGCAGGGTGCCGGACCCCGCATATCGGCACGCGGGATCAGACGCTGACGAAAAGGGAGTCCGGGAGGGATGGCGGGCCGCGCTGTCCGGGCAGGATGACCGGATTGCGGGCGAGGGCCTCGCTATGGCCCTTGATGACAAGGCTTTGCGGATGCGTCACCGCCAGCAGCACTGGCGTGTCCGGCAGCAGGGCCGGACCGGCAAGGCTGGCAAAGTCACAGCGCGTATCCCTGGCACCGGAGGAGGCGTCGTCGGCGTCAACCGGCTCGCCGTGCGCATTGAGCGTCAGGGTCAGCGGGCCGTCAGCAGTACAGATGACCAGGCTGAACCGGCCATCTCCATGGGCGTCCGGCATCCACCCGGACGGCATCAGCCCCCCCGTCAGCGCGCCGGCAAGGGCGAGCAGGGCGAGGCAGTGCCGGAGAAGGCTGGGCCGTGTGAGCATGTAGCGCGTGTAGCTTTCACCGGTCAGTTGGGCAAGGGATGCGCTGCGGCGCAGTGATGCGGCCCGTCGCCACAAACAAAAACGCCGCCGGTTTCCCGGCGGCGGTTTCGCGAAAGCAAAAGGCTCTGAGTAAGCCTTAGATATCCTTCAGGGCCGAAGCCGGGCGGAAGGCCAGAGAGGTCTTCGCCTTGGACTTCATTTTCTCGCCGGTGCGCGGGTTGCGCACTTCGCGTGCTTCGCGGTGCTTGGCATGGAAGGTGCCGAAGCCGGCGAGCTGAACGGTCTCGCCTTTCTTGGCCGAAGCGACGATGGCGTCGATGAAGCTGTCGATGGCGTCACCGGCCTGGGCGCGGGTGATGCCGGCCTTGTCGGAAATGGCTTTGGCGAGTTCTGACTTATTCATGAGGGTTCCCCCCGGTTTTAAGGGCGCCGTTCCAGCCGCAAGCGGCGGGCCCGGCCATTCATTGGACGGATGAATCAATCGCGATTCTTCCAACGCATAGCAAGGAAATACAGGCGAGTCGGGGGCTTTTGCACAGCCCCCTGCCACTGATCCCGTCCATATGGTAAACAAAGCGTTGAAATTTGGCCCGGTGTTTGCGTTACGGAAATCATGGAACCTCAACGCGCCTCATTCCTGAACACAGCTGCGGCCACCGGGCTGGCCATCAGCGCAGCGATTCTCGCCTATGCAGGCTTTGACCGGTTGTTCGAAAATCCGATGCTGGCCGCGCTTACCGGCGCGCTGATAGGCGGGTTCATCATGGGGCGGCTTTTGCGCCGCCGCCCGCATACCGGTCAGCGCGCGTAAAGCACCATCTGGGTGCAGCGGAAAAGGGCGATGGGCTTGCCGTCGCTCTCCCGCCAGGCCTTCGCATCCCAGACCTGGGTGGTCTTGCCCAGATGCACCGGCACCGCCTCGCCCAGTACCCGGTCTTCGCGCGCCGTGCCGAGAAAGTTTGATTTCAGCTCCACGGTCGTGAAGCCCGATGCACCTTCGGGCAGGTTGGACATCGCACCATACCCGCACAGCGAATCCACCAGCCCGATGACGCTGGCGGCATGCAGAAAGCCGTTCGGCGCGAGCAGATCCTCGCGCACATCGATATGGCCCTGCACGCGGGCCGGATCGGGGCTGGTGATCTCCAGCCCGATCAGGCCTGGCAGCTTGCCGGCGCTGACGGCGTTGATCTGTTCCAGCGTGGGCTGGTTCACACCTTCACCAGCATCTTGCCGAGATTGGCGCCGGTGAAGAGGCCCATGAAGGCCTCCGGTGTTTTCTCGATGCCCTCATAGACCGTCTCGCGGCTCTTCACCTTGCCGCTCTTCATCCACTCAGACAGGTCCTTGATGAACTCACCGTGCAGGTCGAAATGCTCGGTGACGATGAAGCCGCGCATCATCAGCGACTTGGTGACGATATTGGTCATGTTGTGGGGGCCGGGCGAGGGCGTGTCATCATTATAGCGCGAGATCATGCCGCACGCAGCGATGCGCCCGAACTGCTTGAGCACATCCAGCGCGGCAACGAGATGGTCCCCGCCGACATTTTCAAAATAGGCGTCAATGCCTTCAGGCGCCGCCTCCTTGATGGCCTTGCGCAGGTCCGGCACCGCCTTGTAGTCGACGGCCGCATCGGCCCCGATCTCCAGACAGAAATCGGTCTTGGTCTTGCCGCCAGCGGTCGCGACCACGCGCGCGCCCATCGCCTTGGCAAACTGGATGCCTGCCGAGCCGACCGCGCCCGCGCCCGCGCTCATCCACAGCGTCTCGCCTGCCTTGAGGCCGATAATGCGCTTCAGGCCCGCATAGGCGGTAAGCCCGGTCAGGCCCGCAATGCCGAGATAGGCGTGGGCGGGCAACAGGTTCGCATCGACTTTTACAAGGCCGGCCGCCGGGGACACGAAGGCCTCGCGCCAGCCCAGCATGCTCATCACGTAATCACCCTCTTTAAGGGCGTCGGAGCGTGACTTGATCACCTTGCCGACCGCGCCGCCTTCCATGGGCTTACCGGGCATGAACGGGTCGATATAGGTTTTCAGCCCCGCCATGCGCGGGCGCATGTAAGGATCGACCGACAGCCATTCATTGGCCACCAGCACTTCGCCTTCGGCCGGTTCGGGCAGGGTCACTTCGGCCAGGGTGAAGTATTCAGGCTTCACCTCACCGGTGAAGTGGCGAACGAGATGGATTTCACGCGATTTCATGGCCAGCCTCTTGAAGCCGCTGCTTTGGAAGTTCGGGTACGCATCCTTAAGCGTAAGGGCGTTCCCCGCAAGCCCGCCGCGCCGTCCGCGCGTGCATTCTCCCTTTGAGTGGCGGGGCGCAATGTGCAATCTCCGCCCTCATGAGCAATGCATCCCAACCCTTGCGCGCCGGGGTCGTCGGCGCAGGCGTGTTTGGCGGCTATCACGCGGGCAAATATGCCGGTGACGAGCGCACCGAGTTCATCGGCGTTTTCGATCCGGTGCGCGACCGCGCGCGTGCCATCGCCCGGCAGTACGGCGCCATCGCCTTCACCTCGCTGAACGCGATGATCGAGGAAGCCGACATCATCACCGTGGCAAGCCCTGCGCTCTTTCACCACGATGCGGCAAGCCGCGCGCTTGGGGCGGGGCGGCATGTGCTGGTGGAAAAGCCGCTCTGCGCCACGGTGGAAGAGGGGCAGGAGCTGATCGCGCTGGCGGGCAAGTATGGCCGCGTGCTGCAGGTCGGCCATCAGGAACGCTTCGTCTTTGCCGCCATGGGCCTCTTCGGCGCGGAGATTCCGCGCTTTGAACGCCTGTCGGCGCGGCGCATGGGCACCCCCTCTGTGCGCAATCTGGATGTGTCGGTGACGCTGGACCTGATGATCCACGACATCGATCTGGTCCTCGCCATGGCCGGGGAGGCGCCGGTGCGCGTCGAAGCCGAGCTGAAGGCCGAACGCGGCGGGCTCGCTGACCATATCGCCACCCGGCTCTTCTTCTCCGGCGGACGCATGGCCGAGCTGGAATCCAGCCGCGTGGCCGATGACCGCGACCGGGTGATGGATATCATTTTCGAAGGCGGGGCGAGCCTTGGCGTGGACTTCATAAGGAAGCGCTTCGAGAACGGCAGCGGCCTGCCGCTGGACCGGGATTTCGCTGACCGGCCCATGGCAAAGGACTCCCTTGGCGCCAGCGTCTCCAACTTCGTCTCCCGCGTCATTGATCCTGCCCATGCCAGCCCTGCGGCAGATGGCAAGGCGGGTCTTCTGGCGCTGGAGACGGCGCTCGCGATTGATGCGGCCGCCGGCAGCCGAAGCCGGATGTAAGCCGATTTGACGGCTGACAGCGGGCGTGGCAAAGCCAGCCGCCTTCGCCTGAACCACTCAAAACCCGTCCTGAAAGACAGCCATGTCCGTGAAAGTCCGCTTCGCGCCGAGCCCTACCGGCCTCATCCATGTCGGCAATGTGCGCATTGCGCTGATGAACTGGCTGTTCGCGCGTCAGCAGGGCGGGGCGTTCGTGCTGCGTGTCGACGATACGGATATGGAGCGCTCCACCAAGGCGTTCGAGGACCAGATCGTGGAAGACCTGCACTGGCTGGGCCTCGGCTTTGATGAGCGTTTCAACCAGTCGGATCGCTTCGACCTCTATGAGGCCGCGCGCGAAAAGCTGATCGCAACCGGCTTTCTCTATCCCTGCTACGAAACGGAAGACGAGCTCGACCGCAAGCGCAAGCTGCAACGCGCGCAAGGCAAGCCGCCGGTCTATGACCGCGCCGCGCTGAGCCTTACCGATGCCGAGAAGGCCAAGTTCGAGGCCGAGGGGCGCAAGCCCCACTGGCGCTTCAAGCTGTCTGGCGGGCGTATCGAGTGGAATGATCTGGTGCGCGGCCCCAGCCATATCGACACCAGCTCTGTCTCCGACCCGATCCTGATCCGTGAAGATGGCAGCTATCTCTACACGCTCCCGAGCGTTGTCGATGATCTCGAAGCCAAGATCACCCATGTGATCCGCGGCGAGGACCATGTGACGAACTCCGCTGCCCAGATCGAGATTTTCGAGGCGCTCGGCGGTAAGGGTTCGGCGCCGGCGATGGCCCATTTCCCGCTTCTGGTGGGCTCTGACGGCGAGAAGCTGTCCAAGCGGATTGGCGGCCTGTCGGTGAAGGCGTTGCGCGAGGAGGAGGGCATGGAGCCGATGGCGATCCTGTCCCTGCTCGCCAAGCTCGGCACGTCAGACGCCATCGAGGCGCGCAGCGATCTCAATTCGCTCGTCTCCGAGCTCGATTTTACGAAAGTCTCGCGCACGCCCGCCCGCTTTGACTTTGCAGAGATGGAGCGGCTGAACGCCAAGCTCCTCCATGAGACAGGCTTTCTCGCGGTCAGGGACCGGCTGGAAGCCCTCGGCATCACGGCCGGTGAGACGTTCTGGAATGCCGTGCGGCCCAATCTCAACCGGCTGAAAGACGCCGCGGACTGGTGGCAGCTGGTCGAAGGCCCGGTCACGCCGGTGATCGAGGACGCGGACTATGCCGCCAAGGCGGCGTCACTGCTTCCCGATGGCGAGCTGACCCGCGAAAGCTGGGGTGCGTGGACGAGTGCCATCAAGGCGGAGACGGGGCGCAAGGGCCGCGATCTCTTCCTGCCGCTGCGTCAGGCCCTCACGGGCCAGAACCATGGCCCGGAGATGGACGTGCTCCTGCCGCTCATCCCGCGCGAGACGGTGCTGGCGCGGCTTGCGGGGAGAGCTGCTTAGCTTTCTTTTTTTGATGCTCCGCACATCCGTGCGTCGCTCCTCGCTAAAGCTGCGGGCGCGCGGTCGCGCTTGCGGTCCGCTTCGCGGCCCGACGGGTCTTCGGTCTCTCAACCGGGTTCCCGGGCTTGACCCGGGATCCAATTTGTCCCTCACAAAAACCCGTCCGGCACCGGCTTGTGCGCGCGGATTTCGTCTGGCGTCAGGCCTTCCAGCTCATGCGGGAAGACCAGCCAGTCGGAGGTCTCATGGAGGTGGTAATCGGGCTGTAGCGGCGTCTCGTTGCGCTCCGGCTTGAACCACGCCACGGCCGTGCGCACCTCGTAGCGGCCTTTCAGCGCGTCCGTCACCGCAGCCAGCGTATGGCCCCGGTCCAGCACATCATCGACCACCAGCAGCCGGGAACCGGAGGGCAGGGTGGCGCTGAGCGCATCAAGACCGGAGAGCGCCACCTCGCGCGTGCGCTGGTCAATCCCGGTATAGGAGCGGGCGGCGATGGGCGAATGGTCCATGGCCAGCCCCTTGAAGCTGAGGGCTTCGTGCAGGGCGATGGCGACCGGGCTGCCGCCCCGCCACACACCCGCGAGATGATCGGGCTGCCAGCCGCTCCTCAGCACTTTCAGCGCCAGCGCATAGCCATCGCGCACCAGGCTTTCGGCGGTCACGAAATGCTTTTTCACGCGCTTGGCCCTCCGGGTGCGGCCACCCGCACGTGCAGGCCGGGGCGGAACCCGGCTGGCGCTGGGGCGTTGGTTTCCTGTCTCAAACGGGCAGGAAAGGAGAGCTCAATGCTCCGCATGGCCTTGGCCTTTTTCATCGTGGCGATCATCGCAGCCCTGTTCGGGTTTGGCGGGATTGCTGCCGGCGCGGCCAGTATCGCGCAGATTCTGTTCTTTCTGTTTATCGTGCTGTTCCTGATCGCGCTGGTGATCGGTGTGGCACGGGGCCGCCCGCCGCGCATCTAGCGCCGCTGCACGGGCAGCATTGCAAGATCAAAGCCGGGCCTTCGCAAAGGCCCGGCTTTGCTGTTTCAGGCAGGCCTGACAAGGGCGTGACGCTTCTTGCCGAGCGAAAGCTTTACCGCGCCATCCTTCAGATCGGCTTCTGTCAGCGTGCGGGCCGGGTCGCTCTCGCCTGCGTCATTCACCTTCACCGCGCCTTCGCCCATCTTGCGCTTGGCCTCGCCCTTAGAAGCGCACAGGCCCGCCTCCACCAGCGCGTCCAGCAGGGCAAAGCCGCCCGCCAGATCTGCACTGATGGTCGGCAGGGCATCGCCCGTTCCGCCGCCGGCAAAGGTCGCGTGCGCCGTGGCTTCCGCTTCCTGCGCAGCAGCATCGCCGTGCAGCATGGCGGTCGCGGCATTGGCGAGTGCGATCTTGGCGGTGTTGATCTCAGCGCCCTGCAGCGCTTCCAGCCGGGCGATTTCGTCCAGCGGAATATCGGTGAACAGCTTCAGGAAGCGGCCGACATCGGCGTCTTCGGTGTTGCGCCAGAACTGCCAGTACTCATAGGCGCTCTTCATATCGGCATTGAGCCAGACCGCGCCATCGGCGGTCTTGCCCATCTTGGCCCCGGAGGCGCTGGTGATCAGCGGCGTGGTGAAGCCATAAACTTCCTTGCCATCCACGCGGCGGCACAGCTCCACCCCGTTGATGATATTGCCCCACTGATCTGCCCCGCCCATCTGCAGCGTGGTTCCGTGGCGGCGGTTCAGCTCCAGGAAATCGACCGCCTGGAGCAGCATGTAGTTGAACTCCAGGAAGGTCATGGGCTGCTCACGGTCCAGCCGCAGCTTCACGCTGTCAAAGCTGAGCATGCGGTTGATCGTGAAGTGCGTGCCGTAGTCGCGCAGGAAGTCGAGATAGCCATAGCCGCCCAGCCAGTCATCATTATTGACGAGGATGGCGCGATCCATGTCCAGCAAGGCGTGGAAGGGCTTCAGAATGCCCTCAAGATTCTTCGCGATGATCTCCGGCGTCAGCATGGGACGGCTGGAATCGCGGCCCGTCGGATCGCCAACCTTCGTCGTCGCGCCGCCCATCAGGATGATCGGCGTGTGGCCTGCCTGCTGCAGGCGGCGCAGCAGCATGATCTGCACCAGCGAGCCGACATGCAGGGAGGTGGCCGTCAGGTCAAAGCCGATATAGCCGCTGATCGTGCCTGCGCTGGCGGCCTTGTCGAGCCCCTCAATGTCGGTTGCCTGATAGAGATAGCCGCGCTCCACCAGCGTCCTGACGAGATCGGAGGTGTGAGTGCTTGCGGCCATGGGTCGGGGCTTTCCTGTTGAGGCGAACCGCGCGCTAATAGCAGGATTGCAGGCGGGTATGGAAGGCGCACGGCCATCGCATGGGTGATCAACTATGAAATGGATTGGCCTGATGAGCGGCACCTCGCTGGACGGGGTGGATGCAGCGCTGCTGGAAACCGATGGCGAGTGCCTGATCCGTTTCGGGCCCGGCCTTGAGCGCGCTTACAGCGCGGATGAGCGCAAGGTGTTGCAGGCCGCCGTCGACGCGGCCCTGCAATGGCGCTGGCAGGGCGAGGTGCCGGGCGTGTTCGCCGACGCTGAAGCGGTGCTCACCACCACCCACGCCGAAGCCGTGGAGGCCGTGTGCGCCAAGGCCGGCATCGCGCCGTCAGAGCTTGATGGCGTGGGCTTTCATGGCCAGACCGTGCTGCACCAGGCCCCCAAGGGCGGCGTGCCGGGACGAACCCTGCAGATTGGCGATGCGGCGGCGTTATCAGCGCGGCTCGGCTGCCGTGTGGTGTTTGATTTCCGGTCTGCGGATGTGGCCGCTGGCGGGCAGGGCGCGCCCCTTGTGCCGGTCTATCACCGGGCATTGGCGGAGTGGTCCGGGCTGGATCGGCCTCTGGCGGTTCTGAATATCGGCGGTGTCGCGAATATCACGCTCATTGGCTCTGACGGCACGCTGACTGCCTTTGATACCGGCCCCGGCAACGGGCTCATCGACGCTTTCATCGAAGCCCATACCGGCGAGGCGATGGACAAGGACGGAGCCATCGCCGCGCGCGGGCGTATTCATGAGGCGGCGTTCGCGGAGTTTCTCGCCAACCCGTATTTCCATGCGCCGGGCCCGAAATCGCTAGACCGCTGGGACTTCTCGCTGGACGCCGTACGCAATCTCTCGCTGGAAGATGGCGCGGCAACGCTGACGGCCCTGACTGCCAAGACGGCGGCGCTGGGCGTTGCTGCTCTGCCGGAGATGCCGGAACGGCTGGTGCTGTGCGGGGGCGGGCGGCGCAATAAGACGCTCGCCGAGTTGATCGCGGCGGCAACGGGCCTCAAAATCCATTCCGCCGAGGCGCTGGGCTGGCGCGGAGACCTCGTCGAGGCCGAAGCCTTCGCCTTCCTCGCCGCAAGGGTGGTCAGAGGCCTGCCCTATACCTGGCCCGGCACCACGGGGGTGGCGCAGCCAATGGGTGGGGGGAAGGTGGTGTAGCCCTCGTCCTTCGAGACGGCCTTTCAGGCCTCCTCAGGATGACGGCGTGTTGTGCTTTTCCCCTCATCCTGAGGGCGAACGCAGTGAGCGTCTCGAAGGACGAGGGGAAAACCTCTACCGCTTCGCAATCTTCGGCTTGGGATTGTCCAGCTCGACAAGGCGGATATCGAGATAGTCCTCGATGGCCGTCTGCAGCGGTTCGACATGGCTTGCGAAGAGGTGGCCCGCGCCGGGGATGATCTGGCGGCGGATATCAATACCCTTCTGGGCGCGCACCTTGCTCATCACCTTCTCCATCTCGTCATGGGGAACGATGACATCCGCATCGCCGTGCGCGACGAGGCCGGAGGCCGGGCAGGGCGCCAGGAAGGTGAAGTCATACATGTTGGTGGGCGGGGAGACCGAGATGAAGCCGGCAATCTCCGGGCGGCGCATCAGAAGCTGCATGCCGATCCATGCGCCGAACGAGTGGCCTGCCACCCAGCAATAGGGCGCATTGGCGTTATGGGCCTGCATCCAGTCGAGCGCGGTGGCGGCATCTGACAGCTCGCCCAGACCCTGCTCATAGACGCCCTGGCTCCTGCCGACGCCGCGGAAATTGAAGCGCAGCACGGCAAAGCCGCGCTGCTTGAACACGTCGTACATCATCAGCGAGACCGGCGTTTCCATGTGCCCGCCGCCGCGCGGATGGGCATGCAGGATCAGCGCAACAGGCGCGTTCTCGGTCTTGCCGGGCGTGTATTTGCCCTCGATGCGGCCTGCCGGGCCGGGAATGATAACGTCAGGCATGGGCTGAAAATGCTTCCCTCAGAACTGATATTTGAGCGTCAGGGTCAGGATTTGCTGCGGCAATATGTCATGAAGTCATGCAAGCCGGGCGATAATTCTTGACTCTCACGGTAGGATACCTAACTCACCAGATGAAGCGAGCAGGCCGGAACGGTGTGCGCGCTCTTAGCACATCGTGCCAGCAAAATGCGAGCGCCGCGAACAAGTGTTCCGGCAATTGGGCGGTCAAGGCCGTCCGGGCAAGGAGTTGCATCTATGAAACTCAGCACCAAGGGCCGCTATGCGGTCATGGCGATGGCCGATCTGGCCGGCCATACCGATGGCCGTCCCGTTCCCCTGGCCGATATCGCCTCGCGTCAGGAAATCTCGCTGTCCTATCTGGAACAGCTTTTCGCGCGTCTGCGCCGGGCCGGCATCGTGAAGGCCGTGCGTGGCCCCGGCGGTGGCTATAAGCTGGGCCGTGCGGCCGCCGATACCCGCATTTCCGACATCATCCTGGCCGTTGACGAGCCGGTGGACATCACACGCTGCCAGCACATGACCAGGGGCTGCATGGAAACCGGCCAGCGCTGCATCACCCATGATCTGTGGGATGAGCTGTCGCGCCATATCCACCTCTATTTGAGCTCGGTGAGCCTTGAGGACGTGACCCAGCGCCGGATCGCGGGTTCTGCCTCCGGTCCGCGCCGGGCTCTGGCAGCCCTGCAAGCAGCGGCGGAGTAGGGCGCAAGGCAGGTGAGCGTCTATCTCGACCATAATGCGACGAGCCCCTTACGGAACGAAGCGCGCGAGGCGATGCTGGCGGCGTATGCGCTCGGCGGCAATGCTTCTTCCGTGCACGCCCCCGGCCGGGCTGCGCGCGCGCTGGTGGAGCGCTCACGCGAGAGCGTCGCCCGCCATTTCGTGACCCGCGCGGAAGACGTGGTGTTCACCTCCGGCGGGACTGAAGCCAGCAATCTCGTCATCGCTTCCGCAAAAGCGGCGGGTGCAAAGCGCCTCATCATTTCGGCGATCGAGCATGACGCGGTGCGCGATGCGGCGCTGGCCAGCGGGCTTGAGGTCGACATCCTGCCCGTCACCGCCGATGGCGTCGCTGATCTGGCCTGGCTGGAGGGCCGTCTTTCGCGCTGGAACCGCGATATCGATGGCGTGCCCTTCGTGGCGCTGATGGCGGCCAATAACGAGACCGGCGTTGTCCAGCCCGTGGAGGCTGCAGGGCGGCTGGTGCGCGAGGCAGAAGGCCTGTTCCACGTCGATGCCGTGCAGATGGCGGGTAAGCTCGCCTTCGACTTTGCCGGCAGCTTGGCCCATTACGCGGCGCTCTCCGCGCACAAGGCAGGCGGGCCGCAAGGCGTTGGCGCGCTGCTGCTGGCGTGCGATGCGCCGCTGACGCGCCAGATGCATGGCGGGGGTCAGGAAAAGGGCCGCCGCTCCGGCACCGAGAATGTCGCGGGGATTGCAGGCTTTGCCGCCGCTCTTGATGCGGTTCAGGCCGATGAAGCCGCGCGCATGGCGGCGCTGCGTGACTCGCTGCAGTCAAGGCTGGAATCGGTTGAGGGCGTGCGCATATGGGGGGCAGGGGCGGATCGCCTGCCGAACACGCTCTGCCTCTCGGCGGAGGGATGGCCTAGCGAAATTCAGGTCATCGCCATGGATCTGGCGGGCTTTGCCATCAGCGCGGGCGCGGCCTGCTCTTCGGGCAAGGTGAGGAAAAGCCGGGTGCTGGAAGCGATGGGCGCAAGCGCGGAAGAGGCCGCCAGCGCCATCCGCATCAGTATCGGGCGGACGAGTACGCAAGACGATGTGAACCGCTTCGGCGAGGCATGGACACGCGAATACGCGCGCATCCGGCCCCGTCTGGCAGCGGCTGTGTAGAGACTGGAAGGGGCCATCCAATGCCTGCGGTGAAGGAAACGATTGAAGACGTACGCCGGCTGGAAGCCGACAAGTACAAGTACGGCTTCTCCACCGAGATCGAGCAGGAGTTCGCGCCCAAGGGCTTGAGCGAAGACACGGTGCGTTTCATCTCGGCCAAGAAGGACGAGCCGGAATGGATGCTGGACTGGCGTCTGGAGGCCTTCCGCCGCTGGGTGGAGATGGACGAGCCGGGCTGGGCCAATGTCGGCTATCCGCCTATCGACTATCAGGATGCGTATTATTACGCCGCGCCGAAAAACGTTACCAAATACAAGTCGCTGGACGAAGTTCCTGCCGAAATACTTGAAACCTACGAGAAGCTGGGCATCCCGCTTCGCGAGGCCGAAGTCCTGCTCGGCGTGGAGGGTGCGGAGGATCGCACGGCGGCCGAAGCGCGCGAGACGCCGCGCGTTGCCGTGGATGCCGTCTTCGATTCCGTGTCTGTCGTCACCACCTTCCGCAAGGAGCTGGAAAAGGCCGGCGTGATCTTCATGCCGATCTCCGAGGCGATCCGCGAATATCCCGAGCTGGTGCGCAAATATCTCGGCTCGGTCGTGCCGGTGACGGACAATTTCTTTGCCACGCTCAACAGCTCAGTCTTCTCCGATGGCTCGTTCGTGTATGTGCCCAAGGGCGTGCGCTGCCCGATGGAGCTGTCGACGTATTTCCGGATGAACGCGCAAGGCACCGGCCAGTTCGAGCGTACCCTGATCATCGCCGACAAGGGCGCGTACGTGTCCTATCTGGAGGGCTGCACCGCGCCCATGCGCGATGAGAACCAGCTGCACGCGGCGGTCGTGGAGCTGGTCGCGCTCGATGATGCCGAGATCAAATATTCCACCGTGCAGAACTGGTGGCCGGGCGACGCCGAAGGCAAGGGCGGGGTCTATAACTTCGTCACCAAGCGCGCCGACTGCCGGGGGCGCAATTCCAAGGTCAGCTGGACGCAGGTCGAGACCGGCTCTGCCATCACCTGGAAATACCCGTCCTGCGTGCTGCGCGGCGATAACTCGCAAGGCGAGTTCTACTCCATCGCGGTGACCAATGGCCGCCAGCAGGCCGATACCGGCACCAAGATGATCCATCTGGGCCGCAATACGAAATCGCGCATCATCGCCAAGGGCATTTCGGCCGGGCGCTCCGATCAGACATATCGCGGCCTCGTCTCGGTCCACGCCAAGGCCGCCGGCGCGCGCAATTTTACCCAGTGCGACTCACTCCTGATCGGCGATCAGTGCGGGGCGCACACCGTGCCCTATATCGAAGCGAAGACGCCGGACGCCGTGCTGGAGCACGAGGCGACGACCTCCAAGCTTTCCGAAGACCAGCTCTTCTATGCCCGCCAGCGCGGGCTGGATGAGGAAGCGGCCGTCGCCCTGCTCGTCAACGGCTTCTGCCGCGAGGTGTTGCAGGAATTGCCGATGGAATTTGCCGTCGAGGCGCAGGCGCTCCTGAAAGTCTCGCTGGAAGGGAGCGTGGGGTGATGGCCAACTCTCTTCGTTTCACCGGCGCAAGCCGGTGCCCAGCCCTTCTGGATCCCGGGTCAAGCCCGGGAACCCGGTTGAGAGGCATTAGCCAGAAACACCGGGGTCCCGGTCCCCGAGCCGGGACCCATAAATTCTTTGTCTGGATCCCCGCCTACGCGGGGATGACGCGTAATGTGAAAGCCGAATGCCATGCTTGAGATCAAAAACCTCCATGCCCGCGTGAACCCGGAAGAGGGTGAGGCCAAAGCCATCCTGAAAGGCGTCGACCTGACCGTGCCTGCGGGCGAGGTGCACGCCATCATGGGGCCGAATGGGTGCGGGAAATCCACGCTCTCCTATGTGCTGGCGGGCCATGAGGGCTATGAGGTGACGGACGGCTCGGTCAGCTTCCTCGGTGAAGAGATGGGCGAGTTGGAACCCGAAGAGCGCGCCGCGAAGGGCCTCTTCCTCTCCTTCCAGTACCCGGTGGAAATCCCCGGCGTGCCGACCCTGACCTTCCTCAAAGAAGCGGCCAACGCGCAGCGCAAGGCGCGCGGCGAGGGGGAGATTTCCGCGCCTGAATTCATGAAGCTTGCGCGGGAAAACGCAGCAAAACTCGGTATTTCTAGCGAAATGCTCAAACGCCCTGTGAATGTCGGATTCTCGGGCGGCGAGAAAAAGCGCATGGAGATTTTCCAGGCCCTGATGCTCGCTCCCAAATTCCTGATCCTTGATGAGACCGATTCCGGGCTTGATATCGACGCGCTGCGCGTGGTGGCCGATGGGGTGAACGCGCTGCGCAGCCCCGACCGCTCCATGCTGGTCATCACCCACTATCAGCGCCTGCTGGAATACCTCAAACCTGACGTGGTCCATGTGATGGCGAACGGCCGCATCGTGGAAACGGGGGGGGCGGAGCTGGCGCTGAAGCTCGAAGCTGAAGGCTATGAGCGCTATGCCGGAAAGGCGGCGTAAGTCATGGGTCTGCCGGTCAAGCTGAACCTGTACGAGGAAGCCCTGCTGGACGCCCTGCCGGATGGCGAGGCGGCGGAAGCATTGCGCGCGTCCGGCCTGCCGCACCGGCGGGTGGAGGCGTGGAAATGGTCTGATCTCAGAACCGTTCTCTCCCGCCTTCCGGCCAAGGCTGGCGTAATGGCCGCTAGAACGCCCCGTGAGGCCGATTCTGATGTTTTGGCTGTCGCAGAGCCGGTAAGCCTTCCGGCGCGTCTGGCGGGCCTTCTGGGCGGCCCTGCGGGCATGTTCGTTCTGAAGGGTGGCGAGCGCTTCACGCTGGACGTCTCCGCCAGCGAAGGCGCGTCCCACCGGGCACTCGTTATCGACGTGCCGGCAGGCGTCAGCGCCGTGCTCCTTGAACGCTATTTGTTGGAGGCGGGCGCGTTTGCCAATATCGCGCTTGATATCCGGCTGGGCGAGGGCGCGCGCCTGACCCGCATCATCGAGCAGGACGCCGCACCGGACGCCGTGCTGGTGGTCACCGGCAATGTAACGCTCGCCCGCAATGCCGATTACGCGCAGACAACGCTGGGCTTCGGGGCGAAGCTTGCCCGGATCGAGACCCATCTCACCCATCCGGGCCAGGGCGCGCGGGTGCGCCTTGATAGCGCCTATCTGCTGGGTGAGGGCCTGCATCTCGACCAGACCTCCATCGTGCGCCACACTGGCCCGCACGGGGTGACCGAGGAGCTGTCCAAGGGCGCGGTGATGCCCGGCGGGCGCGGCGTGTTTCAGGGCAAGATCCATGTCGAACGCGCGGCGCAGAAGACCGATGCGCGCCTGAACCACCGTGGCCTGCTGCTCGGTGATCGCGCCGAGATCGATGCCAAGCCCGAGCTTGAGATTTACGCCGACGATGTGGCTTGCGCGCATGGCAATGCGCTGGGCGAGCTCGACGCGGAAGCCCTGTTCTACATGCGCCAACGCGGCATCCCGGAGGTTCCGGCACGCGCCCTGCTGACCGAGAGCTTCCTTGCCGAACCGCTGGAGCGGATCGCAGACGAGGCTCTGCGCGACGCTCTGCTGGCGCGCCTGCGCGCCGCGCTGGAGGCAATGCGATGAACGCACCCGCCAAGGCACCCGCCCGGTTTGATGTCGAGGCGATCCGCGCGGAATTTCCCATTCTTGCGCGAGAAGTTCACGGCAAGCCACTGGTTTATCTCGACAATGCTGCTTCAGCGCAGAAGCCAGAAGCCGTCATCGAGGCGGTGGCCAATGTCTGGCGCGGTTCCTATGCGAACGTCCATCGGGGCCTGGACACGCTCGCCAACGAAACGACAGAAGCATTCGAGGCGGCGCGCGGCAACCTTGCGCGTTTTATCGGCGCAGGCTCGCCTGACCAGATCGTGCTGACGCGCGGCGCGACCGAGGCGATCAATCTGGTCGCCGCAAGCTTCGGGCAGAGGCTGGCCGAGGGCGATGAAATCATCCTCAGCCAGATGGAGCACCACTCCAATATCGTCCCCTGGCATTTCCTGCGCGAGCGCAAGGGCGTGGTCATAAAATGGGCGCCCGTAACCGAAGAAGGTGCCTTGGATATAGAGGCTTATAAAGCTCTCTTCACGCCCCGCACGAAGCTGGTGGCGCTGTCACACATGTCCAACGTGCTCGGCACGGCGACCCCGGCAGCAGAGCTCACCCGCATCGCGCACGGCCATGGCGTGCCGATCCTCCTTGATGGATCGCAGGCCGTGGTGCACGGGGCCGTCGATGTGGCGGCTATCGGTTGTGATTTCTACGTGCTGACCGGCCACAAGCTCTACGGGCCGAACGCGTCCGGCGCTCTCTATGCCAGGGGCGACTGGCTGGACCGCCTGCCGCCTTTCCTCGGTGGCGGCGAGATGATCGCAGAGGTGAGCGAGCAGGGCGTGGTCTATGCCGCCCCTCCGCACAAGTTTGAGGCTGGCACGCCCGCGATTGCCGATGTGATCGGTCTCGGTGCGGCGCTGGACTGGATGAGCGCGCGCGTGACGCCCGAAGCGCTCGCCCATGAGCATGACCTTCTGGAGGCCGCGACGGCGGGCCTTAATGCCATGGAAGGTATCCGCATTCTCGGCACCGCGCCCGGCAAGGGCCCGATCCTCTCCTTCGTGGTGGAGGGCGCCCACGCGCACGATCTCGCCCAGATAATGGATCGCTATGGCGTCGCGGTGCGGGCGGGCCATCACTGCGCCCACCCGCTGATGAAGCGCTTTGGTGTCACCGCCAGCGTCCGCGCCAGCTTTGCCGTCTACAACACGTTTGCCGAGGTGGAGGCTTTCCTTGATGCCTTGCGCCGCGCGCGCAGCTTCCTCATCTAAGGGTCAGGAGAATGGACGATATGGCGGCTGATGGACAAAACCGGGAACCCCGCGCGCGCGATGTGATTGATCTTGGCGCGCCGGCCCGCCCTGTTGCGCCCGAGATTCAGTCTGAACCGGCCGGTGAGGGGGATATGTCCATCCCCGAAGAGGAGATCGCCCGCATCACCGATGATGTCGTGGCGGCCCTGAAGGGGGTCTATGACCCGGAAATCCCGGTCGATATCTATGAGCTGGGCCTGATCTACAAGGTGGATCTGGAGGACGACCGGACGCTGAAAGTGCAGATGACGCTGACCGCGCCGGGCTGCCCGGTGGCGGGCGAGATGCCCGGCTGGGTGCAGGATGCCTGCAACAAGGTGGAGGGTGTGGAGCGCACCGAGGTGGAGCTGACCTTCGACCCGCCCTGGACGGCTGACCGGATGGCCGACGAAGCCCGTCTTCAACTCAATATGCTGTGAGGCCTGCCATGGTGCGTGAACGCCCCAAGCCTGTAACCCTGACCAAAGCCGCTGCGACGCGCGTCAGTGCGCTTATGGCGCGCGAGGGCAAGGGCTTTTTGCGCGTCGGCGTGAAGAATGGCGGCTGCGCGGGCATGGAATACACGATGGATTATGTGGCCGAGCCCGCCGCGCTGGATGAACGCGTTGAGGACAAGGGCGTCGAAATCGTTATCGATTCCAAGGCGCTGCTCTTCCTGCTCGGGAGCGAGATCGATTATGAGATCACCCCGCTGCATGCCAAATTCGTGTTCCGCAATCCCAATCAGACCGATGCGTGCGGGTGTGGCGAAAGCGTCACCATTATTCCTGTGGGCAGCGCGTCCTAGAGTGCTTGCCGGAGGGGCTTAATCCCCTTAATTGCGTCTGTGACTTTCATTGGCAGACTGACAGATATGCAGCTTCTTTCCTCACCTACATCCCCCTATGCGCGCAAATGCCGGGCCCTGATCATCGAGAAGGGGCTGGAGCATCTGATCGAGGTGGTGGACGCTCCGCCGCTGGACGATCCTGCCGCGCTGCTGGCGGCCAATCCGCTGGGCAAGGTGCCGGCCCTGATCCGCAAGAGCGGCCCGGCGCTGATCGATTCCCCGCTGATCTGCGAATATATCGACACGCTCAATGACGAGCGCTGGATCCCCGAGCGCGCGGAGAGCCGGATTCTGGTCCTGCGCCAGCAGGCGATTGCCGACGGGCTGATGGACCTGACCATCGGACGGCGGATCGAACTGAACCGGCCTGCCAACCGCCGCTTCCGGCAATGGACGGACCGCTGGGAGGCGGGGATTGCCCGCACGCTGGCCATGCTGGAAAGCGAACGCGCCCAGTTTGAGCGCTCGGTGGATCATGGTGCGCTGTCGATTGCCGTGGCGCTGTCCTATCTGGACCTGCGCTACGCAGAGCTGGACTGGCGATCGGCCCATCCGGCCCTGGCAGGCTTCCATGAGCGCTGGAGCATCCGCGAAAGCTTCACCCGCACCGAACCGCCCGCTGGCGCCTAAGGCGTAGCGTTCAGTTTGCTGATGCGCGCATTGGCGCGGGCTGAGCATGCCCAGGCGATCAGCCCCATCAGGGCGAAGACCATCCCGGCAAAGGGTGCGATGACCGCAGGCAGCACGAACGCCAGCGCGACGACGATCACGCTGAGCAGGCTGGTGCCGATGGCAAACTCCACCTCGAAGCGCGTCCAGCTGCGCTCTTCTGCGGTCAGCTTCAGCGCCTCGCCCTGCCTGAGCGCGTGCGCATGCAACAGCGCGAACACCAGATAGACCGCGCCAAAGAAGCCGCCATAGATCGCATAGAGCCACGGCACTTGTGCGAGAGGCAGGACGGATTCGATCTCGGCAGCGTCCGCATACCCGCCGGTGAAATAGATCACGACGAAATCCGTCATGAATTTCAACGGGTAGATATAGATCAGCACCAGGAAGAGCAGCAGGGCATTGAGCGTTGTCACCCAGCCATCATCCAGCCCGTAGCGGCGGAAATAGATGTGATGAGTGCGCCAGATGAGCAGGATCAGCACGAAACACACGGCGATGGACAGTGCGCCGCGCCAGAGGCTGGCAAGCTCGTCAAACGTGGCCGGTATGCTTTGCAGCGCTGCCAGCGTCAGTACCATCGCGAAGATGATGTCGGAGAGGTTTTCCACGCGGGAGACATTCTCCCCGCGCCAGCGGAACTGGGCCTCGTGTTTCAGCGCGTGCTTGCGACTCATCCCGCCCTCCGGCCCGGTGCCGGAGGAGTGTTGGCCGGAATACTCCGGTTGAAAAGACCCTGTCAGGCCGCTGCCGCGTCGGTGCCGCCATCGGCGGTATCGGCGGCGTCGACGGTGAGGCGGTTACGCCCGGTCTGCTTGGACTTGTAGAGATTGGTGTCAGCGCGTTCGATCAGCTCTTCCACGGCCTCGCCGGAGCGGTGCTGGGAAACGCCCATCGATACGGTGATATGGCCGAGATCCTCATTGGTGGATTTGCGCAGCAGGCGCTTGGATTCCACCGTTGCCCGGATGCGGTCGGCGATCTCGGAGGCCTCGATCAGCCCGGTGCGCGGCATCACGATGCCGAACTCCTCGCCGCCATAGCGGGCGACCACATGGGTATCCTTGGAGAAGCGGGACAGACAGGCAGCCACAAAGCGGATGATCTGGTCGCCGGTCTGATGGCCCCAGGTGTCGTTGAAGCGCTTGAAATGGTCGATATCGCACAGCACCAGGCAGAAGCTGTCGCCCTGCAGTTCCGCATCGCGGCGGGCCTTGCGCATGGCCTCGTCAAAGCGCTTGCGGTTGGCAAGGCCGGTGAGGGCGTCGGTCATCGCCTCTTCGCGGACCTTCTCCAGATTATTGCGCAGCTGGTTGACCTCTACCGAGGTCTCCTGCAGGCGGCGCTCAAGCTCGCGCGAGCGGCGCTGCATGCGGGCGGTGGCCGAGACGAGGCCTTCCACCATGCGCTTGAAGGTCGCGGAATCGGTGGTGCCGTCGAGCTGGCCGGTGGCTCCCGCAAGCGCCTCGCCATAGGCAGCAGTGTCGCGCTCGGCAGCCTCGAGAGTCTTTACGACAGCACCGAGTTCACGGCTCATCGCACCGCCGGTTTCCAGCACCGCGTCCTGAATCCGCTTGAAAGTGAAGTGACGGTCATAGAGCTCGTCGCAGAAGTCCTCATTAACAGGACCGCCCTTGTCGATGGCGGCCTGGATGCTTTCTGACAGTTCAGGAATGGAGTCGGAAACATAGGCGACCCACACGGCATAGTTCTGCGGGGTGGGAGCCACGCTGTGCTCTGCCATCAGGTCCAGCGCGCGCCGGGCGAGATCAATGCCTTCAGTTGTCTGCAATCGCCCGCTCACGTCCCGTCCCTCGCATCCGTTGAATCCCTGAGGCAGCGATAAGCCTGCCTTGAAGAGAGACACTAGACCCGTTTTGGAAAGATGAGGTAAACGCCGCGCGGAAAATTTGCGTTCCGGTTGACCGCGTCAGCCAAGAGCCGAGCGCAGCAGGAATTCCGGCACATGATCGCCAAAGCCGGCCGGTTCGATTCGGTCATCGCGCCCGCGCCCGCGCGGCTTGTCGGCCGGGCGGTCATTGGCGGGTTTGCGGGCCTCGGCGGCGGGCTTGCCCGTATCTGCCGGTGCGCCCTTGCGGGAACGTCCGCCACGGCTGCGGCTGCGTGCAGGGCGCTCGCTGCTGCTGGCCTCGGCAGTTTCGCCAGCCTCGGGGGCAGGGGCATCCGTGCCGGCCTTGCTCGCGGGCTCTGCTTTGGCCGCTTTCGCTCCGTCAAGCGCCAGCGTTTCGGGTTCGCCGCCGATCAGCTTGGATACGGCGGCGAGTGCTTTCTTGTCCTCGCCGGTGACCAGCGTGATGGATTCGCCGGAGAGGCCCGCCCGGCCCGTCCGGCCAATGCGGTGCACATAGTCATCGGCATTGCGCGGAATGTCGAAATTGAACACGTGGCTGACGGCGGGGATATCCAGCCCGCGTGCGGCCACGTCAGACGCGACCAGGATACGCACGGCGCCGGACTTGAAGTCCTCCAGCGTCTTCATGCGCTGGACCTGTGCCAGATCGCCGTGAATGGGGGCGGCCGAGAAGCCATGGCGCTGCAGCGAGCGCGCCACCACATCGACATCGCGCTTGCGGTTGCAGAACACGATGCCGTTCTTCACGCCGTCGCGGTTGATCGAGGCGCGCAGGGCCGCGCGCTTGCCCTTGGGAGAGCCGTCAGCAACGCGCACGATGTACTGCTTGATCGTCTCGGCGGTCTGGGCGGGGCGGGAGACTTCCACCCGCTCGGGGTCTTTCAGGAAGGTGTTCACGATCCGCACGATCTCATTGGGCATCGTGGCGGAGAAGAACAGGGTCTGGCGGCGCGGCGGCACCAGCGAGAAGATGCGCTCGATATCCGGGATGAAGCCCATGTCCAGCATGCGGTCGGCTTCGTCGACTACCATGATCTCGATGCCCATCAGCATCAGCCCGCCGCGCTCGAAATGGTCCAGCAGGCGGCCGGGCGTCGCGATCAGGATGTCCGCGCCCTTGTCGAGGATTTCCTTTTGCGGCTGGAAGGCGACCCCGCCAATCAGCAGCGCCATGGTCAGCTTGTGGTTCTTGGCATAGAGGCGCACGTTCTGCGCCACCTGATCGGCCAGCTCGCGCGTGGGGCACAGGATCAGGGAGCGCGGCATGCGGGCGCGGGCGCGGCCACGCGAGAGGCGCTCGATAAGGGGCAGGGTGAAGGAGGCGGTCTTGCCCGTGCCCGTCTGGGCGATGCCCAGCACGTCGCGGCCCGTCAGTGCCACCGGAATGGCACCGGCCTGGATGGGGGTCGGGGTCGTGTAACCGGCGTCCTTGATGGCTGCCAGCAGGTTCGGGCTCAGGCCCAGATCGTCGAAAGTCATGCGCCTCATATCCGCCCCGCCGATTATGGCCCGGAGCGTTTTCTTTTCGGACTGTGGCTGCACGCGCGCGTATCGCCGCGCAGCTCTTGCGCGGCGCACAATATGCGCACCGGCCTTTGAGTCAACGCATGCTAGCGCAGACGTGATGTATCGCTGCCGCAGTGTGGCTCAAGGTCCATACCTGCGGCAGCGTTTCACCCTTAATGGCGATAGCCGTACTGTCCGTCGGCCACCCGCTCGGCATAGCGTTCGGCGAGGCGTGACTGGCGCGAGGTCATGGACTGGCTGACCCCGTCAATCACGACGGCTACAGGCGCACTTAACACCTCCAGCGGATCACCGTCCCAGATCACCACATCACCGGCATATCCGGCGGCGAGGGCGCCATAGCGCTCGCCCACACCGTGGATTTCAGCCGGGGTGAGGGTGATGGAGCGGAAGGCATCCTCCCAGCTCGCCCCGTGCGCCACCGCGTTTCCGGCATGCTGGGTGATCAGGCGAGGGTTGAAATAGAGGTCCGCGCTGATCGTGGTGTAGGCGGTCTGCACGCCCGCGGCATGCAGCCGGGCAGGCGCGTCCAGCCTTGCGGCCAGAATGTCGAAGCTGGCAGGCAGGTTGCGCAACGGATCAATGATCACGGGGATACCGGCCGCAGCCAGCTCCTCGGCCACCATCCAGCTTTCTGCTGCACCAACGAAGACGAAGCGGGCGGCCGGGTGATCGCGCGAGAAGCGGATCGCCCGGCGAATGTCCGAAGCCCGCTCCACCTGCATGAAGATCGGGATTTCCCCGCGCACGGCCGCCACAAGGGCTGCCGCGTCGAAGCGGTTGATCGCGTCGCCCTCATGGTGGGACATGAAGCGGCCGGGATAGAAGCGCGCATCCTCGAAGGCGGCGCGCAAATACGCCCACGCGGCATGGCGTGAGCCGCCCGCAGTCGATGCGCCCGACTGGGACATGTCGACATAGAGGAAGGTGCGCGTGGCAAAGAGCGAGACCGGCGAGGCGGAGCTGTCTGCCAGCCCGCCGCGCCCGGCGATGATGCCGCGCCCGGTGGAGGGGAAGACCGCAAAGCGGGTAATGCCGCGCCGGCGCGAATCCGGAATGTGCCCGCCAGCGGGGTTGAAGGCATCGGCGACATCGACCGCAGCGGTGAAGCTGGCGCCCGGCGCTGCCGCGTCAGAGGTGGAGCTTTCCAGTGCCACCTCGATGAGGCCGAGCTGGGTGTGCGGGTGGAAAATGCCGGGCGTGATCCAGCCGCCCTGCGCATCGATTACCTCGACGCCAGAAGGGATGGAGACATTCGCGCCTGCCGCCTCGATCACGCCATCGCGGATGAGGACGGTGCCGCTTTCAATGATCCCGGCTTCGCTGTTGGTGACGACGCGGCCATTGGTGACGGCGAGCGTCTGGGCGGAGGCTGCGCCAAGGCCAATACAGGTGATGGCGGCGGCAGAGAGAAGTGATTTCAACATCTTACAGCACTCCTTCGCCGGGTTGGCCGAGGGTGAAGTCACGCACCGTGCGCCGTTCGGGATCATCGCGGTCAAACATCAGCGCGCCGTCGATATAGACATGATCGGCAACGGCGTAGGTGGAGAAGGGATGGGCGGACCAGAGCACGATATCGGCGCGCTTGCCCGCTTCGATGGAGCCGGTCTCGTCAAAAATGCCGAGCCCGCGCGCGGGGTTGGCCGTCATCCACGCAACCGCCTCGCCGTCGGAGACCTCGATGCCGAGCCTTCGGCCCGCACCCAGCGCCTTGGCCACCTCCTGATTGAGCCGCTGTATGCCCAGCTGGTCATCAGAGTGGATCATCGCGCAGGCCCCGGCGGCGTGGACGAGGGCAAGGTTCTCGTTGATGGAATCATAGGCTTCCATCTTGAACCCGCCCCAGTCGGCCCAGACGGCCGCGCACACATCGTCTTCGGCCAGCAGATCGCCGATCTTGTAGGCCTCCACCGCGTGGTGGAAGGTGGTGACGCGATAGTCGAACTCGCGCGCCATATCGAGCACCAGAGCCATTTCATCGGCGCGGTAGCAGTGCATCTGGACGAGGATCTCCCCCTCCAGCACGCCCATCAGCGTGTCCAGCTCCAGATTGCGCGTCGGCGGCGTGGCGTCCGCGTCGCCCGCATCCCAATAGCGGTTCCAGGCGCGGCGATAGTCCACCGCCCGCTGCCAGGCCTCACGGTATCCGGCCATATTGCCCATGCGCGAGCCGGGCGCGCGGCCCTGTCCGCCATAGACGCGCTTGGGGTTCTCCCCGCAGGCCATTTTCAGCGTGTAGGGCGCGCCGGGAAATTTCATGCCCTGCACGGTGCGCGAGGGCACGTTGCGCAGGGTGATGCCGCGTCCGCCAAAGAGGTTCGCCGAGCCGGGCAGCACGTGCAGCGTGGTCACCCCGCCAGCAAGGGCGGTGTCAAAGCCCGGATCCTGCGGCCAGACGCCATGCTCTGCCCAGACTTCCGCGGTGACGGGGCTGGTGATCTCGTTGCCGTCATTATGCGCGCTGACGCCGGGAGAGGGATAGACGCCCAGATGGGAGTGGATATCGATCAGGCCCGGCGTCACATAGCGCCCGCGCCCGTCGACGATGGTTGCGCCTTCGGGGGCGGTGAGGCCTTCGCCGATCCCGGCAATGCGCCCGTCCTGCATGAGGACGTCGTAATTTTCAAACTCGCCGCCAAGGCCGTCAAACACCGTCGCGCCCTGAATCAGCACGACCTGAGACGGGAAGGGGGTGTAGGTGGAGGGGTAGGGGTCAGGATTGAAGCGGACAAGGCCATCGCCATTGCTAGCGCTGGCGCCATCGCCGTTCGTGGTCTCGCCCGCATCGCCGTTACAGGCAGCGAGGCCAAGAGCTGCAAGCCCCGCCAGCGCGCCCGCCATCATGGGCCATAGCGCGCCCTTTTCCCGTGAACCGTGTATCGCCAACGCCTGATCCTCCCCTTGGATTATTTCAGCCGTGCGCAGGTTGGCCGTATAATCCTGATCGGGGAAGGGGGTTATTGTGTTACATCACAAGGAGTTGAGCCGGTAAGGCTTAGAGATCAATCGCTTCCACGAAGGGCGCGTGTTCCTGGATGTACTGGAAGCGCAGCTCCGCCTTCTTGCCCATCAGGGTTTCCACCAGATCATCGGCCTCCTCGCGGAAGGCGTCATCAATGGTCACGCGCGCGAGCGAGCGCGTCTGCGGGTTCATCGTGGTGGCTTTCAGTTGCGGCGGCGTCATCTCGCCCAGGCCCTTGAACCGGCCAAGTTCCACGCGCTTGCCCTTGAACTCGCCATTCATGATTGCGTCCTTCTCCGCGTCGTCCTGCGCGTAGAGGGTCTTGGCCCCGACGGTTAGGCGATAGAGCGGCGGCTGGGCCATGAAGAGGCGTCCGCTCTCGATCAGGCCCGGCGTGAAGCGGTAGAAGAAGGTCGCCAGAAGCGCGGCGATATGCGCCCCGTCCACGTCCGCGTCACACATGATGATGACGCGCTCATAGCGCAGCTCATCCAGATCAAATTTCGAGCCCGGACGGGTGCCGAGCGCCAGCATCAGATCGGAAATTTCCTGGTTGGCGGCGATCTTGTCGGGCGTTGCCGAGGCGACGTTCAGAATCTTGCCGCGCAAGGGCAGGATGGCTTGCGTCTTGCGGTCGCGCGCCTGCTTGGCCGAGCCACCGGCGGAATCGCCCTCGACGAGGAAAATCTCCGTGCCGTCCGCGCCGGAGGTGGAACAGTCAGCCAGCTTGCCGGGCAGGCGCAGTTTGCGCGTGGCGCTCTGGCGCTGGACTTCCTTTTCCTTCTTCTTTTTCAGCCGCTCCTCGGCGCGTTCCACCGCCCAGTCGATAAGGCGGGCCGCTTCCTTGGGCCGGGCCGCAAGCCAGTGGTCAAACCGGTCGCGGATGGCGTTTTCGACAAGGCGCTGCGCCTCCGGCGTGGAAAGCCGGTCCTTGGTCTGGCCCTGAAATTCGGGGTCTTTGAGGAAGATGGAGACGAGCACGCCCGCCCCTCCCATCACATCGTCCGGCGTGATGAGGCCCGCCTTGCGGTTACCCGCCAGCTCTGCGTGGGCTTTCAGGCTCTTCGACAGCGCCGCGCGCAGGCCCAGCTCGTGCGTGCCGCCCTGCGGGGTGGGCACGGTGTTACAATAGGAGTTCGAAAAGCTGTCATTCTCGCCAAACCCGTTGGCAGAAAAGGCGACCGCCCATTCCACCGCGCCCATGCGCCCTTCGGCGCGGTCCACCCGGCCGGAGAAGTTCTCTGTGACGAGGGCTGCGCCCTTGACCAGCTCTTCGAGGTGATCGGCAAGCCCGCCGGGGAAGGAGAGCACGGCCTCGGCTGGCGTTGCCGTGCCGTCCACCAGCTCTGCCGGACAGGACCAGCGTATCTCCACGCCCCGGCGCAGGAAGGCCTTGGAGCGCGACATGGCAAACAGGCGCGCAGGCTTGAAATGCGCCCGGCTGCCGAAAATCTCGTGGTCGGGCTTGAAGCGCACTTTTGTGCCGCGCCGGTTCGGCGCCGCGCCGAGCTTCTCCAGCCGCCCCAGCGGCAGGCCGCGCGCGAAATTGAGGCCCCAGAGCGTGCGGTCGCGCGCCACTTCCACCTCGACCCGCTCTGACAGCGCATTGACGACCGAGATGCCGACCCCGTGCAGGCCGCCTGCCGTCTGGTACGACTTGTCGGAGAACTTGCCGCCCGAATGCAGCGTGGTCATCACCACTTCCAGCGCCGACTTGCCGGGAAATTTCGGGTGATCGTCGATCGGGATGCCCCGGCCATTATCGGTAACGGTGACGAAGCCTTCCTCATCAAGGCGCACCTCGATCCGGTCGGCGTGGCCTGCCACCGCCTCGTCCATCGCATTGTCCAGCACCTCGGCGAAGAGGTGATGCAGCGCGCGCTCATCGGTGCCGCCAATATACATGCCCGGCCGCTTGCGTACCGGCTCCAGCCCTTCGAGCACCTCGATGGCAGACGCGTCATAGCCGCCTGAAGGCGCGGCCGGTGCTGCGGGGCTGGCTTTTACCGGTTCTGGCGCACGCGGTGCGGCGGCCGCTGCGGGAGCAGGCCTTGCCGCCGGTTCCGGTGCAGGCTTGGGAGCAGGAGCGCTGCCGCCGAACAGGTCATTTTGCGAATCGTGGGTCATCACCTTGCACCTTGCCCGACCGCGCCGGGGCAGGGGAAGCGATTAGGGCTGTGGAACCTAACGCCGGAACAACCCACGTCCGCGCTGGCAGGAGCGCAGCTGGCTGTCATAGCGGCGGGTATCGGCCTCAACCTGGCTCGCTGCGCGTTGCAACCACGCCTTGGAGCGATGTGTGCCCCGGTTATAGCCGCCATGGCCTTCATGGTAGGCGAAATAGAGATTGCGCGGATCATCGAGCGAGATGTTCGACAGGCGCCGGCTCATCGAGGCGTACCAGCCGATAAAGTCCACCGCGTCAGCAAAATTGGTGCGCCGGGCAGAGCGGTTGCCGGTCTCGTTGCGGTACCAGTCCCATGTCGCATCAAGCGCCTGGGCGTAGCCGTGTGCCGAGCTTGCGCGCGGACCGGGCAGCACGATCAGGCGGCGGGTGCGCGGCGGGCGGGCATTGGCCTGGAAGCTCGATTCTCGCTTCACGAATGCGAGCTGGGTTCCCTGAGAGAGTCCCCAGCGCCGTTCTGCCCGTTCGGTCGCCCTGCGCCATGCGGGATATTGTGAGAAGATCGAGCACGCGTTTTCGGGCTGGGCCGGGGGCGCACTATGGCTGCACGCCGCTGTGGAGAGCAGGATGAAGGCCAGAACAGGTAGGAGCCGGATCAGAACCATGACCGGACCTTGCCCGGTCATGGTTAAGGCTTTTTAACGCTGCCTAGAAATTCATCCGCAGGACGAGGCGCAGCACGTGGCTCACATAGTCCTCACGCATGTCTGCGTCATAGGCGAAGGTGAACGTGGTGTAGGACGAGCCGGCGGCCAGACCGAAACCGGCCAGCAGCCCGGCGCTGGGCATGTCTGACGCGCGCAGGGTGAAGGGCGTGCCGTTCTCGCCAAAGCGGGCCGTGGTGGTCGCCGTGCTGCCGGAGAAGTCACCACGATAACCGACGCGGGCATAGGGCAGCCACCAGCTTCCGGCGCGGTGGAACATGCGCCCGGCGGTGAAGCTTGCCCCGCCGGTCAGGGCGGAGGTGGTGCGGCTGTCGACATAGAGCGCCAGCTCGGCAGGGGTGTTGCCCTGGGCGATCTCGTTGAACCTGTCCTCGGTGATGGACAGCCAGGTCAGCGCCAGTTCAGGGCGCAGCACCCAGTTGCCCACCGGGATGTCGCGTCCGGCCTGGGCTGCGATCGAATAGTGCCAGCCATTCCACGTGGCGGTGGTATTGCCGGCAAAGCTGCCAATACCGATCAGGCGGTTGGTCTCGAACCGGTTGATGCCGGCCGAAGCCGCGACCGAAACGTCGATGGCGCCGAGATCTGCTGCGGCATAGGCGGAGAACTGGCCCATCAGCGCCGTCATGGGTTCATGCGGCAGGCCGATCTGCTCGATATCGCTCGCCGCGCCCGCCAGTGTTACGCCGACGGCGTAGAACGGTCCCCACGGACGATCCAGGCCCACGGCAAGGCCCACGCCATGACCGCGATAGCCTGGCCCGAACGTGGTCTCGGCACGGTCAGCGTAATAGCCGAACTCCTGAATCCACATGCCCGCAAGCTCGCCGGGGGACAGGCGCGCATTGCGCAGCCGGGTCGAGAGCGCGCCGGCGGCGGCATCGTGCGCGGCCAGCGCGAACTGGATGGCGCTGGCGGCGTATTCCGGCAGAAGCTGGTCGTAGGCGCGGTAGAACGCGTCGGCATCACGGATGGAGGCGATGGCATTGCCCAGCGAGGTCACGTCGTCAAACAGGGAGATCGCCGCGTCGTAGACGGCAGCCCGGTTGGAATCGAGGCCAACCTCTTCCGCTGTCCGGCGCTGGAGGCTCAGGATAAGGGCATTGGCATTATCCGGATCGCGTTCCAGCGAGGCGTTGTAAAGGAAGGGCGTATCAACCGATTCCAGAATGACATCATCTTCGGCAATATTGAGCGTGCCTGCCGAAAGCACCTGGAAGGTACGTCCGGTTCCGATCATTTCGGAGAGCGAAACGACCAGTTCCGAGCCCTGCTCGAAGCTGATGGTCCCTGAGGCTGCAAGCGTATCGGTCGTGGCAGACGCGGCACCGAGTACCAGATTGAGCGTTCCGCCCTCGCCGAAGCGGGCCGAGGTGATGTTGATCTGGTCGGTCAGCCCGATGCTGAGCGTGCCCTCTTCGACATCAATGCTCAGCTGGCCGTCACCGGAATCTATCTGTCCCGCGAAATCGGCACCGCGGATGATGAACTGGTCAGCGCCCGCGCCGAACGCGATATTACCGTCAATGCGTCCGGCCAGCAGCTCGACAACGTCATCACCATCACCCAGGAGGATGTCACCAGATATCCGGGGAGCAGCGGCATTTTCTGCCGCGCTCTGGCTTTGCGTGATGGTAAGCCCCGCCGTGTGGGAGCGCGCATCAATCGCAATGAGATCTGCCGAAGCGCCCTCCACGGCATTTTCCAGGGACGCGATGATTACGCCCGTATTGCTGATGGAGGCCAGAGATTCGGAGCTGACCAGAATTGCCGTGGCAGACTGCCCGTCCCCGATGAGCTGGCCGCGGATCGCGCCTTCATTGACCAGCGCACCGACATCAGCGCCCTGTGCAATATGCACCGCCACTGCTGAGCCCTCGCCGTAGGCAGGATCGGCAAACCCATCCTCCTCGTAGCCAAGCAGCGCGCTGGCAGCGATCACGCCCGAATTGGTCAGCGTGGCCATGACGGCGCCTTCGCCGATATGGATGGCCTCGGCGTGCGCGTCATAGGCTGCTGCAGCGATGGTGCCGGTATTCTCCATACCGCCTTCAGCCAGAATTACCGCATAGATGGTTCCGCTGACGTCGCGACCGGCTATCAGGATCGCGGTGGCGTCAAGCCCGTCAAACACGCCGTTCGCACTTATGCTGCCATCGTTGACAAAGCCGAAGCGGCGCTCGTTGATGACGGTGTCGCCTTCCTCGGCGTCTTCGCTTGTATCCGCTTCTTCATAGAACACTTCGCCAAGTGTGATGTCGGAGCTGGCGTCGGCACGGGGGCGTATGACCATGGCCGGAGCGGAGCCCGTCACCGAGATGTCGGCACCGGTCTGCTGACCGGCGACAAACACACCGTCCCGGATGGAGCCGGCAATCACCACGGCACTGCCGGCGAGACGCGAGTCCTCTTCAACGTCTCCGGCTTCCCGGTCGGCCAGCAGTTCGAAAATGCTGGCTGCCGTCCGATCATTGATGCGGAAACCATTGGCGCGTACCGCGCCGCCGAGCTGGAGGGCGCCTTCAATATCGGCATTGATCTCAATGGCGCTTGTACCGGCGCCATTCGCCTGAACCGTTGATCCGGAGCCGAAGCGCACATTGCCCTCGACGGGGCCGTCGATCGCAATGCCCACGGAGTTCTCGCCGGCAATGGAGACCGAACCGCCTACTGTAAGGTCGCCGATCAGACCGGACGCGACATGCACGGCGTAGGAATCCTGGCCGACAACTGCGATGGCCGAACTCGTCGCCAGAACCACGTCACCGGTGAAGGCGGCACCGCCCGGATCACCCACCAGCAGGCCGGTCTTGTCTCGCTCGTCGGTAAGGTTGTCGAAGGTTTCGTCGAGGGGCACGTTCGCCCGTATGTCTTCATCGCGCAGGCTTATCAGTCCGCCATGGGTAAGCCCGCCATCGCGCCCGCCTTCAAGATGTACGCCGATTGCGCCATCCTGATCGTCTACAATGATCTGGGCGGCGCTCCGGGTCTCCAGCGTGTTGTCCGAATCCACCACGACGGCGGGGCCGGGATTGCCGGTGAGCGTGACGCGCCCAGAGGAGGTGATGACGATATTGCCTGCATCGGAGGTGCGCACGGGGCTCGTGCGCTCGTTGGAGATTTCCTCGTCAGCAAAGGCAGAAGCCCCGGCCAGCACGATGACAGATGCAGCTGCAAGCAGGCGACGGCGCATGAAGCCCCTCCGGCGGACTTCCCCTCAGGCCCGGTGATCAGTCCGGACCAGTATGTAAGCAGGACTCTTAGACGATGGATTTGAGCCCGTCGACCTTCCAGGCGCGCTTGTAATGTTATCAAAACAGTCAGCAAAAAGGCCCGCCGGAGACCGGCGGGCCTTTCCTGCACGTTGCAGGTCTGCCTAGACCTTGTAGTAGAGCTCGAATTCCACCGGGTGCGGGTGGTGTTCGATGCGGCTGACCTCTTCCATCTTGAGGTCGATATAGGCGTCGATCTGGTCGTCATCCATCACGCCGCCCTTTTTGAGGAACTCACGGTCGGCATCGAGATTGGCCAGCGCCTCGCGCAGGCTGCCGCTGACCGTCGGGATGTCTTTCAGCTCTTCGGGCGGCAGGTCGTAGAGGTCCTTGTCCATCGCGTCGCCGGGGTGGATCTTGTTGGCGATGCCATCAAGGCCGGCCATCAGAAGAGCGGTGAAGGTGAGGTAGGGATTGCCGGCCGGATCGGGGAAGCGCGCCTCGATGCGCTTGCCCTTGGGCGAACCCACGTAAGGGATGCGGATGGAGGCCGAGCGGTTGCGCGCCGAATAGGCGAGCAGGACGGGGGCCTCATAGCCCGGCACCAGACGCTTGTAGGAGTTGGTGGTCGGGTTGGCGAAGGCGTTGATCGCCCGGGCGTGCTTTATGATGCCGCCAATGTAGTAGAGGCACATCTCGGACAGGTCGGCATACTTGTCGCCGGCAAAGAGCGGCTTGCCGCTTTTCCAGATCGACTGGTGGACGTGCATGCCCGAGCCGTTATCGGCATAGACAGGCTTGGGCATGAAGGTCGCCGTCTTGCCATAGGACGCGGCCACGTTGTGGACGATGTACTTATAAAGCTGCATCCGGTCGGCCATGTTCACCAGGGTGGAGAACTTCATCCCCAGCTCGTGCTGGCTGGGCGCAACCTCGTGGTGGTGCTTTTCCGGCTCAAGGCCGAGCTGGCGCATGACGGCCAGCATTTCGGTGCGCATGTCCTGCGCCGAATCAATCGGGGGAACCGGGAAATAGCCACCTTTCGGGCCGGGACGGTGACCCAGATTGCCGCCCTCGAAAATCGTGCCGGAATTGTAGGGGCCTTCCTCGGAATCGAGCACATAGCCGGTTTCGTTCTGGGCGGTTTTCCAGCGCACATCGTCAAAGACGAAGAATTCGGCTTCCGGCCCGAAATAGGCCGTGTCGCCGACGCCGCTGGCGGCCATGTAGGTCTCGGCCTTCTTGGCGGTCGTGCGCGGATCGCGGTTATAGGGCTCGCCCGAAATCGGGTCATAGATGTCGCAGAATACCGCCAGGGTCGGCTCCTGGAAGAACGGATCGACGAAGGCGCCCGCGACATCGGGCTTCAGGACCATGTCGGACTCGTTGATCGCCTTCCAGCCGGCAATGGAGGAGCCGTCAAACATCTGGCCGTCTTCGAAGAAGTCGGCATCCACCATCGATTTGTCGAAGGTCACGTGCTGCAGCTTGCCCTTCGTGTCGGTGAAGCGCAGGTCCACATACTCGATCTTCTCGTCCTTGAGCTTTTTCAGGATGGCGTCTGACATGGGTCGTCCTCTTTGCTGGTCTGCGCGCCGGGCCACGGCGCGCTAGCTGGGTTTGCAGGCAGGGCAGGCGGCTAGAGCGCGTCGTCGCCTGTCTCGCCGGTGCGGATGCGGATGGCGGTCTCGACCGGCAAAATGAAAATCTTGCCGTCGCCGATACGCCCGGTCTGGGCGGCGTTCTGGATGGCCTCTACAGCCGCGTCCACGCGGCCATCGGGGATCACCAGCTCGATCTTTATCTTCGGCAGGAAGTCGACCACATACTCCGCGCCCCGGTAGAGTTCGGTGTGGCCCTTCTGCCGTCCAAAGCCTTTTGCCTCGGTCACGGTGAGGCCCTGCAGGCCGATTTCCTGAAGGGCTTCCTTCACGTCATCGAGCTTGAACGGCTTGATGATTGCCTCGATCTTCTTCATGAAGCAGGTCTCCTTGATGGCGGTGACGCTTAGCCATGCCATGGCCCGTCTCAAGGCAAACCATCCGGCCGGAGGCTTGCCCGGACAGGTGTGCTTAAAAGTGAGGCGCGAATGTTGAACATGCGGGCAATTGCCTTCGGGGCGCGATCAGGTGAGCTGCTGACCACGGCGCAGATGCGCGCCGCCGATGCCCATGCCATCACGGCAGGGGTGGCAGGCATTTCGCTGATGGAACGGGCCGGGGCCGCCGTTGCGGCGGCGATCATGCTGCGATGGGCGCCGCGCCCCGCTGCGATCCTGTGCGGGCCGGGCAATAATGGCGGAGATGGCTATGTGATCGCGCGCCTGCTGGCGGAAAACGGCTGGCCGGTGGAGGTTTTCGCGCTGGGTGAGGCGGCGGCGCTCACCGGCGATGCCGCGCACATGGCCGGGCTGTGGACGGGCAAGGTCAAACCGCTGGATTCATTCAAGGCGGAGCGTTTCGCTCTGGTGGTCGATGCGCTGTTCGGTTCAGGTCTTTCCAGACCGCTGGACGGCATGGCCCTGAAGGCCGCCAGAAGCCTCGCTGAGAGCGATTGCGTGGTTGTGGCGGTCGATGTGCCAAGCGGCGATGAGAGCGCCTTTGAGGGGCCTTGCGTGAAGGCTGATCTGACGGTCACGTTTCACCGGCTGAAAGCTGCCCATCTCTTCCATCCGGCGCGCGCCGCCTGCGGCGAGATCGTGCTTGCCGATATCGGTATCCCGGATGGCTGGCGGGCAGGCGAGGGCGTACTGCCCGAGATTGTTCAACTGCCGCGCATCACGCTGCCCGATACCGGCCATGACAGCGCGGCGCACAAGCATGGCAAGGGACGGCTCTGCGTGCTGGCCGGGCCTCCGGGCGCCACGGGTGCGGCGCGCCTGTCGGCTGCTGCGGGGCTCAAAGCCGGGGCAGGGCTCGTCACCCTGCTCTGCCCGCCGGCTTCTCTGATGGAGGCAGCAACCGCCAGCCTCGCCGTGATGACCAAATCCATCCGCGAGGATGATTTTGCCGAAACGCTCCGCCTTCACCGCGCCAGCGCGCTGGTGGTCGGGCCGGGGGCGGGGCTCAATGAAGCGCTGAAAGCGCGTGTCCTTGCCGCGGTCGCGACCGGCATTCCAGCAGTGCTGGATGCCGATGCGCTGAGCGTGTTCGCCGATGACCCCAAAGTACTGTTCGCGGCCTTGCATGACCGCGCCGTGCTGACGCCCCATGCTGGCGAGTTCGAGCGGCTGTTCCCCGGACTCCTCAGGGCCAGCGCCAACCCGATTGATGCCGCCAGAGCCGCATCAGAGCAGTCCGGCGCGATCGTGCTTTTAAAAGGCCCGGCCACCACCATCGTGCACCCGGATGGCCGCGTGGCGGTGAATGTCCATGCCAGCGCCCGCCTCGCCACCGCAGGCAGCGGCGATGTGCTGGCAGGCCTTGTTGGCGGCCTGATGGCGCAAGGGGCTACGCCCTTCGAGGCGGCGCAGTCCGCCGCCTTCATCCATGGGGAGGCGGGTTATCACCTGCTTCCGGGTGGCACGGCGGAAGACCTGCTGGCAGTGCTGCCGGATGCGCTTTCAAGCCTGGCTGCAGAGCAGGCCCGCCTTGCAGCGTTGGCACGGCTGAATCGCTAGCCGAGCCGGTTCGGCCCGGCTATAGGCTTTAACCAAGCCCCGTCTCACTGATTTGCCTCTTCGAAAGTACGTCCCATGCCCGAAATGAGCCCGCCAGAACCTGCTAGCTCCCGCACGGATGAGGAGGCGCTGGCATTTCACCGGGCCGATCCGCCGGGCAAGCTGGCGCTGGCGCCAACCAAGCCGATGGCGACACAGCGCGATCTGGCGCTTGCCTACAGCCCCGGCGTGGCCGCGCCGGTGAAAGCCATCGCGGCGGATCCGGACGCGGTCTACGACTATACCTCCAAGGGCAATATGGTGGCGGTGGTGTCCAACGGGACGGCCATTCTGGGGCTGGGCAATCTGGGGCCGCGCGCCTCCAAGCCGGTGATGGAAGGCAAGGCGGTGCTTTTCAAGCGCTTTGCCGATATCGACGCCTTCGACATCGAGATTGATTACGAGGACCCGCAGAAGTTCATCGATTGCGTCGCAGGGTTTGGCGACAGCTTTGGCGGCATCAACCTGGAAGACATCAAGTCGCCGGAATGCTTTGAAATCGAAGCGAAATTGCGCGAGCGCCTCGATATTCCCGTCTTCCATGATGACCAGCATGGCACGGCCATCATCGCCGCTGCGGGCCTGATGAATGCCTGTCACCTCACCAATCGCCGCTTTGAGGATATCAAGGTGGTGCTGGTCGGGGCAGGGGCGGCGGGCCTCTCCGTGCTGGAGCTGATCAAGTCGCTCGGCGTTCAGCACGATAATGTCACCATCGTGGACGTGAACGGCGTGGTGCATACTGGCCGCGACGATCTGCATCCGCGCCTTGCTGCCCATGCGCGCAAGACTGATCTGCGTACGCTTGCCGACGCCATGGTGGACGCCGACGTGATGCTGGGCCTCTCCGCAGGCGGGATTGTCAGCCAGGACATGGTAAAATCCATGGCGGCTGACCCGATCATCTTTGCGATGGCCAATCCAACGCCGGAAATCATGCCCGACGAGATCAAGGCGGTGCGCTCCGATGCGATCATCGCCACGGGACGGTCTGATTTCCCCAATCAGGTCAATAATGTGCTGGGCTTTCCTTACATCTTCCGTGGGGCGCTGGATGTCCGCGCGACCACGATCAACGAGGATATGAAGCTGGCGGCTGCACGGGCGCTGGCTGACCTTGCCCGCACCGACGTGCCCGATGAGGTGGCCGAGGCCAACCGCTCCGGCCAGCTGCGCTTCGGGCGCGACTACATCATCCCGTCCCCCTTCGATCCGCGCCTGATTTCCTTTGTTCCGCTCTATGTGGCCAAAGCGGCGGTGGAAAGCGGCGTGGCGCGCCTGCCTCTGCCCGAGGAGGGCACGGGCTACCGCGCGCGCCTGGCCCAGCGTCTTGATCCGACCGCCGCCCTGCAGCAGCGCATCACCGAAGTCATCAGGGCAGAGCCCAAGCGCATCGTGTTCGCCGAGGGCGAGGAGCCGAGCGTGATCCGCGCCGCCGCCACCTTCCAGGCGCAGGGGCTGGGCACCGCCGTGCTGGTGGCGCGCGAGAAAATTGCGGAGGCCAATATGAAGGAGCTCGGCATCGCGCCGGGCTCGCTGGAAATCTGGAATGCCCGCCTGTCGGACCAGAATCCGGACTATGTGGACTTCCTCTATGAGCGCATGCAGCGCCGGGGCTATCTGCGCCGGGATGTGCAGCGCCTCGTCAATAATGACCGTAACGTCTTTTCCGCCTGCATGCTGCGCTTTGGCGATGCCGACGGCATGGTGACGGGCGTGACGCGCCATTTCACCAATACGCTGGGCGATATCCGGCTGGTGCTCGACGAAGCGCCGGGCGGGCGGCTGATGGGCGTGTCCATTGCTATCAGCCGCGGGCGCACGCTCGTCATTGCCGATACCAATGTCACCGAATTCCCCGAGGCGCCGGAACTGGCCGATATCGCTACCGGGGCTGCGTCTGCGGCCCGCAAGCTGGGCCTCACCCCGCGCGTCGCGTTCCTCTCCTATTCCACCTTCGGCAACCCGCCGGGCTCGCGCACCGAGAAAATCCAGAGCGCGGTCAAGCTGCTGGACGCGCGCGGCGTGGATTTTGAATATGAAGGCGAGATGGCCGCCGATGTGGCGCTGAACCCCGATCACCATGAGGCTTACAGCTTCTCGCGCCTGACCGGCCCGGCGAATGTACTGGTCATGCCGGCCGTTCACTCCGCCTCCATCGCGGTGCGCCTTCTGAAGGCGACGGGCGGGGCGACCGTGATCGAAGGGCTGCTGGTGGGGCTGGAAAAATCGGTGCAGATCGCGCGGCTTGGCTCGCCGGTTTCCGACATCGTGAATCTGGCCGGGATGGCGAGCTTTGATCTGACCCACAGGGCATGACAAAGAATTCATAGGCCGCCACTGGCGGGCGGGGGCGGCGCGGCCTAAGTGTGGTGGCCATCCTCCCGGCCGGACCCCGACAATATGGCAGCTACCCGCAAGAATCGCGACCTGACGCAGGGGCCGGTTTTCGGCCATCTCATGCGTATGGTCATCCCGATGAGCTTTGGCATCGTGGCCATGATGCTGGTCGGGATTGTCGATGCCTACTGGGTCGGACGACTCGGCACGGTGGAGCAGGCTGCCGTCCAGTTCGTGTTTCCCGTGTCCATGGCAGTGATGAGTATCGCCATCGGCCTTGGCGCCGGTGCGGTTTCGGTCGTGGCGCGCGCTGCCGGGCGCGGCGATGGTGAGCGGACAAAGCGCGTGGCCACCGATGCGGTGGTGCTGGCCCTGATCGTTACCGCAATCACATCGGCGCTCGGCATGATTTTCATCGATCCGGTCTTCCGCCTGATGGGCGCGACCGATGCGATGATGCCGCATGTGCGCGACTACATGCTGATCTGGTTTGCCGGTATCATCTTCATGGTCGGCCCGATGATCGCCAGCAATATTCTTCGCGCGCTGGGTGATGCGATCCTCCCCAGCGTGATCATGATCATCGCTGCCGTGCTGAACATGATCCTCGATCCGATCCTGATCTTCGGTCTGGGGCCGATCCCGGCGATGGAGGTGCAGGGCGCGGCGCTCGCCACCCTCATTTCAAACTTCGTCGTGTTCGTCATTGCCATGGCCATCATGATCCTCCGCGAGAAGATCATTGACCTCACCTGGCCGGGCTTTTCCGAAATGCTGTGGAACTGGCGTGAAGTGGCCCGTATCGGCGCGCCCGCTGCCGGCTCCAACATGATCAACCCGGTCGCGATGACGCTGGTCTTCGCCGCCGCTGCGCGCTTTGGCGAGCCGGTGGTGGCGGGTTTTGGCGTGGCGGGCAGGGTGGAGGCGCTGGCGCTGATCCCGCTCTTTGCGCTGTCGGGCTCCATCGGGGCCATAACCGGCCAGAATGGCGGGGCAGGGCACGTGGATCGCGTACGCGAAACCTTCCGCTCCGCCTTCCTGTTCTGTGTTGGCTGGGGCGCGGCGATGGCGGTGGTGCTTGCCGCGCTCGCTTACCCGCTCGCCTGGCTGTTCCTGCCGTCAGAGGAAGCGCGCGAGATGGCCCGCCTGACCTGGTGGATCGCGCCGGTCACCATGGGCGGATACGGCATCGCCATGGCCGCCAGCGCGGGCTTCAATGGCCTTGGCCGGCCGCTGCTCGGCGTCGCTATCAATCTGATGCGCGGATTTGTGTTGCTGGTGCCGCTGGTATGGCTGGGCGCCAGCCTGTTCGGACCGGTCGGCATGGTCAGCGGCTATGCGCTTACCAATGTCATCGCAGGCGCGGTGATCGCCTTCCTGGTGCTGCGCTATGCGCCGATGACGGCGCTGGAGAGCAAGGCCCGCCCCGTCGTCCCGCCAACGCAGGCCGCAAGGGCGGGCGCACCTGTCAGGCCCGGGGAGTGACCATCGTTACCGGACGCCGGATCGCGGTGACCGACCAGATCAGCGCCACCACCCAGCCGATCACCGTCCAGCCAAGCAGCAGGTTGGTGAGGAAGATGGCAAAGCCATCATGATGGCCGCGCGCCAGCGCGATGATGCTGGGGATGAAGTGACCAACCAGAAGCAGTACGAGAAGTTCCATGACAGGTTTCCTCTTATCGATTTTCGATAAAGATAGGATGATTTCCGGTCCGTGCAAGTGACAGCTTCGTAATATTTCCCCGTTCCGCCGGTTTGGCGTTTTGTGCCGGCGTGCTTAGACCTTGTAGGAGACGGTGGCAGCGGCTTTCAGGATGGTCCCATGCGCAATCTGGTGATGGCTCTGGCATTGGGGCTGGCGGCGTCGATACCGGGCGTGGCTTACGCCGACGCCAATCCGCAAGCCCGTGCGGCGTTCGAGGAAGGTCAGCAGCTTTACGCAAACCGCAATTACGAACGTCTGCCGCTGGCCATTGCCCGCTTTGAAGCGGCGGTAGAGCTGGACGAGACCTATGCCGAGGCGTGGGCCGCGCTCGCCATGGCCTATGCGCTGGCCCCGCACTGGGCGATCACGGACCGCGATTACAACGCACTGACCGTCGAGGCCGCCGGGCGCGCGCTGGCCATCGAGCCGGACAATGCCGATGCGCTGGTAACGCTCGGCAATCTTGCCGGCGAGGCAGGCGAATATGACGAGGCGATGGACTTCCTCACCCGGGCGGTCGAGGCCAACCCCGCCCACGTGCCCGCGCGCCTGTTCCGGGGCGATGCGCTTCGCATGCTCGGCTATTTCGAGGCGGCAGGCGAGGAATATGCAGCCTGTCTGGAGCTTGATCCGGCCTTCGTGCGCTGCCTGCACCGGCGTGCGGCCATCATCCGCGAAGCCGATGCGCAAGGAGATTACCGCGCGGCGCTGTCAGCGCTGCTGGAAAGCCGCTTCTCTGACGTGCTGCCGGAGTTTCTGGGTGTTGTGGCGGTTGAGGACGGCGATATCGCCGTGCGCGCCCTCCTGCGTGAGTATGTGCGTATCTTCCCGGTTGAGGCGCGCTGGCTGGTCGCCCCGATGGCGCGGGCTTTGAGCGATGAGGCGTATGACCGGGCTGCGGCTCTGGAAGAGGTGGAGGCGCGCCTGATCGCGGACGGATTTGATCCGGCCAGCGATGATTATCTCACCATGACCTACCGGCTGGCGTTTCGCGCGTATGACCGCGTGCCAACGCATTTCGCGCTGCCCTGGTACTGGTATCGTGGTTATCCGGGGCTTGAGGGCTCTGACGCCCAGCGCGCGGCGATTATCCGCTTCGGCCTGCCCGGTTACTGGCGCGAACACGGCTTCCCCGACCGGTGCGAACCGGTGGGAGCGGACGATTTTGCGTGTGGGTGAAGACTCACGCTGTCGCGAATGCGGAGCTTCGCAGCTCGAGAGTCCGCTTTTCCCTCGTCCTTCGAGCGCCACCGCGTCCGAAAGGATGAGAGGAAAAGCACGCCCAGAGCCCTCATCCTGAGGGGCTTCGTCAGAAGCCGTCTCGAAGGACGAGGGCTTAGCGCGACTACCTACCCCTCATCGGGGAATTTGTAGTCCTTGTAGATCTCGCGCAGCTTGGTTTTCAGGATCTTGCCCGTCGGGCCGATCGGCATCTGGTCGATGAACTCGATACCATCGGGAATCCACCATTTGGGCACGCGCTCGGCGAGAAACTCGCGGATCGCCTCGGCCGTCGGTGTGGTGTGCGGCTTGGGCTGGATGACCAGCAGCGGGCGCTCCTGCCACTTGATGTGCGGCATGCCGACAGCCGCCGCCATCAGCACGTCCGGATGGCCCATGGCGACGTTTTCAAGATCGATCGAGCTGATCCATTCCCCGCCGGACTTGATCACGTCCTTGGAGCGGTCGGTGATGGTCATGTAGCCATCACTGTCGAGATAGCCGACATCGCCGGTGCGGAACCAGCCATCATCGGTGAAGGCCTCTGCGCCTGCGCCGCGGAAATAGGCATCAATGATCCAGGGGCCGCGCACCTGGATGTGGCCAGAGGACTGGCCGTCGCGCGGCAGCACATTGCCGTCATCATCCACGGCGCGCATTTCCACGCCATAGATAAGCCGGCCCTGTTTCAGCTTGATCTTGATCTTCTCGTCGTCGGAGAGATTGTCGTGCTTGGGCAGCAGCTTGCCGACCGTGCCCAGCGGGCTCATCTCGGTCATGCCCCAGCCCTGCTGCATGTCGACGCCATATTCGTCCTGATAGGCGCGCAGAAGCGCTTCGGGCATGGCAGAGCCGCCCATCAGCACGTTCTCCACGCTGTCGATGCGCTTGCCGCTCTCGCGCAGATACTGCAGGAGGCCGAGCCACACGGTCGGCACGCCGAGCACCTGCGTCACCTGCTCGCCCTCGATCAGTTCCTGCAGGGATTTGCCGTCCAGCTGCGCGCCCGGCATGACCAGCTTGCCGCCGCCCATGGCCGTCGCATAGGGCACGCCCCACGCATTGACGTGGAACATGGGAACCACAGGCAGGATGGTGCCGCGCGAGCCGACGCCCAGCACGTCCTGACCGAGGCACGCCATGGCGTGCAGAACGGTGGAGCGGTGGGAGTAGAGCGCGCCCTTGGGATCGCCCGTCGTGCCGGAGGTGTAGCACAGGCCGGCGGCCGCGTTCTCGTCGAACTCCGGCCAGTCAAAATGCGGCTCGTGATTGGTCAGAAGCGTTTCGTACACGTCCACCTTGGTGGACATGTCGGGCAGGTGGCCGCCACTGGTCATCGCCACGAAGCGTTTGACCGTTTTGCACTTTTTCGCGATGGCATCGATGATCGGGGCAAACTGCACGTCAAAGAAGACATGCTTGGCCTTGGCGTGGTCCAGCATCCAGGCGATCTGGTCGGGCGCAAGGCGCGGATTGACGGTGTGGATCACCGCGCCAATGCCGGAGACGGCATAGTAAAGCTCCAGATGGCGGTGCGTGTTCCACGCAATGGTGGAGATCCGGTCGCCCGATTTCACCTTCAACGCCCCGGTCAGCGCATTGGCAAGGCGCTGGGCGCGGTCATGGCAGTCTTTCCAGCCATAGCGGTGAATCTCGCCGGTATCGGGCAGGCGGCTGACGATTTCGCGCGTCCCGTGATTGTCGGCTGCATGTTTGAGTATGCCAGAGATCATCAGCTGGCGGTTCATCATCTGCCCACGCAACATGGGGTCGTCCTCCCTTGACCATGTGGAGTTTGTTCGGGCGCGGACGCGCCTGCCAAACCGTTTCTTCTGAAAGCTGGCGCTATCAAAAGGGTGAGTGCGCTGCGATGCAATACCTTTTGCGCAATACTTCCGCAGGCAGCGCAGGCATGGGATAAGCGCGCGTCCGTTTTCAGGAGCTTCCCATGCATTTGCCGGTGTTTGACGATGTGGTGGCCGCCGCCGCGCGCCTTCGTGGGCTGGCGGTCCGAACGCCCCTGTTGTGGAGCCCGGCGCTGGACGAGGCTGTGGGCGGGCGTGTGCTGGTGAAGGCTGAATGCCTGCAGCGCACCGGCTCGTTCAAGTTCCGCGGCGCGTATAACGCGCTCGCGCTGATGACATTGGCTGATCGTGTTCGCGGCGTCGTGGCGTTCTCCTCAGGCAATCATGCCCAAGGCATTGCCGAGGCAGCGCAGATGTGGGGCATTCGGGCCACCATCGTCATGCCCGCCGATGCACCGGCCATAAAGGCCGAGGGTGTGCGGGCGCGCGGTGGCCGGGTCATCACCTATGACCGCACGAGCGAAGACCGCGAAGCCATCTCCCGGCAGCTATGCGAGGAGACAGGGGCCACGCTGATCCCGTCCTTTGACCATTTCGGCGTGATCGCCGGGCAGGGCACGTGCGGGCTGGAAATCGTCCAGCAGCTTGAAGTGCTGGGCGAGACGGCGGACCAGCTCGTCTGCTGCGTCGGCGGAGGCGGGCTGATTGCGGGCATCAATCTGGCGCTGGCGGAAAAAGCGCCCGCCATTGCGGTCTATGGTGCGGAGCCGGAAGGCTTTGACGACCATGCCCGCTCGCTGGTTTCGGGCCAGCGCGAGCGCAATACCCGCACGGCCGGCTCCCTGCAGGACGCGCTTTTGTCGGAAGCACCCGGCGAGCTGACCTTTCGGATCAACCAGCCCCGCCTGCAGGGTGTTGGCGTGGTCAGCGATGATGAAGCGATGCAAGCGGTCGCATTTGCCTGGCGGCACATGAAGCTGGTCATCGAGCCGGGGGGAGCGTGCGCGCTCGCTGCTATCCTTTCGGGCAAAATCGACGCGAAGGGCCGCACGACGATTGTGGTCGCCACAGGCGGCAATGTGGACGCAGCCCTGTTTGCAAGGGCGATAGGGGGCTAGCCCTCGTCCTTCGAGACGCTTTCTTACGAAAGCTCCTCAGGATGAGGGCTTTGGGTTTGCTTTTCCCTCATCCTGAGGAGCCACAAAGTGGCGTCTCAAAGGATCAGGGAAAAGCCCCCTAGCTCCCGCCGTCCTCGTCGTCCGTGTCCGGCACCGGCGGCATGCCCAGCTCCTCGCGGGCGGCGGCGTCAGCGGCTTCGATCTCGGCGAGCTGTTCTTCGGAAAGATGAGGCAGGACGCGGCGCATGGCTGCGCCGGCCCCCACCATGTCGCGCTCGATCTCCAGCGGCACCGCCGCATGCCCGGCCCGGCGGGCGCGATAGACCTGCAGGTTCTCGATTATGCGGTGCACATAATTGCGCGTTTCAGCGAAGGGCAGGCTTTCCACCCAGTCGATCGGGTCAATCGCGCCATAGCGCGGATCGCCATATTCCTGCACCCAGCGGCGCACCCGCCCGCCGCCGGCATTATAGGCCGCCAGCGCCATGACGAGTGAGCCGTCATACTGATCCACCACCTGCTGCAGGTGGGCCATGCCAAGGCGCATATTGTAGGCCGGGTCGTCGGTCAGCCATTCAAACTCGTAGGGCATGCCCAGCTGACGGGCCGTCTGGCGGGCCGTTGCCGGCATCATCTGCATGATGCCGCGCGCGCCTGCGCCGCTTACCGCCCGGGCCTCGAACTCGGTCTCCTGGCGGATGACGGACAGGGTGAGGGCGGGGTCCGCCATCACCGGCGCGTCGGTGGGCACATCAATCACCGGATAGGCGCGCTCGGCCAGTACCATGCCCTGCAGACGCCCGGCCTTGGCCGCGCGCACAGACTGGCGCAGGCGCAGATAATCCAGCGAGATATCGGCCAGCATGGCCTGCTCCACCGGCGTTTCCATGCGCCCTTCCAGATGGGAGGCGAAGGTGCGGAACAGGAAGTCCTGGCTCAGCTCGCCAAGAATGCGCAGAGCCTGCACCTGCTCGCGCTGGTCAAATTCGGCGCGTTGCGCGTCCGTGATCACCGGATCGGGCGGCAGGTCCAGCTCAGCAGCGTCCGGCCCGAGCGCCAGAATCGCCAGCTGCCCGTAATAGGTGGTCACGTGCTCTGCTGCCGCGGTGAAGCGTTCGCGGGCCAGCGGGGCGTTGCCTGCGGCCTCTGCAGCCCGGCCCTGCCAGTATTTCGCACGGGAGAGAGACACCGGCGTTCGCACCCCCGCTTCGAGGCGGTTGAAATGGCCGAGCGCATCTTCGGCCTGGCCCAGATGGACCAGTGCCAGCCAGCCGGCGAGAAACTCCGCATCGGCAAAGGCCACACCCTCGCTCATCCCGTTGGACGCGGCCAGCCGGTAGGCGGTGGCATGATCGCCGGAGCGCATGAGATCGAGAATGATCAGCTTGCGCTCGCTCCACATCGCCTCCAGCGCCGTGGTGTTGTGGTAGCCGTCGGGCAGGTCGAGCGCGAGTTCGAGTGCGCCGCTCGCATTGCCCGCCCGCCGCCGCCAGCGGGTCCGCTCGAAGATCAGGCCGGGATTGCCTGAAAGGCTTGAAGGCACGGCGTTCACCGCGCCATCAACGCCCGAGCCGCGCGCGGCAAGGCGTATGCGCGCATCGGCCAGCTGGCGCTCACCGGTGCTCAGCTGGGGCAGGAGGGCGCTGGCAAGGCTGCGCTGGCCTGCCCAGAGCAGGAAATCGACGCGTTCGGCATGGTCCTCGGCGGTGAGAACGGAGCCATGGCGGCGCAGCACCTGGCTCTGATAGGTCTGACGCAGGGATTGCGTGCGCCAGGCCTCACGGATCTGTTCCACGCCCTCATCGCGGCGGCCCAGCGCCATCAGCGCTTCACCCCAGGCGATACGGCCTTCTCCGGTCAGCGGTTCGCGGCGGGAAAACCAGCTCGCGGTCAGGTCCGGACCCATGCCGGCCTCTGCCAGTTTCCACTCCGCTTCGCGCTGCATAGCCGCCTCGCGCGGCCAGCCTTCCAGCTCCTCCAGCGCCATGTTCAGCTCGGCAAAGATCGCGCGGGCGTCCGAAGTGGCAATGCGCCAGAGCAGGAGATTGCGTGCGACCGGGTGGGTGAGGTCGTGGCGCGCCTCGCGCACGAAGGTCCAGTCGCCCGCATCTGCCGCACGCAGACCGCGCCGCAACAAGGCGAAATCGGCATCATTGAGGATGGCCGAGTGGTTCGCCATGGGCGGTTTCGGCCGCGGAACGGGTACGGAGGCGTGCGCCTGGGCAGCAAGCAGGAGGGCGCTCAGGGCGATAATAGCGGCGCGAAGCAGCATGGATGGGTCTAACCTTCTGGCGGCAGGCAGGCCGATAGCGTCCATCAAGAGCGGCGCGCTGTCCACAGTGATTGCAGGTGCTTGGCGGCTGCCAGCGCAATCGATATGGTCCGCGCCCTTCTGGTGGCTCACTCAACTCGGCAGAGGCCTTGCAAATCATGTTCCGCGGTTCCTTCACAGCGCTGATAACCCCGTTCCGTCCCGGCCAGCTGGACGAAGCGGCGCTGAAGGCCGTGATCGAGCATCAGATCGCCAGCGGAACGCATGGGCTGGTACCGGCTGGCACAACGGGCGAGTCGCCCACGATGAGCCATGAAGAACATCGCCGCGTGGTCGAGATCACGGTGGAAACGGCGGCAGGCCGCGTGCCGGTCATGGCCGGTACCGGGGCCAATTCCACAGCCGAGGCCATCGCGCTGCACACATTCGCCAAGAGCGTCGGCGCGGATGCCGGCCTTGTTGTCGCGCCCTATTACAACAAGCCGTCCCAGGACGGGTTGGTTGCGCACTATCATGCGATAGCCGATGCGGTGGACCTGCCCATCTTCGTCTACAACATTCCCGGCCGGTCCATCGTGGACATTTCGGTGGAGACGATGGCGCGCATCGCCTCGCATCCCAATGTGATCGGTGTGAAAGACGCGACCGGCGAGGTGGAGCGCGTCACACGCCACCGCAATCTGATCGGCCATGATTTCATCCAGCTTTCCGGCGAGGATGCGAGCGCGCTAGGCTATAACGCCCATGGCGGGCATGGCGTGATCTCGGTGACGTCCAATATCGCGCCGGCCCTGTGTGCGCAGTTCCAGACCGCCTGCCTTGAAGGGCGCTGGGACGAGGCGCGCGGGATCAATGACCGGCTGATGCCGCTGCACGACGCGCTCTTCTCCGCGCCGAGCCCGGCACCGGTGAAATATGCCGCTTCCTTGCTGGGTCTTGCCTCGGCTGACGTGCGCCTGCCGCTGGTGGAATGCCCGGACGGGGTGAAGGCGCGCCTGCGCGAGGTGATGAAAGGGCTCGGCCTGATATGAGCAAGGATGACGGCAAGGGGCTTATTGCCGTCAACCGGCGTGCGCGCTTCGATTACGAGATCGAGGATACGCTGGAGGCTGGCCTGCAGCTGACCGGCACGGAAGTAAAATCCCTGCGTCAGGGCCGGGCGAATATCGCCGAGGCCTATGTCAGCGTGGAGCGTGATGGCGCGCTCTATCTCATCAATTCGGATTTTCCGCCCTATGAGGGGGGGAACCGGTTCAATCACGAGCCGCGCCGCCACCGTAAGCTGCTGCTGCATAAAAAGCAGATCGGCCAGCTTGCGGGGGCGGTGCAGCGTGATGGCCGCACCATCATCCCCTTGCGGCTCTATTTCAATGATCGCGGGCTTGCCAAGATCCTGATCGGCCTCGCCAAGGGCAAGAAGACGGTCGACAAGCGCGAAACCATAAAGGAGCGCGAGTGGAACCGCTCCAAGGCGCGCCTGATGAAGGATTTTGGCTAGGGCGGGCTGAATTCCCGGCCAAGCGCAGCGCGAGCCGGGACCTCTCGCAATACTGGCACGAGGCCCCGGATAGCCCTGCGGGCTTCCGGGGTTTCAAAAATACGCTAAAGCCGTGCCTTCGCCTTCTCGAACACGGCGTGGAACATGGGTTCGGTCAGCCGGCCCGTATTCGTGTTGTAGCGCGAGCAGTGATAGCTATCGATCAGGGTGAGGAGGCCTTGCGGGCCCTCCACATCATGCTCTGCCCCGTGCGCGAAGGTGTAGGCCGCGGGCCTCAGGCCCAGCGCGCGCAGCGTGTTCTCATGCGCGATACGCCCCAGCGCGATCATCACTTTCAGCTTCGGCAATGCCGCGATACGGGCCCCGAGGAAGGGACGGCAATTGGCCATCTCCTCGCCGACCGGCTTGTTCTGCGGCGGGGCGCAGCGCACGGCATTGGTGATCATGGCGTCCTTCAGGACAAGCCCATCATCGGGGTCGGCGCGATAAATGCCTTGCGAGAAGCCGAACCGGTCAATCGTCGCATAGAGCAGGTCGCCCGCCCAGTCGCCGGTGAAGGGCCGGGCGGTGCGGTTGGCCCCGGTACGGCCCGGCGCCAGCCCCACGATCAGCAGGCGCGCGGCCTCATCGCCAAAGGAAGGCACGGCGCCATTGAACCAGTCCGGCTCCTGACGGGCATTCTCCGCGCGATAGGCGACAAGGCGGGGGCAGAGCGGACAGTCAGCTGCCGGTTCGGCCCGGCAGGGACTATTCGTCATCGTCCTCTTCCGCGGCGAACTCCTCGCGGGCACGCCGCTCGCGCCCGACCAGCCGGGCCAGTTCCGTCAGCTCGATAAAGCTGTCGGCCTGCCGGCGCAGATCGTCCGCGATCATGGGCGGCTGTGATTTCAGCGTCGAGACTACCGAGACGCGCACTCCGCGGCGCTGCACCGCATGCACCGCCTTGCGGAAATCGCCATCGCCGGAGAACAGGATGATGTGATCGAGATAGCTGGCCGATTCCAGGATATCGACGGCAATCTCTACATCCATGTCACCCTTTATCCGGCGGCGGCCGTTCTCGTCGGTATACTCGCGCGCAGCCTTGGTCACGACATGGAAGCCGTTATAGTCCAGCCAGTCGACCAGCGGCCGGATCGGCGTGTAATCGTCATTTTCCAGGAGGGCGGTGTAATAGTTGGCGCGGATCAGGCGGCCGCGTTTCCTGAACTCTTCCAGAAGCTTGCGGTAATCGATATCGAAATCGAGCGCGCGGGCTGCGGAGTAGAGGTTGGCACCGTCGATGAACAGGCCGATACGCTCGTTGGGATAAAATGTCATGGCGCTCCTTATGGGGGCTAATGGCTGGATCGAAATAGGCACGTTTTGTCTTGAGTATCTACATCGCTTTCGGTTCAAACAAAGCCCTTGGCGCACTTGATCCGCGTTCGGTGCTGTCACGGGCGCTGACGGCCCTGCCGCCACAGGGTGTCGAGGTTCGGGCGCTGTCGCGCTTCTGGCGCTCTCCGGCCTGGCCCGATCCTGCCGATCCGCCCTATCTCAACGGCGCTGCCGAATTGGTCACCCGGATGAGCCCTGAGACGCTTCTGGCCTGCCTGCACGCGGTCGAGGCGCGGTTCGGGCGGGAACGGCGCGAACTGAACGCACCGCGCACGTTGGACCTTGATATCATCGACTATGAGGGCAGGGTCAGCGCGCCGGGCGATGTGCCGGTCCTTCCCCATCCGCGCGCCACGCAGCGCGCCTTTGTCCTGCTGCCCTTGCGGGAAATAGCGCCAGACTGGACCGATCCGGTGAGCGGGCAGGGGATAGAAGCACTGATCGCGGGGCTGGATGGTGCCGATGTTGAAGCGACTGTGCCGGTCTCCTAGATCATTGTGCGGCGCAGCGGCGCGCTTGAAGCGGCGCGCGCGCTGGGGTATCAGGAGGGTTCGTTATATATCCCCGACCCTCTTATCCGTGATTTGGGAGCGTAAACGCTCATGGCCCGCGTTACCGTTGAAGATTGCATCGAGAAAGTTCCGAACCGTTTCCGCCTTGTGCTGCTTGCGGCCCATCGCGCGCGCAATATTGCTGCCGGTTCGCAGCTTCTGATCGATCGCGACAACGACAAGAATCCCGTCGTGGCGCTGCGCGAGATCGCGGACGAGAAGCTCGACCTTGAAGTGCTCTCCGAGAGCCTCGTGGCCGGGCTTGAGCGCGTGATCCCGGCCGATGAGGACGAGGATGACGCCCGTCAGGACGGCGAAGCGCCGCGCGCCCTTCCGGCTCCGGAGATGGATGAGGCCGCCATGCTGCGCGCCCTTCAGAGCGATCGGGACGGGCCGGCAGACGGCCGTTTGTAAGCCTTGGGCGGGGTCGCGCTCAGCGCGCGTGCCGAAGCGCCTGGCACCATCCCCAGCGCAGACGACCTTATTGCGCGCGTAAAATCCTATGATCCCGGCGCGGATGGCGAGCTGATCCGGCGCGCCTATGAATACTCGCGCGAAAAGCACGCTCATCAGAAGCGCCATTCCGGCGAGCCCTATTACGGGCACACGGTGGCGGTGGCCATGCTGCTGGCCGACCTGCATCTGGACGTGGCAACGGTCTGCACCGGCCTTCTGCACGACACGGTGGAGGATACCGAGGCAACGCTGGAGGAAATAGCCGAGCTGTTCGGCGAGGACGTGGCCCGGCTGGTGGATGGCGAGACGAAGCTCAGCCAGATGGAGCTCATCTCCCAGCGCACGCAGCAGGCGGAGAATTTCCAGAAGCTGGTGCTGGCCATCACCGATGATGTCCGCGTGCTGCTGGTCAAGCTGTGCGACCGGCTCCACAACATGCGCACGCTCCATTTCATGCCCAAGCCGGAAAAGCGCGAGCGCATCGCGCGCGAGACGCTGGAGATATACGCCCCGCTCGCCCGGCGTATCGGCGTGAACCGGATCTGTGTGGAGCTGGAAGACCTCGCCTTCCAGAACATCAATCCGGACGCCTATGAGTCCATCACGCGCCGTCTGGCGGCCCTGCGCACCACGCGCGCCTCGGCCATTGCGGCCATGTCCTCCCTGCTGTCGCAGAGGCTGGAGGAGGCGGGGCTGGATTGCCGCGTGTTCGGACGGGAAAAGCGGCCCTACTCGATCTGGCGCAAGCTGGAGCGCAAGGGCACCTCGTTTGACGATATCGCCGATATCTACGCTTTCCGGGTGATCGTGAGCGCACCCGATGAGTGCTACCGCGCGCTGGGTGTCGTGCACCAGAACTGGCGCTGCATGCCTGAACGCTTCCGCGATTACATCTCCACGCCGAAGCCCAATAATTACCGCTCCCTGCACACCACCATTGTCGGCCCCCACAATGTGCGTATCGAACTGCAGATCCGCACCGAAGGCATGGAGGCGGTGGCCGAGACGGGCGTCGCCGCGCACTGGCGCTACAAGGCCGGCAAGTATGCCTATGACGCCAAGGCCGCGCGCGAGGCGGGCGGAGACCCGCTGGAGCGTCTGCGCGCCTTCGTGGAGATACTCGAGCAGGGCGGTGATCCGGACGAGTTCCTGGAGCATGCCAAGCTCGAAATGCTCTCCGACCAGGTCTATGCCTTCACCCCGAAGGGTGAGCTGATTGCCTTGCCGCAGGGTGCGACCCCGCTCGATTTCGCTTTTGCCGTCCATACCGAGCTGGGCGCAGGCGCGGTGGGCGTGCGCATTAACGGGCGCGAGCGGCCCTTGCGCACCCGGCTTCGCAATGGCGACACGGTGGAGATCATCAAGGGCGGGGTACGCCAGCCGCCGCCGGGCTGGGAGGATCTGGTCGTCACCGGCCGGGCGAAGGCCGCGATCCGCAAGCTGATCCGCGAGACGCAGCAGCAGGAGTTTGAGCGCCTGGGCCGCGTCATTGCCGAGCACGCCTTCCAGCGCGAGGGCAAGGCCTTCAAGGAAAGCCTGCTGGGCGATGCGCTCTCCCGGCTGGACGTCAAGACGCCCGAAGCGCTCTATCAGGCGCTGGGGCGCGGGCAGGTGACCTCCACCCAGCTTCTTGATGCCGTCTTCCCCGGACAGCGCTCCAAGCAGGGCGATGATCCCAGCCAGCGCGAGCTGATCGAGGACTCCAAGGCCTCGCTCTACGTGCATGGCAGCGGGCTGACGCCGGGCGTGTCGCTGCATTTTGCCAAATGCTGCTCACCCCTGCCGGGCGACCGCATTGTCGGCATCATGCGCAAGGATGAGGGCGTGGAAGTTCACGTCATCGATTGCGAGCGTCTGGCCGAGCTGGAAGAGGAAGACCCGGAGAGCGGGGCAGGCTGGGTGGACCTGAAATGGACGCCCGAAGCGCGCGCCCATTCGGCGTCCATCGGCCGCGTGCATGCCACCGTGCGCAACGAGCCCGGCGCGCTCGCCGAGATTGCCATCGCCGTGCGCGAGGCGCGCGGGAACATCGTGAACATCAAGTCCATCTCGCGCTCGCGTGACTTTTTCGATATGGCCTTCGATATCGAAGTGTTCGACGTGCGCCATCTGTCCAACATCGTCGCTGCGCTGAAAACGTGTGACCGGGTGGTGAGTGCGGAACGCGCGCGCTACGAGTAGCGCCAAAGCGGAATCGGCCGCATTGCAATGGAGGGCCACACCATGACTGCCGACGAGGTGCTGGACGAGTTCCGCGAGGCGGGAGCCCTGCTGGAGGGCCATTTCATCCTGTCATCGGGCCTTAGAAGCCCGGTCTTCCTGCAAAAGGCGCTGGTATTCCGCGATCCTGCGCGTACCGAGCGTCTGTGCAAGGCGCTGGCAGAAATGGTGCGCGCGGCTGTGAAGCAGCCCCTGACCGCCATCGTTTCGCCGGCACTTGGCGGGATCATTCCGGGCTATGAGACCAGCCGCCAGATGAACCTGCCCTTCATGTTCGTGGAACGCGAGGACGGCGAGTTCCGCCTGCGCCGGGGCTTTGAACTGACGGCTGCCGACCGTGTCCTCATCATCGAGGACATCGTCACCACCGGCCTGTCATCGCGCGAATGCATCGCGGCGGTGGAGATGACCGGCGCGAAAGTCATCGCGCAGGGCTGCCTGGTGGACCGGTCCGGCGGCAAGGCCAATGTCGGCGTGCCGCTGATCGCGCTCGCGACGGTGGCCTTCCCGGCCTATGCGGAAGACCAGCTGCCGCCCGAGCTGGAGCGCATTCCGGCCATCAAACCCGGCAGCAGGGGGCTTGTTGCGTAGGACAATGCTCCGCCTTGGCCTCAATATCGACCACGTAGCCACCATCCGTAATGCGCGCGGCGGGGCCCATCCCGATCCGGTGCGCGCCGCGGCGGTTGCAGAGGCAGCGGGCGCGGACGGCATCACGATCCATCTGCGTGAGGACCGCCGCCATATCCGCGATGGCGATCTGGACGCCATCCGCAAGGCGACGCGCCTGCCGATCAATCTGGAAATGGCGGCGACCGAAGAGATGCTGGCCATTGCCACGCGTTTCAGGCCGCAGGCTGCCTGTCTGGTGCCGGAAAAACGCGAGGAGCGTACGACCGAGGGCGGGCTGGACGTGGCGGGGCTGCACAACCAGATCGCGCCGATCGTGCGCGCTCTGAAGGAGGCGGGCAGCCGTGTCTCCCTCTTCATCGAACCGGATCCGGTGCAGATCGCCGTTGCCGAGGTGCTCGGCGCGCCTGTGGTGGAGTTTCACACCGGCCGCTATGCCGAGCTGTGGCTGGAAGGCGATGAGGCGGGCGTTGCGCGCGAGCTGGAACGCCTGCAGGCCGCCGCGAGCGAGGCGGCAAGGCGCGGTATCGAGCCCCATGCCGGCCACGGCCTGACCTTTGACAATGTGAAGCCGGTCGCGGCGATCCCTGAGCTGGCCGAGCTGAATATTGGCCATTTCCTGATCGGCGAGGCGATCTTCACCGGGCTGGAAACGGCTGTTAAACGGATGCGCGCCCTGATGGATGAAGCGCGCTCAGGGGTAGCTGCGTGACGAATTCAGGGCGCCGTCGAGGAGTGTACCAAGCGCTTGCCGAAGACGTTGATCCCAGCAAGTCGCCTAGCGAGCTTCACGCAGAGCGTGAGCTTTATGTGGCGTCAGACTTTTTCTCCAAACGCCCTGAATTGCGAGAGGGGCAACCCAAAAAATGTTCGGATGAACGCACCGATATTGAACTGACCGGAAACCGTAAGATCGGAATTGAGGTCACAGAAATTTTTGCAGAAGGTAACCGGCATTGGTCTGATGCCCGTTGGAGCTTTGAAGTCTTCGAGCGTGTCGTTAATGACGCAATTTCTCAGAAGTCAACAAAATTCGATTGGGGCGGCCGTTTCGACGAAAGTTGGCTCCTGCTGCATACGTCGGAGGCGTTATTGATCCCACAAATTCCAGATTGGATCGATGCTGTTAGTATTTCGCGACATCCTTTTGATCGGATATTTTTAAATTACATGCCGCATCCAAGTTCACCCGATGTAGGCGCTCATGAGATAGGCTTTATGGCGTGATCATCGGTATCGGCTCTGACATTATCGATATCCGCCGCATAGAGCGGTCCATCGAGCGCTTCGGCGACCGCTTCAAGACCCGCGTGTTCACTGAAGGCGAGCGCCGCAAGGCCGAAAGCCGCCGCCGCGAGGCTGACACCTACGCCAAGCGCTTTGCCGCCAAGGAGGCGACCGCCAAGGCGTTGGGCACCGGCATTTATCGCGGCGTGATCTGGCGCGATCTGGAAGTCATCAATCTGAAAGGCGGAAAGCCGACCATGGTGCTGACCGGCAATGCGCTGGAGCGCGCGCGCGCCCTGACGCCGGAGGGGATGGATTTCTTCGTCCATCTGACACTGACCGATGATTATCCGTGGGCGCAGGCCTTTGCCGTGCTGGAGGCGCGCCCCGCCGGAGAGCTGCCATGAGCAACCGGCTCAAGCGGCTGGAGGAGAAGGCCGGCTATCGCTTCCGCGATGCGGCCCTGCTGGAAACCGCGCTTACCCATGCGAGCCATGGCGATGGCCGCCGCCGCACGCCCTCCAACGAACGCATGGAATTTCTCGGCGACAGGGTGCTGGGCCTTCTGGTGGCCGAACAGCTTTACTCTATGTTTTCAGGGCTTTCCGAAGGCGGGCTCGCGCATCGTCTGAATGCGCTGGTGAACAAGGGCGCGTGCGCGCGTGTGGCCCGCAGGGTTGGTCTTGGCGATGCGCTGCTACTCTCTCCGGCTGAAGAGAGGCTGGGCGGGCGCGAGAAGGAATCCATCCTTGGCGATGCCTGCGAGGCACTGATCGGCGCGATCTATCTTGATGGCGGGATGGAGGCGGCGCGCACCTTCTTTGCCGCTGCCTGGCGCGAGGAAATGGATGCGCTGACCAAGCGCCCCAAGGATGCCAAGTCGCACCTGCAGGAATGGGCGGCGCACAAGCGCCTCACGGCTCCGGCCTATGAGGTGATATCGCGCAAAGGGCCGGACCATCGCCCGCACTTCGTGGTCGAGGTGCGCATTGACGGGCTCGAACCGGCAACCGGTGAGGGCGCATCGAAACAGGCCGCCCAGCGCGCGGCCGCAGAAGCCATGTTGAAGCGGGAGCGCGTAGATGAGCAGTAATGATCCAAAGCGCGCAGGCTTCGTCGCCGTTCTGGGCGCGCCCAATGCCGGTAAATCCAGCCTTGTGAATGCGCTGGTCGGCCACAAGGTCTCCATCGTCACCCAGAAGGTGCAGACCACGCGCTTCCAGATACGCGGCGTGATGATGGCCGGGCAGACGCAGGTCGTGCTGGTCGATACGCCCGGCGTGTTCGCGCCGCGCCGCCGTCTGGACCGGGCCATGGTGGCTGCCGCGTGGGCAGGCGCTGAGGACGCCGATGTGATCGTCCATGTCGTTGACGCCGCTGCCGCCTCGCGCGCACTGGCGGGCAAGACGGGCGGTCAGGATGGCCGCGGCGCAGAAGATACGCGCCGCGTGATTGACGGGCTCAAGAACGCAGAGCGTAAGGCCGTACTCGTGCTCAACAAGATCGATCTCATTCACCGGGAAGAGCTGTTTGCGCTCGCTGAACACTTCAATAAAACAGAAGTTTATAGCGACATCTTCATAATCTCGGCGAGCAATGGCAGCGGCGTGAAGGACCTGTCGGCCCACCTCGTCGCCCGCATGCCGGAGGGTGAATGGTTCTATGACGCCGATCAGGTCGCCGATCTGCCCATGCGCCTGCTGGCGTCCGAGATTACCCGCGAAAAATTGTTCCTGCGCGTGCACGACGAGCTGCCCTATGGCCTCACCGTGGAGACTGATAGCTGGCAGGAGCGCAAGGATGGCTCGGTGCGTATCGACCAGACGATCTTTGTGGAGCGCGAGGGCCACAAGCCGATGATCATCGGCAAGGGGGGGCAGACCCTCAAAACCATTGGCGAGCTGGCCCGCAAGGAACTCTCCGCCGAGCTGGAGCGCGAGGTGCATCTCTTCCTGCATGTGAAGGTCCGCCCCGGTTGGAGCGAGGAGCGCGCGCGCTACTCCGCGCTCGGCCTGGAGTTTGATGCGTGACCGTTCAAAGGGCGGCCATCCATGGAATGGACTGAGACAGGCCGCATCATCGCCGTGCGCAATTATGGCGAGACGAGCGCGATCGTGGAGCTGCTCACCCCCTCCCATGGCCGCCATCCGGGGCTGGTGAGGGGCGGGCGCTCGCGTGCGATGCGTCCCGTTCTTCAGCCCGGAAATGCGGTGAACGCGGTCTGGCGGGCGCGGCTGGACGAGCATCTGGGCAATTACGCGCTGGAGCCGGTCTCGCTGGATGCTGGCCTGTTGATGGATGATCCGCTGGCGCTCTCCGGCCTCAATGCCGCCTGCGCGATGGCGGTGCTGGCCTTGCCGGAGCGTGAGGCCCATCCGGCGGTGCACGGCGCGTTCGAGGTGCTGATCTCGGCGCTCCACGATCCCGATATCTGGCCCGCGCTCTATATCCGCTGGGAGGCTGGCCTCTTGGCCGATCTTGGCTATGGCATGGATCTGAAGAAATGCGCCGCCACGGGCCAGACGCATGATCTGCACTTTGTCAGCCCGCGCACAGGGCGTGCTGTGAGCGCCGAGGCCGGCGCAGAATACGCAGACCGTCTGCTCGCTTTGCCAGGCTTCATGAACGGGTCTGGCGAGGTGTTGCCGGGCGATATCGGCGCTGGCCTGAAGCTCACCGCTCACTTCATCGAGCGGCGGGTGCTGTGGCCTGCCGACCGCGTGCTGCCCGAAGCACGCGCGCGCATGATCGAGCGGCTGGAATCGGCAGGCAGACTCTAGGGCGGAAGCCCTATACTGACGGTCAGAAGAATCACGCAGACGAGGCCTCCATGGGACACGAACCGGTTGGCGAGGCAGGGCGCATTTTCCCTGAACGCTTCGAGGATGCGCTGTCCTCGCGCTATCTCGCCTATGCGCTCTCCACCATTACCCAGCGCGCTCTGCCGGATGCCCGCGACGGGCTGAAACCCGTCCACCGGCGGCTGATGCACGCCATGCGTCTGCTGAAGCTTGATCCCGATGCGGCGTTCAAGAAATCCGCGCGCGTGGTCGGTGATGTGATCGGTAAATACCACCCCCATGGCGACCAGTCCGTCTATGACGCGCTTGTGCGCCTCGCGCAGGATTTTGCCGCCCGTTATCCGCTGGTAGAGGGGCAGGGCAATTTCGGCAATGTGGACGGCGATAGCGCGGCCGCCATGCGCTATACCGAAGCGCGCCTGACCGAGGCCGCGCGCCTGCTGCTGGCTGATATCGACGAGGATACGGTTGATTTCCGCAAGACCTATGACGGCTCCGAAGAGGAGCCGGTGGTGCTGCCGGGCGCGTTTCCGAACCTTCTGGCCAACGGTGCGACGGGAATCGCGGTCGGTATGGCGACCAGCATCCCGCCGCACAATGCGGCTGAAGTGTGCGCCGCCGCCCGCATGCTGATCGCTAATCCGGAAGCCAGCGTGCGCCAGCTGGCCCGCCACGTGAAAGGCCCGGACTTCCCGACCGGTGGCATCTGCGTGGAGCCGCCCGAGAGCGTTCTGGAAGCCTATGAGACGGGCCGGGGCGGGTTTCGCCTGCGCGCCAAATGGGAGGTGGAGGATCAGGGTAGGGGCACGTGGCGCGTCGTCGTCACCGAGATCCCGTACCTCGTCCAGAAGGCGCGCCTGGTGGAGCGCATTGCGGGCCTGATGGACGCGAAGAAGCTGCCCCTCGTTGGCGATATCATGGATGAGAGCGCGGAGGATGTGCGCCTCGTCATCGAGCCGCGCGCGCGCACCGTCGATCCGGCGGTGATGATGGAATCGCTCTTCCGCGCCTGTGATCTGGAAGTGCGCTTTCCTTTGAACCTCAACGTGCTCGACCCGAAGGGTGCGCCGCGCGTGATGAGCCTGAAAGAGGTCTTGCGTATCTGGATCGACCACCGCCGCGAGGTGGTGGTGCGCCGGGCAACAAAGCGTCTCGCCCAGGTCGAAGACCGGCTGGAAGTGCTGGCGGGCTATATCATCTGCTTCCTCAATCTGGACCGGGTGATTGCCATTATCCGCGAGAGCGATGAGCCAAAGCCCGACCTGATGGCCGCGTTCCAGCTGACCGAACGGCAGGCCGAAGCCATCCTCAACATGCGCCTGCGTAGCTTGCGCAAGCTGGAAGAGATGGAGCTGCGCACCGAAGCCGAACGCCTTGAGGGCGAGCGCGCCGAACTGGAAGGGCTGCTGTCCAGCGAGGAGAAGCAATGGGCGAAGGTTGATGGCGAGATCGCGGCGGTGGAGGAGGCTTTCGGGCCGAAAACCGCCCTTGGCCGCCGCCGCACCCATTTTGGCGATGCCCCTGCCGAGGATATGGCCGAGAAGGTGGAAGAAGCGCTCGTCGTGCGCGAACCGCTCACCGTGGTGCTCTCTGAAAAGGGCTGGATCCGCGCGCTGAAAGGCCATGTCGATGACCTTTCCAGCCTGAAGCACAAGGACGGGGATGCGACCGGCTTTGCGGTGAAGTGCGAGACGACGGACAAGCTCCTGCTCTTCTCCACCGACGGGCGGGTCTTCACGCTGGACGCGGCGAAACTTCCCGGCGGGCGCGGCTTTGGTGAGCCGGTGCGCCTGCAGATCGATCTCGATGAAACCGCTGCGCCTCTGCTGCTGATAAAGCATGATCCGGCGCGCAAGCTGCTGATCGCTTCCAGCTCCGGCCATGGCTTTGTGGTGCCGGAGAATGAACTGCCCGCCATCAAGCGGGCCGGCCGCCAGCTGGTAAACCTCGTCGAAGGCGCCGAAGTGATCGTCGTCACCGAAGCGAAGGGCGATGCCGCCGCCGTCATCGGCGAGAACCGCAAGCTCCTCGTCTTCCCGCTGGAGGAAATCCCTGAGATGAACCGGGGCAAGGGCGTGCGCCTGCTCGGTGGCAAGGGCGGCGAGATCAGCGATGTCACCTGCTTTATCGCCGAAGAGGGGCTCAGCTGGACGGACGGGGTGGGCCGCCGCCAGCCCGTGCCGGACTGGAAGCTCTATCTTGGCAAGCGCGCGCAGGCAGGCCGTCTGGCACCGAAGGGCTTTTCGCGGTCTGGACGGTTTGGTCCGCGCGGGCAGGTTTAGGGCGGTTCTTTTCTTCGTCCTTCGAGACGTTCGCTTCGCTCACCCTCAGGATGAGGAAAAGATCCAACGTCCCTCATGCTGAGGAGGCCGAAGGCCGTCTCGAAGGACGAGGGAC
>JBKBNS010000009.1:0-66287 GCA_046295255.1 Glycocaulis sp.
CCGGGCGGACTTCACCCCCGCCCGGCCGCCCTACGCAGGTCATTCCGAGGCAGGCATGCCAATACCCGAAACGATACTGCCTGAGCCTTCCAGCGGGAGCAGCGCACCTCGCACGACGCGCCCGGAACGGCGGAGGCAGAACCGGCAACGCCTGTTCCGCGTGACCATTCTCGACTGTAACGGCCCGCTTCCGGCCCTCAGGGGCTGGCCCGGACCGGAACAGGCCCAGCCCGGTGCCTTAACGGCACCCCGCAGACCTTCTTATCGACCCGGCCGGAGACGAGGCGGCCATAAACCAGACAGGACAGACACATGACACATTCCGTATCGCGTAAACTTGCCGCCCTGCCCTCGGCTCTCGCCCTTGGCGTATCGGCCCTCGCCCTTACCGCTCCGGCGGCTCATGCCGAGGAGATCGTGATCGAGGCCAATGTGGCCCTCGTCAGCGATTACCGCTTCCGCGGCGTCTCGCTCTCCGACAAGGATCCAGCCATCCAGGGCGGGTTCGACCTCACCCTGCCCGGCGGCTTCTATGTGGGCACCTGGGCGTCCAGCATCGAGCCGGTAGGCAGCTCGGAGCTGGAGCTGGACCTTTATGCCGGCTACGGCTTTGAGGCCGCTGGCGCCGAGTTCGATATCGGCCTTGTGGTCTACACCTATCCCGGCGCGTCAGACACGCATTACTGGGAGGTCTATGGCTCGGTGGGCTTCGAGACCGGCCTGCTGGAATCCACGCTCGGCTTCGCCTACGCCCCGGAGCAGGACAATATTGGCGGGGACGACAATCTCTATCTCTTCTACGAAGGCGCCTTCCCGATCGGCGATACCGGCTTCTCGCTCGTGGGCGGCGTCGGTTACGAGACCGGCGCGTTCGGCGATCTGGACGGGGATGGCGACGACAAGTGGGACTGGCGTCTGGGCGTGGCCTGGAGCGCGCTGGGCGTCGATTTCGAGCTGGCCTATGTCGACACCTCGGAGGACACGCGCGAGAGCAATGCAACGGCGCTCTTCACCATCTCCAAGGCGTTCTGAGAACCAGCTCTGCTGCCAAAAAGGAAAGGGCGGGACCAATAGTCCCGCCCTTTCTTCGTTGAGGCTTCAGGATAGCTAGCGGCCGAACAGCGACAGGATGATCTGCGGCTCGGAGTTGGCAATCGAGAGAGCCTGTACCCCGAGCTGCTGTTTCACCTGCAGGGCTGTCAGCTGCGCGCTTTCCTTTGCGAGGTCGGCATCGACGAGATTACCTACCCCTGCGGTGAGGCTGTCGGTCAGCTTGCCGATGAAGGTGCGGTGCGCCTCCATCTTCTTCAGATCCGAACCCAGCCGGGCCAGCGCCGCATTGACGTTATCAAGGCTGGCATTGACGAAGGACACGGCCGAGGCCGCCAGCGTGACAGTGCCCAGGCTGGCGGTGGATGCCAGCGTGATGATCGCGCCGGAGAAATTCATGTCCTGGGTGTTGAGCGTCACCGTGCGCGCCGCATCGGCGTCCGCCAGGAAGCCGATACCGCCCGTGATGGAGCCGTTCAGCATGTTCGCGCCGTCAAACTCGGCGTTCTGCAGGATCACGTTGATCTGATCCATCAGTGCGCGGAAGTCGCTGTTATAGGCCGCCCGGGCGAAGCTATCGATGGAGGCGTCCATGGCCGCCGTGGCCTTTTCGCGCATCTCGATCAGAAGATCTGAAATGGACTCGCCAGCCGCCAGCGCCACATCGCCAATCGACACCGCCCGGTCGAGTGAACTCTTCACTGAACCGAGAGCCCCGATATCGGCGCGCATGCTCTGAGCGACCGCGAAGACCGAGGAGTTATCCTTGGCACCGCCAATGCGCAGGCCCGTATTGATGCGGTTTTGAGCGGTCTGCAGCTCGGCATTGGTCTTGTTGAGGTTCTGCAGGGCGATCATCGCCGAAACATTGGTCTGGACGCTCAGCGCCATTGGTCTTCTCCCAGTCAGCCAGACCGCACTTTCGCGGCCGTTCGCGATTAACAGGAGCAAGACCGGGGCCATCACGGTTAATGGCCGCGAACTTCAATTATTTCATATGATTACGCCGTAGGCGCCGAAGCGCCCGCAGGGTGCGGGCTGGCGAGGAGGCACAAAACTGCCGGGCTGCGGGGTAAAAATCTGCCGGGCGCTCAGGCGCGCTCGTTGACTACGCCCGCGCCCTCATTGGTCAGCATGGAGATGAGATCGCCGAACCTTTCCGGCGGCCAGCGGCGCAGCGTCTCCCCGGTCTCCGGGTTGACCAGCCTGTAGATGAAGCGGCCGCTCGTCTCCTCGTCCCGCTCGATCTGCAGGCGGGTGCGCGCGCTCGCGCTGAGATTGGCACGCATCTGTTCGATGATTTCGCTCTGGCGGAGCATGTCGCGGGCGTCCGTGTTGCCCTGCCGCGCCGGCTTGTCAGCGGGCTGAACGGCGGTAGCCCCGGCACGGCTTGTGGCCGAGGAAGCTGCCTGTACCGGCGAAACGGCGAGTGCAGCGGCCGGCTCCTTGCCGGATATGGATGCAATTGTCGTCATAGCAGTCACCAGGTTGGCGCCGTATCCTTGGCGCAGCGCCCCTTCCCCCGAGTAAGACAATCCCCTGTAGCGAGCAGTTCAGGCGGCAGACCGGTCAGAGAAAGAAAGCGGCGAAGGCAGAACCCCACGTAATGCCCCCGCCACTCTCCCCACCACTAACCTAGCGGAAGAAGCCCAGCACCGTGGACGGCGCCGAGTTGGCAATCGACAGCGCCTGGATGCCAAGCTGCTGCTTGACCTGCAGGGACTGCAGACGTGCCGACTCCTTCGCGAGATCGGCGTCGACAAGGTTGCCGATACCCTTTTCGAGGGTGTCAGACAGCTTGCTGACGAACGTTTTGTGGATTTCGAGCGACTTCGAGCCCGTGCCCAGACGCGACAGCGCCGAGTTCAGGTTCGTCAGGGCCGATTCGATCGCGCCCACCACATCACCAGCCAGGGTCTGGGTGCTGATGTCGGTGTTCGCCGAGAACGTCAGGATGGCGCCCGAAAGCGACATATCCTCGTCCACGACGCTGATCGTGTTGGTACCCTTGGCGTTGGCGAGAGCCGAGATGCCGCCGGTCATCGAACCGTCGATCAGGTTCGAGCCGTTGAACTCGGCGTTTTCCACGATCGTGGAGATCTGGTCACGCAGGGCCTTGAAGTCCTCGTTCAGGGCAGTGCGTGAAGCGCTGTCCAGAGAGACGTCAGAGGCGGCCAGAGCCTTTTCTTTCATCTCGATCAGAAGATCGGAGATGGCATCGCCGGCGGCCAGGGCCACGTCGACGGTGGAAATGGCAAGATCGAGGGAGTTGTTCACCGCACGCAGGCTGCCCACTTCGGCGCGCATATTCTGGGCGATGGCGTAAATGCCGCCATTGTCCTTGGCCGAGGACACGGCAAGACCGGTATTGATCCGGTTCTGGACCGTCTGCAGTTCCTGATTGGTGCGATTGAGGTTTTGCAGGGCGACCATCGCGCCCACATTGGTATTTACACTAGCCATTTCTTGGCTCCTTTCACGTTCTATGGTGTGACGTGCGTTTTGCACGACAGGTCTTCTGACCCGCCGGATCTCCAGCAAGGCCGGGGCCAAACCCGCCCGGCACGCTATTGTTTTTGCGATTATCATTTAGTTTCAATGTTTTGTGAAAACTGATTAATCCGCGACAATAACTTTGCCCGGCAAAATCTGCCGTCTGACGGCCCGATAGCCCGGCAATTTCTGCCGAGCGGGCAAGGATTGCCTAGCTGCGAATCAGGAAAAGTCGTTCAGATTCAATTAATTATTTACAAAATCCTAACGCGTTTTTCAGGGAGAAAAAGGGCCGCTCCCGGTCACGGGAAGCGGCCCCTTGTCCGAACCTACCTGAAAAAGCCCAGAACGGACTGAGGCGCGGCGTTGGCGATCGACAGGGCCTGAATGCCAAGCTGCTGCTTGACCTGCAGGGACTGCAGTTTCGCCGACTCCTTGGCCATGTCCGCATCGACAAGATTGCCGATACCGCTTTCCAGAGCGTCGGAGAGTTTGGTAACGAAAGTCTGGTGGATCTCCAGCGCCTTGGACTTGGTACCCAGACGCGCAAGCGCGCCATTGACCAGGTCCAGAGAGGAGGCGATCTGTGAAGCGATCGCGGCGGCCTGGCTTGCCGTGCCGAAGGAGGCGGTCGAGGTGAGCGTCACGATTGCACCCGACAGAGAAAGATTCTCCGTCTGAACCGTGATCGTCTTCGTTCCGTCCGCATTCGCCAGCGCGATAAACCCGTCCGTGGAACTGCCATCAATGAGGTTGAGCCCGTTGAACTCGGCATTCTCGACAATTGTCGCGATCTGGTCGCGCAATGCCTTGAAATCCTCGTTCAGCGCCGTACGGCTTGACGAATCCAGCGACACGTCGCCAGCCGCCAGGGCCTTCTCCTTCATTTCGATGAGCAGGTCCGAAATCGCTGCACCCGCGGCAAGGGTGACATCCACCGTAGAGATACCGCGGTTCAGACTATCCTGCACAACACCATAGCCGCTCACCTCCGAGCGCATGCGCTGGGCAATGGCGTAGATGCCGCCATTATCCTTCGCGCTTGCGATGTTCAGGCCGGTATTGATCCGGTTCTGGGTGGTTTGCAGCTGCATGTTGGTCTTGTTCAGGGTCTGCAGGGCGACCATCGCCCCGTAGTTCGTGTTTACCGAATTGTACATTGTGGGGTTCCTCCATTCTGGAAGCGGGTTACGGACGTTTTGTCCCGCCAGCGCACGCGCAAACCCCGTGCCGTTTCCGGCCCGCACAACTGCGTCACAACCCCTTGATTTCAAGACGGTTTAAAGGGCGCGCACACCACGCGCCAACGGCCCGGCCAAACTTGCCGGATCAATTGCGCCATAAGGGAAAAATGCGCCGCCTTGAGCAGTGCGGCGCCTAGGCAGCGGGCTGGGCCGCCTGAGCGCCGGCAGGGGCCAGCCCCTGCATGATGGTGCGGTTGATGTCGATCAGCGTATCGAGATCGTCATTGGAGCGCATGGCGCTGCTCGACTGGCGCGAGACGAAGATGGACAGCGAGATGATCGCGGCGCGCAGGGATTCAGGCAGCTGGTTGGCGTCGCTGGCGCAATCGGCCGCGAATGCCGTCCACATACGCCGGTTCCAGTCCAGCGCATCGGCCCGCCGGGCAATCGCGTCCGGGCCCAGATCGCGGGCATTGAGCAAGGCGCGCGTTACCTGCCCGAACAGGCGGTATTCCGCCGAACGGGGATCTTCTGTTCTGGACGCAGCGGTCTGATAGGCCTGATACGACATTTACGAGCGGCCCCCGGCAGCCGGGCTGGCGCGGCCGGTGCGGCCATCCTCATAGGCGATGAGCTTTCGGCAGCGGATCAGCGCCTTGTAATAATCGCTGGCCATCACATCGCGGCTGACCGACACGCAGTCGGCAAGCACGTCGGGATTGGTGATCGCCCCCATGAACTCGGTCATGCGCAGGACGAACTGGTCATACACCGCGCCCTCGGCCCGGTTCTCCAGATACATCATCATGACCGGGAAATAGATGCGCCGGGCCGGGCTGTCGGCCTCATGCTCCTGCATGATGTCCTTCTCGCGCAGCACCGAGGCCTTGTTCTGCAGGACAAGCGTTGCGCGCCGGTCGCCATTTTCCACCACAGCGCCGTTGAGAACAAACTTCTCACCGGGCTTGAGCGACAGCTTCAGCGGCATGGAACAGCCCCTCCCCTTGAACGTGTTGAAGGCCCTGATGCCAGAGGGACAGGACCCTAACACCCTGAAGTCTTGCGTCTCAGGGTGAAGAAAGCGTTTCGCATCCGCGCGTTCGCTGCAATCGGGCGAAACGCGCTGCACTAATCGTTAGCAGCTTCTTAATCGAAGCACGCCTCCTTGAACATGGATATCAGGCTGGCAGAGGGCATGACGCGCCGATGAGCACTCTTCTCGATCTCGATGCGGAACTCGCCAAAGGCGTTGAGGAAGCCATCGCCCGGGACGATGATGCACCGGCCGCCATTCCCGGACTGGACCTGACGAGCCTGTCCGGCCGCCAGCGTGCCGACGCCAAAACCGGCGCGCGCCTGCGCCGGGCCATGGCACTGGTGGACGCAGGCAAGCCCGCCGAAGGGGCGCGGCTGGTCCTGAAAGTGCTGGACGAGAACCCGGAACTGGCCGTCGCCAATCAGGCCATGGGCATGGCGCTGGAGCATCTCGGGCGCCTCTCCAGGGCGCTGGAGTTTTACGAGCGCGCCCTGCAGCGCGACCCCAAGAACCCGGAAATCTACCAGAGCCTCGGATTGCTGGCCTCCAAGCTCGGCCTGTTGCCGACGGCGGAGAAATTCCTGCGCATCTATCTGACCATGTCGCCCAAGGCGAAAGGCGGCGCGGTGCAGCTGGCCAGCATATTGCGCGACCAGTCCAAGTTCGAGGACGCCATCGAGCTGCTGCGCCAGGCGATTTATGGCGATCCGGAGAACGCCGATCTGTGGAACGCGATGGGCACCACGGTGATGGAAAGCGGCGAGGCCCCTGAAGCGATCACCTTCCATGCCGAGGCCCTGCGCCTGCGCCCCGGCTATGCCCGCGCGCACCATAATCTCGCCCACGCGCTGGAGCTGACCGGCGACATGGAAGGCGGCCTCACCCACTTCAAGGCGGCGATCGAGAATGCGGAGAACGAGGCGGACCGCGTCGTCTCCAGCCATGGCTATTCCCATGCCCTGCTGGCGGCGGGCCATCTGAAAGAGGGCTGGGACCTCTACCGCATGCGCCTGAACATGCATTACCGCTTTGCCACCAATTTCCTGATCCCCGCCCCGCCCTGGGACGGTGCCGATCCGGCAGAGCTGAAGGGCAAGACCCTTGTGGTGATGGGCGAGCAGGGCATTGGCGACGAGGTGCTGTTCGCCAGCACTTTCCACGACGCGCAAAAGGCGGTCGGCCCGCACGGTGCGCTGCGCATTGCCTGCGAGAAGCGCCTGATCCCGCTATTCCAGCGGTCCTTCCCCAAAGCCCAGGTGGAGCGCCACTACACGGTTGCCCGTGAAGGCCGCCAGCACCGCCACGCACCGGACCTGTTCAAGGACGGCAAGGCAAACTTGTGGACGCCTGCGGGCAATCTGTGCCGCGCCTTCCGCCAGAGCCCGGACGATTTCCCGGCAGAGGCCGGCTTCCTGACCGCCGATCCCGCACGGGTCGAGGCGTTCCGCAAGCAGCTCGCCGCGCTGGGGCCGGGGCCGAAAGTGGGCGTGCTGTGGAAGTCGCTGAAAATGGACGCGGTGCGCACCAAGCACTTCGCCCCGTTCGAGATGTGGAAGCCTATCCTGAAAACACCGGGCGCCACCTTCATCAACCTGCAATATGGCGATGTGGAGGAGGAGCTGGCCGAAGCCGAGGCGCGGTTTGGCGTGAAGATCCACCAGCCGCAGGATATTGATCTCAAAGACGATCTTGATGGCGTCGCCGCACTTGGCAAGGCCTGCGATCTGGTCATGGGGCCGATGAACGCGACCACCAACCTCACCGCCTCGGTGGGCGGGCAGGTATGGTTCATCCGCGCCATCGCAGTCAGCTGGACGCTTCTGGGCCGTGACCAGATGCTCTGGTATCCGCAGACCCGCACCTTCACCGGCAACCGCTATCGCGACTGGGCAGGCGGGATGCGGATCATGGCGGATGCCTTTGAAGGCTTTGTCAAAGCGCACAAGGCCAGCGCCGCCGCCTGACCGGCTCAAGCCAGCGCCCTTTTCAAGCTGAAATCCCGCCCCGCGAAGCGGAGCCGGGACCTCCTTCAGAATTGGCCACAGCCCCCGGATCGCTTCGCGTCCGGGGTTTCAAAATGACTCAAGCCAGCGCGCGCACGCACTCCCCCAGCGCATCGCGCAGGAAGAACACTCCCGCCTGTCCACGGCCCAGCACGATGGTGCCGGGGAAGATATCGGCCAGCAGCTCGCCATGCGTTCTCAGCTGCGCGGCAAGGCCTGGCGTGGGCAGGGGAAAGCCCTGGCGCACATGGGTGACGGCCTCTGCGAGCAGGCGTGTGCCGGGCGCGAGCACGCCCATGCGCACCAGCTCATCAGCAATGACAGCAGAGGGCGGGGCTTCGGCGCACGCAGCGTTGAGGATCACCTCCACGCTGAGATGGTACTGCCCCTCGCGCACGGTGTGCCCCTGCACATTCGGATAAAGCGTCACCCGGTAGGTGGCGAATGCGGGATCGTAATTCGTGACGTAAAACAGGCCGGTAGTGAAAGGCCGGTCGACCACGAAATGGAACAGGGTGAGGCCGGAGGTCATGCGCGGCGGCGGGCCGGGCGGCAGCGCCCCGGCAGCGCGCAGCAGCAGTGCGCCCGGCACACTCCAGACCAGTTTCTGCGTGGCCAGTGCCTCCCCGCCCGGCAGCAGGAGGCGCACGCCGCCGCCGGGCACAGGCTCCACCCGCTCCGCAGCCGTGCCGGTGCGGATGATGACGCCTTCCGCCCGCGCAATCTCCTCAAGCTTTCGTGCCCACAAGCCAATCCCGCCCCGCCGGGGATAGCGGAAAACCCGCGCCGGATCAGACGGGGCTCCCTCATCGCGCGAATGAAAGGCAAGGCGCGCATCGTGAACGGAATCGGCTTTCAGTTCCCGGGTGCGCTCCGGCGTGAACATGACCAGCCGGGAGAGGCCGTAAAGCGTGGCCACGCCCGGCGACAGCTCGCCTGTCGCGAGCCCGGTGATCTTCTTCAGCGCCGGTTCGAACACATGCTCCAGTGCGGCATCGCCGAACCGGTCGCGCACATGATCTTCAACGCTGGCATGGCTGTCCGCGCTGTTGCGGGCGTTGAAATAGCCCTCCTCGACCGCCTGCAGAATGCCGGCAGGAAGGCCGTTAATATCGGCAAAGGCGGTTTCTTCCTTTAGCCGTCCGGCGAAAAAGGTGCCGGAAAGCAGGCGGTTGAACTCCAGCCAGTCTCCGCTGGCCGGGCCGAGCGCGCCATCCAGCGCCGCATCACCAAGACGCGGTGCGAAGCGCGTGCCATTGTCGAACTCGAACCCGTCAATGACCGGCAGGGAGCGCATCAAGCCGCCCAGCTCCGCCTCGCGCTCCAGCAGGGTCACGCTGCGGCCCTGCCGGGCCAGCAGGACCGAGGCGACCAGCCCAACCGGCCCGCCGCCAACGACCACAGCCTCGCTCATCGCGCCGTCTCCGTGAAATGCTTCTGGTACACCCCGCCATTAATGGCGGCGATCTCGGGGTTCGCGTCCAGGAAAGTGACGATATCCAAAAGACTTAGGCCAAGCGGATCACCGCCAAGACCGGCGACAAGCGCGCGCACCATGGCCATGTCCGCCGGTTCATCAACGGTGATGCGGTAGTCCGGCCGCCTAAGCTCTTGCGGGGCCTCCATCATTGTCAGCCGGAACCGCTCGGGCCGGGTGTAGAGGAAGGGCGTCACATGCTCGCGCTCGAAGGGTTCGGCGGCTTCGCGGGCCGCCAGTTCCAGCGCCGCGCGGGCGACGATCTCGGCATTGATGCCGCGCGGATATCCACCATCAGACCCGCAGGAGAGATGGTCCGGCTGCTCTGCCTCGAACACCGCCAAGGCCTTGTCTATCAGAGCGGAATCGATGAGCGGACAGTCCGCCGTCACCCGGACGATCACATCCGCATCGGTCAGATGAAGCGCGCCGGCGAACCGTGCCAGCACATCATCGCGCGCGCCGCGCGCGACCGGGATGGCCAGATCCGCGCAGAGATCGACAATCGGATCATCGGCCTCCTCCGCGCTGGTGGCGACGATAATGTCCGACAGCTTTGCGCTGCGCTGGAGGCGCTCGATAACGAGCTGCAGCATCGGGCGATTGCCCAGCTTCATCAACACCTTGCCGGGAAGGCGTGAGGAGGACATGCGCGCCTGGATGATCGCCGCCGCCTTCATGTCAGCCCCTCCAGGCACAGCGCCGCGACCCGGTCTGCCGCGCCGGCATCAGCAAGCGCGAAGGCGCGGGCCGCGCGGGCCTGGATATCCGCCGGGCTATCCAGCGCCGCGATGATCCCTCGCGCCGCGATTTGCGGATCAGAATCAAGGGCGAGGGCGAGCTTTTGCTGATCGAGCGCGAAGACGTAACGCGCCGTGCTGTCCCACGGTATGCAGAACGCCGGACGACCCAGCGCAAACGCCTCATAGGTCGTGCGGCCGCCCAGCGTGACAATCGCATCGCTGGCGCGGATCGCCTCGCCAAGCCCGCGGGGCGCCTCAATTATTTCAATGCCTTGCGGCGCTATGGCCCTGAAATCCGCGCGCCGTCCGGCTGGCCATCCTGCCCCGATCAGCACGCGCAGCTGGAGAGGCGGTCCGGTATCGGCAGCCTGCCGGGACAGGGCGGCTACCAGCGGCTCGGTGAGTTCGCCCGGATCGGTTCCGCTCAATGCTATCAATAGCTTGACCGGCTTTCCGGGCTCCAGCCTGACCGGCGCAGCAGGGCGCAGGGCTAGCACATCCGGGCGCACCAGATGCAGGTGCGCGCCAACCTCCACCCGCCGTGCCCGAGGCGCTTCGGCCTCGGCCAGAACGGGATCGTCAATTATCGCTATGTCACTGGGATAATAGCCAATTCTGGAACTGGCGAGCAGCGCGATACGGCCCGCCCCGGCGGCGTAATGCGCCTCGCTGTCCGCCACTGTCAGATCGGGCCGGTCCGCGATCAGCAGCGGCGCGGGCAGGCTCTCTTTGAGGGCTGAAACACTGGCCGCGCGGCCGGTGGCAAGGCGGGTCTCCACCCCCTCCACCTCGATGAAGGGCGCCAGAGAAATATCAGCCTGCGCAATGACTTGCACGTCTGCACCGCGTTTCAGCAGGGCAGGGACAAGGGCCTGGCAACGGGTGAGGTGGCCGATCCCGGCAGGCCCGCCTCCCATCGTCCAGACCAGCACCCGCATCAGGCCTTCAGCGCCTCCCAGGTGAGGACGGAGCCGGCTGCGAGGTCTCGCGGCACGGCCATTCCTATAATCTTTTCAGCGTCATAGGGGTCTATGCCGTGACCGGGACGCTTTGTTTCGAGATGATCCATCGTGATCACCTCCCCGGCCTTGAGGCCCTGCTTAAGTATCAGGGATCTAACGGAAACTTCGCGTTCTTGCACTTCGGAGGGGAGGATTCCTGTGCGGACCCCGCCAATCGCCGCCTCCAGACGGCGCACTTCCCGGCAGAGATCGCTAAACTCCTGAGGTGATGAGGAAAACCAGTGGTCCGGCCCGTCCGCGTCCTGATCATAAGTGACATGGCGTTCCAGTATTTTGGCCCCCAGAGCCACCGCTCCAAGGGCCGCTGTTATACCTATTGTATGGTCTGAAAAACCTATGACGGCGTCCGGAAAAACAGATCGGAAGGCCGGAATTGTAGCAAGGTTCACCTCCTCCATGGGTGCCGGGTACTGGGCGAGGCAGTGGAGCACGGCAAACGGCACATTTCCGGCGCGCAGCGTGTCGACCGCGCGGACGGTTTCGGGCAGGAGCGATTTGCCGGTCGACAGGATCACCGGCTTGCCGATGCGGGTGAGGTGTTCGAGCAGAAATCTGTCGCGCACATCCGAGGAGGCGACCTTCCACAAGGGCACATCAAGGCCTTGAAGGAAATCGACGCCATCGAGACTGAACGGGGTGGAGAAGGGAATGACGCCCTTGGATTTTGCGTATTCAAACAAGGGCTTGTGCGCCGGGCGCGGCAGGGCCAGCCGGTCAAACAGGCCGCCAATCGTCTCGCTGTGCTCGCGCCCCTCCCGGCCCCATGTGATGATGCGGTCGGGGTCAGCGACCAGCTCGGCCGCGCTATAGGTCTGAAACTTAACGGCATCTGCGCCTGCTGCGGCGGCCATGTCGACCAGCGCCCGCGCGCGCTCCGGGTCGCCATCATGGTTCGCGCCGATTTCGGCCACGATGAAGCAGGGCGCATCCCCGCCGACCGTGCGGCCCGCTACGTCAAAACTGGCCCCGCCCGCGCTCATGCCGGGCGCGCCGCCCAGAACGTGTTCCAGACATGGCGTTCACTCTCGCGGTTCTTCCACAGCTCCACGCGCTCGCGGTTGATCACCTCGAAGCCGGTCTTCACCAGCAGGCTTTCCGCCGCGTCGCCATCAACGAAAATGTAGAGAGCGCCGGCATAGCCCTTCGCGCGCTCGTCAAGCAGGATGGAGCCGTCCGCCGCCGTTTCGCCGAGCGTGGCAAACCAGCTATCGGGATGGCGGAAGCGGGTCCATATCTGGCCGCCCGGCGCGAGCAGGGAGAAGACCTGCGCAAAGCTCGCCTCCATGCCCTCGCGCGTATCAAGATAAGGGCTGTCCCAGATGATGAGGTCAAAGCCCGCCTCGCCCGCCAGCGCCTCCTGAAACGCGCCGGTGTGGAACACGCCCTCGCGCCCGGCCGCTTCCATCACGCGGCGGGAAGTGGTGATAGCCCCCTCGCTGATATCCACCCCGTGCGGCACGAAGCCGTAATCGCTGAGGAGCAGGAGATTGCGCCCGTTGCCGCAGCCAAGCTCTGCCGCACGACGCTGAGCATTGGCCGCACGGTCGGGAAAGCGCGTGGCGAGGAAGCGCACGATATTCTCGTCCGGATAGCTGAGGATCGCGCGGGAGGCCTCCGCCCCCCAGAACCGGGCGGTGACCGTTCTGTCTGGCTGGGCGCTCATGGCTGTGCCTCCACGATGATGATTCGTGCGCAGTCTAACGCGATTTGGGCGCCCTCGCAGGCATCTGCCGGGCTGCACAGCACCCAGCCGCGCGCCATGGCCGATGCTCCGTCCGTCACCGGGCCGAGCCAATCACCGGGCCGCAGCGGGCTTTCCACCGCGATGTCCGCCTTGCCGCCTTGCAGGGCAGCGAGATCACCCACTTGCACCACGCGGCCCGCCGGAACCGGCAGGTATTCAAAATAGACCGGCGCGCCAAAGGGCGGCGGCGTGGCCGCGCGGCCCGTCATCTGCGCTTCCATGAACCAGCTGATCAGGTCCACACCGAACACGCGGGTGAGGATGTGGGAGAAGATGTTATTGCCGCCGGGGCGCGGCGCGAGCTCGATCACGCTCACCTCCCCGTCCGGCCCGGCCATCATGTCGGCATTGAAAAAGCAGTCATCGCAGCCCATCGCCTCAAGGCAGGCCGCGGCCAGCGCCGTGATGCGGGGCGTCAGCGCGAAGCCCGCCGGGTCGATAGCGTGATAGCTGAGCTCCTGACGGTGGGGCGGCTCTGTCATGCGCTTGACCCGAAGGCACAGCACGCGCACCTGCCCGCCGATCTTCACCCCGTCCACGCCCAGCTCCGTGCCCTGCAGGGCCGCTTCGGCTATCCAGTCATCATGGGGAATCGGATCAAGGCGGGCGGGCAGTTCGCTCTCCCGCTCGATCAGGGTCACACCCCGGCTGCCCGAACCGGCACGCGGTTTCAGCACCAGCGGAAAGCCCAGCGTGTCGGCAGCGGCGCGCAGGGCCTCCGCATCGCCCACACGCATCTGGCGCGCCATCGGCACGCCCGCACCTGTGAACGCCTCGCGCATGGCCTGCTTGTCATTGGCAAGGCGCGCGCCGCGTTCGGTGACGCCTTTCAGGCCCAGCGCGTCATTGACGATACCCGCCATGATGAGCGGACGGGCGAGCGGCACGGGGATCACGAAATCGGGGCGGAACTCGCGCGCGATGGCCAGTACGGCGTCCGCGTCCATCAGATCGACATGGGCAAAGCGGTTCGCCGCGCCCGCGCCTTCCGCATCGGCCCTGCCATCCAGCGCCAGCACCTCTGCGCCCAGCGCGCGGGCAGCGGCAATCGCCCTTGCCTGTTCTGCTCCTGCGCCAATGGCGAGCGCGCGCATGGGGCCCCTGTCCTTCCGGTCTTCCTGGTGCAACGCAAAAGAAAATGCCGCGCGGCACTCGCGATTTGCGTTTTCGCGTTCTAGTTTCTCGCCCAAGGTTTGACACTGAAACGCTATAGCCAAGGGTTAACGATCATGCGCTTTAAGGGGACCAGCCAGTATGTCGCGACAGAGGAACTGGCCGCAGCGGTGAACGCGGCCGTCACGCTGGAGCGGCCCTTGCTGGTCAAGGGCGAGCCCGGCACCGGCAAGACGGAGCTGGCCCGCCAGATCGCAAACGCCATGAACGCGCCGCTGCTGGAATGGCACATCAAGTCCACCACCAAGGCCCAGCAGGGGCTTTACGAGTATGACGCGGTGGCACGCCTGCGCGACAGCCAGCTTGGCGATGACAAGGTGCATGATGTCCGCAACTACATCCGCAAGGGCAAGCTGTGGGAGGCCTTCACCCACGAGACGCGGCCCATCCTGCTGATCGACGAGATCGACAAGGCCGATATCGAGTTCCCGAACGATCTCCTGCAGGAGCTCGACCGGATGGAGTTCCATGTCTACGAGACGGGCGAGACGGTGAAGGCCGAAGTGCGCCCCATCGTCATCATCACCTCGAACAATGAGAAAGAGCTGCCGGACGCCTTCCTGCGCCGTTGCTTCTTCCATTTCATCGCCTTCCCGGACGAGGCGACCATGCGCGCCATCGTGGAGGTACACTTCCCGGGCCTCAAAGGCCGCCTGCTCTCCGAAGCGCTGAAGAAATTCTACGAGGTGCGCCAGGTCCCCGGCCTGAAAAAGAAGCCGTCCACGTCAGAGCTTCTCGACTGGCTGAAACTCCTGCTCGTCGAGGACGTGGACCCGGAACTGCTGCGCGAGAAAGATCCGCGCAAGCTGATCCCGCCGCTCCACGGCGCGCTCCTGAAAAACGAGCAGGACGTGCAGCTCTTTGAAAAACTCGCCTTCATGGCAAGGCGGGATGCAGCGCAGTAGGGGGAAATATGGGGGGCTGCGAGAATTGCGTCTGGGTGATCGATTGGCAGGCTTGGGCCATTTTTGCCGGGGCGCTAATCAATGCGGGAGCGATATTGGGCGCGGCTTTGTTAGCGACCGGCACGATCCGCCGAGCGATAGATAGTCGCGCAGGGATTAGGAAAGCCGAAGTCGCAGAAGAAGCTCTAACTTTGTACCATCAAGCACTGGATGTGTTTGCAAGCATCCGACACCCTTTTTCGCCCGCACAAGAGTCGACCGTCGAAGGGGTGATAGAACGACAAATTGATGTCATAAAAACAAGGCTAGAGCGAAATGAATACTTTTTCGATAGCTGCCGAAACATATATCCAAAAATAAAAGCAATGCATTCTGAAAGTGCATCAAGAAATTTCTTTACAATTTTTGCAGTGAGAAATGAAATTGTTGCAGGCGCATCGTCTTTATTTTTCTATGATAAAGAAACATCCGATAAGATGAGATCTAATGAAATTTATCTAGAAATCATAAGAACTCTTTATAGTTCTGGCAGCGCTGACAGCATATCACAACGCCTAAGTGACGGACTCAAAGAATTGGAGAAGGAGCTATTGCCTCTGGTACGTGGGTCAGAAAGCGGAAAGAAGCCGTAGAGCCCCTCCCCCCATTTTGGAACCCTCCCGCCCTGGCACCGTTAATCAGGGGATGCGCCCGGCATCAATGACCGGGCGCGAGTGATAATGCCTGAACCAAGGAGGCTCCCCATGGCGACGAGTGCCAGCAAGCGCGTAGACGACATCCGCAAAGAGGGTGAGAAGACAATCAAGTCCGTCAGCAGGGCTGCCGAGAAGGAACTGGAAAGCGCTGCGAAGACCACGCGCCGTCAGGCCCGCAAGGTCGCCAAGCGCGCCGGAAAGATTGAGGATCAGGCCACCGGCTACGTCAAGGACAACCCGTATGCGGCGCTCGGCATTGCCGCCGGTATCGGCGTCATCGCGGGCGCCCTGCTCGCCCGCCGCTAGGCCTTTACCCATGGCAGGATAGCGCGCTTGCAGCATAGGCTCGCGAGCGCCTATCCTCGCCCCCATGTTCCATCGCTTCTTCACCGAACTGCGCGCGGCAAAAGTCCCGGTTTCGACACGGGAATATCTCACGCTTCTTGAAGCGCTGGAGAAGGGCGCGGTCTCGCCGGCCATTGACGATTTCTACGCGGTCTCCCGCGCGGCGCTGGTCAAGGACGAGCGCAATTTCGACAAGTTCGACCAGGTGTTCGGCCATGTCTTCAAGGGCGTGGAGCTTCTGGGCGAGATGCTCAACGAGGCCGAAATCCCGGACGACTGGCTGCGTAACGAGATGCGCCGCCACCTCACCGAAGAGGAAATGGCCGAGCTGCAGGCCATGGATTTCGACACGCTGATGGAGACGCTCAACAAGCGCCTCCAGGAGCAGACCGAGCGCCATGAGGGCGGCAATAAATGGATCGGTACCGGCGGGACGAGCCCGTTCGGCCATTCCGGCTATAACCCGTCCGGCGTGCGCATTGGCGGCCAGAGCCAGCACAAGAAGGCCGCCAAGGTGTGGGAGGCGCGCCGCTACAAGGATTATGATTCCGACCGGGAGCTGGGCACCCGCAATCTGAAACTCGCTTTGCGGCGCCTGCGCAAGTTTGCGCGCGAGGGCGCGGCCGAGGAGCTGGACCTTTCGGGCACGATCAACGCCACCGCAAAGCAGGGCTGGCTGGACGTGAAGATGCGCCCGGAGCGGCGTAACGCCATCAAGGTACTGGTGTTTTTCGACGTGGGTGGGTCGATGGACCCCTATATCCAGCTGACCGAGCGGCTCTTCTCGGCAGCGAAATCGGTCTTCAAATCGCTCGATTATTTCTACTTCCACAACTGCATCTATGAGGGTGTGTGGAAGTCGAATTTGCGCCGCCAGTCAGAGACGATGCCGCTCTTTGATGTGCTGCACAAATACCCGCACGACTACAAGGTGGTGATCGTGGGCGATGCCTCGATGGCGCCCTACGAGATCACCCATCCGGGCGGCTCGGTGGAGCACTGGAATGCGGAGGCCGGCGCAGTCTGGCTGAAACGCATCGTGGACACCTATCCCCACCTCGTCTGGCTGAACCCGCAGCCCGACAAATGGTGGCAGCACACCTATTCGATCGAGGTGGTGCGCCAGATCATCGGCCCGCAACGCATGTTCCCGCTCACGCTGGAAGGCCTTGATGGGGCGATGAAGGAGCTGGCGAGGCGGTAACTGCCCCCTCGCCCTTCGAGCACCACGTGGCCGATGGATGAAGATGTCTTTCGTTTTCCCGACGAAAGTCGGGACCCAGTTTTAGTGATGCTCCGCACATCCGTGCGTCGCTCCTCGCACTGGCTCGGGCGCGCATTCGCGCTTGCGGGCCGCGTTGCGGCCCGAGATGAAGGACGAGGGAGAAACCTCCCCTACCCCGCCATGGCCTGATCGGCGGCATGGGGCAGGCCGAGCGCGCTTTCCACGCGGCGCACCCAGCCCTGCACGGCGGGAAAATCGGTAAGGTCGAACCCGCCCTCATGGGCGACGCGCGTATAGGCGACGAGCGCGATATCGGCGAGGCTGAGCTGCTCGGCCACGAAGAACTCGCGCGCCAGGAGACGCATCTCCATCACGCCGAGCGCGCGGCGCCCCTTTGCCAGAAGCTGCGGGTCGAGATCATCGGCGCGCCGGGCGTGAAATTTCAGCTGGCTGCGGCGCACGGCGATATTGGGCTCGTGGGAATACTGCTCCCAGAACAGCCATTCCATCATCTTGGCGCGGTCAAAGGAATCCTCCGGGATCAGCTCGGAGCCTTCGGCGAGATAGGTGAGGATGGCGTTGGACTGGGCGAGCGTGCGCCCGTCGGCCCGCTCCAGCACCGGCACCTGGCCTGCCGGGTTGAGGGCGAGGAATTCATCGGTGCGGCTGGCCCCGGCGAAGATGTCCACCTCCACCCACTCGAAATCGAGGCCGAGATATTGCGCCGTCCACAGCGCTTTGAGGCAATTGCCGCTTTCGTGATGGCCGTAGAGGCGGAAGGGGTCCATGCGTCGGGCGCTCCTGCAGGCTTCGCGTGCATGAAAGCACGCCTGCACGATTCTGGCGAAGCAGTTTTGCCCGCGCCTGCGGCAGTATTGCAGGCTTTCGCGCGGCGCGCGGCGGCCTATAAAGAAGCCCTGACCATTCCCGGGCCTTCAACGTTCAGGTGACCGCCTTGCCGATTGATCCTGCTGACCTCGCCGCACGCACTGCGCCGCAAGCCTGTGAGACGATGGCAGAGGTACGCGATGGCGTGGACCGGCTGGACCGGGCGCTGATCGCGCTGATCGCCGAACGCACCCGCTATATGGAGGCGGCCGCGCGCATCAAGCCGTCACGCGATGTGGTGCGCGATGAAGACCGGATCGAGGATGTGATTACCAAGGTGAAGGCCGCTGCCCGCAAGGCCGGTGTGCCGGAAAGCCTTGCCGAGCCGGTCTGGCGGGAACTCGTGGAACGCTCCATCCAGCACGAGCTTGAAGTGTGGGACGCCACGCGCGAACCGCAGCGCAAAGTCCGCTAGTCAATGAGGGCTCAGGCCGCCTGACGCTCGCGCAGGGCCTCGTCTATCGCGGCAATGGTGGCATTGGCCACATCGCGCACCTGCGTCAGGGCAGCGCCGTCCAGCGGGATGGTCTCCGCCTGCGCGCAGGCCTCGCCCAGCGCCATCGCCCCGACCCCGCGCGACGCCCCCTTCAAGGTATGCGCCAGCCGCCGCCAGAGCTGTTCGTCATCCCCGCAGCGCGCCAGCGCATCCAGCGTGGAGAGAATCTGGCCGCGCAGCAGCGCATACAGCTCGATCTCCAGCCCCGTATCACCGCCGGTATAGCGGTGCAGGTGTGCGCCATCGAGCAGCGCAAGCGCTGATGTGGACCGTTGCGGCATGCCTTTCCCCTGATCTGTCACAGGAGCGTAACCTGACCGGCTTAACGCCTGCTTCACAAACACCCCTAACGGAACGCAAATGCAGCCCGGCCCGTTTTGGGGTGGCAAGGGCGGGCCGGCCAACCTAGGTAAGGTCCATGCGAAAGTCCGGCGGGCCTGCCCCGCCTCTCATAAAGACCGCTACGGAGGAGACGTCTGCCATGACCCTGACCGATGCCGCCCGCCTTGCCGGTTCCGCGTTTGCGGGGCTTGCCCTTTTTACCGCCACCGCCTGCGCGGAGAGCACGGCCGCAATCCAGGAAGAAGAGGACGCTGCCATGTGGCGCTTTGAACTTGCCCCCCTGCCCTATGCCTATGATGCGCTTGAACCGGTGATCGATGCCGAGACGATGGAGCTGCACCATTCGCGCCACCACCAGGCCTATGTGACCGGTCTGAACAATGCGCTGGAAGCGCGCGAGGATCTCCAAGGCGTGCCGCTGGAAGACCTGCTGGCGCGCGTGGGCGATCTGCCGGCGGCCTTCCGCAATCATGGCGGCGGGCACTGGAACCACGCCTTCTTCTGGGAAAGCATGACCGCGCCGGGCACGGGCGGCGCGCCCAGCGGCGCGTTTGCTGACGCGATCAACGCCACGTTCGGCTCGCTCGACGAGATGAAGAGCCGCTTCAACGCCGCCGGTGCCGGCCAGTTCGGCTCCGGTTGGGCCTGGCTGATCGTGAACGGCAATGGCGAGCTGGAAATCACCGCCACCCCCAATCAGGACAACCCGCTGATGGACGTGGCCGGTACGCGCGGCACGCCCATCCTCGGCAATGATGTGTGGGAGCACGCCTATTACGTCTCCTACCGCAACCGGCGCGCCGACTATCTCGCCGCCTGGTGGCAGGTGGTGAACTGGGACGTTGCCACTGCGCGCTATGACGCCGCCGTCGCGGGGAACTAGGACCCGTTCCGCTTGCCCTGACCGATATATGGAAGCCCCGGGCGGAAACGTCCGGGGTTTTTTGTTTTTCCTCTCAATGCTGTCATGGCCCGGTTTATCCGGGCCACCCATGCCTGAGAGTTGCAGTGTCCCCCTCGTCCTTCGAGACGGCCTCCGGCCTCCTCAGGATGAGGGCTACGCTGTCATTCCCTCATCCTGAGGGCGAGCGCAGCGAGCGTCTCGAAGGACGAGGGAATGACTCCTTCCAGGCGTGGTTCCCCCGGACCGCTACGCGGTCGGAGGATGACAATCCTGCAGGGCCAAAGTTCACTCCCCCTCAGCAGCCTCTATCGCGGCAAACATGGCTTGAAGCCGCTCATCATGCTCCTGCGTCCAGCTCTGGACGCGAAACTGACGAGCAAGCTCATCAGCCGCCGCGCGCGCAAAGGCGGTATCGCCCGCCGCAAGGCCTGCTGCCACCTTCTCTTCGGCCAGATCGGTGGCCAGCGGCACGAACTCCAGCACCAATGGGCGCAAGGTTTCCACCGCGCCCGCATCGTCGCCGCCAGCGCGCTGGGCCAAGGCCGCGTTGACGCGCGCGAACACCGCGCTCATCCGGTACTCATAGCCGAGCTCCCCCTCCGGGCCTGACGGCCCGGTGCGCGACAGGGCGTCATCGAAATAATCGGCCAGCTGATTGAAGCGCCGCTCGGCCAGGGCGTAATCACCCTCCCGGTAAGCCTGATAGGCCTGCGAGGCGGTGATGCGGTAGCTGTGGCCATAGGCCATCCATTCAAGCGCCAGCAGGGAGTAGAGCGGCGGCGTTTCCAGCGGCCAGTCCTCTGGCGTTTCATTATACCAGCGCGGGGCGGGTTCAGTTGCTCCAGCAAACGGCACAGAAAGGCCGCTGAGGGCCGTCAGGAGGAATGACAGGGCAAGGAGGCATGTGCGCATGAAGGGGCTCCAGCGGGCGAAAATCGCCCTTGCCGGCCATGTCAGCAAACCCGCGCGGCCCCGCAACTGAAAAGCACTGTCAGCCCGCGCTGACGGCTAGCGATGCGCGATATCATGCTCCATCAGCATGCGGATATAGCGCGTGAAGGGAATGCCTCTCGACCGGGCCTTCTCCCTGATGGCGTCCAGCAATGACTGTGGGACGCGCAGATTCACCTGCGCGCTTTTTCTGGCGAACTCGAAAGATGCAGGCTTGAAGCCGGAAAGGTCATATTGCGTCAGATCCGCCTGATCGACGAAGCGCTCCGCCTCTTCGTCAGACTTGAATGACGGGAAGGGCTTAAGTGTCTTTTTGGCGCTCATAATGATCGACCTCCTTGCGGTGCATGTAGCGGGCGCTGATCGGGCGGATCAGGGCGTTCCCGCTGATTGTCCGCAACGTGAACACGATGAACAGGTATCGGCCATCAGCATTGCGGCCAATGGCGTTCAGCCGGTCTTCCACGGCCAGACCCCGATCCGGGAAAACGGCCGGACCATGCATCAGCACATACTCGATCTCTGACCGGGAGACGCCGTGCCTGGCGCATTTCGGCCAATTGCCATCGTCCCAGTCAAACCCGGCAATAACTGTCATCGCGGAACATCATATACCAATGTATATACAAATGCCAATCGGCAAGAGTGTGCATCTGGCTCTTTGGGCGCATGGCAGCATGTCGCGCGACTCGCCCCGCAAACGGGGGAGGACATCGTTCTACCCCGCCCGGCGCGCCTCGGCGCTGCCTTCGGAGATCACGTCATCGCGCACCGGGCGCGGCGCGCCAAAGAGATGGCCCTGACCATAGGCGATGTCGAGATCGAGGATTTCGACCACCATCGCCTCGGTCTCGATCTTTTCCGCGATGATATCCACGCCATAGCGGGCAAACAGGCCTGCTATGTCTTCCGGCGCGATGGTGCCGGGCTCGCGCCCTGCCACCGGCATCTGGCCATTGGCGACCTCGATGAGGCGCAAGCCCTCCACCTTGGCAAAGCGGACATTGGCCCGCTGCAGCTCGGCCAGATCCAGATTGAGATTGCTCACCTGGTCGATGGAGAAGCGGAAGCCGTAATCGGCCAGCCGCGCCATGTGGCGGGCCGCCACGGCCGAGCGCGCATCAAAGGCGGCCTGCGGCATCTCGAAGATCAGCGAATTGGCGAGATCGGAATTGCGGCGCAGGAAATCGAGGAAGGGCGGGAAGAATTCCTCATCGGTCAGCGAGCGGATGGAGATATTGCAGAATATGCCGACGCGCCGGTCAGACTTGGTGAGCTTGCGCACGATCTGCACGCAGCGCAGGAGGAGGAGATTATCCACCTCCGCGATCAGGCCGTGCTCCTCGGCGGCTTTCAGGAAGCCCGCGGGCGTGACCACATTGCCCTTGTCATCGCGCAGCCGGGTGAAGCCCTCGTAAAAGTAAGTCCGCCGCTGGGGCAGGCCGACCACGGGCTGGAGATAGAGATCGACCCGGTTGGAATCCAGCGCATCTCGGATCAGCTCCACGCGCGCGCCGCTGCCATTGGCCGCCAGCCCGGCACCGCCGGTTTCAAGGCGCTGCAGGATTTCGGTCAGCAGCTCCTCGCCCGGCCCGGCAGCGGAGCCCTGCGCGCCCTGGGGCGGGGCATAGGTCTGCGGCGCGGCAGGCTGGGCCAGCGGACGGGCGGGCCGGTTCTCCACCGCCTCTGCCAGCGTATCGATACGGGCATTGGCCGCTTCCAGCTCTTCCATCAGCGAGAGATTGGCTGCGCGCAGCTCGTGCAGGGCCTTCTCGGTGGCGCGCTTTTCCTCCGCGCGGGCTGCGGCCGCATGGGCCTGCCCGGCGATCAGGAACACCACCGCGCCCATCATCCAGGCAAGGCCGGAACTCATCAGGCCGAAACGCTCGAACGCGAGCGCCGCCACGATGGCGACCATCGCGTAGGTAATGACAACCAGAAGATCGGTCGTGCGCGGAATGATGGCGTGGCTCCCCAGGCAAGGCAGGCGCGCGAATCGCCCGCCTGACAGATGAGTTTACGCTGCATTGGCGCGCGTGTCAGAACCCCTGACGCAAAAAGGGGCAGGCCCATAAACTTGAAATCCCGGAAGCGCGCAGCGCTGTCCGGGATCTCGGGCAGTATAAGCGGGACGAGGCCCCGGATGCGCTTTGCGCGCTCCGGGGCTTCAGTGCCTAGCTGGCCGTGTGGGGCGCGATCTTGATCTCCACCCGGCGGTTGAGCGCGCGGCCGGAATCGGTCGCGTTGGATGCGATCGGCGCATCCGGGCCCATGCCGGTGATGAAGAAGCGGCGGCCATCAACGCCGGCCTGCTGCAGATAGCGGGCAACCGACATGGCGCGCTGTTCGGACAGGCGCATGTTGAGTTCACGCCCGCCCGTGGAATCGGTGTGGCCGATCACGTCCACATAGGTGGCCGGGAAGGTCTGCAGAACGTCCGCCACATCGTTGAGGATGGGGAAGAAGTTCGGCTCGATATTGGACTGGCCGGTGGCAAAGGTCACATTGCCCGGCATGACCAGGTAGAGATCCTGGCCTTCGCGGCGCACGGTCACGCCGGACCCGCGCAGGCGCTCGCGGAACTCGCGCTCCTGGCGGTCCATGTAATTGCCGACCGCAGCGCCAGCGAGCGCGCCGACACCGGCGCCGATCAGGGCGTTGCGGCGGTCATCACCACCCGCCAGCGTGCCAAGCGCAGCGCCGGCAAGCGCGCCTGCGATGGCCCCGGTGCCGGTGCGGCTCTGGGAAACATTGCCATACTGGTCAGTGGTGGTGCAGGCGGCCGCAAGGCCCAGCGCCATACCGGCGGCAACAAGAGAACGGAAAATCATGCGTCAGGCCTCCATAGGCATTAGTTTGAAAACGCGAACGGCACTCTAGCGGCTTGTTAAGCCCTTGGCCAACGAACTTGCGTGACACAACCATGAACGCACGATGAATTTCTCCGGTTCCGCGGCCCTGCTTGCCCCTTGACGGGTGCGCGCGCCATGCCTATCTCCGGGCCGTTGGCAGCCGGGACCACTGAGTGCTAACGGCCCTGCGCTGCCAGACTCATTCACTCGTTGCGAGCCTGAGCGCTCATCACAAACGGAGAAGTGACGCGATGACCTTTCGTCCTCTGCATGACCGCGTGCTCGTGAAGCGCGTCGAGGAAGAAGCCAAGACCAAGGGCGGGATCATCATTCCCGACACGGCCAAGGAAAAGCCCCAGGAAGGCGAAGTGATCGCCGTCGGCGGCGGTGCCATCAAGGAAGATGGCAGCGTGCGCGCGCTGGACGTGAAAGCCGGCGACCGCATCCTGTTCGGCAAATGGTCGGGCACCGAGGTGACGATTGATGGCCAGGAGCTCCTGATCATGAAGGAGTCCGACATTCTGGGCATCATCGACGGCAAGGCTGCTGCGAAAGCCGCCTAGGGCTTCCGCCTGCCGCCACCAAGATTTCAACACACTGATCCAACAAGGAGCTGACACACATGTCCGCTAAAGACGTCAAGTTCGGCGCCTCTGCGCGCGAGCGCATGCTCAAGGGCGTGGATACGCTTGCCAATGCCGTGAAAGTGACCCTGGGCCCGAAAGGCCGCAACGTGGTCATCGAGAAGTCCTTCGGCGCCCCGCGCACCACGAAGGACGGCGTTTCGGTCGCCAAGGAAATCGAGCTGGAAGACAAGTTCGAGAACATGGGCGCCCAGATGGTCCGCGAAGTCGCTTCGCGCACCAATGACGAGGCCGGTGACGGCACCACGACCGCCACGGTTCTGGCCCAGGCCATCATCCGCGAAGGCATGAAGTCCGTGGCCGCCGGCATGAACCCGATGGACCTGAAGCGCGGTATCGACAAGGCCGTGCTGAAAGTCGTCGAGGACATCAAGGCCAACTCCACCCCGATCAAAGGCTCTGCCGAGATCGCTCAGGTCGGCACCATTTCTGCCAATGGCGAAAAAGAGATTGGCGACATGATCGCCCGCGCCATGGAGAAAGTCGGCAATGAAGGCGTGATCACGGTCGAGGAAGCCAAATCCCTCGAGACCGAGCTGGAAGTGGTCGAGGGCATGCAGTTCGACCGCGGCTATCTCTCCCCCTACTTCATCACCAATGCCGACAAGATGGCTGTCGAGCTGGATGACCCCTACATCCTGCTGTTCGAGAAGAAGCTGTCCTCGCTGCAGGCCATGCTGCCGGTGCTCGAAGCGGTGGTGCAGTCCAACCGTCCGCTCCTCATCATCGCTGAAGACGTTGAGGGCGAGGCGCTTGCCACGCTCGTGGTCAACAAGCTGCGCGGCGGCCTGAAAGTCGCTGCCGTGAAGGCTCCGGGCTTTGGTGACCGCCGCAAGGCCATGCTGGAGGACATCGCTGTCCTCACCGGCGGCCAGGTCGTCTCCGAAGATCTCGGCATCAAGCTGGAAAACGTCACGCTCGACATGCTGGGCACTGCCAAGCGCGTCGCGATCACCAAGGACGACACCACCATCGTTGACGGTGCTGGCGAGAAGTCCGCGATCGAAGGCCGCGTGAACCAGATCCGCCGTCAGATCGAGGACACCTCTTCTGACTATGACCGCGAGAAGCTGCAGGAACGTCTGGCGAAACTCGCCGGCGGTGTGGCCGTGATCAAGGTCGGCGGCGCGTCCGAGATCGAAGTGAAAGAGCGCAAGGACCGTGTGGACGATGCCCTGAACGCCACCCGCGCTGCGGTGGAAGAAGGCATTGTCGCCGGTGGCGGCGTGGCTCTGCTGAAGGCCGCCCGTTCGCTGGACGGCCTGGAAGGCGAGAACGACGACCAGACGCAGGGTATCGCCATCATCGCCCGTGCGATCCAGGCCCCGATCCGTCAGATCGTCGAAAACGCCGGCCTTGAAGGCTCGATCGTTGTCGGCAAGGTGCTGGAAAACAACAGCCGCGGTTTCGGCTTCAACGCCCAGACCGAAGAGTATGGCGACATGTTCGCCGCCGGCATTATCGACCCGGCCAAAGTCGTGCGCACCGCGCTGCAGGACGCCGCGTCCGTGGCCGCGCTGATGATCACGACCGAAGCGGCCGTGGCCGAACTGCCGAAGAAAGACTCCGCTCCGGCCATGCCGGGCGGTGGCATGGGCGATATGGGCTTCTAGGCTCTATCCCTTAAGCGACTACGGAAAGGGCGGCTCAACCGAGCCGCCCTTTTTCGTGCGGCCTCGTCCTTCGAGACGGCTTCTTGCGACGCCTCCTCAGGATGAGGGCTTTAGCATGCTTTTCCCCTCATCCTGAGGGTGAGCAAAGCGAACGTCTCGAAGGACGAGGGGAAAATTCCTCCTACCCCCTCACATGGCCTTCCAGTGCATCGAGGCGTTGATTGGCCTCGGCGATGCGGTCTTCGGTCAGCTCGCCGCGTTCGATGGCCGCCATCACCCAGCGCTGGATATTGGCGGGCAGATCGGGATCGGGATTGGCCGAGTTGGAGATGAGCAAGAGGTCATTGCCCGCTTTCAGCGCGCCGATCACCGCCTCCTCGCGGCTGTAATGATGGCGGATCGCGCCCATGTCGAGATCATCGGTGATGACCACGCCCTCATAGCCCATCACCTGCCGCAAGAGGCCGTGCAGGACGCGGCGCGAGAGCGTGACCGGCAGGCGGTCCGGATCGAGGCGCTGGTTGACCAGATGCGCGCCCATCATCAGATGGGCATGGCCGGAACGCATGAGCTGGCCGAAGGGGGCAGCTTCCTCGAACGACCAAGTTGAGGTGATGTCGACATAGCCGTCATGGCTGTCCCCGCGTGAACGGCCATGGCCGGGGAAGTGCTTGATGGCGCAGGCAATGCCTTGCGCCTCGAACGCCTCGATAAAGGCTGCGCACCACGCCGCAACCGTATCCGGATCAGGGCCATAGGCCCGGCCATACTGGCCGATCGCGTCATTGCCGGGATCGTGCAGGTCGGCGATGGGGGGCAAGGTTCATGTTGAACCCGGCCTCGGCGAGTTCGCGCGCGGCGACCGCAAAGAGCTCCCGGCCAGCCTCCAGCCCCTGTGCGGCCAGCGCCTGCGCGCGCGGAATGCGGGTAAAGCCCATATCGCCGGTCAGGCGCTGGACCACCCCGCCCTCCTGATCAATGGCGAGCCAGGCATCGGGCGCGGCGGCGCGCAGGCGTGCAGCCAGCGCCAGGGCGGGGTCACGCTCGCGCGCATTGTGGCGCAGCATCAATGCCCCGCCAATCGCTCCGCTTTCGAGATGGGCCGCAATGGCGTCCGCGCCCGCGCCATCGGGGGCGCTGCCAACAAAGCCCATGATGATGAGGCGCGCGATCTGGGCTTCCAGCGGACGCACCGCCACACTGGTGGTTCGCGGCAGGGCCGGTTCATCCGCGCGCACGCCTGCGCCGGCAAGCCCGGCCGCGCCCATTCCGGCCAGCATCTGGCGGCGGTCAAGTCTCATCCCTCATCCCCTCCTGATCCCCTGAACGCCATTAAGTCCCGCCTGCGCGCGGGCGTCCATATGCACGCACACTCCCGCATGAAACGGGCCAGAGCCGGTATCCGTCCCCGAATTAAGCGGGCTGTCATGTCGCGGTAAGGCGCCGCGCATCATTGAAGAGGCCATCATCGGGAGGAACACATCCATGAAACATCTTGTCTGGGCCGTTGCAGCGAGCCCCCTTCTCATCGCTGCCACCCCTGCCCCGCCCGCTCCGCCGGAACCCCCGCGCGAGGCCGAACGCCGCGTTGTCCTTATCCAGAACGGCACGGTGGAAATCGGCGATGAGGCTGGGCGCATCGTGGAGGAAGCGCTGGGCGAAGGCCGCCGGGGGCGCTTTGTCTTCGATTTCGATTTTGACCGCGATGCCGGCTGGAGCGAGGAACACCGCGCAGCCCTGCGCGAGGCGATGGAAACCCTGCGCGAGACGCTGGCCACCCTGCCCGGCGGGCCGGAAGGGGGCTTCCGCTTTGAATGGCGCGACATGGACGGGTTTGACCGCGAAGCCCATCGCGAGCGTGTACGCGTGATGGTGGAACGGGCGCGCGAGGACGCGGCGGAAGCGGGCATGCGCGCCCGCATGCTGGGCGAGGAAGCCCGCGAGATGGGCCGCATGGCACGCCTTGAAGGCGAGCGCGCCCGCGGCATCGGCCTCAGGGCCGGCGCGCGCGGCATGGCGGCCGGACTTCGCGCCATTGACGAGGCGCTGGAGCGCGGCGAGGTGTATCGCGACGGCGCATGGCGCGCCATGACCGGCGAGGAACGCGCGGATATCGAAGCCACCCGCCAGCGCCTTGTGGAACAGATGGAGCGTTTCCGCAGCGGGCACGCCAGCTTCCTTGATGATGACAGCGAGGGCGAGCACCGCGTGGTGGTGATGCGCCGCGAGGCCCGCGAGGGCGAGCGGCCCCGCCGCAGTGCGCGCGCCGAACGCCGCCTGCGCATCGAGGACCGTGATGGCCGCCTGCGCATCTGGGTGGATGGTGAGGAGCTGGAAGGCGATGCGCTGACCAGCTGGCTCAACTCCGAGGAAGGCCAGCGCACCCTGCGCCAGCGCCCTGAACCGCCTCTGGCAGGCGGGGAATAAGCCTGAGCCAAAAAAAAGCCCGGCATCCTGAAAGATGCCGGGCGAAATTTTGGTTGGTCGATAAGAGACGTCTCCTCCCCAGAGCCGTCACTCAAGAAGACAAGACGGTCAGGCCCTGTCTGTTTATGAAAGTGACTCGAAGCACGCGCACCCGTCAACCCCTTAGTGCGCCAGCTTGACGCAGTGCGTCATGATCAGCCTGCGGACAGACGCGACAGGATCGCGGCCACCATCTCCCCGCGCGGCACGGAAAACTGCTGCTTCTGCTCTTTCCACTCATCGCGGTCGGTAATGGCTTCGGCCAGCTGCGCGCCGAGTTTCAGATCCTTGATGGTGACAAGCCCTTGTGCGCGTTCATCTTCTGCGCAGATCACGGCAAAAGCGGCGCCGCGCCGATCCGCGTATTTCAGCTGCTTGCCCATATTGCCGCCGCCGGTGAAGGCCTCGGCCCGAAGGCTCGCGCTGCGCAGCTCTGCGGCCATCGCGAAATACTCCGCCATCTGGCTGCGGTCGGCGGCAATCACCACGACCAGCGGCGCCGATTCGGCCCCTTTCAGCTTGCCCAGCGCAGAGAGCGCGGCGGCAAACCGGCTGACCCCGAAACTGAAGCCCGTGGCGGGCACGGTCTGGCCGGTAAAGCGCGCGACGAGATCGTCATAGCGCCCGCCAGAGGCCACCGAGCCGAACTGCATCGGGCTGCCATCGGGATAGGTGGGAGTGGCCAGCAGCTCGGTCTCGAAGACCGGGCCGGTGTAGTAGCCCAGGCCGCGCACGACGGAGGGATCGAACACGGCCAGCTCTTCAGGGATGCCAAGCGCAGTGAGGATCGCATTGATCTCTTCAAGCGCCTCGACACCGGCACGCGCAACAGTCTCACCAGCCGTGCCCGCAAGGCGCGAGGTCACTTCCGCGCGGGTGCCGCCTGCCTTGGAGGCTTCAAGGAAGCCCAGCACACGTGCGCGTCCTGCCTCGTTTAGCGCCGCGCCTTCGGTGAAGTCCCCGCTCTCGTCCTTGCGGCCCTTGCCGAGCAGAAGCTCCACGCCCTCCATGCCCAGCCGGTCCAGCTTGTCGATGGCCCGCAGGACGCGCATGCGGCGCGTACCGTCGGCGGACCCAAGACTTTCCAGCACGCCATCGAGCAGGCGGCGGTCATTCACGCGGATGACAAACTCGCTGTCTTTCAGGCCAGCCGCGCGCATCACTTCGGCGGCGAGCGCGATCATCTCCGCATCGGCGGCAGGCCCGGCCGCGCCGACATTGTCCGCGTCGCACTGGACGAACTGGCGGAAGCGGCCCGGCCCCGGCTTCTCATTGCGCCACACTTCGCCGAACTGGTAGCGGCGATAGGGTTTGACGAGGTCCTGAAAGCCCTCTGCCGCAAAGCGCGCGAGCGGGGCCGTCAGGTCATAGCGCAGCGCCATCCACTGCCCGTCATCATCCTGCATCGCGAACACGCCTTCATTCGGACGGTCCTCATCGGGCAGGAATTTGCCGAGCGCATCGGCATATTCAAACGCAGGCGTTTCCAGCGGCTCAAAGCCCCAGCGCTCATAGACGGCAGAAGCAGCTGTCACCAGCGCGCGCTCGGCCCGGATCACATGGGCGGCCCGGTCCTCAAACCCGCGCGGACGGCGCGCCTTGGGACGGAAGGTTTTCTCTTTGGCCATGAGGGCGTGTCCGTAGCTGGGTGACGCGAAACGATCCTGAAAGGAGGCCGGGCTTAACCCCTGTCCGACAGGGTTTCAAGCGGCCCGGCCCTTGCATGCCCTACAGCTAGACATGAGACACAGAAAGGCCAATGTTCCAATGCAGCGCATTCAGGCTCTTTTGGTGGCACTTTTCCTGCTGGCAGGCCTTGCGGCACCGGTCAGCGCTGACGAACCGCAAGCCTTCATCGCATTGGCGCAAGGCCTTCAGGCCGACGCCGTGGCGCTGAATGGCGATGGCGGCACGGATGAGGCCTTCCTTGCCCGCACCGCGCAATTTGCCGGCGATGCGCGCGCGCTTGCCAACTGGATACAGGCGAATAATGGCCCCGTGGACCTGCCCTGCATTTTCCGGGGCATGGCCGCCGATGTGGAGGCGCGGAGCAGTGCGCTGGCCTCGGCTGGCGATACTGAAACTCGCGCCCGCGAGTACGCGAGCCTCGCCGAACTGTTCTCCCACGCGGTGATCTTTGCCGGCGAGCTGGAGATCGAAAGCCCCGCCAACAGCTTCCCGCCCGCGTGTGCGGGGTAAGTGGCTTCTGGCGGCCCTGCGGTGATTACGAGCCTTATTCACCGCATTATTTGCGGTGAATAAGCATCTTACCGGCCAATAAAAACCCCGATCCGTTGCCGGACCGGGGTTCGTCTCCTGAAACAGGTCAGATGCGGGGCTTACGCCTCGTCGACATATTTCACGTTGCAGCCATAGGGCTGGGTCTCGGTCAGCGCGACCTCTTCACCGGCCAGAACAGCGGTGAGGGCGTTCAGCGCATAGGGGACCGGCTCGGGATCGCCGGCACGCGGACGCGGCTGATCATCGATACCGCCATTATAGCGCAGCACGCCTTCGGCATCGATGACATACATTTGCGGGGTGGTGCGGGCCTCATAGGCGCGCCCGATAATGCCCGGCGCGTCCATGAAGACATGGGCGACCGTGGCGCCGCGCTCTTCATTAAGCTCCAGAGCACGCTCGGCGCTGACATAGCCCTGCTCACCCGGGGCCGAGGAGATCACCTGGATCCACACCACGCCATTGGCGGCGGCATCGGCCTGCAGGCTCTGCATATTGCCCTGATAGTGGCGCACCACGAACGGGCAATCATGATTGGTCCACTCCAGCATGACGGTCTGACCGGCGAAATCGGCCAGCGTCACCGTTTCGCCGGTGGCGGTGGTGGCGGTGAAGTCAGGCGCGCGCTCGCCGATGACCGGCTGGGCGTGGGCAGCGCCAAGGCTCAGCGCGCCCGCAGTGATCAGGCTGGCGGCAAGGGTGAAGGTGCGGCGGGAAAGTTTCATGGCAGGAAGTCTCCTCGTTCAAAGGGTCAGGCTTCGACTGTCGTTCACTCCCGGACAGCGGCTTGCACCGCCCGGATCATGATAGGTTCGGTCAGAAGGGGGGGAAGGATTTCCGGCTCCCCTCCATTGGCCGGGTACATCAGATAGAACGGTACACCCGGCGCACCGTAATGGGCGAGTGTGTCCGCAATCACGGAATCGCGATTGGTGAAGTCGGCCCGCAGGAGCGCGACCCCGTTCTCGGCGAAGGCTGACCGCACTCGCGGATCGGCCAGCGCGCCGAACTTGTTGACCTGGCAGGTAACGCACCATGCCGCGGTAAAGTCCACAAAGACTGGCCGGCCCTCCTCGCGCAGCTCGGCCACGCGCGCAGGGCTCCAGTCCTCATACTCGCCATTCCCGGCCGCAATGGCTGCCGGCTGCAGGCTGGCCGTTGTCCACAGCGCGCCGGCCGCGAGCGCCAGCGCGGCAAAGCCGGTCGCCCGCGCCAGCAGGCCGCTCATGCGGAAGGCCCAGATGGCAAAGCCGATGGCGAGGAACAGCAGCAATACCCAGAGCACGCCCTGCGCACCGGTCTGAACGCTCAACACCCAGACCAGCCAGACGGCGGTCGCAAACATGGGGAAGGCGAGGAATTGCTTGAAGCGCTCCATCCACGGGCCGGGTCTGGGCAGGAAGCCCAGAAGGCGCGGCTCGAAGCTCACGATCACGAAGGGCAGGGCAAGGCCAACGCCAAGGAAGGCGAAGATGGTGAGCGAGGCCAGAGGCGGCTGGGCAAGCGCAAAGGCGAGCGCGCTGGCCATGACCGGCGCCAGGCAGGGCGCGGCCACGAACACTGCCAGCACGCCTGTCAGAAACGCGCCGGAGCGCCCGTCATCGCGCACATTGCTGCCCACCCCCTGCAGGGAGGTGCCAATCTCGAAAAAGCCGAGGAAGTTGAGGCCGATTACGAACATCAGCGTGGCAAGGCCAGCGACCACCCACGGCTCCTGCAGCTGGAAGCCCCAGATTTCCGCCCCGCCCAGCGTACGCAGGGCCAGCACCACACCGCCCAGCGCCACGAAGGTGAGCACCACGCCTGCGCCGAAGATGAGGCCCAGCTCACGCGCATGGCCACGATCCGCGCCGCGCTTGTTGACGATCGTAAGCGCCTTCATGGACAGGATCGGGAAGACGCAAGGCATGAGATTGAGGATGAGGCCGCCCACCAGCGCGAACAGCGCAGCCTGCCAGAAGGCCATGGACGGCACGGGCGGGCCGCCTGCCCGGTCAGAGCCGCCGCCGGCGGCTGCGGCAGGGGCCGGCGCGGCAAGATCATTGACCTGTTCGCCAGCGCTGGCCGTCACTTCGATGACGCGGCGTTCCCAGTTGCGGCCCGTGCGGGCCTCAAACGACAGCGCGCCGGAATAGTCCTGATTGACGGCGCTGCGGGTCGCAAAGCCGGGCGTCAGGTCCAGCCGGGCAAACCCGTCCTCAATGCGGGCAGGCTGAGGCGCATTATGGTCAACAACACCGCTATCATAGGGGAAGAAATAGATGTCCCGTATGGCGTCGGCGCCGATGGCGAAGGCGTCACCGGCGAGCGTCAGGAGAAGCTTTCCCTCCTGATGAACGAGACCGGCCTCCATCTCCACGCCACGCTGCGGCGCCAGGGAGAAAGCGGTCTGGATCAGGCGCGCGCCGCTGGTATCGTCCGCACTCTCTCCCACCTCCAGCGTGATCTCGAACGTGGCATCCTCGGGGATGCAGATATCCTCACAGACCAGCCAGGTGCCCTCACCGGTGATGGTGATGGTGCCGGGCTCAGCACTGGCGGGCACGGTCACGGGCACCGGCAGGGTGACCCGGTCTTCATAGCCATAGGTCGTCAGCGGCCCCAGCTGGTAGGTAAAGGGAGCGGGCCATACCATCGTGCCCACCGTCCAGCCTTCGGGCAGATCGAGATAAAGCTGCGTCGCCTCACCGGAATCGCCGGGATTGCGCCAATAGGTATGCCAGTGCGGAGTGATTTCCTGATGCAGCGCGAGATGGAAGGTCTCACCCGGCGCCACCGAGATACGGTCGCTGACGAGGCTTGCCTCGACCAGTGGGCCGGAACCCTGCTGCGCCGGGGCGGAAGCAGGCATCATCGCTGCCAGAAGAAAGGCCGTTACCAGTACACAAAGTCTCAGCACGCAGTCATCTCCCCGGGCAGATCAGGCGGCTGCGCCGGTAACGCGTTGCGGATGCGGGCGTTCCCGGCGCTTTGCAGCTGGCTACCGATATAGACAAGCCACCGTCACCTAGCGAGCGCGATGACACGGTTGTGAACTCGCCCCTGCCGCCTACGAAAAACGGCAGCCCCGGTAAGGAGCTGCCGTCTTCCGGAATATCAATGACAAAAGCGGGTGCTTATGCCTCGGCCGGAGGCGGGGCCATGACCGGCTGGGCCTGACCGAGCACGCCATTCTGACGCGCTGCAGCGCGGCTGAGGATCTGCTCCCAGCGGGCCATGGAGAGCATGTGCGCATAGATCGCGCCCAGCAAAGAGTTGTCACGCAGTTCGGCCAGCGTCTTCTCCGGCACCGCGCGCAGTTTCTCTTGGGAAATGCCGAAATAGGTCGCGATGACTTGCGGCTCGCCAACAGGATTGCCTTCGGCATCGCGCGGCTGGAAGTTGGTGGACTGCTCTTCCAACAGGTCCAGCCCACGCAGCTCCTCGATCATCTTCATCGTGGTAAAGGCGTCCGCTTCGTAGCGCTGGACGAAATCCATCGCATTCTGGACGAACGGGGTGAGCTGGCCATTCTCGTCAAAGAAGGGCTGATCAGGCTGGTCCGACATCAGATGCGAGCCGGCATCAACGCACAGGGTGAAGCGCTCTTTCTCGTCCGGGTGGACCGCTGCCACAAACGGATAGCGGCGCACAAAGGCCGGAAGATAGCCATGCGGTTCGAAATTGCCCGTTGCCGGATCGACAAACAGGTTGGTACCCGCCTGCAGGCCCATCACGGCCACAGGGACGTACGAACTGCCGAGGAAAATGATCGGATATGACCCGCTGACTTGCGCAAACTCACCCACCGTGATTGGCACAAAATGGGCTTCGTTCAGAAAATCGAACGGGCGATCGCCGTATTTCAGGCCCATACCCTTGTGCATCTGCAAGTTAAGCGGTTCAGCACGTTTGAAGAGCGGCAGGTTGCCCTGGATTTGGGGCGCGCCGGTTGCGGCATCAGCCATGGATATTTCCCCTTAAAATGGTTCAAGGCTTGTTAGCGGAGGCCGGTGGCCAAGGCAACCTGCCCCCGCACGTTCACCTGTCCAGCAAGGCGTGTGCCATACCGGATGCGCGCAGGGGCTCGCAAGGCGGCAAGGATCGCTATACATAACCGGCCATGGCAACCGCATCGCATAGCACCCAGACCAAGCTGAACCGCGCCGAGGCCGATTGCGCGGCAAAGGGCCTGTCCCTGACCCCTTTGCGCCGCCGTGTGCTGGAACTGCTTCTGGAGGCGGAAGGGCCGGTGAAGGCCTATGACCTTCTCGCCGCCCTGAAGCCGGACGGCACCGCCCAGCCGCCCACCATCTACCGCGCGCTCGACTTCCTCACCCAGGCGGGCCTGGCCCACCGGGTAGAGGCGCTGAACGCCTATCTGGCCTGTGTGCATACCCATGACGGCGAAGTGGCCGAACTCTTCATCTGCGACACCTGCGGCAAGGTGATCGAGGAGCACCGCGAGGTTGTCGGCCAGCCCGCCCCGGAAGGTTTCAGGATCGAGCGCTCGGTGATCGAGCATTACGGGCGCTGCGCGGATTGCCGCTAGCCCGGCAGGCCGTACACAAGCGACAGGACAAGACCCATGCAAGAGCTCTGGCGCGGCAATGCCAATGCCTGGGAATGCGACGAGCTGGGGCACATGAATGTGCGCTTCTATATCGCCAAGGCGATGCAGGGCGCGGCTAGGCTTGCCGAGATGGCCGGCATGCGCGCGCCGTTCATGGCAGACGCCACCGCCACGCTGATCGCGCGCACCCTGCAGGTGCGGTATCTGGCCGAATGCCATGCCGGCGTACCGCTGGTGATACGCGGCGGGGTCAGCGCGGTCAGCGCGCAGGGCGCAGAGTTCGCCATGGTGATGGAGCACACCGCCAGGGGCGTGCCCGCGGCGAGCTTCCTTTTCAGCTTCGAGCACGCTGACCCGCGCTCCGGACGCGCGTTTGACTGGTCGGGCCGTCTTTCCGCCGGGCTTGAAGCACAGCGTATCGAACGGCCGGCAGAAGTGACGCCGCGCACGCTGACAGGCGCCCTCCCCCGCAACGATATCTCGCCGGACCTGGCCGACCGGCTCGGCATGGCCGTGACCGGGCTTGGCCGGTTCGGCCCCGAAGACATGGATGTGTTCGGGCGCATGCGCCCCGAGGTCGCCATCGGCAAGACCTCCGACAGCGTGATCCATTTCCGCGAAGGCTTCCCCGAGGAATGGGCCGGCCATGACAGTGAGGACGGGCTTACGCTGGGCGGTGCGCTGCTGGAAACCCGTGTCCATATCCGGCGCCTTCCGCGTGCGGGAGAAGGCTATCTGATGCGCTCCGGCCTGATCGGCGCCAACGCCAATGTCCGCTCGCTGGTCCACTGGATGCTGGACCCGGCGGGCGGCGGCCCGCTCTGGTCCATCGAGGGCGTGGCCTGCATGATGGACCTGAAGGCCCGCCGCCTGTTCAAGACTCCCCCTGAACGGCTTGCCGTCCTGCAGGAGCGCGTGATCACCGGGCTGAGCGTTTAGGTTTCGCTCCTCACATGAACAGCGTTGCGGGGTTTTCCAGATACCCCTTGATCGCCTGCACCAGCAGCGCGGCCTCATAGCCATCAACGATGCGGTGATCGAAGCTGGAGGAGAGGTTCATGATCTTCCTCGGCACCAGCCGTCCGCCATCATCATAGCGCGGCAGGAGCTGCATCTTGTTCACGCCGATGATCGCCGTCTCCGGCAGGTTGATCACCGGGGTGGAGACCAGCCCGCCGATAGCGCCGAGAGACGTGATGGTGATGGTGGAGCCGGAAAGCTCCTCCTTGGTGGCCTTGCCATCGCGGCAGGCATCGGCAAGCCGTTTCACCTCGTCAGCGATCTGCCAGAGATCGAGCGCCTCGGCATGGCGGATCACCGGCACCATCAGGCCATTGGGCGTGGCGGTGGCGATGCCGCAATGGACACCCTCATACTTGGCCAGCACCGACTCTTCGGTGTCGAAATGGGCGTTCGCCTGCGGGAATTGCGGCAGGGCGCGCGCCATCGCGACGACGAGGAAGGGGATGAGGGTGAGCTTGGGCTGGCCGTCCTTGCGGTTCGCATTGAGGTGCGCACGCAAGTCTTCCAGCGCCGTCAGGTCCACCTCGTCCACATAGGTGATATGGGGGATGGTGCGCTTGGCAGCGGCCATGTTCTGCGCAATCTTGCGGCGCAGGCCGATCACCTTTTCTTCCGTCACGCCCTTGCGGGGGGCGCGTGACGGGCCTGAGGCAGACCCACCCACCTTGGACGCCAGACGCCCGCCCGCCGCGATGAAATCATCAAGATCGGCATGGGTGATGCGCCCGGCCGGGCCAGTGCCCGGCACGGCAGAAAGATCAATGTCGGCGTCCATGGCGCGCTGACGCACGGCGGGGCTGGCCAGCGCGCGTTCGCCTGCGGGGCGTGCGGGGGCGGTGGTGCGCCCCCCGTGCTTCGAGACGCTGCGCTCCTCAGCATGAGGGGCTTTTTTCGCGTCCCGGCCCTCATCCTGAGGAGGCTTCGAAGAAGCCGTCTCGAAGGACGAGGCCGGCGGTTCGGCCTTTTCAGGAGCCTTCGCCTCTTGCTTCACCTCGGGCGCAGGCGCTTCTTCCTCGGTGGGAGGCGAGCCGTCAATCTCGATGACGAGGATTTCGGTGCCAACGGGGAGCACGTCGCCGGGCGCGCCGACAATCTTCTTCACCACGCCATTCACGGCGCAGGGAATTTCCACCGTCGCCTTGTCGGTCATCACGTCAAGGATGTGCTGGTCCTCAGCGACCTTGTCACCTTCCTTGATGTGCCATACGACGATCTCGGCCTCGACCACGCCTTCGCCGACATCGGGGAGCTTGTACTTGTATTCGCTCATGTTCAGCGCGCCTCCGTGACCGTCTGCAGCGCGCGGATGAAGCGCGCCTGACCGGGGAAATAGGCCCATTCATGGGCGTGGGGATAGGGGGTATCCCAACCTGTCAGGCGGAAGACCGGCGCCTCGAGCGCGTAGAAGCATTCTTCCTGGATCTGGGCCGCCAGCTCTGCTCCGAAGCCGGACGTGCGCGGCGCTTCGTGGGCGACCACCACCCGGCCCGTCTTGTTCACCGAGGCCACGATGGTCTCGATATCATAGGGGGCGAGGGTTTTCAGATCGATGATTTCCGCGTCAATGCCCACCTTTTCAGCCGCATTGACCGCGACATGGACCAGCGTGCCATAGGTGACGACGGTGCAGGCCTCGCCCTCACGCACGATTTCGGCCTTGCCCAGCTCCACGCGGTAATGGCCTTCGGGCACCTCGCCCTTGGGATGCTTGGCCCAGCTGGAAAGCGGGGCATCCGGCACGCCGTCAAACGGGCCATTATAGATGCGCTTGGGCTCAAAGAAGATGACAGGATCATCGCCCTCGCTCGCCGCGATCAGCATGCCCTTGGCGTCATACGGATTGGACGGCACGGCCACTTTCACGCCCGGCACATGGGTGAAGAAGGCCTCGGGACTCATGGAGTGGGTCTGACCACCCCGGATGCCGCCGCCCCAGGGCGAGCGCACCACGACCGGCGAGACGAACTGGCCAGCCGAGCGATAACGGATACGGCTCATTTCGGAGATGATCTGGTCGATGGCCGGGAAGATGTAGTCGGCGAACTGGATTTCCGCGATGGGTTTCAGCCCCTTCGCCGCCATGCCGACGGCCATCGCCGCAATCGCGCTTTCATTGATCGGCGCGTCGAAAACCCGGTCCAGCCCGTACTTCTTCTGCAGGCCTTGCGTGGCGCCGAACACCCCGCCGAAATAGCCGCTATCCTCGCCGAAGATCACGACTTCGGGATGCTTGTCGAGCAGGACGTCCATGGCCGAATTGAGGGCCTGCAGCATGTTCATCGCTGGCATGGTGCTAGACTCCCAAGTCTTGGCGTTGGCGGCGCAGACGCCAGTCATCGCTCGCGTAGACATCTTCAAAGATGGTGTGGGTCGGCGAAAGCGGGCCGTCATGCAGCGTGCCGTGGCTTTCCGCTTCCTTGTAGGACTTCACCACCAGAGCGGTCATCTGCTCTTCCAGCGCGGCGTGACGCTTTTCGTCCCACTCGCCAAGGCCGATGAGGTGGTTCTTCAGGCGCAGAATCGGATCGCCCAGCGGCCAGACCTCGAACTCGGTCTTGGGCCGGTAGCGGGCAGGATCGTCCGAGGTCGAGTGCGCATCGGCGCGATAGGTGAAGAGCTCGATGAAGGTCGCCCCGCCGCCTTTTCGTGCGCGGTCGGCGGCCCATTTCGTCGCCGCGTAGACGGCGAGGAAATCATTGCCATCCACGCGCAGCGAGGCCAGGCCATAGCCAAGCCCCTTGGAGGCAAAGGTCACCGCATCACCGCGGGCAATGCCCTGATAGGTGGAGATCGCCCACTGATTGTTGACGACGTTCAGGATCACCGGCGCACGATAGGTGGAGGCGAGCGTCATCGCGGCGTGGAAGTCCGGCGCGGCGGTCGTCCCCTCACCGATCCAGCTGGCGGCAATCGTGTCCTCGCCCTTGTAAGCGCACGCCATCGCGTAGCCTACGGCTTGAGGGAACTGCGTGCCGAGATTGCCCGAGATGGTGAAGAAATTGCCCTCCGCCCAAGTGTAGTGGACGGGCAGCTGGCGGCCCTTGAGGTTGTCGCGGCTGTTGGAGATGCAGTGGCACATCATGTCGACGATATTGCGGCCACGCGCGAACAGAATGCCCTGCTGGCGGTAGGACGGGAACACCATGTCGGAGAAGTTCAGCGCCATCGCGCCGGCCACCGCCACCGCCTCTTCGCCGAGCGACTTCATGTAGAAGCTCATCTTGCCCTGACGCTGGAGCTTGAGCATGCGCGCGTCATAGATGCGCGTCAGCACCATGTGCGACAGGCCCTCGCGCAGCACATCCGGCGACAGGCGCGGATCCCACTCGCCCACCGCCTGATGGTTGTGATCGAGCACGCCGATCAGGCCGAAAGCCAGATCGGTCATCTCGCGCGGCGCGGTCAGCGGATCAGGCCGCTTCGCCTCGCCAGCCTTTTGCAATTCGAGATGAGAGAAGTCCGGCGTATCGCCCGGACGAAAGGGCGGGGCGGGCACATGAAAGCGGGATTGGCCGTTTGACATGAACTTTGTCCGTACCTTCTGCCTTGTACCATAAGGGTTTTCGCGCTTTTTGCGCCTTCCGGGGCGCCTTAGCGGGACGGAACCGGTTTGTCCACCTCAAGGGCAGGTGCGAAGGGCATGCTGCAAGTGCGAGATGGAGACTTCCCGATGCCGAGGCGGGGTCAAGTGTTGAGCCATGCCGGAACGGTCAGAGCCCTGTCACACTTCCCCTCGTCCTTCGAGACGTTCGCTTCGCTCACCCTCAGGATGAGGGAAAAAGCGCATCCTAAAGCCCTCATCCTGAGGAGGCCTGAAAGGCCGTCTCGAAGGGCGAGGGCTTTGCCCTACCCCAGCGCTTTCCTTACCGCCGCGATGACGCGGGCCTGACGTGTCCCGCCAAGGTCTGAATCCATCGGCAGGGAGACCACGCGGGCAGCAGCGCGTTCAGTGTTGGCGAGCGAACCTGCATGCGCCGCAAAGCGCGCATAGGGCGGCTGGGTGTGCAGCGGACGCGGATAGTAGATCGCGGTCGGGATGCCTTCATCGGCGAGCGATTTGCGGAAACCGTCGCGGTCATCGACCTCGATCGTGTACTGCGCCCAGACAGACACCGCGCCGTCGATGACCGGCGGCACTTTCACGATATCGCCAAAGCCTTCCCGGTAGCGGTCTGCGGCCTCATTGCGCCAGCCTATCTCGTCCTGGAAGGCGTCCATCTTCACCAGCAGGATCGCGGCCTGGATGGTGTCGAGGCGCGAATTCATGCCGATGCGGGCATATTCATACCGCTCCGAGCCCTCGCCATGGATGTGCAGCGACTTGATGACCGCACGGTCCTCGTCCGATTTGATCAGCATCGCGCCGCCATCGCCATAACAGCCGAGCGGCTTGGCCGGATAGAAGCTCAAAGTGGCGATATCGGCCCAGTGGATCGGGTGCTTGCCATCAAGCGTACAGCCAAACCCTTGCGCGCTGTCGGCAATGAGTTTCAGCCCGTTCTCACGCGCAATCGGGGCGATGCGGCGATAGTCGGCAGGCTGGCCAAAGAGATCGACCGCGATCACCACGCGCGGGTTCAGCTTGCCTTCAGCCTTCACCTTCGCGATGGAGGCCTTGAGCGCCTCAGGGTCCATGCACCAGGTCTCGGGGTCGATATCGACAAAGACCGGCGTTGCGCCCAGCCACGGCACCACTTCAGCGGTCGAGGCGAAGGTGAAGCTCGGCACGAAGACGGCGTCTCCGGGCTTTATGCCCCACGCCATCAGCGGCAGGACGAGCGCATCGGTGCCATTGGCGCAGGCAATGGCGTGCGGCGCGCCGGACAGCGCCTTCAGGCGCGTCTCCAGCTCGCTCACTTCCGGCCCGAGAATGTATTTGCCCTCTTCCAGCACCCTGGCGACGGCCGCATCGAGCCTGTCCTTCAGGCGCGCACGCTGGGCGGCAAGGTCGATGAAGTTGACGGGGCTGGACATGGCAAATTCCTGTGGCTGGCAAATCAGTGCCGGTGCTGGCTAGCAGCGCACCATGATAGGCGTGAATTCACAATTGGTTTCCGTTTGGCAACAAATGGCCGCTCAGAAGAGGTCTGGCGCGGCCTCGCGCAAGCGCGCCATCACGGTGTCGAGCGAGGTTTCCCAGTGTTCAGGCCTTGTGCCGAACGCGGCCTCGAACTTCGCGCAATCGAGACGGGAGTTGGCCGGGCGGCGCGCGGGCGTCGGGTATTCCTCGGTTTTGATGCGGTGCAGCACGGGGCGGCGGCGCCAGTGCGGCTCGGCGCGCGAAAAAATCCCTTCAGCAAAGCCCGCCCAGCTGGTCTCGCCCGCGCCCGCAAGGTGATAGAGCCCGCCTGCCTCGCGGGGTTCCGCCATCACGCGTGCCGCGACCAGCAGGCAGCGCGCAAGCTCGTGCGCAGCGGTGGGGCAGCCGAGCTGGTCATCGACCACACGCATTTCGTCGCGCGTTTTGCCCAGGCGCAGCATGGTCTTCACAAAATTGGCCCCGTGGGGCGAATAAACCCAGGCCGTGCGCGCGATAAGCCATTGCCCGCCCGCCGCCATCACCGCCTCTTCGCCTGCCAGCTTGGAGCGGCCATAGGCCCCTTGCGGCGCTGTAGCATCATCTTCTGTGTAGGGCGTGGCTTTCAGCCCATCGAACACATAGTCGGTGGAGACATGCAGGAAGGGCACGCCAGCCTCAGCGCACACTTTCGCCAGCGCGCCGGGCGCTGCGGCGTTGATGGCGTGGGCAAGCGCTTCCTCGCTCTCGGCCCTGTCTACGGCGGTATAAGCTGCCGCATTGATCACGGCGTCGGCCGGCAGTGCCGCTTCGAGCGCCCTCGCCGCCCCTTCCGGATCAGAGAGGTCTGCCTCGCTGCGGCCAAGCGCCATCACCTGCCAGCCAGCCGCCTCGCCCTGCATGATCAGTTCGCGGGCGAGCTGGCCGGTCTTTCCGATGATGACGAGGCGGGCCATCAGCTCTTGGTCTCGAGCCCGAGGCGTTCCTGCCGGTAGCCGGTCTGCTGGATGGCGCGCCACCATGGCTCATTATCCAGATACCAGCGCACGGTCGCCGCCAGGCCCTCTTCCAGCGTCATGGACGGCTCCCAGCCCAGCTCGCGCTTGATCTTGGAGGCGTCGATCGCATAGCGGAAATCATGGCCCGGACGGTCGGTGACGAAGCTGATCAGCTCGGCATAACCGCCTGCCTCGCGCGGGCGCACCTCGTCGAGAACGGCGCAGATGGCGCGCACCAGATCGATATTGCGGGCCTCGGCATTGCCGCCGACATTATAGGTCTCGCCTACCCGGCCGCGCTCCAGAATGGTCAGCAGCGCCTCGGCATGGTCCTCGACATGCAGCCAGTCGCGTACATTCTCGCCCTTGCCGTAGACGGGGATGGGCTGGCCTGCGAGCGCCTTGATGATCACCACCGGGATCAGCTTTTCAGGATACTGGCGCGGGCCGTAATTGTTGGAGCAGTTGGAGACCAGCACCGGCAGGCCATAGGTCTCCCCCCAGGCCCGCACCAGCATGTCGGAGGACGCCTTGCTGGCTGCATAAGGCGAGTTGGGGCTGTAGGGGGTTTCCTCGGTGAAGAGGCCTTCGGCGCCCAGCGTGCCATACACCTCGTCGGTGGAGATGTGGTGGAAGCGGAAAGCGGCCTTCGCCTCCCCCTCAAGCCCCTGCCAGTAGCCGCGCGCGGCGTGCAGCAGCACACCCGTCCCGCGCACGTTCGTGTCGATGAAGGCGAGCGGACCATCGATGGAGCGGTCCACATGGGACTCGGCGGCCAGATGCATGATCGCGTCAGGCCGGTGGCGGGCGAGAAGTGCGCGCACCAGCGCCTCATCGCCAATATCACCGTGCTGGAAGATATAGCGGGCATCGCCCTCAAGATCGGCGAGATTGGCCGGATTGCCGGCATAGGTCAGCGCATCAAGATTGATGACTGTGTAGCCGCGCTCCAGCACCGCCCGGCGCACCAGCGCAGACCCGATAAAGCCCAAACCGCCTGTCACCAGCAGCTTCATGACCGGTCCGCCCCCTCATAGGTGAAGGGGGACTGGAAATCCGCCCAGAAGGGGGCGTCCACATCCTTCTCCGACAGCACGGCGCTGGAGGCGGGAAGCCCCCAGTCAATCGCAAGGTCCGGGTCATCAAAGCGCACCGCGCCGTCGCACTCCCTGGAATAGAAGTCATCGACCTTGTAGTGGACGAGGCTGTCATCCTGCAGCGTCATGAAGCCGTGCAGGAAACCGGCGGGCACGAAAAGCTGCAGGTCATTGTCCGCGCTCAGCTCCACCGCATAGTGCTGGCCGTAGGTGGGCGAGCCTTTGCGCGCATCCACCGCCACATCCATGATCCGGCCCGCGATCACGCGCACCAGCTTGGCCTGCGCGTGGGGCGGGGCCTGATAGTGCAGCCCGCGCACCGTGCCGGTTTTCAGCGAGCGCGAGACATTGTCCTGCACGAAATTCGCGTTCACCCCGGCCGCCGCGAAGGCGCGCGCGTTGAATGTCTCGCAGAAATAGCCGCGCGCATCTTCAAATCTGCGGGTGCGCAGAAGTTTCACCCCGCCAAGGGCCTCCGCAACGAGGTCCACCATGAAGCCTGTTCCTGCACTGTCTGCCCGGTGCGCGCCCGCGCACCTGTCCTTTGCGGTCTGATAGGCCAAAGCGGCGGGGCTGGCCAGAGACCGCGAAGCGCGCGGCTGCTATCCCGGCAATGCCAGCCTTGCGCGTAACCTCTTGCAGGAGTAGGGCTGAAAGCAGACATAAAAGGGCTGCGGGCCGGACCTGGCCGACGGCGGACCAGGCACGCGATTTCGGGGGAGACGCCTTGAAAGGCATTATTCTGGCGGGCGGAAACGGCACGCGGCTTCAGCCCATGACGCTGGCAACGTCAAAGCAGCTCCTGCCGATCTACGACAAGCCGATGATCTATTATCCGCTGTCGGTGCTGATGCTGTCGGGCATACGCGAAATCCTGATCATCACCACGCCTGAAGACCAGAGCGCCTTCCAGCGCCTGCTGGGCGATGGCAGCCAGTGGGGCGTGCAACTCACCTATGCCGAGCAGCCCAAGCCGGAAGGGCTGGCGCAGGCCTTCATCATTGGGCGGGACTTCATCGGCGCGGACCCGGTCTGCCTGGTGCTGGGCGACAATATTTTCTACGGCGGCGGGCTTGAGCAGATGCTCCAGCGCGCGGCCAGCCAGCCATCAGGCGCGACCGTGTTCGGCTACCGCGTGCAGGACCCCGAGCGCTACGGCGTGGTGGAGTTCGACGACGCGGGCAATGCGGTCTCGATCGAGGAAAAGCCTAAAAAGCCCAAATCCTATTTCGCCGTCACCGGGCTCTATTTCTACGACAATTCCGTGGTCGATATCGCAGCCGGCGTTCAGCCCTCCGAGCGCGGCGAGCTGGAAATCACCAGCGTCAACCAGGCCTATCTGGAACGCGGCACGCTGCGCGTGGAGCGCATGGGACGCGGCTATGCCTGGCTGGATACCGGCACGCCGGACTCCCTCATCGACGCGGCCCAGTTCGTCGCCACGCTGGAAGCCCGGCAGGGCCTGCAGATCGCGTGTCTGGAGGAGATCGCCTTCCGCAAGAAATGGATCAGCGCCGAACAGCTCGGACGGGCCGCACGCAAGTTCGGCAAGTCGAAATACGGCGCCTATCTGCGCTCGCTGCTGCGTTAGCCGGCGGCCCTTGCGGCCAGACACGCCTCAAGGCGCGCATCCATCTGACGGCCCACCACCTCGAAGGACAGGCGCTCGGCAATGCGCTGGCGTGCCGCATCCCCCAGCCGCTGGCGCAGCCCCGCGTCTCCCGCCAGCGTGACGAGCGAGCGCGCGGCAAAGCCGGTATCGGGATCAGCCCATACGCATCCCTCGCCATGGGGATAGGCATCCGGCGCGACCGGAACGAGCTCGCAGGGCACCGGAATGCCGGTGCTGTCATCAAGAAAATCGGTATTGCCCGAATAGTCGGTTGCCACCACGGGCAGGCCGCGGGCCATCGCCTCGGCAATCGTCAGCCCGAACCCTTCCGACCGGTGCAGGGACACAAGCCCATCGCACGCAGTGTAAAGCGCGTCCATCTCCTCGCCCGTCAGCACCCGGTCGATGACATAGACGTCCGGCAGGGCGCGCAGATACCGCATCAATAGCTGGCGCACGCCATCAAAGCGCGCATTGCCGTGGCACTTCACGATCAGGGCAAGATTGCCTGCCTGCGCGCGCGCCTCGGCAAAGGCGGCGAGCGCGCCTTGGGGGTTTTTCCGGTCAATGAAGGAGTTGAAGTCGAACACGGTCAGGAAGCAGATTTTGTCCTGCGGCAGCGCAAACCGCCTGCGCGCCGCCGCCACCGCCTCCGGGCCTGCCATGTCCGGCACCGGCACGGGGTGGGGCATGACCTGAACCGGTATCGAGGTGGCCGCCTGCACGCAGTCCCGGGTGAAGCTGCTGGGCACCCAGATCTCGTCCACACGCTCAAAGGCGGGCGCCCAGGCCTGCGGGAAGCGGTCAAGCTCCCACGCCCAATAGCCAACCCTCAGCCTTTCAGCCGAGAACGCCCCGTCCTCAAGGCGCAGATCGGCATGGCAGAGCTCATCGGCATTCATGTGGAAGAGATGCACATCGGCCGGCACCCCAGCGGGGCCGGGCGCGATATCAAAGGCGATGCTCTCGGAGAAATGGCCGCGCGTGCCGACCACGCGCGCGCTCACCGGCCGGCCCACCGCGCGCAGGGCCCGGAAGGTGCGCCTGCCCGCCTCGCCTACCCCGTTCTCGGTGTGGAAATAGCCATAGACCGCTGTCACGCCTGACCCGCCATTGCCAGCCGCCAGCGCGTCGTCCAGCGCGCCGGGAACCGCCTCCATAGCCGGGTCCGTTTCCGGACGCTGCAGGCCGAACGCACTCAGCTCGGAGGGGGCGGCCCGGTCCAGCTCGCGGTTGAGCGCCCGCTTGAAGCGGGTGGCGAGCCCTGACGGCACCAGAGCCGCCAGCGGGCGCAGCAGGTGACGGTATTTCAGGAGCAGGCGGACCGGCGCGCCAAGCCGCCCTGCAAGCGGGGCGTTGGAGCCAGTCACGCCAAGATGCGCCAGATAGCGCGGCTCTATGCGGTGCTCGCCAATGCCAGACTGCAGGATCCAGCCATTATAGTCCACCCGGCCGGACGGTGTGGCGAGGTCGAAATGGGCACGCAGATCTTCCCTGCCCGCCCACAGCGCGTAGGTGAAATTGGTGACAGGGCCAGGGTTCTGGGGCAGGTCCGCAAAAGGTGCATTGCACAGCGCATCCAACGCCTCGCCCGCCGCCAGCGGTTCATCGCACGGCTTGGGAAAGGCATGCCTGTAAACCGCGCGGGCGATATCGCTGACCGCAGCGCCTTCAGCATCAAAGCCATACCCGTAGGGCACGCCCTTCCAGTAGCTGTGCCCGTTTGCATCAAGCGCTTCGAGATAGCGCTCCAGCAGCCCCTTGAGCGGACCGATATCCGCCACCGTGAAGCGGTCCTGATGCTTGGAGAAGATGGCCGGATTGCCTGGCACCACACCGCTGAAATGGAAGAAGACCAGCGGCTCGCCCCGCGCCATCCAGTCCGCGCCGCTGACCGTGACCGGCCGGTGGGCGAGATTCCAGTAGGCCGCATTATAGCCGGGATGGTGCAGGATATGGGTGGCGCGCACATAGGCGGGTGCGAGATCCATCCATTTCTGGTCTACAAACAGCCCCTCGCTGATCGCCACCCGGCAGTCAGAGCGCAGCCGCTCGCCCCACCAGTGAAGGAAGCGGCGCGTTTCATCCGTATCGGCAAAGGCGGCAAACCCCAGATTATAGCTGCCCGTGCGCAGCAGCCGGGCGTCGTCCGGATCGGCCCCGTCATCCAGCGGGGCTTCGCTATGGGGCGTAAGAACCAGCCCTGCCCCGTCCTTCAGCGCGGCCTCGACCGCGTCCAGCGGCCGCAGCACGAATATGTCGGGATCGAGATAGACGGCCGATTCCGCCCCCATCACCGAGAAAACATGCTGGAAGCAGAACGGCTTGATCGCCGTGTTGAACTCCATGATGGAGTAGCGCAGCACCATGTCATCAAAGCCGGGAATGCCGATCGCGCTGGCGGTCACCGTCTCGAACCCGATGCGCGCCTGATCGGCGGGCGCCGGGACCTCATCGGCGAGGAAGATTACAAAGCGCGCTTCGCTGTCTGCTGCGCGCAAGGACCGCCCCAGCGTGATGGCATAGGCGAGATAATTGCGTGAGCAGATGGTGAAATAGAGCGGCTTGGCGGTCACAACACAATTCCTTGCCCGGAGGGCTTACATGCTATTGGCTTATGTGAGGCTGGCGTTTAAGGCCTTCGATGGGCTAAAGCCAGACACAAGCACCGAATCCCGTTCAGCCACAATACAGTCTGGATATCAAAGCGTGTCATTCGCCTGGTCAGACATGGCCGCTGCCTTTCCAAGGCTGCGCATCTGGGCCTATCTCGCCTTCAAGCAGATACAGTTCGAGCACCGGCGCAGCGTGCTCGGCAGTGCGTGGATCGTGCTGTCCTATGCCATCACGGCGACCGGCATCGGCTTCCTGATGTCCCAGCTCCAGGGGCGGGAGCTTATGGTCCACATCCCCCACGTCATGTTCGGCCTGGCGATCTGGAACTTCATCTCCGGCGCGGTGATCAGCGGGGGCGACATCATGGTCACCTCGCGCTCCTACCTTCTGCAGATGAACCTGCCGCGCAGCCTGTTCGTGCTCTCCTTGCTGCTGCGCCTGAGCTATCTGCTGGGCATCCAGCTGGTGACGGCCTGCGTGATCTGCCTGTTCTTCGGATGGCGGCCCTCGCTGGAGATGATCTGGGTGGTGCCCGCCTTCGGCGTCTATCTGGTGACCGCCTTTGGCCTGGTGCTGACGCTCGGCATGGTGGCCGCGCGCTTCCGCGACGTCGCCACCCTTATCGGGTCGTGCATGCGCCTCATCTTCTTCTTCACCCCGATCATCTGGGCGGCGGGAAGCGCCCGTGACCAGGTGGAGGGCTTCATGGGCCTGCTCGTGCGCTGGAACCCGTTTGCCTATGTGCTGAACACGCTGCGCGACGGGCTGGTGGGCCTGCCTGCCGATCCGCTCAACTGGATCGTGTCGCTGTCACTGGCCGGGCTCTTCCTCGTAACCGGCATCATCGCGCTCGACCGCATGGGCCGGCGTGTGACGTACTGGCTGTAGGGGCGCGGGCGATGAACACCTCCGTACACGTGAAAGCCAGGAACCTGACGGTCGCCTTCCCGCTGCGCCGGGCCGGGATACGCACGACCGGCGCGCGCGAGGAGCACAAGGCGCTCAACAAGGTGAGCTTCACCCTGAAAGCCGGTGCGCGGGTCGGGCTGCTGGGCCGCAACGGCTCGGGCAAGAGCACGCTTCTGCGCACGCTTGCAGGCGTCTACCCGCCGACCGGCGGCAAGCTTGACGTGCGCGGCAAGGTGGCCGCCATCTTCAACGCCTCGCTGGGCTTCGTGCAGGACGCCACGGGCATTGAGAACATCTATCTGCGCGGCGCGATGCTGGGCCTGTCCTTCGCCGAGATAAAGGCGCTGCTGCCCGGTATCGTGGAGTTTTCCGAGCTGGGTGACTGGGTGCATGAACCCATCCACCGCTATTCCAGCGGCATGGCACTGCGCCTCGCCTTCTCCATCACCACCGCCGTGCGCTCCGACATCCTGCTGCTGGACGAGTGGCTGGGCGCGGGCGATGCCGCCTTCCTGCGTAAGGCGCGCGCGCGCATGCGCGGCATGGTGCAGGATGCCAGCATCGTCGTGCTGGCCACCCACAACCTCAACCTGATGCGCAGCCAGTGCAATCAGGCCATGGTACTGGAGGAAGGCAAGCTCGTCTTTTTCGGTGATCTTGATACGGCTATCGAGAAGTATCAGGAATTCCGCCAGCTCACCCAGCTCTAGAACCCCGCCGGCCTGACATGACCTCCCTGCCCGCCTTTCACGACACTGCCCGCCCCCTCATCGTCACCGGCGCGCCGCGTTCGGGCACGACCTTCCTGACCGTGGCGATGAACCAGCATCCCCAGATATTGCTGACCAACGAGCTGCGGCCGTGGAGCTTTGTGAACAATGTGCGCCTGCGCCTGCAGCAGCCCAGCGAGCTGCTGCCCGAGCATCCACTGCGCCAGGATTTCCGCAAAGTCCTCGTCCACGCCATGCTCGACACCGTGGACAGCTTCTACCGAACCCGCGTGCCGCGCACCGGGCTTGGCTATGTGGACGGCAAGAAGGCCTCGGTTGACCCGGCCATCCGGGCCTATGGCGACAAGAACCCCAGCTATGCCGATGCGAAGGAGAAATGGTGCGCGGGCATGATTGCGGCCTACTGGAAGGGCTCGCGCTTTGTCCACATCCACCGCGATCCGCGCTCCTGCGTGGCGTCCTACAAGGCGGTGGAGGTGTATTCAGACGAGATCACGCGCGGGGCCGATATCTGGAACCGGCATCTGAAAACCATGCACAAGCTGGGCGCGCAGCTTGGCCCGGACCGCTTACTGAACGTGCGCTATGAGGAGCTGGTCAGTGAGGACGGGCCGGAGGTGTTTGCCCGGATAGAGGCCTTCCTCGGCCTGGATCACGCCGCCGAACCGGCAGCCTTCCTCAAGCGCGAGATGCGGTCCCGCACGCCCTACCGTGCGCCGACAACGCCGGAGCCCATGCTCGGGCAGACGCGCTTCAGCGAGCGCCTTTCAGCCGAAGAGATCGGATATGTGGAGCATACCTGCCGCGACATGATGGAGGCGTTCGGCTACGCGCCCGTCCATACGCCCAAGAAGGCAAGGCTCATGGCCCAGTCGGTGGAGGCTGCCATTGCAGAGGCGGCCACGAAGGCCCGCCGGGCTACCCGCAAGAAGCAGAAGCGGGCCGCGCAATAGCGCTGTCTGGTACGGGCGGCCGGAATCGAACCGGCAAGGCCTTGCGGCCGGCGGATTTTGAGTCCGCTGCGTCTACCAGTTCCGCCACGCCCGCAGCTTGGTAGCAAGCCTGCTTCATAAGTCAGGCGTGCGCGCGCGTCGAGTGGGTAGACGCGCCGCGCCGGGCATGCCAATCCTGCCGCGCCCAACGCCTTCAGCCCTGCGGACACCTCCCTGATGGACAGCACCCATGACAGCCTTGATCGCGGCATGGTCTCCGGACTCAGGCGCGTGGCGGAAGCGGCGCCGCCAGAGGGGCTGACGCTGGGCGAATTATCGTCTGCGCTGGGCGACCGGGCGTTCGGCATGGTGCTCTTCGTGCTGGCCCTGCCGGTCTGCCTTCCCTTCCTTTATGGCGTGCCCCAGATCGTTGCCCTGCCCATGCTGGCCCTGTCGGCGCAGATGGCGCTGGGCCGGTCTGCGCCCTGGCTGCCATCGGGCATGGCCGCGCGCCGGCTTTCCAAGGCCAGCCTCGAGACCACAGCGCGCGGGGCCGGGCGCTGGTTCGGCTGGATCGAGGACTTTGCCACGCCGCGCCTCGGCTTCCTCTCGGGACGCATCGCCGAGCGGCTGGTGGGCTTCATGTTCTGCCTATTCTGCCTGTCAGTGCTGGTGCCGTTGCCGCTGACCAACACCACGCCCGGCATCGCGCTGGTGGTCGCCTCGCTGGGCCTTATCAACCGGGACGGGCTGCTGGTGCTGGCCGGGCTGCTGCTCGGCACAGCCTGGATCATCATCCTTTATGGCGGGCTGATCCTTCTCGGCCCGGCCTTTGTTGACCTGCTGACCGATTTCATCCGCACGCTGATCCGAGAAGGCTTCTGGGCGATCGCCGCTCTGGGCGCCGCGGGCATTCTGGGGCTGGCGGTGATCTATCTCTGGCGGCGCGGCAGGCGCCGCTGACCTGCGGCAGTTGCGCCTATCGCGAGGAGGGCGTCTCGTGCCTATACTCCCGCCCATGATCTCGCGCTTACGCACACTCGCCCGATGGAGCCTTGAGGCCCGCAACTGGCCGCTGGTGGCCGCGCTCGTGTCACTGGCCCTGCTCGCTGGCGCGTTCGCGTTTGAATATATCTGGGGCTTTCTGCCCTGCCCGATGTGCATCACCCAGCGCTGGGCCCATGCCGCGATCGCCACCGGCGGCATCACCGTGTTCCTCGCCTTGCGGCTTGCCCCCCTGCCCGCAATCTCCGCCACACTTGGCACGGGCCTGGTGGGCACGCTGTCAGGGGTCAGCCTCTATCAGGCCGGCCATCATGTCATGGTGGAGTACGGGCTGGTCGACCTGCCGCCCTCCTGCGCCAGTGCCGGAACAACAGGCGGTATCAGCCTTGAGCAGCTCGAGCGCTTTCTGGAATCGGCCCACATCATCCCGCTGTGCAACGAGGTCAGCTGGAGCTATTTAGGGCTCTCCATGGCGGGGTGGAATGCGCTTGTCTCCGCCGGGCTTCTGGCCGTCTCGGCCGGTATCGTCATCATCCGCCTCCGCCAGCCGCAAGGACGCCAGCCATGACCATCCGCCGCCCCGGCCCGGCCCGCAATGAAGGCGCGATCGCCCGCATGATCCGCATCGACCATGCCGGGGAATATGGCGCAGTGCATATCTATCGCGGCCAGCGCGCCGTGTTCGGCCGCATCCCGTCCAAGACCCGCATTGCCCGTCAGCTTGCCCACATGGAAGCTGACGAGCAGGCGCATCTCGACGCCTTTGACGGCTATATCGCCGAGCGCGGCGTGCGTCCCACGCTTCTGGGGCCTGTCTGGCGCATGGCCGGGTTTGGCCTTGGCGTTGCCACCGCCCTGATGGGCGAGAAGGCCGCCCATGCCTGTACCGAGGCCGTCGAAAGCGTGATCGAGGGCCATTATGGCGAGCAGGTCAAAGAGCTGGAAGCCATGGGCGAGACCGAGCTTGCTGCCGACTTTGCCCGCTATCAGGAAGAAGAAATCGCGCACAAGAATCTGGCGGTGGACGAAGGCGCGCACGATGCGCCGGGCTATCCGCTGCTCTCCGCCCTCATCAAGGCGGGCTGCCGGGCGGCCATCAAGGTGACCGAACGCATCTAGCCTCTGATCATTTCCAGTCCGGCAAGACTGACCAGCCAAACCACGCCTCAATCCGGCGTACGCCCTCTCCTATCTTTGAAGCCAACGCAACAATATGGCTTCAAAGGAGGTCGTCTCATGATCGTGAAGCGCGAATTTTCAAGCCTTGGCGGCTTTTCCAATGACTGGCTCAACGCCCGTCACCATTTCAGCTTCGGCCACTACTACGACCCGGTCCGCATGGGCTGGGGGGCGCTGAGAGTCTGGAATGATGACGCCATCCGCGCCGGTACCGGCTTTGATCCCCATCCCCATGCGGACATGGAAATCATCACCTATGTGCGTGACGGGGCCATCACCCATATGGACAGCCTTGGCAATCAGGGCCGCACGGTAGCGGGCGATGTGCAGGTGATGAGCGCAGGCTCCGGCATCCGCCACGCCGAATATAACCGCGAGGATGAAACCACCCGGATCTTCCAGATCTGGATCATGCCCGACCAGCGCGGCGGTGAGCCGTTCTGGAATGCGCGCGAGTTCCCCAAGGACAACCGCGCAGGGGAGCTGGTGGTGCTGGCCTCCGGCATTGAAGGCGACACCGACGCCCTGCCGATCCGGGCCAATGCCCGCGTGCTCGGCGCAACGGTAAAGGCCGGTGAGAGCATCGAGTACAGGCTGGCGGAGGGCCGTCACGCCTATCTGGTGCCTGCCACCGGGAAGATCGAAGTCAATGGCGTATCCCTCGACGCGCGTGACGGTGCGGCGATCAAGGATGAGCCGGTCATCACCATCACCGCGCTGGAGGAATCCGAAGTCGTGATGGTGGATAGTTTGTAGTCACCCGCGCTGAACTCCCGGCCAAGCGCAGCGCGAGCCGGGACCTGTTGCAGGAGAATCGGAGAGAGGCCCCGGATACCGCTGCGCGGTTCCGGGGTTTCAATCCTGCTCCTAATCCACCCCGATCCATTTATGGGTCTGGAGCGAGAGGCTCCATTGCGGGTTGGCAAGGCAGTATTCAAACGCGGCTTTCGCGTTTTCCATCTGCTGCGGCCCGTCCATGGGCTGCAGGCGGAAGGTTCGAAAATCGAGGTCTTCAAACCGCTCCGGCAGGGCGTCTGCCTGCGGGTAGACCAGCTTCAGCTCATCGCCGGAAAGCTGTTTCAGCGGCGCGGTCGATTTCGGGCTGACGCAGATCCAGTCCAGCCCGTCCGGCGCTTCAATCGTGCCATTGGTTTCCACCGCGATCTCGAAGCCTTCAGCTTTCAGCGCCGCAATGGCGGGCGCATCGAGCTGCAGCAGCGGCTCGCCGCCCGTGCAGACGACCAGCGGCCTGCCGCCGCCCGGCCAGAAGCTTTTCACATGGGCGGCCAGGCCTTCAGCGCTCGCAAACTTGCCGCCGCCCTGCCCGTCCGTGCCGACAAAATCGGTATCGCAGAACTGGCAAACGGCATGCGCGCGGTCACGCTCCAGCCCGCTCCACAGATTGCAGCCTGCAAAGCGGAGGAACACGGCAACGCGGCCCGCCTGCCCGCCCTCGCCCTGCACGGTGAGGAAGGTTTCCTTGACCGAATAGGTCATGGCGCGTGGCCCTCCTGCCAGTCCTGCCAGCCAGCGGCGCGCAGCTCACACGCCGGGCAGGTGCCGCAGCCATAGCCCCAGTCATGGCGATGGCCCCGGTCACCGAGATAGCAGGTATGGGTCTCTTCAAGGATTAGCTTTATGAGCGCATCGCCGCCAAGCTGATCGGCCATCGCCCAGGTCTCGCCCTTGGTGAGGTGCATGAGCGGGGTGTCGAGCGTGAGGTCCATATCGAGCCCCAGCGCCAGCGCGCGCTCCTGGGCTTTGAGCGTGTCCTCGCGGCAGTCGGGATAGCCGGAATAGTCCGTCTGGCACATGCCGCCGACCAGCACATCCAGCCCGCGCCGCCAGGCATGGGCTCCTGCCATCGCCAGAAATACGAGATTGCGCCCCGGCACGAAGCTGGTGGGAAGGCCGCTCTGGCCCATCTCGATCACCCGCTCATAGGTGAGCGCGCTTTCGGCGAGCTTTCCGTACCCCGAAATATCGACCGTCACATCCTCACCCAGGCGCGCCGCCCATTCCGGCTTCAGCCCGGCCATCGCGGAGCGCACCTTCAGGCGCGCATCCAGCTCGATGCGGTGGCGCTGGCCATAATCAAAGCCGATGGTTTCCACCCGCTCATACCGGGTCAGCGCATGGGCAAGGCAGGTGGCAGAATCCTGCCCCCCTGAAAAGAGCACCAGCGCGCCCTTGCCCTTCATTGTGTCTGACGCAGCCATGGCCGATCCTTCTTCCTGCCTGCTATATCCGGGCAGATGGCCCGGACTGCAAGGGAGAGAGCCATGAGCGGTGTCAAAGACGGCGCGGTGATCATCTATACGACATGGCCTGATGGCGATGCCGCAGCCAGAGCCGCGCACGCTCTTCTGGAAGAGCGCGTGATCGCGTGCGCGAACATTTTCCCGGCAGGCCGGTCAGTCTTCCGGTGGGAGGGGCGGATCGGGGACGGACCGGAAACGGTGGCACTGTTCAAGACCAGCCCTGCGCGCGCAGGCGAAGCGAGGGACCGGCTTACCGCCCTGCACCCGTATGACGAGCCCTGTGTGCTGGTGCTGGATGTGGATGCGGAGAAAAGCGCAGCGGGCTTCCTTGCCTGGATAGGCGCAGAAACCCGCTAGAATGCTCTCTGAGGGCCGTTTCTACGCTGTGCGGCGCAGGTAGGCTATCGCAGACGGATCCTCGCTCAGCGCCTCTTCCAGAGCCTGCAGGAGCGGTTCGGTGGTGACAGGTGCGCGTACCAGCACTTCCGAGCCTGCCCGCTGCACGGGCACGGAGAGATCGGCGGCGAGGCGCACGATCGGCGTCAGCGAGGCCGTGGAGGCGAGCGAACGTATGTCATGGATGACATCATCCGGCTCGACGGACCCGATATTCAGCCCCAGCACGATGGCGTCATAGGCCGCCGCGCCCAGCCCCTCGATCAGGTCGCCCGCGTTTTCGGCGCAGCTGACCACGCAGTTGAAGGATTTGAGATAACCCAGCAGCACGGCGCGGCGGGCCGGGTCGGCCTCGCAGACCAGCATACGCAGGCGGCGGTTGACCAGCGACAGGCGCTCATCGCCATACCGGCCCGGACGGTCAGCCATGCGCACCGGCACCTCGAACCAGAACACGGAGCCCGGCTCGCCCGGCGTGTAGCCAACCTCGCCGCCCATCATCGCGGCCATGCGCTTGGCAAGGTGCAGGCTGAGGCCCGTGCCAGGGCCGGAGCCCGGCTTGGCGGCCTGTTCGGCAAAGCTGTCAAACAGGGCGGCCCGGTGAGCGGCGGGCACGCCCCGCCCGCTATCGCGCACTTCCACACGCAGCCGGGCAGACCCGTCCGGCGCGCGCGGCGACACGTTCAGCTCCACATCCACGCCGCCGGTATCGGTGAAGCGCACGGCATTGGCGATGAAGATTTCCGCCATCTGGCAGATACGGTCCTGGTCGGCGCGCACATGCTCGCCAGTCTCGCCCGAAACGGTGAGGTTGAAGCCGATCTCCTTGGAGCGGGCACGCGCCTCCCCGAACCGGCTCATCCGGTCACGCAGGCGCTCGCAGGGGAAGTCATCAAGGCGCAGCTCCATGCTGCCCGCCTCTATGCGCGACACGTCGAGGATTTCGGAAACCAGCCCGCCCAGCGCATCGCCGGATTCGCGGATACGCGAGACCATGCGGCATGCGTCCTGCGGCAGGGTCACTTCCTGCAGCATCTGGGTCTGGGCCAGAATGGAGTTCAGCGGCGCACCCAGCTCATGGCTCATATTGGCCAGCATGGCCGCCTTGGCGCGCGCCGCATCTTCGGCCGAACGGGCGGCCGCCTCATGGCGCTCGGCCAGACGCGCCAGCGCCTCGCGCTGGGCCTCGGCCTCCTTGCGGGCCTCCTCCAGATCGGCATTGGCCTCGACCGTTTCCACAAGGCTGGTGCGGTAGGTCGCCGCCAGACGCGTGGTGACGGCAAAGAAGAGCAGCACCATGCCCGACAGGACAAAGCCGTTAATGGTGCCGAACGAGATGTACCAGACCGCGGCGAGCGACAGGCAGGGCACGTTATAGGCCAGCACCACGCGCGGCTCCGCCGCGGAGGTCATGGCTGCACCGGCCGACATGCCGGAGATCATCACCGCCACGCCCAGCACCGCCGCCATGGACGCATCGGGATTGAGCATGAAACCCGCCCCGCCCCACAGCGCGCCAACGATGGCGGTGCAGATCATGTAGCCGGTCATCTCGCCGGGCGTCGGCACGGTTTTGGACTTGCGCGCCCGGGTCAGCGAGGCCAGGCGCAGGACTGAGATCACCGTCATGACGGATACCCAGATGCCTAGCCAGAGCGGCGGCACCGAGCCCCACAGCATGGCAGCAAGGCCCAGCGCGCCGATAACATTCATCGGCACGGACTGCAGCGAGCTTTTCGTGATCAGAAGTCGCGCAGCCTCACGTACACGCCGCGCAGTTTCTTCCTCACGCGCAATTGCGCGCGCTTCTGCAAACCCCATATCACACCCTCCAGCCGCATTTTTCTGCGGTTCTGGAACGCACTATGCGCGCAATCACGTTAAAACAGCGTGTGCGCCGCGTTTACCAACGCGCCAGAATTTGGAAGGGAGCTGGAAAAATGCTGCGTCTGCCTGTCTTGCTGGTGCCTGCCCTCACCTTGGGGCTGGCTGCGTGTTCACCCGGCACACAGGACGATGCAGGGGCCCGCGCCGAACTTGCAGGTGATCTGTTTGTCGACCCGTCGGCTCCCGCAGAGCAGCTGCACTGGCGCGATCTTCTGCCCGAGGGCGAGGAGGAAATGCTGCTGGCGCTGGAAGAGGGCCGCGTGCCGCCGACCCTGATGAGCCAGTTCCAGTCCCGCCGTGACGAGCAGATCGGCACGTTCAACGTGGTCGAGGAACTGGACGGGCTGATCGTGCGGATGCCGGGCTATATCCTGCCGCTGGACTATGCCGAGCGCGGACAGGCCCGCGAGTTTCTCTTCATGGCCTATCACGGGGCCTGCATCCACTACCCCCCACCTCCGCCGAACCAGATCATCTATCTGCGTTCAGCCGAGCCGATAGCGTTCGGGGCACTATGGGAACCGGTGTGGGTTGAGGGGCGCATGGAAATCCAGCGCGTCAACACCGACCTGGCCGACACGGCCTATGCCATGGCGGTCAGATCGGTGCGTCCGTTCGAGGGCTGGCCCTAGTAGCGGGCGCGGAGACCAACCATCACCGCGCGCGGCGCACCGGCAAAGGCGGCCGGTTGCTCATAGGCCTTGTCCAGCGCATTGGTGATACTGGCATAGGCGGTAATCGCCTCGTGGAAGCGCCACTGGCCGCTGACATGAACCAGATCATAGCCCGCCACCGGCGCGTTACTGCTGACGTAGAAGCCGCCATCATCATAGGTCACGTCGCGGCGCGAACCGGTGCGCTGATAGCGCACGGCGAGCGACAGCGCGTCCACCGGCGTCCAGCGCGCACCGGCTGACCAGGCATGGCGCGGACGGCGCAGAAGCTGCGCGCCCGTCACCGCGTTGATCGCGTCCACATTAGCGTAGTCGGCATCAAGCTGGAGCGTGGCACCGAGCGAGAGCGTGCCCGCCAGTTCCCAGCCGGAGATATCGGCCCGGCCCACATTCTGGTTGGAGCCGGTGAAGGTGGAAAAATCGAACACGTTCTCGATGAGATTCTCGATTTCCGTCTCGAAATAGCTGAGCGACAGCGTGGCGACATTGCCCTCGCCCAGATCGAAGGCCGAGCGCGCGCCGATCTCCCAGCTTTCCGCCGTTTCCGGCTGCAGGTCAGGATTAGGCGTGGTGAAGGCAGAGCTGGCAAAGCGCTCTGACAAAGTCGGCGCCTTGAAGGCCGTGCCATAGCGGGCAAAGAGCTGGGCCGCCGTGCCGGGCAGTGTGAACACACCGCCAACGGCCCAGTTGGTTTCGGTGCCGAACCCGTCAAAATCGTCAATGTGGGCGGACGCGGTCACATCGAACGCCTCGCCGAGGCCCGCCGTGCCGGTGACATAAGCCCCGTAGTGACGCTCCGCGCGCGAGATCGGATTGTCAAAAGCGGTGTCGTTGCGGATGGAGTCCCGCTCGGTCTGCAGCCCGAAGGAGAGGACGGGATCGCGAAGCCCCTCCACCGCCGGACGCCAGTCATTCAGCCATTCGGCGAACTGGCGGCGGGCGTGATAGCTGTCGGTCACAACACCGGCATTGGCGCTTTCGCGGTCGTTGATCACTTCGCCAAAGCGCAGGGTGGAGGCAAACCCGCCATCGGCGCGCTGCCAGTCAATCCCGGTACGCCAGAGCGTCTGATCGTTGCGCGGCAGCTCCAGGCCGGGATCATCGGCGCGCTGGGAGAAGCCGGGCCCACCGGAGAAGGTATCAAACTCGCTGGCGCTTTCGCGGTGACGGAACAGGCCGGTCAGGGTGAAGCCGTTTGCGAGATCATACGCACCGGTGAAGGTGAGTGTGGTCGCCTCGCCGCCATCGCGCTCATTGCCGGACAGCGCCATGCGCGCAGGCGTCACGTTGAAGCCATCGGTCTGATAGCGCTCGGCGCTGAGGCCATAGCTGAACCGGTCAATCGTGCCCGAAGCACCCGCCAGCAGGCGGAAGGTGTTGAAGGAACCCGCCGAAATGTCGAGCCAGGGCGAGAACGCCTGTTCGCCGCCCCGGCGCGGGATCAGATTGATCACCCCGCCAATGGCGTCAGAGCCGTACAGCGCAGACAGAGGCCCGCGCGCGATTTCCACCCGCTCGATATCGCCCAGAATGTCCTGACCGGCATCGAACTGGCCTGCGGGCGTGGACGCGTCATTGAGCCGTATGCCATCGAAGAGGACCAGCGTGTGCTTGGCATTGGTGCCGCGCGTGAAGATGGAGCTGGTCGCGCCCAGCCCGCCGGACTGGACCACGGAGAGGCCGGGGAAGCGCTCCAGCGCTTCGTTGAGCGTGGTCATGCCTTCGAGCTCGATTGTCTCGCGGTCCAGCACATTGACGCGCAGCGGCAGGCGTTCTGCGGCAAGCGCGGCGCGCGTGCCTGTCACCACCAGCGTTTCCACCACCTCGATATTCTCCGCATGGGCAAGGCCGGCGCCTGCAATACTGGCCGCGAGGGCAAAAAGGCTGATCTGTCTCATGATAATCTCCTGTCCGGGATCAAACGGGGTGCAGCCCGCCGGTGCCGTCATCACGGACGGCAAAGACGCGGGCGAGAATGCCGGGTGAAAGCGCTGTATCGGGCGGGCCATCGGCCACCAGCCGCCCGCCATCCATCACCAGCACACGGTCGGCATGGCGGCGCGCTGTTGCAAGATCATGCAGGGCCGCCAGTACGGCGCGGCCCGCTTCGGCCTCCTCGCGCAGCACCGCCATCACATCGAGCTGATGGCGCGGATCGAGGGCGTTGAGCGGTTCGTCCAGCAGCAGAACAGGCGCTTCAGCGGCGAGCACGCGGGCCAGATGAATGCGCGCACGCTCACCACCGGAGAGCTCTATCATCGGCCTATGCGCAAAGGACGTGGCACCACAGCGCGCGAGCGCGCGGTCAACGGCGGCGCGCGATCTTGCTCCAAGGCGCTCATAGGGCTCACCGCCCTGCCCGAACTGGCCAAGGGCCGCGATATCCACTCCGCGCATCGCCCACGCGCTCATCCGGTGCTGCGGCAGCCATGAGACGCGTCTGGCCCGTTCGCGCGCATTGAGGGTGCCCACCGCTTCACCGCCAAGACGCACCGCGCCACGGGTGGGCGGCAGGATGCCTGCCGCCAGCTTGATGAGCGTGGTCTTGCCTGCCCCATTGGGGCCGACAAGGCAGGTCAGCGTGCCGCGCACAAGCTCCAGCGAAACCTGATGGACCAGAGCCCGGTCATGGCGGATCAGGCCGACCGCTTGAAGAGAGAGAGGCGCGCTCATTCGCCCATCCCCCGTGCTCTGGCAGCAATCCACACGAAGGCGGGGGCGCCGATAAGGGCAGCCGCGACGCCCAGCTTCATTTCGATGGCAAAGGGCAGCACCCGCACCGCCAGATCGGCAAGGACGAGAATGGTCCCGGCCAGCAGGGCAGACGGGACCAGCAAATCGCCCGGGTCATGACGCACGAAGGGCCGCACCAGATGCGGCGCAACGATGCCGACAAAGCCGATAATGCCCGCCGCCGCAACGCTGGCCCCGGTCAGGAGCGCGCTGCCAACAATCACCAGAAGCCGCGTGCGCGGCACATCCGCGCCAATCCCGCTCGCTCCCTCCTCGCCGAGCGTCAGGGCGCGCAAGCCCGGCGCAGCCAGCAGCACGCACACGAGCCCGGCGAGCCAGAAGGGCGCGGAAAAGCCGATATCAAGCCAGGACCGGTTCGCCACCGAGCCCAGAAGCCAGTTGATCAGATCAGAAAGCGAGAAAGGATTGGGCGCGAGGTTCATCAGGAGCGCCATCAGCGCGCCGGCAAAGCTGGAGAGCCCCACCCCCACCAGCACCAGCCGCGTGGTGGAGACCGCCGAAGCGCCCAGCGCATAGAGCAGGGCCGTCGCCGCCAGCGCCATGGCGATGGAGAGCCCCGGCATCACCCACACCGAAAAGGCGGCAAGGTTGAAATAGACCGCGATGACCGCGCCGAGCGCCGACGCGCCGGACACACCGAGCACTCCCGGATCGGCGAGCGGGTTACGCAGAAGGCCCTGCAGGGCAGCCCCTGCCAGCCCGAGCGCGGCCCCCACCAGAAACGCGGTGAGGATGCGCGGCAGGCGGATTTCGACGAGCACGGTTGCCAGCAGCGGATCAGCCTCAGCCCCGGTCAAGACCGCCAGCATCTCCGCGAGGCTCGCCGGGCCACTGCCCGCCAGCAGGGCCACAAGAATGCTCGAGGCCGCCGCCACGGCGAGGCACAGCGTGATATTGAGGCGCGCGCTCATGGCTGTGCCTCCCGGCGTGCAAAGGCGTTCAGGCGCACCGCCTCGTCCGCTGCGAGCCAGCTCGCACACGAGAGCACACCGGTGTCGAGCGGAATCGCGGGACGCTGCTCCAGTGCGCGGCGCATGACGGGATGGCGGCTGGCGCTCCAGGCGTTCACGCCTTCCGTGCCGCCATTCATAAAGCCGGTGACGATGATGTCCGGCGCAGCGGCGGCGACAGCTTCCAGCGGCAGATCGGCCCAGCCCGGCTGGCGGGCTGTGTTGTCCAGACCTGCGGCGCGGATGATGGCGTCGATGAATGTGCCGTCACCCGCCGTCACACCGCCCGGCGTAACGTAGAGCGCGGTCAGCGGGCCTGCCGCTTCGATGGCAACAAGCGCCGCGTCCATGCGCGCCAGCACCGCCTCGCCGGTTTCGGGCTCTGCAAACGCTTCAGAGGCGGCGCGCACCTCGCGGCGCACATCATCAAAGCTGGTGACATAGCCGATCTGGTGAACGGCGATGCCAAGACGTTCGAGCAGCGCCATCAGCCGCCCGTCCCCGCCCCAGTTGCGCACGACCAGATCAGGCCGGGCGGCCAGCACTGCTTCCAGATCGGCACGGATCAGGGGCAGGCCGTCAGCCTCGGCAGCAAGGGAGGCGTAATCGGAACGGGCAAGCGGGGAGAGCGCGGCGATCTGCTCGCGCCGGGCAAGGCCCAGCACGTACTGGTCGGCGCAATAGTCCAGCGACACGATGCGCTGGGGCTGCGCCGTCACGGGCGATGCCACAAGCCCCGCCGCAATGAGGGCCGCACTCAAGGATGCCAGAAGGCGCATGGCCTCTCATCCGTTCCAAAATGGCAAAGCCCCGGCCTGAAAGCCGGTCCCGCCCAACAAACCTCTGAACCGGAAACGCCCTTCTGGCCGCCCTGCATGCGCAGGAACGGACTAAAGGGACCGCAAACCGGTCCGCTCGTTTGCCGCTAAAACGGATCAGATCCGCGTGCCGATGGGCTGTTCCCGGCCCTGCACAAGCGACGCGGTGGCAGGTCTCCTGACTTGCGGGTCAACGCCTTTTTGATGCCGCCTTCCCGGGATCGCTCCCAGTGGCTTCCTGGCACCAAGGCTCGCCGCCTACAGTTGCGGGTACAGTCCCGGACTTGGAGATAAATCCCCTGACCGGTGTTCCCTTTTCAGCTTCCTTGAGGGAAGCACCACCGCCAAGAGGGGTAGCTCTATTGGCGCGGCGGCGTCAAGCGCGCAGGCTTCAGCGCTTCCTGAACAGCACCCAAGCCGCGAACGCGCGGCGGTCGCTAACAGGCGAGGTATCGAATGCGGCTATCACGGATTCGGCCTCGATAATGTCATTGACGACCGCTGACTTGTAGAACCTTTCGAACGGGTCGTAATCGGCAAGTTCCCGCTTGATCCTCATATCGACGAACTTGGTCGCGAAGCCTGAATGGCTCCGGGGAATTTTGAAAGGGCATCGCGCGGTTTCGCACTCTCAACCGAGCTGTGCAGTATTGCCCTATAGCATTGTTGCCATGCCGGGTTGCTTCGGCGTGCCGACGTAGCGCCTATCAGCAGATTCGCGTTTGATCGTGCCAGATGGTGAAACAAGGCGTAGTAGCAGGTGCTCACTGCGCGGCGGAGCTTCACTTGGGTCGGCTTTTGCCGCCCCTCCACAAGCGAGCGCGACAAGTCGAGAAGATCACGCGGCGTCAGGGTGCGACCTCAGATACTCGGCATCGGCCACAAAACTGACAACCGGGAACGGCCCGCCTGCAATATCTGCGATCTCCCGGCGAATGTCGCGTGCCACCTGAAGCGTGACATCTGGCGTCAGCACCGAAGAGATTTTGCTTTTGTCGGCGTTGACCCGGATCGTAATGAAAAGGAGCCGCTCGCCATCGGTTCCTTCACTCTCGCGAAGAATGGCGGGCGCAACAAACGCGGTGCCGATTGACCGGTTTGCAATTTCGTTCACCAGCGCATCGACAGATTTTTTCGGTGAAGCTTCCATGACTGGAACTCTATCACGTCAAACTATCTGGTTCACCCAATAACTTACATGTTCTGGAAGGAGATGATGGCCGGCCCGAGAATGACCACGAACAGGACGGGCAGGAAGAACACGATCATCGGCACGGTGAGCTTGGCCGGCAGGGCGGCAGCCTTTTTCTCGGCATTCGCCATGCGCATGTCCCGGTTTTCCTTGGCCATGACGCGCAGGGCCTGCCCCAGCGGCGTACCATAGCGTTCGGCCTGGACCAGCGCAGTGCTCACCCCCTTCACGCCGGGGTGATTGGTGCGGAAGGCAAGGTTCTCATAGGCCTGACGGCGGTCCTGCAGATAGGCAAGCTCGGCCGTGGTCAGGGACAGCTCCTCGGCCAGCTCGATCGAGGTGGTGCCCACCTCGGCGGCCACCTTCTGGAACGCAGCCTCGATGGACATGCCCGCTTCCACGCAGATCAGCAGGAGATCGAGCGCGTCGGGAAAGGCGCGCATGATGGAATCGCGCCGCTTCTGGGCCGCATTGGTCAGATAGATGCCCGGCGCGTAATAGCCCAGAAGCGTCAGGCCCATCACGATGCCCATGCGCTGGAAGGTCGACAGGCCGAAATCGTTGAGTGCGAACAGATAGGCCAGCGACAGCAGGAATAGCAGGATCGGCGAGATCAGCCGGGCAAAGTAGAAGACGAAGACCGGTCCCTGCCCGCGCATGCCCGCCTGGATCAGCTTGGTTTTCAGATTGGGGTCTTCCAGCAGGGTCTGCAGGTTCAGGCTTTCCACCACCTTGCGGTAGAGCGAGCGGGTATCCTTGCCGCGCAGCGCGCTGCCGCGCGCCTCCAGCTCCAGCGCCTCGCGGGACTTGCGGCGCAACTCCTCGCGCCGGTTGGCCACCGACTTGATGCGGCGCTCCAGCTTGTTACCTCCCATGGCCGGTGCAGACAGGGTGATGATGGTGGCAAACACCAGGAAGAAGGCGATGATGCCAAACAGATTGCCGGGATCGGTAATCCAGCGGGCGAATTCAGTCATGTCATCCTCCCGCTAGTGCTTGAAATTGATCATGCCGCGCATGACGAAAATGCCGATACCCATCCATATCAGCCCGCCGAGCAGCATCATCTGGCCCAGCGGATGGGTGAACATCAGGCTCATATAGGCGGGCGCGACCAGCATCACGATGGTCAGCACGAGCGGCGGCAGCGAGCCGATGATCATCGCGGACGCCTTGGCCTCCGATGACAGCGCCTGGATCTTCTCGCCCATCAGCTTGCGGGCGCGCAGCACGGCAGAGAGATTGCCCAGCGCCTCGGCCAGATTGCCGCCAGCCTTGGCCTGAATAACCAGCACGATGGCAAAAAAGTTCAGCTCCGCGACCGGCATGCGCTGGGTCATCCGGCGCATGCCCTCATCAAGATCGACACCGACCGCAATGCCCTCGACGAGCTTTTCAAACTCGCCGCGCACGGGCTCCGGGCTCTCGCGCGCAATGATTTTCAGACACTCGTTGAGCGGCAGGCCGGACTTCACGCCGCGCACCACAATGTCGATGGCGTCCGCAAAATTGCTGGTGAAGGCCTTCTGCCGGCGGGCGACCAGAAAGCCGACAATCCAGCGCGGCAGGCCGAGCCCGGCAATCGCGCCTGAGGAAATGACGAGCAGCACGTTGAGCCCGGCCACGAAGGCACCGAACGCGCCCGCTGCGCCCAGCACGGCCGAGGCGATCCAGAAATGCTGCACCGTCCAGCCGACACCGGCCTGTTCAAGGCGCGCGCGCAGGGTGACGGCGTGTTTGCGCGCGGCTTTCTGGCGCTCTTCGAGATCTTTCAGCGTTTCCTGGATCTGGCGCTTTTTCTGTGCAGTCTGGTCCAGCGCGCTGGTCTGGCGCCTGCCCGCACGCAGCGGCGTGCCCACAGCCACCTGCACGCGCTGGGCCTGACGCTTGTTGCCCCCGCTGGTGAAGGCGATCCCCACGCCTGCTACCGCCACGAAGGCGGCTATCGCGGCGATGATGAAGGAGAGATCGTCCATCGCGCCTCAGGCCTCCGAGGCGTCGAGTGCCGCTGCCAGCTCGCGTTCCAGTCCGAAATAGCGGGCCCGGTCCCAGAATTTCGGGCGGGCAATGCCGGTAGAGACGTGGCGTCCGGCGATATTGCCGTCATCGTCCTCGCCGGTGATCTCGTAGAGGAACAGGTCCTGGGTGACGATGACATCGCCCTCCATGCCCAGCACCTCGGTGATGTGGGTGATCTTGCGCGAGCCGTCGCGCAGGCGCGCAGCCTGCACAATCACGTCAATCGAGCCGGAGATCATCTCGCGGATCGTCTTGGTGGGCAGGTTGTAGCCGCCCATCGTGATCATGGATTCGATACGCGACAGCGCCTCGCGCGGAGAGTTGGCGTGCAGCGTGCCCATCGAGCCGTCATGGCCGGTATTCATCGCCTGCAGCAGGTCAAACGCCTCAGGACCGCGCACCTCGCCCACGATGATGCGTTCAGGGCGCATGCGCAGACAGTTCTTCACCAGGTCACGCATCGTCACCTGGCCCTGGCCTTCGAGGTTCGGCGGACGGGTCTCAAGGCGCACGACGTGCGGCTGTTGCAGCTGAAGCTCGGCGGCGTCTTCGCAGGTGATGATGCGCTCTTCCTCGCCGATAAAGCCGGTCAGGCAGTTCAGCAGCGTCGTCTTGCCCGAGCCGGTACCGCCCGAGATCAGCACGTTGCAGCGCGAGGCCCCGATGATCTGCAGCACCTTTGCGCCTTCCGGCGTGATCGATCCGAAATCGACCAGGTGCTGCATGGTCAGCTTGTCTTTCTTGAACTTCCGGATGGTCAGCGTCGGCCCGTCCAGCGCCAGCGGCGGCGCGATGACGTTAACGCGAGACCCGTCCGCCAGGCGCGCATCGCAGATCGGCGAGCTTTCATCCACGCGCCGTCCCACCTGCGACACGATGCGCTGGCAGATATTCATCAGCTGGCCATTGTCGCGGAAGCGTATGCCAGTCTTCTGGACGCGGCCATTGACCTCGATGAACACGTCGCCCGCGCCATTGACCATGATGTCGGCAATGTCGTCACGTGCCAGCAACGGCTCCAGCGGGCCATAGCCCAGCACGTCATTGCAGATGTCCTGCAGCAGGCTTTCCTGCTCGGCAATCGACATCGCCACGTTCTTGATCGAAATGATCTCGGTGACGATATCGCGGATTTCCTCCGCCGCCGTCGCATTGTCCAGCCGGGCGAGCTGG
>JBKBNS010000010.1:0-66051 GCA_046295255.1 Glycocaulis sp.
TGTCCCCGCCTTGCGTCGATGCGCGCATTGGCCCGCACCGTTGGCAGGAACCCTTCACGGGTCACCGCTTCCTCTCCCGGCCGGGACGCTTCCGGACCGCCGTCTTGCCGGAGAGGAACACCCGCCATTATGCGGGCATCCGAGAAGAGGGGGATAAGTGTATCCAGCCCTCGTCCTTCGAGACGGCCTTTCAGGCCTCCTCAGGATGAGGGCTTGAGGGCATTTCTCCTTTGGTTAAGAGGCACATATTGCTTTTCCCCTCATCCTGAGGGTGAGCGTAGCGAGCGTCTCGAAGGACGGGGGAAAAGCAGACCGCCTGGATGGGGGTGAGCGCCCCGACGCCCCCTCCCGCTTGCGCTGGAAGCCCCGATGGAGTAAGGACGCGCGCGCCTGCAATTGGCCCTTCTGGCCGGGCAGGTGTGTAACCGGGCGCGATACGTCATCGGCCCTCCGGCTCCTCCAACCCCTTGTCATCGATGATAGACGGGCTCGGGAGTGCCGGGCACCGGTGGCGGACCCGCGCTCATTCTTGAACCCGTTCCGGCTGCATGGCGAGGCAAGGCCCTCAAAAAGCAGCAAGACCGCCGGAGACAACCGGCCGGCCGGAATACAACATGACTGACCGGAGACCTTATAAAAGGCATGAACGCTACATCCTCTTCCGCGGCCAGCCGCGACGATTTCGCCTCGATGCTCGAAGCCAGCTTTGCTGGCCGGGACCTTGTTGAAGGCAGTGTGGTGCGCGGCACCGTCACCGCCGTCGAAAACGACATGATCGTGATCGATGTCGGCCTGAAGACCGAAGGGCGCATCTCCCTGCGCGAGTTTTCCGGCCCCGGCTCGACCCCGCCCAAGGCAGGCGACGAGGTCGAGGTCTATCTGGAGCGCATCGAGAATGCGATGGGCGAAGCGGTTCTCTCGCGCGACAAGGCGCGCCGCGAGGAAGCCTGGGATCGCCTCGAGAAAATGTTTGAAGCGAAAGAGCCGGTCACCGGCGCCATTGTGGGCCGCGTCAAGGGTGGCTTCACGGTGGATCTGGGCGGTGCGTCTGCCTTCCTGCCCGGCTCGCAGGTGGATATCCGCCCGGTGCGTGATGTCGGCCCGCTGATGAACAAGGAACAGCCCTTCGCGATCCTGAAAATGGACCGTCCGCGCGGCAATATCGTGGTCTCGCGCCGCGCCGTGCTGGAAGAATCCCGCGCCGAACAGCGCGCCGAGCTCGTTGGCAATCTGGCCGAGGGCGAAGTGCGCGAGGGCGTGGTCAAGAACATCACCGATTACGGCGCGTTCGTGGATCTGGGCGGCATTGACGGCCTCCTGCACGTCACCGACATGAGCTGGAGCCGCGTGGGCCATCCGGGCGAAGTGGTGGAAGTCGGCCAGACGGTGAAAGTCCAGATCATCAAGATCAACAAGGACACCCAGCGTATCTCGCTCGGCATGAAGCAGCTGCAGTCCGATCCGTGGGATGCCGTGGCCGCGAAATATCCGGTGGGCGCGACCTTTGAAGGCCGCGTGACGAACATTGCCGAATACGGCGCGTTCGTGGAGCTGGAAGCGGGCGTTGAAGGCCTGGTCCACGTCTCGGAAATGAGCTGGACCAAGAAGAACATCCACCCCGGCAAGATCGTCTCCACCTCCCAGGAAGTCACCGTCATGGTGCTGGACGTGGACGAGGAGAAGCGCCGCATCTCGCTCGGCATCAAGCAGACCCAGCGCAATCCGTGGGAAGTCTTCGCTGAAACCCACCCAGCCGGCACGGTCGTGAAGGGCGAGGTGAAGAACATCACCGAGTTCGGTCTCTTCATCGGCGTCGGTGAAGACATTGACGGCATGGTCCATCTGTCGGACATCGACTGGGACCGTTCCGGCGACGAAGCCATCCAGGACTTCAACAAGGGCGATGTCGTGGAAGCCAAGGTGCTGGACGTGGATGTCGAGAAAGAGCGCGTTTCGCTCGGCATCAAGCAGCTCGCGGGCGATCCGATGGACACCGAGGGCGGCTTCAAGCGCGGCGAGACCGTGACCTGCACCGTCACCGAAGTGACCACGGGCGGCATCGAGGTCTCCTTTGGCGATGGCGGCCAGATGAAGGGCTTCATCCGCAAGTCCGACCTGTCGCGTGACCGCGCCGAACAGCGCCCCGAGCGCTTCTCGGTCGGCGACAAGGTCGATGCGCGTATCACCAATGTCGACAAGGCGGCCCGCCGCGTGTCCGTCTCCATCAAGGCCCTTGAAATGGCCGAGGAGAAGGAAGCGGTCGAGCAGTACGGTTCTTCGGAATCCGGCGCCTCGCTCGGCGACATTCTCGGTGCTGCCCTCAAAGAGCAGGACAAGAAGAAGAGCTAGGCTCTGCCAGCTCCTGATGCGAAAGGCCGGGCTGCAAAGCCCGGCCTTTTTGCTATTGGCCAGACTTTTTACCCTTGGGGCGATTGACCTTGCCGCGCTCCCGTCCCAAGGTTCGGCCTCTTGTCTTCCCGGGGGCGCAACCATGATCAAATCCGAGCTGATCGAGAAGCTGGCAGCGGCCAATCCGCACCTGTTCCAGCGCGATGTAGAGCGGGTCGTGAACACCGTATTTGAAGAGATCACCCAGGCTCTGGAGCGCGGCGAGCGTGTGGAGCTGCGCGGGTTCGGCGCTTTCTCTGTGCGCAACCGCCCGCCGCGTCAGGGCCGCAACCCGCGTACCGGCGACAGCGTGGCCGTGAAGGAAAAGCACGTGCCCTTCTTCAAGACCGGCAAGGAGCTGCGCGAGCGGGTCGACGCGAGGAAGTAGCCCGCGCCGGAAAAACGCCCTAGGCTTTCCCGGTCATATGCCGGGAGGGCTCCAACATGCTCAATGAATTCAAGAAATTCGCCATGCGCGGCAATGTGGTCGACCTTGCGGTCGGCTTCATTCTCGGCGGGGCGTTCTCGACTATCGTCTCCTCGCTGGTGAACGATATCCTGATGCCGCCGATCGGGCTTCTGATGGGCGGGGTGGATTTTGCCAATCTCTTCATCGCGCTCAATGGCGAGGAATATGCCAGCCTTGCCGCCGCGCGCGAGGCCGGGGCTGCGACCATCAATTATGGCATCTTCATCAATGCGGTGATCAGCTTCGTGATCGTCGCCTTCGCGCTCTTCATCCTGATCCGGGGCATGAACCGGCTGCAGGCGAAGGAAGAGGCCAAGCCCGCTGCGCCGCCCGCCCCGCCGCGTTCCGAAGCGCTGCTGGAGGAAATCCGGGACCTCTTGAAGAAGTAGCCGCTTTTCACTGCGAAGGGGGCGGGCTAGGACCGTCTCCATGGCTACGCGCGTAAAAATCTGCGGGATGAGTGACGAGGCATCGGTGCGCGCGGCCGCGGCCGCCGGGGCCGACTATCTCGGCTTCATCATCTTCCCGAAAAGCCCCCGCGCGGTCACGCTGGAAAGGGCGGGAGAGCTTGCCGCGCTGAAAGGCCCGGTAAAATCCGTCGCGGTGCTGGTCGACCCGGACGATGCGCTGCTGGGCGAGGTCCTGCGCGTGCTTGCCCCTGACATCATCCAGCTGCACGGGCAGGAGAGCCCGGAGCGTTGCCTCGATGCGAAGAACTATGCGGCGGAGGCGGTGTGGAAGGCGGTGGCCGTCGCCAGCAGCGAGGACGTGACCCGCGCGCGCCGCTATGCCGGGTTCGCTGATGCGATCCTCTTTGATGCGAAACCGCCCGCAGGCGCGGACCGTCCCGGCGGCTGGGGCGAGGGCTATGATTACAGCCTCGTCAAAGGCTTTGCCGCTGCGCCTTTCATCCTCGCAGGCGGGCTTGGCCCTGAGAACGTGAGCGATGCCATTGCCGCGTCTGGCGCGCGCGTGGTCGATACGGTATCCGGCGTGGAAAGCGCGCCGGGCGTGAAGGATATCGGCAGAATCGGGGCTTTTGTGCGTGCTTCGAGACGCAGCTGACGCTGCTCCTCAGCATGAGGAAGTTCATTAGTTTGCCCTCATCCTGAGGGTGAGCGCGGCGAACGTCTCGAAGGACGAGGGCAAACAGGCATACTCGCGGCTTTCCATGGGCGCTTTCACGCTCTAGATCAGACCCCTCTTCTTCCAGCCAAGCGAAGCCAGCCATGACCCAGCCCAATGCCTTTTCGCAATATCCTGATGCCAACGGCCTGTTTGGTGCCTATGGCGGGCGGTTCGTGGCCGAGACGCTGATGCCCAACGTGCTGGCGCTGGAAAAGGCCTATGCGAAATGGAAGGACGATCCGGCCTTCGTGAAGGAGCTGGAGGATTTCGCGCGCGATTTCGTGGGCCGTCCGAGCCCGCTCTATTTCGCCGAGCGCCTGACGGAAGCCTTTGGCGGGGCGCAGATCTGGTTCAAGCGCGACGAGCTCAATCATACCGGCGCGCACAAGATCAATAACTGCCTCGGCCAGGTGCTGCTCGCCCGGCTGATGGGCAAGACACGCATCATCGCGGAGACCGGCGCAGGCCAGCATGGCGTCGCCACTGCAACCGTGGCAGCGCGCTTTGGAATCCCTTGCGAGGTCTATATGGGCGCGACCGATGTGGAGCGCCAGAAACCGAACGTGTTCCGCATGAAGCTCCTCGGCGCGAAGGTCCACGCCGTCACCTCAGGGCGCGGCACGCTCAAAGACGCGATGAACGAGGCGCTGCGTGACTGGGTGACCAATCCGGACGACACCTTCTACGTGATCGGCACGGTGGCGGGGCCTCACCCCTATCCGATGATGGTGCGCGATTTCCAGAGCGTGATCGGCCGCGAGGCGCGCGCACAGATGCTGGAGCGCATTGGCCGCCTGCCCGACGCTGCGGTCGCCTGCATTGGCGGCGGCTCGAACGCGATGGGGCTGTTCTATCCCTTCCTGGAAGATGAAAGCGTCCGCCTGATCGGCGTGGAGGCCGCTGGCAAGGGCGTCGATACGCCTGACCACGCCGCGAGCCTTAATGGCGGAAAGCCCGGCATTCTCCACGGCAACCGCACCTATCTGTTGCAGGACGAGGACGGCCAGATCGTGGAGGGCCACTCCATCTCTGCCGGTCTCGACTATCCCGGTATCGGGCCGGAGCACGCCTTCCTGCACGATGCAGGCCGCGCCGAATACCGCCACGCCACCGACGCCGAGGCGCTGGACATGTTCCAGCTCTGCTCCAAGCTTGAAGGCATCATCCCTGCGCTGGAACCCGCCCACGCGCTCGCCCGCGTGCGTGACCTCGCCAAGGAGCTGGGCCCGGACGGCGTGATCCTGATGAATATGTGCGGGCGCGGCGACAAGGACGTGTTCTCTGTTGCCGGCGCGCTGGGGGTGGAGCTGTGATCATGACACGTCTTTCCGACACGTTTGCGCGCCTGAAATCTGACGGTAAGGCCGGGTTTGTCGCCTATGTGATGGCGGGGGATCCCGACGCCGCCACCACGCTTGCCGCCATGCACGGGCTTGTCGAGGCCGGGGCCGATGTGATCGAGCTCGGCGCACCTTTCACCGATCCCATGGCCGATGGCCCGCCCATCCAGCGCGCGGCGCTGCGGGCGCTCGATAGTGGCATGACGCTTCGCGGTGTGCTTCAGCTGATCGCGGAGTTCAGGACGACCAATGCGGCGACGCCCGTGGTGATCATGGGCTATGCCAACCCGTTCCACGCCTTTGGCTATCAGGCCTTTGTCGATGCGGCCGCAGCTGCCGGAGCGGACGGCGTGATCTGTGTGGACCTGCCCCCGGAAGAGGACGCGCCGCTGCGCGAGCCGATGGAGCGGGCAGGGCTATCGCTGATCCGCCTTGCCACCCCCACGACGGATGATGCGCGCCTGCCGCAGGTGGTGAAGAACACGTCCGGTTTTGTCTATTACGTCTCCACCACGGGGGTGACCGGCGCCGGGATCGGCCAGACGGCGGTGGTGTCCGGCGCGGTTGAGCGGGTGCGCAAGGCGTCCGGCTTACCCGTAGCGGTGGGCTTTGGCGTGAAGACGGCGGAACGCGCCGCAGAGATCGCGAAAGTGGCCGATGCGGTGGTCGTGGGCTCGGCGATTGTGGATGCGCTGGCGGACACAGGGGTGGAAGGCGCGGTGAAACTGGCCAAAGAACTGGCGCAAGCGGCGCATAATGCGCGATAATCGCTTTGAAACGGCCTGACAGGACCTGAGCATGAACTGGCTTTCCAAACTTACCCCTCCGGGTGTCTCGCGCATGTTCGAAAAGCGCGACACGCCGGAAAATCTCTGGATGAAGTGCCCCGTCTCCGGCGAGATGGTGTTCCACAAGGATCTGGAAGCCGGCCTGCATGTCACGCCCGCAGGCCATCATGTGCGCATCGGGCCGGAAACCCGCTTCCGCTATACGTTTGACGCCAAGTGGGAGGAAATCGCCCTTCCCGAGGTCGCCAAGGACCCGCTGAAATTCCGCGATGACAAGCCCTATGCCTCGCGCCTGACGGCGGCCCGCAAGAAGACGGGCAGGGAAGACGCGATGGCGATTGCGATCGGCCGTATCCAGGGCATCGAGACCACCGTGCTGGTGCAGGACTTTTCCTTCATGGGCGGTTCGCTCGGCATGGCGGCGGGGGAATCCTTCCTCAAAGCCGCCGAGACCGCAGTCGAACGCCGCACGCCGCTTGTCGTGTTCACGGCTGCTGGCGGTGCGCGCATGCAGGAGGGGTGTCTCTCCCTGATGCAGATGCCGCGCACGACCATTGGCGTTGAAATGCTGCGCGAGGCGAAATTGCCTTATCTGGTGGTGCTGACCGATCCGACGACCGGCGGCGTCACGGCCTCCTACGCCATGCTGGGCGATGTGCATCTGGCGGAGCCCGGCGCATTGATCGGCTTTGCCGGTCAGCGCGTGATCGAGCAGACCATTCGCGAGAAACTGCCCGAAGGCTTCCAGCGCGCCGAATACCTGCTCGAGAAGGGCATGGTGGACCGCGTGGTACATCGCCGCGACCTGCCAAAGGTGCTGGGCAATGTATTGCGTACCCTGCTGAAGCGGCCTGCCGCGTCCGCCAATATTCCCGCGCCTGCGGCCTAGGGCTCCATGAGCATCACTGACGCGCTGGCCCGGCTGTCCACCCTGCATCCGGCGGGGATAGACCTGTCGCTGGACCGGATGCACGTCCTGCTGGAGACGCTGGGCCGTCCGCAGGACCGCCTGCCGCCCGTCATCCATATCGCCGGGACCAACGGCAAGGGCTCGACGGCGGCCTTCCTCAAAGCCATGTGCGAGGCCGCAGGCGAGCGCGTCCATATCTACACCTCCCCGCATCTGGTGCGCTTTAACGAGCGTATCGTGCTGGCAGGCGCAGAGGTGGAGGACGCCGCGCTGCTGGACGTGCTGGCGCGTGTGGAGGCTGCCAATGCCGGCGCGCCGCTCACCTTCTTTGAAGCCACCACGGCGGCGGCCTTCCTCCTTTTCAGCGAGATACCGGCAGACCGTCTGATCCTAGAGGTCGGCCTTGGCGGGCGGCTCGATGCCACCAATGTCATCGCCGGGCCCGCCCTCACCCTCATCACGCCGGTCAGCTTCGACCATCAGGCCTATCTCGGCGACACGCTGGCGGCCATCGCCGCCGAAAAGGCGGGGATCATCAAGCCGGGCGTGCCCTGTCTTGCCGGTCCGCAGGCGCCTGAAGCGCTGGACGTGATCGAGCGGGTGGCCCACAGGGCTGGCGCGCCGCTGACCGTCTGGGAGCGTGATTTCAGGGCGTGGAGCGAGCATGACCGGCTGGTCTATGAGGAGGAAAGCCTGCTCTGGGATCTGCCCCTGCCGGCCCTGCCCGGCGGACACCAGATTGCCAATGCCGCCCTTGCGCTCGCTGCCGCGCGTCAGCTTGGCCTGCCGGAGGAGGCGGTGCGCCAGGGGCTGGTCAGTGTGCGCTGGCCAGCGCGCCTGCAGCGCCTTACCGGTGGCCCGCTGGCGGAGATTGCCCGCGCGGCGGGGGCGGAGCTGTGGCTTGATGGCGGGCATAATCCGTCAGCTGGTGAGGCGCTGGCCGCGAGCCTTGGCGAGCTGGAAGCGCGCGAAGCCCGCCCGCTCGTGCTGATCTGCGGCTTTTCTGCCGGACGTGATGCGGCCGGCTTTCTCGCCCCGTTCGAGGGGCTGGCGAGCCTTGCCGTCACCGTGGAGGGCTTTGAGGCGCGCGAGGGCGCGATGCGCGCCCAGGACGCCGCGGAAGGCGCCCGCAAGGCCGGGCTGTTCGCGCAGACGGCGGCCGGGCTTGCCGAGGCGGTCCATGATGTCTGCCATCTCTTCCAGAACCCGCGCATCGTCATCTGCGGGTCGCTCTATCTCGCCGGGGCTGTGCTGGCGCTGGGCGGGGCGAAGCCGCTCGTCACGCCGGGCTGACAGTTTCCCGTTGCTTCAATAGAAATTATCCATTGTTCATCGCTCCAGCAAAAGCATATCCTATAGACTGAAGCTGGAGCCCGATCATGTCTGCCTTTCTGAAAATGCTGCTGGAGCGCAATGGCACGCTGGAAGATGGCCGCCCGTCCGCGCCCGGCTTTCTGGCTCTGCTCAAACCTTCCCGCAACAAGGCCAAGGCCATCACCTACGCCGTCATGCACCTGATCGTGGCGATGACAGTGGCCTTCCTGCTGACATGGGACTGGCGCGCCGCACTCGCCATCGGCCTTATCGAGCCGACGGTGCAGACAGTGGCCTATTATTTCCATGAAAAAGCGTGGGAGCGCGCGGAAAAGCGCCGTCAGGGCCGGCTCGCCGCCGCGTCGTCCTGAGAGGCTTCCTGAGGCGGGCACCAGCCGCCACGCGCCGAGAACGGCGTGGCATGGCCCTCCGCCAGCAATAGCGCGCCCAGATCGCGCCCGTCGGCCAGGTCCATATGGGCCACCACCCGCCCGCCGAACGCATCGGGGCGTATCGCGCGCAAGGACACCCGCGCGTCTTCACCGGCCAGCAGGCCTTCCACGAAGGCCTTGGCGGCAAACCCGGCTTCGCGCTCTTCCTCACACCGCACGCGGCGGATTTTCGGGGCGTCCACATCGGCAAGGCGCACCCGGGTTTCCACGCTGTGACCGGGCCAGATGAAGGCGCGCACCTCTATCGTGTCGCCATCAATCACGCGCAGCACCTCGGCCTCCAGCGGGCCGGGAATGGCGCGCTGGGCCTCGGCTGCGGGCACCGCCACAAGGCTTAACAGAAAGATAATTATGGCGATTGTATACCTGACTGAACAGGAGCCAAAAGTGACGGAAGATCATGGGGTTGCAGAAATTGAGGTGACGGATGAGATGGTGGAGGCGGGAATTAGGATTTTTGAGCGAGACCTTGACAGTTTTCTCGTCGCCAGCTTGTCCGTTCCATCCTTAGTTCGCGCGGTTTATATTGCCATGGCCGCGAAGTCGGGTTTAGCCTCCACCCCCTCTCCTTGCCGCGCGTTCCCCGCGCTGATCGCTTCAAAAAGTCCTCACGCGCTTCATGGTGGCGAAGCGCGTGGGAGATGCGGTAGCCGCACCATCCCAAATCAATAGTCGCTTTTTTCAGGTGCTCTGCCTTAAACGATACATGCCGGATTTTTTCGTAATCTCCGGCGTTGTGAACGTTGTCGACATAGAACCATCCCGGCTCACCGCCTATGTCAGGCAAAACGCCATTGTGAGCGATTTGGTCCCTTAGGAATCGGATTTCGCCTAATTGCGCGGTGACTTTTTCTATGTCATCCAGATATGGCTTTTCGATGCTGGTGATTTTAGCGATTGATTTGATTGCATCGCATAACTGGGCCATTCTTCTAGAGCCAAGAAGTGCGTATGGTATTTCTTGAAGCTCCGGTGGTAGCTTCAGGCAGTTCAATATAATGAAGCTAGAAAGCTGCATCGCTAGTTCGCGTTCCGTAAGGCCGAAGCATTGCATAAATTGACCCAATGCAAGGTAATAATCTTGCCACATAGCTTTCTCGTCGAGGCTGATCATGCATGGAACTCCAAAGGAAACTGACGAACAGCGCCGTGACCGGGCGCTAAAGCGGATGCTGAACACACCGCCGACGCCTCACCAGGCGAAGGCGAAAAAGAAAGAGGCGGACGCCAAGCGCCCGCCTCCGTCAAAGGGCTAGGCCGCGTTGCCGCGCAGGGCGGCGTCACGGCTTCCCGCGTGCTTATGCTCTTTGAGCACTTCGTTCACACGCGCCGGGTTCACACCGAAGTGCGCGGCGATGTGATGCTGAAACTCACCCTGCCAATGGCGCTGCCAGACTTCGACAGCTTCGGAAAAGGTGAGATAGGCTTTCTTGGGGTAGTCCGTCATGATGAATGGCTCCTATGGCCGTTTCAAAGACGGATCGTTCTTGACAGCCGCTCGCCCGTACAGTTTGGTCGGGCCTCAAGGCGCTGACCGCTTCGCGCCCGATCCTAGGGAAATGCGAAGACGCGAAAGCGAAGAGCCGCCGGGTGCGTCAACACCCGGCGGTTTCGGTTTTCACGCTCAAGAATCGATTGAACGCCGGAGTCGCGTTTTGAGTCAACGGGCGGACGGCGCCGAGTTGTTCATTTTCTGTTCTTAGCGCTTTTTAGGCCAGCTTACGAAGCGCACCCCTTTAATGGGCGGTGGCGTGGAGTGAAGCAGTCCGCCGATAGGTAAGGCGCTTGCCCTCTGCATTGCGCAGGATTGCGTCACGGCGCTCTTCATCGTTCACGCCAAGGGCGGTGCGGTGGTTGTAGCGGAAATCGTACTCAGCGAGGTAACGGTGCAGGTGCTTCTCGGCGCAGTGCTGATAGATGCCCTTCATGCCGCGCTTGAAGATCGAGAAGTAGTCTTCAACGGTGTTCGTGTGCACGTCGCCGCGCACGTACTCATGGGATGAGTGCTTCACGGACTCATGGGTGGCGTACTGCTTGCCAGCGGCGATGTAGAGGCGGCTTTCATCGGTGTAGAGCGTTGCCTCACGGCGCACGTTCTCGAACAGGATCGCTGCAACAACGTTCTTGGTAGCGCGCTCCGGGTGGAAGGTGCGGACACGTCCGCCACGCTCGACAAGGGCCACAACGGCGCGCTTGTTAGCGCCGCCACCGCCGCTTTTCAGGAACGGGCGTCCATCGGTGCGGGTGGTGCGCGGGTTCTCGACTTTGCCGAAATAGGTTTCATCCGCTTCGACCGGCGCAGAGCCGCCTAAGCCGCCCTCCGGTCCGTCTTCACGCATGGCTTCACGGATGCGATGCGCCATGAACCAAGCGGTCTTGTAGGTCACGGCCAGCGTGCGGTGCAGCTGGTGAGCGGACACGCCTTTCTTGCTGGACGCCATCAGCTGAGTTGCCAGCAACCACTTGTGAAGCGGAACCTTGGAGCGCTCATAGACGGTGCCGACGCGCACGGTGAACTTCTTGCGGCAATCGCCGCAGTGATACCAGCCCGGCCCCATGGACTCACCGCCGAGGGGTTTGGCCTTCTCAGTACCGCCGCAGAGCGGGCACACGACGCCATCAGCCCAGCGCAGCGCCTCAAGGTGCGCGCGGGCTGCGTCTTCATCGTGAAAGATCGGATCGGTGAGATTGCACATCGGTCTGTCTCCTTGACCCGATAACACCATATGGCGGGTGTTCAGTCAAGTATATAATCGCCAAAATATTCCTTTTCCAAGCGAGGTGCGCAGTGGGGAAGGGGCGCTGCGAAACCCAAACACCCGCCCCTCAAAAATCGCTGGCAATGCCCTTTTTCTCCCAGTCGCCATAGCGGGTGGGTTCAGGGCCTTTGGGGCCGCCCAGCTCTTCGGGAAGGTCAGGAACAGCTGCCGCCTTGCGGCGCGCTTCGGCTTCGGCGAGCGCGCGCTTTGCCGCCTCGCTGAGCGGTTTTTCAGGGGTGTCTTGCAGGTCGCTCTTGGTCATACCAGATATCTAGGAACAAACAGGCCGCAAGGCCAATCCTCCCCGCATGTCACGAGGCATTTGCGATGACGTTCAATACGCTGCGTACCTTCATGCTGCTGGCGGCGCTCACCGCGCTGTTCATTGGCGTGGGCTATCTCATTGGCGGGCCGGGCGGTGCGGCCATCGCCTTCTTCATCGCCGCGGCGATGAATGTGTTTGCCTGGTGGAATTCCGACAAGATGGTGCTGTCCATGCACGGCGCGCGCGAGATCACGCCCGACGAGGCCAATCCCGCCCTCAAGCGCTTTGCGCAGGATACGATTGCGCTGGCCGACCGGGTGAACATGCCGCGCCCGCGCGTCTATGTGATCGATACGCCGCAGCCAAACGCCTTTGCCACCGGGCGCGATCCGAATAATGCCGCCGTTGCCGCCACGTCCGGCCTGCTCGCCCGCCTCTCCCGCGAGGAGGTGATGGGCGTGATGGCCCATGAGCTGGCGCATGTGAAGAACCGCGACACACTGACCATGACGGTCACGGCGACGCTGGCCGGTGCCATCGGCTTTCTGGCGAACTTTGCGCTTTTCTTCGGGGGCAATCGCGGGCCGGGCGGGCTGATCGGCGCGATTGCGCTGGCGATCTTTGCGCCCATGGCGGCGGCGCTGGTGCAGATGGCGATCTCGCGCTCGCGCGAGTATGAGGCGGACCGCGTGGGCGCCGAGATTGCCGGCAACCCGATGTCGCTCGCCGCAGCGCTGGAAAAAATCGAGCGCGGGGCGCGCACCACGCTGAACCCGGCGGCGGAGCGCAATCCGGCCACCGCCCACATGTTCATCATCAATCCGCTGAACGGGCAGGGCGCGGACAATCTCTTCTCCACCCACCCCTCTACCGCCAACCGCATTGCGCGCCTGCGCCAGATGGGCGGGGCAGGGCGCTATCCGCAAGGTCCGTGGGGCGATGAAGGCCCGTGGAGCGGGTCAGGCGCGCCGTCTGACCGTCCGGGCTTTGGCGGCCCCTGGGGCTGAGACCAGAGCTGGGCTGAACCGCCTGCTCCTGCTGCGCCAGAACGGCAAAGGGCCGCTCTTGGCGAGCGGCCCTTCGGGGCTCCGGCGGCGGCGGGAGGGGCCGCCAGGCCCGTAGTGACCGGCCCCCCGCCCGGTCAGTCTCCGGGGATTGGGCGGGGAGGAGACTGGAAGCAGGGGGCCGGCCGGCTGTGAGAGTTACCCCTTACCAGGGACGCTCCTCACCGCCATCTTCCTCGTCGTCACCGGCGTCTTCGTCAGACTCATCGTCTTCAGAGTCTTCCTCGTCGCCGTGCTCGTTGCTCCAGTCATCGGCCGGCGGTTCGTCGGCGAGCAGGGCAAACAGGCCCTCATCGTCGTCAGAGCCGTAACCGTCGCCATAGCCGTCACGCTCCTCGTCCTTGTCCTTGTCGTCCTCGTCATGCTCGTCGGACTTCAGGAGGGACTTCTCAAGGGAGGGGTCGGGCTGGAAGGGCTCGGTCTCGTCAATCGGCTCTTCGGGCATGTCGAACTCGTCGACCAGCGGCTCATCAAGCGGCGCCGGGCCGGCGCTGCGCTGGGTGGCGATCTGCCAGGCCGCGTACTCGTCCTCGTCGAGATAGCCGTCCAGGTTCACGTCATAGAGCGTGAATTCGGCTTCGGTGACCATCGGATCGACAGCCTGCAGCTCTTCAAAGCTGATGCGGCCATCATCGCTGGTATCGGCTTCCTCGAACGGAACAGCCAGGGCTGCACCGGCAAGTACAAAGGCGGACACGCCTGAAATCAGAAACGTCTTCATATCGGTCGTTCCTCTGTTGCGCCGGTCCCTGGGGAGAGATGGGGGTCGGGGATTTGGACCGGCCAGACATCCCAAGAATGCGCGGAGCGGGCAAAGCGTTCCCGCAAGGCTGCAGATTCTTTCCGGGCCGTCGGGCAGTCCGTTTCACTAACCGATCATTAAGCGAGACAGGAGAAATAGGAGGCGTGAATTCTCGTATGCAGAAAGGACCCCGGAGCGGGGTCCGGGCCGGGAATACCGGGAGGCATGCATGCACAAGGGCGGTAATACCCGCCTCGCCAACTGGCTGTGCGTGGGCGTGATGGCGGTGGTGCTGGCAGCACCTGTTGCCGCAGTGCTGCAACCGCCCGCAGCCGGAGAAGCGATTGCCGTGTTCGCGCCGGGAACGGGCGCCACGGCCACGCTGACGGCCTCGGTGCTGGCCGGCGCCGAAGGCATACGTCTTCTGCCCGGCGGTGATGCGGCCCTTCTCATCCTGCCCGGCGAGGGGGCCGCTGCGCTGCGCCGCGCCGGAGCCCTGCTCGTCATCCGTCCGATTTTCGCCGCAGGGTGCAGCCCCGCTGCCGCCCTTCAACCGGAGCCTCGCCCATCATGACCCGTCTTGACTCCGTGCGTAACCAGTCCCAGCGCGCGCTGCTCGCCGCTCTTGGCGCTTTTGTTCCGGTCTTTGCCCTTGCTGCCCTGTTCACCGCGCCAGAGCGGCTGATCGCCGGAACCGGCTTTCTGGCGCTGGTCGCGGCGGGGTGTTTTGCGGTCTGGCGTTCCGCGCCGCAATCGCTGGCCACGCGCCTGTCGCTGGCATCGGGCCTGATCGCCTTTCCCGCCGCGCTGACCTGGCTTGCCAGCGGCACGAGCTGGCAGATCGACATGCACATGGTGTTCTTTGCCATGCTGGCCGCTGCCACCGTGCTGTGCGACTGGCGCGCGCTTCTGGCGGCGGCGGCGGTGACCGCGGTCCACCATCTGGCGTTCAACTTCCTTCTGCCGTTTGCCGTGTTCCCTGACGGGGCGGATTTCCTGCGTGTGGTCTTCCATGCGGTGATCGTGGTCGGCCAGACCGCTGCGCTGACCTGGCTGTGCGTGCGGATCGTTTCCGCGCTCGACAGCGCTGACACCGCCCTGTCCGAAGCCGGGGCGGCCAATACCGAGGCGCGCCGCCTCGCCGAGGCCGACCATCAGCGCCAGAAGCAGATGGAGGAGGGCCGTGCAACGGTCAATGCGCTCGCCACCGGCTTTGAAAAGACCGTGGCCGAGGTGCTGGACGAAATCCGCGCGGCTTCCGCGCGCATGGACGCGCTGGCCGCTGATCTGCGCAATGATGCCGGGGCCACCCGCGAGGGGGCGGAGGAAGCCTCCAGCCGGGTGCGCGAGACCTCCGGCCATTTCGAGTCCGTGGCCGCTGCCGCGCAGGAGCTGGCGGCCTCGATCAGCGAAGTGTCGCGCATCATGGAAAATACCGACTCGGTGTCCGGCCGCGCGGTGGAAGAAGCAGGCCGTGCCTCCCAGTCCATGGGCGAGCTGGATGAGGCCGGCAAGGAAGTGCAGGCCATTGCCGATCTGGTCGCCGGCATTGCCGAGCAGACCAATCTGCTGGCGCTGAATGCGACTATCGAGGCCGCGCGCGCCGGTGAGGCCGGTAAGGGCTTTGCGGTTGTGGCGAGCGAGGTGAAAGCACTGGCCGACCAGACCGCCCGGGCCACCGGCGATATCCGCTCCAAGATCGAGGCGATGAGCCAGGCGCCGGAGGGTGCAAGCGAGGCGCTTGAACGCATTGCCGGGATCATCGAGGAAATGCGCTCGGCCTCGTCCAGCGCGCGCGGTGCCTTCGGGGAGCAGTCGGGCGCTACCGGCGAGATCGCCCAGCTGGCACAGCGCGCCGCTCAGGCCACGTCCGGCATTGATGCGCGCATTTCCGAGGTCAATACCGCCGCCGGGCGGACCGGCGAGGCCGCAGGCCGGTTTGCCGGCGCGTCACAAAGCCTGCGTGAGGCGGCAGGCCGCCTCGACAGTGAGCTGGCAGGGTTCCGTGAGGCGCTGAAGCGCGCGTCCTGAGCCTAGCTGACCGGCGTGGCCGTGCGGAAGGTGGCAAGGCAGGCATCGGTCAGCTGCCAGCGCCCGTCAATCATCTGGAAGCGGCAGGCCACGTGATCGCGTGCGGGCATGCCCAGATTGACCTCGCGCGTGCCTTCCGGATTGAGCGTCTGGAAGCGGCCTTGCGGGAAGGCATAGGCAATGCGTTCCTCGCGTGAGGCCCCGGCCACATCATGCACGCATATGGGCGGCTGCATCAGCACGGTACGCACCGAATAATCGCCCATGCGCTGGCCGAAAATCTGGGCCCTGAGCGCCGGATCGTCACTGCGCAGGCGTTCGGCCAGAGCCGCGCTCTGCGGCGGCAGGAAGTCCGCCAGGCCCACGGCATTGCCTGCCACGATCTGGCCAAAGGCCTGCCGTTCGGCCAGGTCCGCCTCGCGGCAGGCCGGGCCGGTGGTGGCACATGCGCTGACGGCAAGGGCGGCAACAAGGCTGATCACGCCGGTACGCTTCATGGGGCAATACTCCAGTATCAGGCCGGGCCTGCCCGGCGGTCGCGAAGGAGACATTGCATGAGGCGGTGACGCGCGCCAAGGGCCAAACGCGCCGCCCTGCCACCTGCATGCAGCCTGTCAGCAGCCTCCGGCCATGGCATCGATCCATTGCGAGACCAGCGCCACGCCTTCGGCATGGGCCAGCGAGCGGCCAATCTCGGGCATCATCGCGTCGGGACGGCTGGTTTCCATGCGGAAGATGAAGATGGAGGCGTGGCTGTCGCCCGGCACGATGGAATAGAGCCTGTTACCCGTGCCGCGTCCGGCCGCGATCGGCGGCTTGCACACGCCAAATCCCGGCCCCACCCCATCGGACGGCTCCAGATAGAGCCCGGACGTGCGCGCATGGCCGGTGCGCGAATGGCAATGGGCGCAGTTGATGTCGATATAGGCGCGCACGGCCGCCTCCAGCGCGAGCCCGGACAGGGCCAGCTCGCCATGCCAGACGGCACTGCGCGGTGCCGCGTCGGGGTCCGGCCCACCGGTCAGCAGCCCCGCCTCGTGCCAGTAACCCAGCTGGTTCTGCACCCCGTGCGCATACCGGTAATCACCGTTGAGATGGCGCGCGCGCGGCCCGATGGGCCGGATCTGCGCGTCGGCGGCATTGGTGACATGGCACTGTGCGCACTGGTTCACGTCAGGGATCTGATAGTTCAGTACCTGCGAGCGCCCGCCGGCGGCAATCAGGGTCAGGTCCACGAACGCGCCGGTCCGCGCGAGCCGGGTCGAGCCCTGATCCTCGCTCCACGCGTAGGGGATGGCGGCCCAGCCCTCTTCCCGGCGCACCAGCACGCGCGTCTCGATCACCCGCACGGCGGACAGATCTAGCGCGCGCCCGTCAAAATGCGCATCCGGATCGCTTTCCAGCGCCACCCGCTCAAACCCGCCGCCTGCGCGCGGATAGTAGAAGGTCTTGGTGATCACCGTGCCGACGGGGAAGGCGAAGGTCTGGGTATCGTCCCACTGTGCCGGCTCGGCCCCTTCGGGGAGCCAGACCGTGCGCAGTTTCAGCGCATAGTCGGAGAAGAGCGCCGTGTTCATGCCGTAGGGCACGACGCCTTCTGCCAGCACCAGGCGGCCCTCCTCGATGCGGAACTGGCCCCAGTCTTCCAGCCCGGCGGGATTGCCGCTGGCATGGAAGGCAGGGGCCGTGTTCCACGCCGCCAGATCCACCTGCGCCGCCGGGGCGGCGGGGGCTCGTTCGGCATCATTTCCGCATGCAGCCAGCATCAGGCCTGCTGCGATGAGGGAGAGGGCGTGCTTCATCGCGTCCGGACCTAGAAGGGCAGTTCCACCGCCGGGCGCGGATCATGGCTGCAGGCATGATCGGCCGTGGCGATGCGCGGGCTGGCATAGCCGTTGGGGCCATCCGCATTGAGGATATCGGCCCCGGAAATGCAGATGCGCAGTGCGTCCGGCATCACCCCGTCCACCATCTTGGCCTCATCCACATAGCCGTCCCAGAGCACGTCCGGGATGCGGCCCGTGGGGCCGAACATGGCGATGCGCAGGGCCTGCAGCTCCAGCGGGTCAGGATTGTTCCCCCCGCCCTCGAAAATGTTGGAATGGACGTAGATGCGCTCCGGATAGGGGTCGAAATCGGCTTCCACGCCCAGCTCGGAGAAACCGGCCGAGTGCAGCGAGGAGATGATCACGTTCGCGGTGCGGTTACGCGATACCCGGTTGTTGAAAATCTCCACATCATCATTGGAGTTGACCAGAATGCCCGTACCGGCGGGCACGCTCGCCACCGGCGTGCCGGCATGGCCGAAATTGCGCGTATTGTTCTCGTAGACATCATTGTCGAACACGCGCGTGCCATGGCCCGGACGGGGCAGGTTCGGCATGTTGAAGATGAGGATGCCGCCGGTATTGTTGGTGGCTACATTGCCGTACACATCGGCGTCCATCGAGTTTTCGATCTCGATCCCGGCGACATTGTACTCGGCGCGGTTATTGCGCACGATGATGTTGTCCGACTGGCCGACATAGATGCCCGCATCCGACGCGCCGATGGCCACCGATTCCTCGATCAGCACATTGCGGGTGAGCACCGGATAGATGCCGTAGGCGCCATTATCGGTGGAGACGCCGCGCGTCCATTCGGTGCGCACCCGGCGGATGATCACATTCTCCCCGCCGGTCACTTTCAGCGCATCGCCGATCGTGTCCTCTATGGCGAGGTCCTCAATGGTGAAATTGTTCGAGCCGGTGACCAGAAGGCCCTCCGCGCCCGCGCGCTGCTCCTGGAAGGAGAGGATGGTCTCGTCCATCCCGACCCCGCGGATCGTGACCCCGTCCACATTGGCCAGCGACAGGCCGCGGTCAAACACGAACACGCCGGCGGGTATCTCGATGACACTGCCCGGCTCGGCATCCAGCAGCGCTTCCAGCAGGACCTGCTGATACTCCCGGTCCGCGCCGGAAATATCGCGCTGCGGCCCCGTCTGCTGCTGGCCGCAGGCCTGGATGATGAACGCCGCCGAAAGGGCCGCGATAGCCACGCGCCAGTGCTGTGTCATGGATGAACCTCCCCGTGAAACGCCCTCGGGTGCGGGGCGCCTATTTCGTTGAGCGGTCAGTTTGCGAGTTTATCGCGGCAAAGGGAAGGGGAAGATTGAGGGGATGAAGGCCAATAAAAAACGCCCGCCGTTTCCGGCGGGCGTTTTCATGTCCGGTGGTGAAACCGGAAAAATTACTCGCTGTCGCGGCTTTCAATGCCGTGGCCCGAGGTACGCTCGGCGATACGGGCAGATTTGCCGCGGCGGTCGCGCAGATAGTAGAGCTTGGCGCGGCGCACATGGCCCTTGCGCTTCACTTCGATGCTGTCGATCAGCGGCGAGTAGAGCGGGAATACGCGCTCGACGCCTTCGCCAAACGAGATCTTGCGCACGGTGAAGCTCTCATTGAGCCCGCCGCCTGAGCGCGCGATGCAGACGCCTTCAAAGCGCTGGACGCGCTCGCGCTCGCCTTCGCGGATGCGCACGCCGACGATCAGCGTGTCGCCGGGGGAGAACTCCGGCAGCGCCTTCTCGCCGAGAACGCGTGCAGCTTCTTCCTGCTCGAGCTTCTGAATGAGGTTCATCTCGTCTCTCCATCCCGCCGCTGATATCTCGCCCAGAGATCCGGTCGGCGGTCCTTCGTTGCCTGTTCTGCCTGCTCGCGCCGCCATTTGGCGACCTTTCCGTGGTCGCCGCCCAGCAGCACTTCGGGGATCTCCTGCCCCTCCCACACCCGCGGGCGGGTGTATTGGGGATATTCGAGGAGATCACCCTCGAAACTCTCGACTTCGGTCGACGCCATCTTGCCCAGTACGCCGGGGATCAATCGCACGCACGCCTCGATGAGGTATTGCGCGGGTATCTCTCCACCGGCAAGGACGGCATCGCCGACACTTACCTCTTCCATGCCGCGCGCCTCGATGACCCTCTGGTCGAAGCCTTCAAAGCGCCCGCATACCAAAATCACGCCCGGCCCTTCCGCCCACTCCCGGACCATGGTCTGGGAGAGCGGTTTGCCGCGCGGTGTGAGGCAGATCAGCGGGCGGCCTTCACGCTCCACACTGTCTACCGCCTCCGCAATCACATCCGGGCGCAGCACCATTCCAGGGCCGCCGCCAGCGGGGGTGTCATCAACGGAGGCGTGCTTATGACGGGAAAATGCGCGGATGTCCACAGTCTCTAGCGCCCATTTGCCCTCTTTGAGCGCAGTGCCGATCAGCGACACGCCAAGCGCGCCGGGAAAGGCTTCCGGATAGAGGGTGAGAACGGTGGCGGTGAAGGTCATCTCTTACCCCTCAACCCCCTCATCGCCCGCATCGATGGCCTCGGGCGGGTTGATGACGAGGCGGGACTTGGCGAGCTCCACCACCGGCACCGCCTCGCGGGTGAAGGGGATGAAGAGCGCGCCGTCCGGGCCGCTGATCTCCAGCATCTCGCCTGCACCGAAATCATGCACGGCCTTCACCCGGCCTGCGGGTGCGCCATCCATGTGTTCGGCGTGCATGCCGATAAGGTCGGTATAGTAGAACTCGTCCTCGTCCGGCTCTGGCAGGGCAGAGCGGGGCACATGCAGGAGCGTGCCCTTCATCGCCATGATCTGCTCGCGGGTGACGGGTTCGGCAAACGCCACGATCACCGCTTCTCCGCCGGAGGAACGCGCCGATTTCGGCGTGAGGATCGCCTTGCCGTCCTTATCAAGGAACGGGCCGTAACTGGCGACATTGGCCGCATCGCCAAAGGCGCGCAGCTTCGCCTCGCCCCTCACCCCATGGGCGCCCACAATGGCGGCAATGACGATGAGGGGGTTGGTCATGGGTGGTCGTTATCTCTCGTCCCTCGAGACGCTCGCTGCGCTCGCCCTCTTAGATGAGGGAAAACGCCCTGATCCCTCGGATGAGGGGACAAATTCAACCTTCATCCCTCATCCTGAGGAGGCCGAAGGCCGTCTCGAAGGGCGGGGGATGAAGTCTGCTGCGGCTTGAACCCGCGTGAGGAAAGCTCTGGCAGCGCGGAAAACTCACCACGTATCAGCGCTTCCTTCTTGGCCCGGCTCCAGCCCTTGATCTGGCGTTCGGCCGATATCGCATCAGTGATACGCTCGAAACTCTCGGAAAACACTAGCTCTACGGGCAGGCGGCGCGAGGTGTAGTCACCGCCCATGCCTGCCTCATGTTCGCCGACACGCCCGCCAAGGTCTGCGCCGCGTGCCGAGCCGGTGTAATATGAACCGTCAGCGCAACGCAGAATGTAGACCCAGGCGTTCATTGCTGCGCCTCAAACCCTCGTCCTTCGAGACGCTCGCTGGCGCTCGCCCTCAGGATGAGGGTTTGATTTGATCGGCGCAATGTTGTCATTCCCTCATCCTGAGGGCCACCGCAAGGTGGCGTCTCGAAGGACGAGGGAATGACGAAGTTGAGGCTGATTAGGCCTTTTCTTCTTCATCCGGGGCTTCTTCAGCCGGGGCTTCTTCGGCAGCGGCCTCTTCGGCCGGGGCCTCGGCGGCAGCTTCCTCAGCAGCCGGCGCTTCTTCAGCGGCAGGTGCTTCTTCGACAGCGGCTTCTTCGGCTACTTCTTCAGCCGGAGCGGCCTTGGCTTCGGCTTCGGCAGCCTTCTTGGCTTCTTCGCGCTCGGCGCGCTCAGCGGCGCGTTCCTTGGCGGCCTGGCCCGGTTCGGCTTTCTTCGGGTTATTGCCCGCTTTCCACTCATAGAGGCCTTCAGCGGCGAGGAAGCGCGCGACGCGGTCGGTCGGCTTGGCGCCTTTCTTGATCCAGGCGGCGGCTTTCTCGGCGTCGAAGGTCACGCGCTCGGCGTGGTCTTTCGGCAGCATCGGGTTGTAGGAACCGATACGCTCGATGAAGCGGCCATCGCGGGGATCGCGGCTGTCAGCCACGACGATGCGATAGTAAGGGCGTTTCTTGGCGCCCGCGCGGGCAAGACGGATTTTAACGGCCATGTTCGTAGTCCTTTTGGTGTTGAAACGATTATTTCTTCTTCGGGAAGCCGGGCGGCAGGCCATCAGGCCCCAAAGGTGCGCCAGTGCCCGGCAGGCCCGGCAAACCACTCATCCCTTGCGGGGATTTTCCTTTAAGGAGGTCATCGGCAGCGCCCCCGAGGCCACCACCCATGCCGCCCAGACCGCCCATGCCAGCGCCCATTCCCGGCGGCATGCGCCCGCCCGGCATGCCCGGCAGGCCCTTGCCCTTGCCGGCGCGCTTCATCATGTCGGCCATCTGGATATGCATTTTGAGAAGCCGGTTCACCTCCGGCACGCCGACGCCAGCGCCTGCCGCGATACGCTTCTTCCGGCTGGCTTTGAGCAGGTCCGGCTTGGCGCGTTCCTGCGGCGTCATGGAGAGGATGATGGCTTCCTGACGTTTCAGGGATTTGTCATCAAACCCGCTCGCCGCGGCCTGCGCCTTGGCGGCTTTGTTCATGCCGGGCAGTAGGCCCATAATGCCGCTGAGTCCGCCCATTTTCTGCAACTGGACCAGCTGGTCACGCAGATCATTGAGGTCGAACTTGCCCTTCGCCATCTTCCTGGCGAGGGCTTCGGCCTTGTCATGGTCAATCTCGGCGGCGGCCTTTTCCACCAGCGAGACGATGTCGCCGCGCCCCAGAATGCGGCCCGCAAGGCGCTTGGCGTCAAACGCATCAAGGCCATCGATCTTTTCTGACGTGCCGAGGAATTTGATCGGCAGGCCCGTGACCCAGCGCATGGAGAGGGCCGCGCCGCCGCGCCCGTCACCATCCATGCGGGTGAGGACAAGGCCGGTCAGCTTCAGCCGCTCATTGAAGCGCCGCGCGGTTTCCACCGCGTCCTGACCGGTCAGCGCGTCGGCGACCAGCAATATCTCGCGCGGACGGGTTTCGGAGGCGATCTTCGCCGCCTCGCCCATCATCTCCTCGTCGAGCGTGGTGCGGCCCGCGGTGTCGAGGATGACGACATCAAAGCCTTGCAGGCGCGCGGAACTCATCGCCCGGCGCGCGATCTCTACCGCTGTCTGGCCCGCAACGATGGGCAGGCTTGGCACGCCGGCCTTCTCGGCCATCTGGGCGAGCTGCTCCATGGCGGCGGGGCGGCGCGTGTCGAGCGAGGCGACGAGCACCTTCTTCTTCTCACGCTCCGCAATGCGCTTGGCGATCTTGGCGGTGGTGGTGGTTTTACCGGAGCCCTGCAGACCCGCCATGAGGATGGCGACCGGCGGCTCACCTTCAAGAACCAGGCGTTCCGGCTCGCCTTCACCGCCCAGCAGCTCAACCAGCCCGTCATGGACGATCTTGATGACCTGCTGGCCCGGCGCGACCGAGCGGATGACCGCTTCGCCCACCGCCTTTTCACGGACCTTGGAGACGAAATCCTTCACCGCAGGCAGGGCGACATCGGCTTCCAGCAGGGCCACGCGGATTTCGCGCAGCGCCGCGTCCACGTCCTTTTCAGACAGCGCGCCCCGGCCGGTGATCCGGTCGAATACGCCTGACAGTCTTTCGCTCAGCGCGTCGAACATGAAGGCCCTTGCTGCCTGCTTCTACCCGACCCCCCGTCCTTCGAGCGCCACTGCGTCCGCAAGGATGAGGGGTCTTAATGCCACTTCCTGTTTTCCTCATCCTGAGGAGGCCCGAAGGGCCGTCTCGAAGGACGGGGAAAACACTCGCGCAAACGCAAAACCACCCCGCCGGGCGAGCCTTCGCCGGGCAGGGCACCTTCCCAGCCTCCGGGAGTTGTTCCGCCCCGTCGATGCGGGTGAGCGGCTCCGTGTGCTGGCAAGGCAAGCGGTTAGTGCGCTTGCTTATGAGCGCGTGGCATTACGCGGGTAGGCGCAAGGAGTCAATGTTTTTGCCTCAAGCGCCGGTGTTCCGCCCTTGTGCTTCGCGCATAATGTGGCGAACGGACAAGGGGCAACATACCTAGCCCTCATGCTGAGGGCCGCCGTCAGGCGGTGTCTCGAAGCACGAGGGCGGGCAGCAGGATTGTTTCCCTCGTCCTTCGAGATGCAGCTAAAGCTGCCCTCAGGATGAGGGAAACAGAGTTTATCCCGCCAGCCGGTCCAGTATCCGCGCCCAGGAGCGTATGCCCTTGCGGAAGCTTTCCAGCTCATACTTCTCGTTCGGGCTATGGATATTGTCGTCCTCAAGGCCGAAGCCCGCGAGGATGGTATCCATGCCCAGATGCCGCTTGAAATCGCCCACAATGGGGATGGAGCCGCCACAGCCCATCAGGGCGGGTTCGGTCTCCCACTCATCGCGCAGCGCCTCTATGCAGGCCTGCAGGGCGGGATTGGTCACGTCCACAGACAGCGCGGGCGCGCCGGTATCGCGGCGCAGGAACACGGCCTCACAGTCTGCGGGCAGGCGGCTCGTCACATGCGCTTCAAACGCCTTCCACACCTTCTCCGGGTCCTGCCCCGGCACCAGGCGGAAGGAGATTTTCGCGCTGGCCTGCGCCGGGATCACGGTCTTGAAGCCCTCTCCCGTATAGCCGCCAACAATGCCGTTGATCTCGGCCGTGGGCCGCGTCCAGATCTGCTCCAGCACCATGCGGCCCTCTTCGCCCGCAGGCACCGAAAGGCCGACATCGCCGAGGAAACGCGCGTCAGAGAAGTTCAGCGCCTTCCATTGTTCCAGCACTGGCTCCGGCACGTCCTCCACGCCGTCATAGAAGCCGGGCAAGGTCACCCGGCCGGTCTCGTCATGAATGCTGCCCAGTATCTGCGTCAGCAGCGTGATCGGGTTACGCGCCGCGCCGCCATAGAGCCCGGAATGCAGATCGCGGCTCGCCGCTTTCAGGGTCACTTCGCCTGCCGTCATGCCGCGCAAGGAAGCCGTGATGGCGGGCGTCTTGCGGTCCCACATATTGGTGTCGCACACGAGGGCAAAATCGGCCTTGATCTCCTCGCCACGCTCGGTCAGCCAGGGCTCAAGGCTGGGGGAGCCGCTCTCCTCCTCGCCCTCAAAGAAGATCGTCACCTTGCAGGGCAGGGTGCCTGTCTCTTCCTTCCAGGCGCGGCAGGCCTCGATAAAGGTGCGCAGCTGGCCCTTGTCATCGGCGGCGCCGCGCGCGCGGATGTATTTACTGCCATCGGCCCGGGTCTTGATTTCCGGCTCGAACGGGTCGGCCTCCCACAGCTCCAGCGGATCGACGGGTTGCACATCGTAATGGCCGTAGAACAGCACGTGGGGCGCGTCTGCGCTCGCTCCCTCATGGTGGGCCACGACAAAGGGATGGCCAATCGCCGGCGCGACGCGGGCGTCAAAGCCAAGGCCCTTAAGCTCATCGGCGAGGCTCTGCGCAGCCTTGAGGCACTCTGCCTTATAGGCCGGATCGGTGGAGATGGACTTGATGCGCAAGAGCTGGTCATAGCGCGCCAGCGCCGCCTCGAACCCCGCCTCCTGACGGGCCAGAACCGCGTCCAGCGTACTGGATGATTTAGCGTGTCCGTCCATGGCGGTCTCTCCGGTAGCGAGGGGGCGTAAAGGGATAAGGCGTCTCGGGCCTTATCTACGCGCCGCGGGAGAAGCGGGCAAGGTTGGGAGGAGGCTTGGTGACGAGGCGAATCGTCGAGATTCCGGTATAACGTGTTCGTGGCGGAGAGTTCTGGAGTGCAGGCAATTGGCAATTTTTGCGCGGCGGCGCATCACCAAAATGTTGGCGGACATCGAGCCAAAACTGTCGGGACCGAAGCGGGCCAACTTTGTCCGAGAGTTGGAGGATTCTACAGCAAGAGTGGCATTGGCCGCTGAGTGTGAGCTGGCTGTGCTGTGGGCACTTGGAAGTTTGGATCAGACGTTAGTGATCGAACCCGATGACGTTGCTGGCGACAAACGCCCTGACGGCGTGCTCAGTGACTTGTTTATGGGGGAAGCGACGGTGGTGGAAATTACCGCGATTTCTGATCAGAATATGGCCCGTCAAGATAAAGTGGATAGAGCTGCCAATATAATAATAAATTATTGCAATTCAGTTAAACGAGGATCGGGTGAACACTTGAGTTTTATGTTTGGGGAAAAAAGAGAATATGGGAAATGGTGGGTAGATCGCACGCCATTTGTTTTAGATGAATTTAGTTTAACCGAGGACGACGAATATTTAATAAAAGAATGGCTGTTGAAAAATAATAGTGAGAAGGGCTCTAGATTAATTATAAATAATGACAGCGTTCAAGTAGAAATTAAATTCCATACTGAAAAATCTCAGCACCATCCTATTCAGTCACAGGTTCCAGCGTACATATTCCATCCAGAAAAAAATTCTTTATTCAGATCAATAGAAAGAAAATATAAAGACCAACTAAGATTTGTTGATAAAAATTTTAAGAAATGCCTGATAATTTTTGACGCCGGCTGTGATTTTATCAGTTATTTAGATCGGAAATTAGCTATAGGATCGGAGATTTTACCTCAAAAAGTTATTGAAATCGCACTGAATAAATTTAAATTAGACTATATTATAGTCATTCGCCACGTTGTTGATGAAAGGGCTCCCTTTTTATTTTTTTAGGGCGGCTTGAAAAAGTCGGATTCTTGGAAGGCATCGACCTTTGCGAGATCACCTGATCGGCAAATTCAATTAGATGTCCTGGTTGATGACTTAACAAGAAAGTTGCCGCTTCCGGTGGAACCTCCCTACTTGGCTCGACAGACTTATTCTTAGGGCCTCTTTGATCCGATGAAATCGCGGGACTACGTTCAATCTCAGTTTAATTATCCAAAGCAACCTGGTGGTGGTATGGCAAAAACATCTCTAAAACTGTTCCAGAAATATTTAGGTGATATAATAGATAAAAATGAATTCGACAGGCATGGAGGTAATTTTCTTTCTAGGATGTCTAAAGAAAATTTCGTTAATGGGAAGGTAATTACGAAGTTATACATAGAGTCTGGAGGATTAGATGGTGACGATGACTGGATTGTCATAGAGTTCGGTGACGACCCTGCGATCGCTAAAGTAAAATGACCCCACCTTCCCATTTCCCCCCTCATCCCCTACCTCTAGCGCCTGATCCGCCCGCCAGAGCTGAAAGCGCTATCCCATGCTGAAAATTGCCTTCCAGATGGACCCGATCACGGGCGTCAATGTGAATGCGGATTCCACCTTCGACATTGCGCTCGAAGCCTTCTCCCGGGGCCATGAGATCTGGGTCTATGAACCGAAAGACATGGCCATGGAGGATGGCAGGGTGCGCGCGCGGGCTCAAAAAGTGCGCGAACTGAAACGCGTTCAAGGGCAGCATGTGGTGCTGGAAGAGGCGGTGGTGCTGGACCTTGCCACGCTGGACGTGATCTTCCTGCGCCAGGACCCGCCCTTTGACATGGCCTATATCACCAGCACTCACATGCTGGAGGCGCTACAACCGGGTGTGCTGGTGGTCAATGACCCGGCAGAGGTGAGGAATGCGCCCGAAAAGCTGTTCGTCACGCGCTTTGAAGGGTTGATGCCGCCCACCCTCATCTCGTCTTCGCTCTCTGACATTCGCGCCTTCTTCGAGGCGCACGGGCGCGACATCGTGGTGAAGCCCTTGTTCGGCAATGGCGGGGCGGGCGTGTTCCGCATCCGCGATTCTGCCGAGAATCTCGCCTCGCTGCTGGAGCTGTTTGCACAGGTCAGCCGCGAGCCGCTGATGGCGCAAGCCTTTGTTCCCGATGTGCGAAATGGCGACAAGCGCGTGATCCTTGTGAACGGCGAGCCGGCGGGCGCGATCAACCGCGTGCCGGCGGAGGGTGAGGTGCGCGCCAACATGCATGTCGGCGGCAAGGCGGTGAAATCCGATCTCTCGGCGCGCGATCTTGAAATCTGCCGGATTATCGGCCCGGAATTGAAGGCGCGCGGCCTTGTCTTTGTCGGCATTGACGTGATCGGGGACTATCTGACCGAGATCAATGTCACCTCGCCCACCGGCGTGCAGGAGCTGCGCCGCTTCTCCGGCATCGATGTCAGCAAGATGCTGATCGACTGGGTGGAGGCCAAGAGAGGCCAAAGCAAGTGATCGATCCGCTGCACCTGAAAATGCAATGGGCGCTCTCCTATCCGTTCACGCGGCCGGAGGGTGATTTTCTGTTCGTCGATGGCCGCACGCTGGATATCCGCTCGACCAAAGGCCCGATCAGCGGCTGGCAGGTGGCCGACGGCGGTCATATCCGCTCCCTCGCCGACGTGGTGGGGGCGGAAAGGGCCAAGCAGCTGGATGAGGGCGCGTATCACCCCGTGGTGGCGGTGGGGTCCAACGCCGCGCCCGTGCAGCTTCAAAGGAAGTTTGCCCGCTATATCGACAATGTGGTGATCCCGGTCATTGCGGTCAGCCTGCCCGGCCATGTCATCTGCTGGGCCAACCGTATTGCCGTCTATGGCTCGGTGCCGGCCACGCTCGCCGAGGAGCCGGGCGCCAGCGTGTCGGCCTGGGCGACGCTGCTCAGCCCCCGCGACTATGCGCTGATGAACGCGACTGAAGACCTGGGCGTCGTCTATGAGGCGGTTCCGGTGGCGGTGGAGGGCGCGCCTGAGGCGGTCCATGGACCGTTTGAGGCCTATCGCTGCCTCACCGGGCATATGGGCGTGCGCGTCAGCGCGTTCAGCGCGGTGAACTCCAACCTGCCGCAGGGCAATCAGTGGACCGCGCAGGAGCTGGCCATCTCCCGCCTCGGCCTTGAAACGCCGGTGGACCGGTTTGTCGCCGAGACGGTCAGCGATGCAGGGCTGGCGGCAGAACGCGACCGGGCGCTCAGCCGGGCTGGTTAGCCGCCGGTTTCAGCCGGGCGCTGAGCGCGCCCACGCGCCAGACAATCCAGACCGCCGCCCACACATTACCCAGCAGCGGCAGGGGCGCGATGAAGAGCAGCGCGATCAGCCTGTTGCGCTCAAACAGCCAGATGATCACGGCGAGGAACAGGAAGCCGATATAGAGATCGAGCAGGGCCACCACGCCCCACGGATCCTGGACCATGTCCGAGAAGCTGGCGCCGATAGGGGCGCTCTGCGCCGCCCAGAGAATGCTGGCCAGCAGGGCGAGCCCCGCTGCGGCGAGGACAAGGCGAAGAAACATCATGGCTGGCTCCGTTACCGGTGAGGTCTGTCCTCACCGATACGAAGCGGGCGCGCTTCCGGTTCAGGCCTTGGTGTCGTCCTCGGCGGGTATCGGCGTGTCGGCGGGCGCGCGGAAGCGTTCCTCGTCCAGCTCGCCCTCCCACTTGGCCACAGCCACGGAGACGGCAGCGTCGCCGGTGACGTTCAGCGCCGTGCGGGCCATGTCCATGATCCGGTCCACCGGCAGGATGAAGCCGACAATGATGGCGATCTGCTCTGGCGGCACGTTGAACGTGCTCAGCACGATGGCGAGCAGGAACAGCCCGGCGCTGGGTATGCCCGCCGCGCCGATGGAGGCGATGGCGGCGGTAAAGGCGATCATGAAATAGTGCGTCAGCGTCAAATCATAGCCGAAGGCCTGCGCGGTGAAGAGGGCGAGGATGCCGAGATAGAGCGCGGTGCCGTCCATGTTGATGGTGGCGCCGAGCGGCAGGACGGAGCCGGCAACCGAGCGCTTCACGCCGAGATTTTCCACCACATTGGTGATGGTCACGGGCAGGGTGGCCGAGGAAGAGGCGGTGGAGTAGGCGACCGCCTGCGCATCGACAATCCCGCGCACGAAATCCATCAGAGGCAGGCGCAGCACGAACTTGATCAGCCCGCCATAGACCAGCACGGCGTGGGTGAAGAGCCCGAGATACACGGTGACGATGAGAAGCCCGATCGAGGCGAAGGCTTCCAGCCCCTGGCTCACCGTTGTGTAGGCCACCAGCGCGAACACGCCGAACGGGGCGACTTCCATCACCATGTGGGTGACTTTCAGCACCACGTCAGAGGCAGAGTTGAACAGCTCTCCGACCGGTTTGCCCGCCTTGCCAGCCAAAAGAATGCCGACGCCCAGCAGCACCGCAAAGAAGATCACGGCCAACACATCGCCGTCTGCCAGCGCGGCGACGGGATTGTCCGGAATGATGGCGAGCAGGCGGCTGCCCAGCCCCTCGGCCTCGCCCGACACGGGAACCGCGTCCGCGCCGCCCAGGTCTGCGCCCGCGCCGGGACGGAAGATCAGGCCGAAAATGATGCCAATGATGTTGGCAAAGAAGGTGGTGACGAAATAGAGCGCCAGCGTCTTGCCGCCGATGGGCCCGAGGCGCTTGGGATCACCCAGCGCATAGACGCCCGCCACCAGCGTGGTCAGGATCAGCGGCACGATGAGCATGCGGATGAGGCGGATGAAGAGATCGCCGATCGGGCGCACATAGCTCTCGATGAGATCGGTTGCCGCCTCTGCGCCCATGATCTGCGACATGGCCGCGCCAAACGCGATGCCCAGCACCAGAGCACCCAGCACGCGCTTCCACAGCGCTGTTCCGAACCACCATGACATGAAGGCGCTTCTCCCCGCCGCGAACCATCTGGCGCCAGCCTAAGCCGGGCGTCACGCGCGTCAACGGGCCATTACGCCTGTGAGGAAGGCCGGGCGGGTGCGGGGCCTCAGGAGGCCTGCTGGCGGTGCCGGGTCAGCTGGTCAAACGCCTTGATGAAGGCGATGCGCACCATCAGGAAGGTCCAGATCGCGCCGATGATCAGCAGGAGCGGGCCATAGGGCTCGGTTGCCACAAGGCGCGAGACCAGCATGATGATAACGGCCACGATCATGTGCCGGGCGACGTGGCGCCAGGTCAGATCCCGGTAGCGTGCCGCGCGCAGCGCCGTGCGGTCCGAAAACCAGCGCCAGGCCGCATTGGCCCGCCCGGCATCGCGCCGGTCACGCTTGGGGACGGTTTGCCCGATATGGTGGATCGTATCAGCCATAAAGTCAGGATACGGAACTTTTTTATGGCCGTCAACATGGACTTAAACTGTTGAAAAATATTGCTCTTGTGCCACTCATGACGGTTTGATGACTGTCACAAATTTTAACAAAGTATGGATTTTGGAGGCGGGAGACAGGGATGAGCTATCAGGAAGACCCGTGTGGGGACCCTGAGACGGCCTGCCGCAGGCTGCTCTGCCCGCTATCGATTGAGTCTTGTCCGGCGATAGGCTAGCTCGATAGTCATGAGCACCAATCTTCCCACCCTGCGGCAGCTGCAATTCCTGATCGTCCTTGCCGAGCATGGCAATTTCAGCCGTGCCGCTGAGGCCGCCCACGTCACCCAGCCCACCCTGTCGGCGGGGATCAAGGAGCTTGAGGGCTGCCTTGGCACCACGCTGGTGGAGCGGGGCGCGCGCGGGGCGAGCCTGACGCCGGCCGGCGAGGCGGCGGTGGAAAGGGCGCGCACCATCCTCACCGAAGCCGAAGACCTGGTGCATGCGGCCCGGGCCGCGGGAGAGCCGCTGACAGGCCAGTTCCGGCTGGGGGTCATCCCCACCATTGCGCCCTTCCTGCTGCCGCGTGTCCTGCCGGCGCTTGGCAAGGCGTTTTCCGGGCTGGAGCTGTTCCTGCGCGAGGACCTGACCCATCGTCTTATCGAGGCGCTGAAGGAACGCAGGCTGGATGCCGCCCTCATCGCCCTGCCCTATCAGGCCGCCGGGATAGAAACGCGTTCCATCGCCATGGACGAGTTCCTGTTTGCCGCGCCGCAGGATCACAGGCTGGCCGGCGAACGCCATCTCAAGCCCGCCATGCTGGCCGATGAGCCGCTATTGCTGCTCGAGGATGGCCACTGCCTGCGTGACCATGCCCTGAGCGTGTGCAGCGCCAGCCAGGCCGCTTCCGGCCCCGGTTCGGGCCGGGCCGATGCCGCGCGGTCCGACTTTGCCGCCACCAGCCTGCATACGCTGGTGCAGATGGTCAGAAGCGGGCTGGGCGCGACCGTGCTGCCCAGACTTGCCGTGGATGGCGGGCTGGTGGACGGGCTCGGCCTCTCTGTGCGCCCCTTCGACCCGCCTGTGGCGGGCCGGGAGATCGGCATGGCCTGGCGGCGCGGGTCTGCGCGCGCTGACGAAGCCGCACGCCTTGCCGAGGCGGTACGCGAGGCGCTGAAAGGCTGAGGCCTCTTCACACGCCGGCAATACTTGCGTGAAATGGTCCCGCCAGAACCCGCCTTGCAGCGCCAGGGGAGACGCGCCTTGACCCTTACCCTTCTCATCCTGATCGCCATCGTTCAGGGCCTGACAGAGTTCCTGCCCGTCTCCTCCTCCGCGCATCTGATCCTGGCCCCGCTCGCCTTCGGGGTGGAGCCGCAGAGCGTGCTGATCGATGTGATGGCCCATATCGGCTCGCTGCTCGCGGTCTTTGTCTATTTCCGCAAGGAAATCGGTGAGGTGATCGTGGGCGTGCTGGCCTGGTTTACCGGCAGGCTGACGCCCGGTGGCCGCCTCGCCCTGCTGGTGCTGATCGCCACCCCTCCGGTAATGATTGCGGGCGCGGTGCTCTATTTTACCGGCATGATGGATATGGTGCGCTCGCCTGCCGTGATTGCGGGCGCAACGCTGGTCTTTGCCCTGCCGCTCTGGCTGGCTGACAAGTATGGCCCGCGCGTGAAGACGGTCGAAACACTGACCTACAAGGATGCCGCCGTGATCGGGCTTGCCCAAGCCGTCGCGATGATCCCCGGCTCCAGCCGTTCAGGCCTGATGATGACGGCCGCGCGCATGCTCGGCGCGGAGCGCTCTGCCGCCGCGCGCTTTGCCATGCTGTCCAGCATTCCCGTCATCGCCGCATTCGGGCTCCAGTCCGGCATTGATCTGGCGCGCGGGGAGGACCCGGGCGCGAGCCTGATGGACGGGCTATTGGCGGTGGGTCTCTCGTTTGCGGCAAGCCTTCTGGCCATCCACCTGCTGTTAAAGCTGGTGGACCGGTTCGGCTTCCTGCCCTTCGTGATTTACCGGATCGCGCTCGCTTTCGCGATTATCGCGGTGCTGGTCTGGGTGGTTTAGGTGGTCAAGCCCTCGTCCTTCGAGACGGCCCTTCGGGCCTCCTCAGGATGAGGGCTTGGAGTGTGCTTTTCCCCTCATCCTGAGGGTGAGCGAAGCGAACGTCTCGAAGGACGAGGGGAAGTCCTACTCAGCCGCTGCGAACTGGCCGCCCCGGCGGAAGCGATAGAGATAGGTCGGCACGATGGCTTCCACCGTGTCGCCCTTGATGCCGAGATCGGTCAGCGTCATTGCGCCGTCGCTCACCACATTGTCGCTTTTGAGCAGGGTCACCTGATCGCGGGTCAGAACGGTGGGCACGAAGGGGATGGCCCCGGCCATCTCACCGGCAAAGCCTATCGTGTAGGCGGCAAACCACGGCAGCGGAACCAGGAAGCGCGGCCGCTGGATCGTTGCCAGCAGATACTCCATCAGCGCCTTGAAGCTGTAGGTGTTCGGCCCGCCGAGCTCATAAGTCTGGCCCTGCGCATCCGCCGTTTGAAGCGCGGCACGGATCGCCTCGCCTACATCACCGGCCCAGACCGGCTGGAGCAGCGTCTTGCCGCCGCCGATCAGCGGCAGGGCCGGCGCATAGAGCGCCATCTGGGCAAAGCGGTTGAAGAAGCTGTCCTCGGCGCCAAACACGATGGAGGGGCGCAGAATGGTGGCGGTCGGCACCGCTTTAAGCACCGCAGCCTCGCCTTCGGCCTTGGTGCGGGCATAGGCAGACTTGCTGTCCTCGTCCGCGCCGATGGCAGAGACATGCACAAGGCGGGTAATCCCGGCGGCTTTCGCGGCTTCGGCGATATTGGCAGCGCCCTGCGCCTGGATGGCGCGGAAGGTCTGGCGGCCGCTTTCAGCCAGGATGCCGGTGAGGTTCACGACGCCGGATGCGCCCTCGACCGCGCGCGCCACCGAAGCGGGATTGCGCACATTCGCCTGCATGAGCTGGATCTGGCCTACCGTGCCGATGGGTTTCAGCTCATGGGCCACATGCGGCAGGCGCGTCGCCACCCGCACCCGGTAGCCTGCTTTCACCAGGGCGCGCACCGCATAGCGCCCGATAAAGCCCGAACCGCCGAAAACAGTGATCATCTCGTCGCGCAGCATGGTGTTTGCCCTTTGCCTGCCAGCCGTCCGGCGAGGGAACGGCGGATATCCTGTGCCGGTGCCCGGTAGACCAAATTCGCGCGCTGTTGGCAACGCCGCATACCCGCGTTGACACCGCGTGCGCGTGGATTTATCACCGCGCCTCCGACGCCCCTAAGACATGCCCAGGTGGCGGAATTGGTAGACGCGCTGGCTTCAGGTGCCAGTTCCCGCAAGGGAGTGGAAGTTCGAGTCTTCTCCTGGGCACCATCGTCTTCTGGCTCCGGCCAGACACAAAAACGGCCCCGCTCGCGGGGCCGCTTTGCGTTTCCGGTGCCAGCCGTGACGCTCAGCTCTGCAGCAGCCAGGCTCGGGCCTCGTGTTCTTCCGTGAAAGGCTGGGTCTTCACCGCATAGGCGCGCGCCGTGCTTTCCAGTACGCGAAAAGCGTGGGTGCGTTCGCCTGCGGCCAGTACCGCGCAGCGGCGCGGGGCAATCTCGTCCATGATCCGCTCAATGGCGGTGGAGAGTTCGGCGGTCTGATAGGCCGCTTCACAGCCCCGGCTGTCGATCAGGAAGGCGTCGACGCGCGCGCCATCGCTGATCCGCGCAATTTCGGCCACGGCCATGTCCAGCATGGCCGGGGTGATGTCGCGATCAAAGCGCAAGGTCAGCACGCGATGAATATCAAGCTCGGCGCAGACGGGCTGCGCCGCAGGAAGCTGAGCGGTAAGGGGCATGGGGAGGAGGCCTATTCAGGCTGTTATCGTGTCCAAGCCGGCCATTTATCGCTGAAATGTTGCCAAAAGAAGGCATGCGCCAGTGCAAACCGGCTATGCAATACTGGCGGGGCTATACTTCAGAAGCGATAGCGTAAGTTCAGCGCCAGCAGCGGAAACGAGTCATATTTATCAAGATCTTGCCGTGCGCGCTCCGCTTCGCGGTCAAGATCGGCCAGAAACACCGGGTCATTGGCGAGTATGCCGGTCACCTCATAGCGTACGCTGGGCACGCCCTGCCGGTAGACGCCTGCCTCAAACGCCAGCTCGACCGGGCCGTTTCAGGGCCGCCCGGCCAGCCCCACACCGGCAAACCAGGCATTGGGCGCGAATTGCGCCTCGCCGGTCAGCCGCCCCACCTCGGCGGCCGGATAGACATTGTCGCCGATCTGGTAGTCGCTGGCGGGCTGGGCGTTGAAGACCGCCTTGTTGAAATTATAGCGCGCCCCGGCAGTGACATAGAACACGCGCCGGAAGGGGAAGAAATCGACCCCGCCGCCGATGCTGGCCAGACGCAGCGAGAAATCGCTGGATATGTCGGCCACGGTCTGGTCATCGGAATAGACCAGTCCTGCGGCGTGGGCGCGTATCTGGAAATAGTCGTTGAGCCGGTAGCCGCCCTCCAGCCCGACGCCCAGCGTCCCGGCTCTCAGCCCTGCAAACGCCCTGCGGTCTGAATCGGTGGAGGCGGTGAAAAAACCCTCTCCGGTGGCGGCGGGCGATGTCTGCCCGCTGGCCGCGCCGAGCGCGGCGGCAATGACAACTGCCTGTAACATGATGGCGCCAGCCTAGCGGCCCCGGCGCGGCGGTTCAACCTTGGCGGGCGCGTTTCATGGCCCGCTTGATTGACGCGGACGCACCTGACGGCCCATAGGTGGACCGGTATCAGCTTCACCCGGACAGCGGACGGCACACCATGACAATTCATTTCCACAAGGGCGATCTGCCCGCAGGCCTCTCTCTTGGCAAGCGGGTGGCAGTGGACACCGAGACGCTGGGCCTGTCCCTGGTGCGCGACCGGCTGTGCCTGGTCCAGCTCTCGGCCGGTGATGGCGAGGCCCATCTCGTCCAGCTTGACCGCGAGACCTATGACTGCCCGCGCCTGAAGGCGCTGCTGGCGGACCAGACGGTCGAAAAGATCCTGCACTTTGCGCGCTTTGACATCGCCATGATCGAGCGGGATCTCGGAGTCAGCCTCAGCCCGGTCTTCTGTACCAAGATCGCGTCCAAGCTGGTGCGCACCTACACCGACCGGCACGGGCTGAAGGATGTGACGCGCGAGATTGCCGGGATCGAGCTGTCCAAGCAGCAGCAGAGCTCGGACTGGGGCGCTGCCGAGCTCAGCGAGGCCCAGCTGAAATACGCCGCCGACGATGTGCTCTACCTGCATCAGGTCCGCGACGGGCTGGCGGCCATGCTGGAGCGCGAGGGGCGCATGGAGATGGCGCGCGCCTGCTTTGCCTTCCTGTCCACGCGCGCCCGGCTGGATCTGGCCGGCTGGGCCGAGGACGACATCTTCGCGCACAGCTAGGCAGGGCCGGCATACCAGCCCCAGCCTTGAAAACGCCGCGAGGCGGGTTCACAACTGCGCCAGTAACAGAGGGCAGCCCCGTCCTGATGAGTGCGCTTTCCATCTCTGCCGGCATACGCCCTGCCCGCGAAGCGGCGCAGACGGCGCGCCTGCGTGCCCGGATGGTGCGCATTGTGCGTCTGGTGGCCATGGTGCTGATCGGCGCGCTGGTGGCCAATATCATCATCCAGTCCTTCATGACCGGTGAGCGCGAGGCGAGCCTGGTAACCGGCACGGTGGGCGATGCCGAGCGCATCACCAATCCGCGCTTTACCGGGCGTGACCAGAACGGGCGGCCCTTTGTGCTTACCGCCGACAGCGCCGTCAGGCGGCTGGCAGGGCTTGGCAATCTCACCGATCTGGAAAACCCGCGTATCGATTACGCGCTCCTGTTCGGCGGGGCCAACCGGCCTGATGCGTCCGAGGTTCTCTCCCAGACCGGGCTTTATGATGACCGTGCGCGCATTCTGCGCATGAGCGGCACGGTGCGCTTCTCCACCCATTCCGGCTACCGCTTCCGCACCGAGGGCGCAGCGCTGGACCTTGCGGCGGCGGTCGTGACAGGCGATCTTCCCGTGGAGGGGCGGGCGCCCTGGGGGGGTATACAGGCGCAGGGTTTCGAACTTCATGATGATGGCCGCAGGCTGGTCTTTACCGGCGGGGTCGTCACGCGCTTCTATACAGGCGATGCGGCTCCGGCTGCCGAGGAGGATGAATGAGCAGGATGCAACGCCTCGCACGGCTCTGGCCGGCGCTCGCACTGGCCCTGACGATGGGCGGCCACGCGGCCATGGCCCAGAGCCCGGTGCCGGACTTTGTGGATATCAGTTCGGACCGGCAGGAAATCCTTGATCAGGATGACCGGGCGCTGTTCGTGGGCAATGTGAACGCGATACGCGGCGATACGCGTCTGCGCGCCGACGAGGCAGAGGCCTTCATCGCCCGCAATCCGCAGACCGGCCAGCGCCGGATTGACCGCATCGTGGCGCGCGGCGACGTGTTCTATGTGACGCCGCTGGAAACAGCCCGCGGCGATCATGGCATCTATGATCTCAATGAGGAGATCATCATCCTGTCCGGCTCGGTGGTGCTGACCCAGGGCTGCAATGTGTCCACCGGGCAGGAGCTGGTGATCAATCTGCGCACCGGCATTTCCCGGCTGACCGGTGGCAATGGCAGGGTGCGCTCGCTCTTCTTCTCTGATGGCGGCGCGGAAGATGCCGCCGCCCAGCGCGAGCGCTGCCCCGCTCCGCCCGTGCCCGGCCCGCCGCCGCAGAGCTACCGGGAGGATTTCCTGTCCGCCCAGACGCGCGCTGCGCCGGAAGATACGGGAAGCGAATAGGCCATTTGCGCCTTGCGTCTCCTGCTGCATCTGCCTGTCCCGCCGGGTTGCCAGCCCGGTGCGGCACCCGTCATGGATAGGGCAGCATCATTTCACCAAATGTTAGTCCGGTGCCGGTAACCATGATGGAAAGGGCAGGAGCGATGACAGACGCTATGACGCCAGGCAGCGCCGCTGAAGGCTTGCGGGTCGAGGGGATCGGCAAGGCATTCGGCCGGCGCGTGGTGGTCAAGTCCGTCTCGCTCACGCTCAAACGCGGCGAAGTCGTGGGCCTGCTCGGTCCCAACGGGGCGGGCAAGACCACGTGCTTCTACATGATAACCGGCCTTATCCCGGCCGATCACGGGCGCATCATGCTGGACGGCGAGGACATTACCGAATTTCCCATGTTCCAGCGCGCGCGGCTGGGCATTGGCTATCTGCCGCAGGAAGCCTCCATCTTCCGCGGCATGACGGTTGCCGAGAACGTCACTGCCACCGCCGAGATTGCCGAAAAGGACAAGACGGCCCGCAAGAAGCTCGTGGACGAGCTTCTGGAGGAGCTGGGTGTGGATCATCTGCGTGACAGCCCGGCCATGGCGCTGTCAGGCGGGGAGCGCCGCCGGGTGGAAATCGCCCGCGCGCTGGCCACCCGGCCCGGCTTCATCCTGCTTGATGAACCCTTTGCCGGCATCGACCCGCTGGCGATCGCCGATATCCGCGACCTTATCCTCTATCTCAAGGCGCGCGGCATCGGGATTCTGATCACCGATCACAATGTGCGCGAGACGCTGCAGATCACGGACCGGGCGGCCATCATCCATGATGGCGAGGTATTGTTTGAAGGCTCGCCGGAAAACGTGCTGCGCGATCCGTCGGTGCGCCGCGTCTATCTCGGCGACAGCTTCCAGTAGGGCGGACAGGCATGGCGAAACTCGGACAAAGGCTGGAGGCGCGGCAGGGGCAGGGGCTCGTCATGACCCCGCAGCTCCAGCAGGCCATCAAGCTGTTGCAGCTCAATAATATGGAGCTGGCCGAGTTCGTTGAGGAAGAGCTGGAGCGCAATCCGCTTCTTGAACGCGATGAACGCCCGGAAGCGGCATCTGATGAAGGCCCGCAGGACAAGCCCGACAGAAGCGCCAGTGACGAGCTGAGCTTTGATGCGCCCTCGGCTGCCGCCGAAGAGGCGCTCGATACCGACCGGGAAGCCCTCTATGCCGACAGCGCGCCAGACATGGCCGGTGCCCATGATGGCGGCGGTGCGGTTGACTGGTCCCGTGCGGGCAAGGGCGGCTCGTTCGACGGCGAGGAGTTTGACGCCGCAGCACACGCCACCCGCGAGAAGACGCTGCGCGAGCATCTGCACGGCCAGCTGGCCGATCTTGTCCTCTCGGCAGCGGACCGGATGATCGCGGCGCACCTGATCGATCTGGCTGACGATGACGGCTATATGCGCGCTGATATCGACGAGACGGCGGAGCGCCTCGGCGTTATGCGGTCCGAAGTCGAGGCGCTGCTGGACTGCCTGCAGGGCTTTGAACCGGCCGGTGTAATGGCGCGTAATCTCCAGGAATGCCTTGCCATCCAGCTGAAAGAACGCGACCGGCTGGATCCGGCCATGGCCGCGCTGGTCGATAACCTGCCCTTGCTGGCCAAGCACGATTACCCGGCGCTGAAAGCGGCCTGCGGCGTGGATGGCGATGATCTTGACGACATGATCGCCGAGATCCGCCGCCTGACCCCGAAGCCCGGCCTGGCCTTTGGATCGGATACCACCCGCGCTGTCGAGCCGGACGTGTTCGTGCGCGAGCGCCCCGATGGCAGCTGGGCGGTGGAGCTGAATACCGACACCCTGCCGCGCGTGCTGATGAATAACCGTTATGCTGCGCAGATCGCGGGCAGTGCCCGCTCGGCGGAGGAAAAGACCTTCATCACCGAGTGCGCGCAGAACGCCTCCTGGCTGGTCAAAAGCCTCGATCAGCGCGCCCGTACGATATTGAAGGTCGCGAGCGAAATCGTGCGCCAGCAGGACGCCTTCTTCGCCAAGGGCGTGGCCTGGCTGCGTCCGCTCAACCTGAAAACGGTCGCCGATGCGGTGGGCATGCACGAATCGACCGTCAGCCGCGTCACCTCCAACAAGTATGTGGCGACCCCGCGCGGCCTGTTCGAGCTGAAATATTTCTTCACCTCCTCCATCGCCTCGGCCGATGGCGGGGAAGCCTATTCCGCCGAAGCAGTGCGCTACCGCATCAAGGCGATGATCCAGGGCGAGACCGCCGAAGAGGTGATGAGCGATGACGCCATTGTGGAGCGTCTGCTCGCCGATGGCATCGATATCGCCCGGCGTACTGTGGCGAAATACCGCGAGGCGATGAATATCCCCTCCTCGGTACAGCGCCGCCGCATGATGAAGCGGTAGAAACCGGCCCTGTTTACCACTTCCCCGCATTGACGCGCCCGCCCGGCTTGCTACCGTCAGGGCGTCCGGAGTCCACTATCCGGATTTCGGCCACGCGCTGCGTAACGGCGCCGGGGGCCTTTTGCAAAAAGGCTCCACGCCAGCGCAACGCGCCCGCGGCAGATGGAGCTGACATGCACATCCAGTTTGTTTCCAAAGGTATCGACGTTTCGCCCGCTCTGCGTGAGCGCATTGAAGGCAAGGTGGAAGAAGGCACCGCCAAGTATTTCAACCGTCCCGGGGAGGCGTTCGTGACCGCCACCAAGGAAGGGTTCGGTTTCAAGGTGGAGTGCTCGCTGCACCTGCCGTCCGGCGCTTTCCTGCAGGCCTCCGGTGAGGGCGCAGACGCCTATGCCGCCGCCGAGGTGGCGGTGGAGCATCTGGAGAAACGCCTGCGCCGCTACAAGCGCCGCCTGAAGGATCATCATAACGAGAACAAGGCCAGCCTTCCGGCAGAGGAGACGCCCATCGTGGTGTTCCGCGGCAATGGCCGGGCCGTCCTGCTTGACGAGCAGGATGATGAGGACGGCGATGATGGCGGCGCGACAGGCGGGCATGAGCCGGTCATTGTTGCGGAGACCGTGGGCGAGCTGCGCACGCTGACCGTCTCCATGGCGGTGCATGAGATGGACGTGCTCGATGCCCCCTTCATCCTGTTCAGGAATGCGGCAAGCAGCGCGCTGAATGTGGTCTATCGCCGTCCTGATGGTCATGTGGGGTGGATTGATCCGGCAAGAGGCGTTAAAGACGGCGCCGCTCGCTAGCCGGGTTCTTCAATTCCCGGCCTCAGCTCAAGGCGTAACATGGCTCTGTCAGATCTGATCCCGCCCGGCGGGGCTGTTGCCGACCTCCCCGGCACCAGCCGCAAACAGGTGCTCCAGTCACTGTGCGATCTCGCCCAGCGTACGCTGCACGTGCCTGCGCGCAATGTGCTTGATGCGGTGATGGAGCGCGAGCGCCTCGGCTCGACGGGCGTGGGCGATGGCGTGGCCATTCCCCACGCACGCACGGCAGAGGTGGACCGCACCTGCGGCGTGTTTGCGCGCCTGAAGACGCCGGTCGATTTCGACGCGGTGGATGGCCGTCACGCCGATCTGGTCTTTTTGCTGCTGGCGCCGGAGGATTCCGGGGCCGAGCATCTCAAGGCTCTCGCCCGCGTGGCGCGCCTGTTCCGCCGCGAGGATATCCGCACGGCCCTGCGCGCAGCGCCGGATTCAGCGGCGATCAACGCCATTCTGACCGGGGCCGCACAGACCATCGACGCGGCCTGACCGGCCGGTCAGTGCCCGAACGGGAAGCTGGTTGTGGCCCCGTCCGAGGCTGACCCGACAAGGGCGGCGTATTTGGCGAGCGCGCCTGAGCGGTAACGGGGCGGAGGCGGCGTGAAGCCCGCCTCTGCACGCGCCGCCAGATCGGCATTGGTGCCGATATGCTGGCGCTCGACATCAATCGTCACCTCGTCACCATCCTGCAGGAAGGCAATCGGCCCGCCGCGCGCGGCTTCCGGTGCGACATGGCCGACCATGAAGCCGTGGGTTGCGCCTGAAAAGCGCCCGTCCGTGACCAGTGCCACATCATCGCCCAGCCCCGCGCCCTGTATGGCCGCCGTGATGGCCAGCATTTCGCGCATGCCGGGGCCACCGGCCGGCCCCTCATGGCGGATCACCACCACATCGCCCTTGCGGATGCGCCCGGACTGGACAGCCTCAAAGCAGGCATCCTCGCCATCAAACACACGTGCGGGCCCGGTGAAGAGCAGCCGGTCATGCCCGGCGAGCTTGGCGACGCATCCTTCAGGCGCGAGATCGCCATAGAGAATGCCGAACCCGCCGCGGGCCTTCAGGGGCTGGCCGGCCGTGCGGATAACCTCCTGGCCGGGGGTTTCCTCTGCCCCGGCGACCAGCGCGAACAGGTTGTCGCCGGTAATGGTGGGCGCGTCCTTTATGAGCCCTGCCTCCTTCAGCCGCCGTCCCAGAAGGGCCGAGCCGCCCGCCGCGGCCATGTCCGGGGCCATGAAGCGCCCGCCGGGTTTCAGGTCGGCAATCACCGGCGTGGAGCGCGAGATGCGGTCAAAATCGTCAATGCCGAACCCGTCCGGGCCGATGCCTGCCTCACGCGCGATGGCCACCAGATGCAGGACGGCATTGGTCGAGCCGGCCGTGGCGCTCACGGCGGCCGCAGCGTTTTTCAGGCTGAGCGGCGTGATGAGCTGGCGGGCATTGCGCCCCTGCCGCAGGGCTTCCACTACCAGCTCGCCCGCCCGCCGGGCCGCCGCCGGCTTGCGGCTGTCCGTAGCCGGAATATCGTTCAGCCCCATGGGGGAAAGGCCAAGGAAGGTGAGCGCCAGCGCCATCGTGTTGGCGGTGAACTGGCCCCCGCAGGCGCCCGCACCGGGGCAGGCGGCCTTTTCGACCTCTGCCAGCTCCGCCTCGCTGATCCGGCCTGCGGCACACGCGCCGACGGCTTCGAACACGTCCTGGATGGTGATGTTCTTCTCACCCAGCCGTCCCGGCATGATCGACCCGCCATAGAGCACGACGCTCGGCAGATCGAGGCGCGCGGCCGCCATCGCAGCGGCGGGAATCGTCTTGTCGCAGCCGACCAGAAACAGCACCGCGTCAAGGCAATGTCCGCGTACCGCCAGTTCGGCAGAATCAGCAACGCATTCGCGGCTCATCAGGCTGGCGCGCATGCCTTCGGTACCCATCGAGATGCCGTCCGTGACCACGATGGTGTTGAAATCGACCGGCGTACCGCCGGCTGCGAGAATGCCCTCGCGTGCATGCACGGCAAGGTCTGCCAGATGCATGTTGCACGGCGTGACGCTGGACCAGGTGTTGACGATCGCGATCATGGGCTTTGCCATCGCCTCATCGTCATAGCCCGCGGCGCGTAGCATGGCGCGTGCAGGCGCGCGCGCCGGCCCTTCGATCAGGGTGCGCGACGGTGATTTGCGTGTGGTCATGCAGGAACTCCCTCGCCGGCATGAGCCGGGCGGAATGTATCGGCGAGCGCACGGGCGAGCGCCTGAGGATCGGCCTTGATCTGGTGCTTGTCAGAGCGGCGTTTCAGCACCGCTTCCAGCGCGGGGCTGGGCACGATGACGCTTCCGGTAAGCGGTTCAACAATATCGGCAAACTTGTAAGGGTGGGCCGTCGCCGCGCTGATCCAGACGCGCTGCTCGCGCGCGGCTTCAGGCAGGCGGTGCCAGCTTTCCGCGCCAATCGCCGAGTGCGGGCACCAGACATAGCCGGAGCGGGCGAAATCCTCGCTGATCCGGGCACGGATGGCATCGTCCAGCACCCGCTCCACGGTGACGGCGCGCTGGCCGGGCTCCAGCGCGGCCAGACGCTCGAAATTGTTGGGCGCGCCGATATCCATGGCATTGGCCAGCGTCGCCACCGAGGGGAGGGGCTGGTAGAGCCCGGTGGCGGCCCAGCGCGAGAGCGCGTCATTGGCATTGGTGGCGACCACGACCGGCCCGATGGGCGCACCGAGCGCGCGGGCATAGAGCGCGGCGAGCCCATGGCCCAGATTGCCCGACGGGATGATGAAGCCGGGTGCAACGCCGCTGGCCTTGTGCACGTCCAGAGCGGCCCCTGCCAGATACACCATCTGCGGCAGCAGGCGGGCGATATTGATGGAATTGGCCGAAGTCAGGTTGAAGCGGCGCGTCAGGGCCGCATCGGCAAAGGCGGACTTCACCAGCGCCTGACAGGCATCGAAATCGCCCTTCACGCTGAAGGCCGCGACGCCCTCTACCCAGCAGGTCAGCTGGTGTTCCTGAAAGGCCGAAACGCGCCCTTCCGGATAGAGAATGGCCAGCGAGACATTCTCCCGCCCTTCCGCCGCGCATCCCGCCGCCCCGCCGGTATCGCCGGAGGTGGCGGCCAGCACGGTGAAATGTTCGCCGGGCCGGGCCATGCGGTCGAGCGCGCCCATCAGGAAGCGCGTGCCGAAATCCTTGAAAGCGCCCGTGGGTCCGTGAAACAGCTCCAGCGCGCGCAGGCCCGGACGGGCCGGATCAGGTGTGACCAGCGGTACCGGGAAGTTGAACGCGCTGGCGCAGATATCGCCGAGCTGGTCTTCCAGCGCATCGCCCTCAAAAAAGGGCTTAAGCAGGCGCTCGGCGAGCCTTGGCAGAGGCAGGCCTGCGGGCAGTTCCCCGGCTTCAAAGCGCGGCAGGCGTTCGGGCACGTAAAGCCCGCCATCAGGCGCGGCGCCGCGCCTGATGGCCTCGCTCAGGGTCACCGCCTGCTTGGCGCGTGTGGAAACGAATTTCACGCCACCGCCTCCATGACCGGCTCCAGCCGCGCGCCCTGCGAGCGGATCGCCGCCCGGTAGCTGCGTGATTTCAGGCCTTCGCCCGAAAACGCCTTCACCATGGCTTTCTCCACTGCATCCGCATCCGCCTCGGCTGCCCAGGCGAAGATGGAGGGGCCGGAGCCGGAGAAGGAACAGCCAAGCGCGCCCGCGCCCAGCGCTGCCGCCTTCACGGCGGGCAGGGCCGGCAGAAGGAAGCGGCGCTGGGGCTCGACCAGTACATCGTCCAGCCCGTTGCGGATCAGTTTGAGGTCATTGGCTGCGCACCCCGCCACGAAGGCGGCAAGGCGGCGTGAATGCTCCACCACCGTTTCCATCGCGATGGTCGGTTTCAGGATGCCACGCGCTGCACGCGTTTCGATTTCCGCATCAGGGTGGACGACTATCGACACCAGCCCTTCGGGCGCCGGGATCTGCTGGACATGGGCCGCGTCAAGACGCGCCGCGATCACCAGCCCGCCCAGCAGGCTCGCCATCACATTGTCCCAGGGGGGCGGATCGGAGGAGACCCGCTCGCCTTCCATCGCGAAGGGCAGCAGCGCAGCATGCGCCAGCGGCGCGTCCAGAAGGGCGTTGACGGCCACCACGGCAGCGACGGCCGAGGCCGCAGACCCGCCCATCCCGGCGCTTACCGGCACGCCCTTGTCCACATCAAGCCGCACGCCGAACGGGGCCTTCTGGCTCTCCAGAAGGGCGAGCGCGGCGGCCAGGGCGGTATTGCGGTGCGGCTCCGCTGGCAGGTCCGGCACGCAGCCGGTTACCCTGCCCAGACGGACGCCGGGCGCCTCCTCGCGATGGGCGGTCACTCGGTCCTTCAGAGCCTCGAAGGCCTGTCCGAGAATATCAAAGCCGGGCCCGACATTGCCGATGCTGGCCGGTGCGCTGGCGCTGGCGATGGTCTTCATCGCGCCTGTCCTTTCCCTGCCCGCCATGGATCAGGCCCGCAGCCGGAGGGGGCGGTCCGGCTGGCCCTTGCGGGCCTCGACTGAGCCCAGAGGCTCTGACAGTCTGCGCTGAATGTCCATCACGTCTGCAAACACGGCTGCAGCGGTCGGCCAGCGCCCGGCACCCTTGCCGAAAATGGCGTGGACGGCGTGATCGGAGGCGGTCACCACGAAGCGGTTCTCCTCATTGCGGGCCCCGGCGAGCGGATGGTTCAGCGGCACGGCGCGCACGCGCACTTCGGCTTTCAGCGAGCCGTCGGGCAGAAGTTCGCACAGGCCGATCTGCTTGTAGGCAAGGCCCTCGCTGCGGGCCCGGGCGACGGCCTCGGCGCTGACATTGGCAAGGGAGTCCTTGGCGATATCGTCCGGATCGAGCGCGATGGCGAAGGCCTCGCGCACCAGCAGCGCCAGCTTGTCGGCGGCATCATGGCCATCGACATCGGCGGCCGGGTCGGCTTCGGCAAAGCCCAGCTCCTGCGCGCGCTTGACGGCGGCATCGAATGCCACGCCCTCAGCCAGCCGCCCGAGAAGGAAGTTCGCGGTCCCGTTCATCACCCCTTCGATCCGGCGGATACCACCCGCCCTGACCAGCCGGTCCAGCACCTCCAGGATAGGCGTTCCTCCGCCTACGGACGCGGAATAGGCAAGCCGTCCGCCGCCCTGCCGTGCCGCGGCATGCAGCGCGTCATAATGGCGGGCGAGGGCAGCCTTGTTGGCGGTGACGACGCTCGCCCCGCTGGCGAGCACGGCCTCCATCACGGTGGCCGGATAATCAGCCCCGCCCAGCGCCTCGATGACGAGATCAGGCTTGTGGGCCAGCGCGCGTTCGAGATCTGCGGTGAAGGCGACGCCTTCCTCATGGGCGCGGGCCTCGGGCCTGCGCACCAGAACCGGGTTCAGCTCGAACAGGGCCGGACGGCTTTTCAGATGTGCCAGCACGCCTGCACCAACCGCGCCGCAGCCCAGCAAGGCCACCCGCAAGGGGCGCTGGGGCCGGGCCGGTGCCATGCGGGCGGGCGCAGCGGAGATGCGCGTGGCGTCGGCAGCGCCCATCGCGGCGATCTCGATCACCACATTGGCGTCGCGCGCCGCCCAGATCGCCTTGGGCTGGATAAGCCCCTTGCTTGCCTCGGCCGCGGCTTCATAGCTCAGCTCGGCATAGCGCTCGGCGTCCGGATTTTTCGCCGGATCGTCGGCATAGACGCCATCCACATCCTTGATCAGGCGCACCCTTGCGGCTCCGGCGCTGGCGGCAAAGAAGACCGCCGTCAGATCGGTTCCGCCCCGCCCCAGCGTGACCACGCCATGGGTCGCGTGCTGGGCGGTGAAGCCCGGCACCACCAGCACCTCATGACAGGACAGGGCCGCATGCAGCGCATCGCCATCCACCACCACCAGATTGGCATCAAGCGGTTCACCTTCCGCGCGCAGCCCCATCTCGTCCGGATCAAGCACCCGCGTGCGCAGCCCGATCCGCGCCAGTGCCAGACCCATCAGGGCGGCCGATTGCAGTTCGCCGACGCGCGCCAGCCGGGCGAGGAAAGCCGCTTCGGGTTCCGCGCCATTGCCCCCGACCCGCTCTCCCTGCGCCAGAAGCGCATCGGTCTCGCCGGCCAGTGCGGAGACGACCGCGATCACCTTCTCGCCGCGCCGGACATGGCGGAACACTTCCTGCGCCGCGGCCTGATAGTCGCGGTCGGTTTCCAGCACGGAGCTGCCAAACTTGAGCACGCATACCGGTGCGGGGGCGTGGGATAAGGGATCGGGTTTCATCTTGAACTGTCCTGTGCGCGGTGAACTGAAAACATGAAAAAACCCGCTCGCCGGGTGGGGAGCGGGTCGGTCTGGGTCTTGTCTGAGGTTTGCCTGCCTCGTCAGCCCATATCCGTTCCGCCCCCGGGGCTACCGGTGGTCGTAATGGTGATGATGGTACCGGACATGGCAGCAGCGCCGGTGGCAGCGCCGCCGGCGGTCATGATCATGGCGATGTCAAAACGGTCGCACATGGGTTGGTCCTGCTATCCACATTAGCGCGCCGCAGCCGGACAAGCTGTCATGCTGCAACCGCTAACTTCGCCGCCAAGGCTGCACGCGAAAGCGGACACACGTCAAACGAAAAAATGCGATATCATACAATTTCCTCGCATACGCCCTGCAGCTTCTCATCTATCTAACTGAAATATATGGATTAATGTCATAAACTTCATCCGGACAACTTTTCGCTTGCGCTTTTGCTGCGCCTGCCCATAGGATGATGAGGAAGGCGGGCGCTTCTGGCGTCCGCTTCGTCATGGGGCCTTTCCGGCGGGCATTACGTTCTCCGGAAATGGCTTTTGGGAGCAGGTTATGAGAGCGGCGGCCAAGGCCATTGCCATCCGCGCGGAGCGCGAGACCCGGGAGCGTCTGATGACGGTCTCCGGCCTTACCGTGCTCGTACTCGTACTTGTACTTATTATCACCCATACGGGAGCGGTTGCCCCTGCCTGACGGTTGAATTTTCAAAACCCGAAACGCAGAAAACCCCGCTCCCGAAAGGAAGCGGGGTTTTCTTTTTCGCGCCTGGCGCAAACAAGGAGACCTCGAAAAATGGAAGCCCGCATCTACACCGATAATGACGCCAACCCGTCCGCGCTGAAGGGTGGTGCTATCGCCATTATCGGCTATGGCAGCCAGGGCCGCGCCCATGCGCGCAATCTGCGTGATAGCGGCCATGAGGTGATTGTCGGCGCCCGCGCAGGCGGCACGGCAGAGGCCCGCGCGAAGACCGACGGCTTCACGGTGATGAGCCCGGCGGAAGCGGCCAAGGCGGCGAAACTCATCGCCATGCTGACCCCGGACATGACCCATGCGGAGGTCTACACGAAAGACATTGCGCCCAATATGCAGGCGGGCGACGCGCTGCTCGTCGCGCACGGCTTCTCCATCCATTACGGGCAGGTGAAGCCCGCCAGTGACATTGATGTCATCCTGGTGGCGCCTAAAGGCCCCGGCGATCTGGTCCGGCGCGAATATGAGCGCGGCGCGGGCGTGCCGAGCCTGTTTGCGGTCTGGCAGGATGCCAGCGGCAAGGCGCGCGACAAGGCGCTGGCCTATTGCGCAGGCAATGGTGGCACCGCCGGCGGCGCCATCGAGACGACATTCGCCGAAGAGACCGAGACCGATCTGTTCGGTGAGCAGGCCGTGCTGTGCGGCGGCGCAACCGAGCTGGTTGTGGCCGGCTATGAGACGCTGGTGGAGGCCGGCTATCAGCCCGAAATCGCCTATTTCGAGTGCCTGCACGAGCTGAAACTGATCGTCGACCTGCTCTATGAGGGCGGGATCGCGAAAATGCACGAGTTCATCTCCGAGACGGCCAAATATGGCGATCTCGTCTCCGGCCCGCGTGTCATCAATGAGGAAACCCGCGCGCGTATGCGCGAGGTGTTGAGCGATATCCGCACCGGCGGGTTCGCGCGCGACTGGGTGCTGGAGAACCAGGCCGGCAAGCCGCGCTATGGCGCGCTTCTGAACGCCGATCTCGACCAGCCCATCGAGCATACCGGCGCGCGCCTGCGTGCCCGCATGGGCTGGCTGAAACCCGGCGCCAACGCCGGTCAGCCCTGATTCATCCCTGTACTGACGAAAGACCTCAAGCTCATGCAACCCGCCACCCATACCAGCCCTGATGCCAGCGCACATGCCGCCCCGAAAACCGGCGCGCAGCTGGTAGTAGAGGCGTTGGAGCGTGCAGGCGTGACCGATGTGTTCGGTTATCCCGGCGGGGCGATCATGCCGGTCTATGACGCGCTGACCGGCTCGTCGCTGAACCATATCCTGGTGCGCCATGAGCAGGGTGCGGCGCTGGCCGCTGATGCCTGGGCGCGGGTTACGGGCCGTCCGGGCGTGTGTATCGCCACCTCCGGGCCGGGCGCGACCAATCTCGTCACCGGACTCGCCAATGCCTTCATGGACTGCGTGCCCATGGTGGCCATTACCGGGCAGGTGGCGAGCCCGCTCATGGGCACGGACGCGTTTCAGGAGATCGACACGTTTGGCATCACCCTGCCGATCGTGAAGCATTCCTGGCTGGTGCGCGATGCCGCTGACATCCCGCACATCTTCGCCGAGGCCTTCCGGATTGCCTCTTCGGGGCGGCCCGGTCCGGTTCTGATCGATCTGCCCAAGGACGTGACGCAGGCAAGCATCCCATCCCCCGGAGTGATTGCCTGCCGGACGGAGACGCCCGCCGTTTTTCCCCTCGACGCTCAGGGTCTGGCCCGCGCCGGACAGCTGATCGCGGCGGCGCGGCGTCCCGTCCTCTATTTCGGCGGCGGCATCGCGCTCTCGCGGGCCGAGGAGGCGCTGCGCCGCTTCTTCCGCCGCACGCGCATCCCTGCTGTGGCCACGCTGAAAGGCCTTGGCGCCATACCGACCGACTGGCCAGGCTTTCTCGGCATGTTGGGCATGCACGGCACCCGGGCGGCCAATATGGCGGTCAATGAGAGCGATCTGCTGATCTGTGTCGGCGCGCGTTTTGACGACCGGGCCACCGGCAAGCTCGACACGTTCGCGCCGGGCGCCACGGTCATCCATATCGATGGCGATGCGGCCGAGATTTCCAAGCTGCGCGCGGTCGAGGTCGGACTGGCGGGCGATATCGGGGCGATTCTCGATGCCCTGCATCCGGTCATGGGCGATATCAGCGAATGGCAGAAGACGTGTGCGGACAATGCCGTGCGCTGGGCCTTCCGCTATGACGCGCCGGGCTCTGGCGTTTATGCGCCGGGGCTGCTGAACGCGATGGCGAAGGCGGCAGGCGACAATCTGATCGTCACCTGCGATGTCGGCCAGCATCAGATGTGGGTCGCCCAGCACTGCCGTTTCACCCGGCCGCAGGCGCATCTGACGAGCGCGGGGCTCGGCACGATGGGGTTTGGCATTCCGGCGGGTATTGGCGCGGCGCTCGCCGAGCCGGATGCGACCGTCGTCACGGTGACCGGCGATGGCTCCATCATGATGAACATCCAGGAGCTGGCGACCATTCGGCGCTACCGCATCCCTTTGAAAATCCTGCTGCTGGACAATTCCCAGCTGGGCATGGTCCGCCAGTGGCAGGAGCTGTTCTACCAGGAGAATTTCTCCGAGGTGGACCTCTACGACAATCCCGACTTTGCCGAGATCGCACGCGCTTTCGGTATCGAGGCGTTCACGCTGGAGCACCGCGCGAGCGAGGCCGAGGCCATTGAACGCCTGCTGTCCACGCGCGGGCCGGTCCTGTGCCATGTGCGCATCGACCCGCGTGAAAATGTCTGGCCGCTGGTGCCGCCGGGCAAATCCAATTCCGAAATGATGGAGGCCTGAACGCCATGACCCAACGCATCGAAATCGACTTTGAGCCCGCTGAAGGCCAGGTGGTGCGTCTCATCGGCCTTGTAGAGCGGCGCGGCTATGAGCTGCTTGGCGTCAGCTTCCAGCCCGCCGCCATGGGCGGCAAGGGGCGGCTGGACATGTCTGTCCGCCCGCGCCCCGGCCCGCGCCGGATGGAAACGCTCAAAGCCCAGATCAGGCGCGTCTACGGCGTTCTGTCCGTGCGCGAACTGAGCAGCGAACCCTTGCGGGAGAGTGCGTGATGAGCCCGAACGTCCTGATCTTTGATACCACGCTGCGTGACGGCGAGCAGGCCCCCGGCTTCTCCATGAGCGAGGACGGCAAGCTGAAAATGGCACGCGCGCTGGCCGCGCTGAATGTGGACATCATCGAGGCCGGCTTTGCCGCCGCCTCGCCCGGTGATGCCCGAGCCATTGCCCGCATCGCCGCCGAGATTGACGGTCCGCGCATCTGCTCGCTCGCCCGCGCTGTCAAAGGCGATATCGATGCGGCGGCACAGGCGCTGAAAGCCGCGAAGAAGAAGCGCATTCACGTTTTCCTCGGCACCAGCCCGATCCATCGCGAGTTCAAGCTGGAGATGAGCCCCGCCGAGGTGCTGACCCGCATCGCGGACATGGTCGCCTATGCGCGCGAGTTCGCTGACGATGTGGAGTTTTCCGCCGAGGACGCGATCCGCACCGAGCCGGGCTTTCTGGTGGAGGCGCTGTCGACGGCGGCTGCTGCAGGCGCGTCCACGCTCAACGTGCCCGATACGGTCGGCTATTCCACACCGGAGGAGATCTACGAGCTCTTCCGTATGCTGTCCAAGAAGGTGACGCGCGATGATCACGTCATCTTCTCCGCCCATTGCCACAATGATCTGGGCCTCGCGGTCGCCAACTCGCTGGCCGCCGTACGCGGCGGCGCACGACAGATCGAATGCACGGTCAACGGCATTGGCGAGCGTGCGGGCAATGCGGCGCTGGAAGACACGGTGATGGCGATCCGCACACGGCGCGATGCCACCGGCGTCACCACCGCCATCAATACGCGCGAGATCATGAATGCCTCGCGCACCCTGTCGAAGATCACCTCCACCCACCCGCCGCGCAACAAGGCGATCGTGGGGGCCAATGCCTTTGCCCACGAGGCCGGCATCCATCAGCACGGTGTGCTGAAGAACCGCGAGACCTATGAGATCATGAAGCCGGAAGATATCGGGCTGGCTTCCAATGCGCTGGTGCTGGGCAAGCATTCGGGCAAGCACGCGCTCGCCGCGCGGGCCAAGGAGCTTGGCCATGATCTGGATACGGACCAGTTGAACGCGGCCTTTGCGGTGTTCAAGGAGGTCGCTGACGAGGTCGGCACGGTTGATAGCGCGCGCCTCGCCACCATCCTGTCGCGGCTGGACGGCACGCTGGAAACGGGCCTCTGGACGCTGTCACGGGTCGAGGTGCGCATGCCGCTGGCGGCCAATGCCATGCCGGTGGCACGCATCGAGCTGGACCATCCACGCCGGGGCCGGGTGACCGATATCGCCTCGGCGCCCGGCGCGCTGGACGCGGCCTTCACCGCGGTCAGCCATATCATCGGCGTGCACGGCCGGGTGGAGAGCCTCGACATGCAGTATGTCGCCGCCGATCCGGACGAGGACGGGCCAGGCGGGCAGGGCGCGGATGTGCTCATCGAAATGAATGTCGCCGTGGACGGTGAGAGCTTCACCGGACGGGCCCGCACCCGCGACATCCTTCCTGCTTGCGTCAGCGCGTATATCGACGCCCTATGCAATGCCGAGGCGATTGCCCGGCACCGGGCGCGTCAGGGCGCACCCGCTGCGGCGGAATAAGGTTTCAAGGAGCAAGCACATGAATGAAGTCGAATTTATCTGGCACAATGGCCAGCTTATCAAATGGGCCGATGCCAAGGTGCATGTGCTGACCCATGCCCTGCACTATGGCACGTCCATGTTCGAGGGCATCCGCGTCTATGACACGCCGGATGGGCCGATGGGTTTCCGCGTACGCGAGCATATCCGCCGGCTGGCTGATTCCGCGCGCATCTATGACGTGCCCATGCCGTTTGATGAGGACACGATTGTCGAGGCATGCAACGAGATCGTGCGCGCCAACAATCTCAAATCCGCCTATCTGCGCCCGGTCGTCTTCATCGGCTATGGCTCGGTGGGCGTGGCGCCGCTGAACCTGCCCCCGATCGAGATCTACATCGCGGCCTTCCCCTGGGGCGCCTATCTTGGCGAGGAAGCGCGCAATGCCGGGGTGGATGTGTGCGTCTCCTCCTGGAACCGGCTGGCGCCCAACACCGCACCGACGGGCGCGAAGGCGGGCGGCAATTACCTCTCCAGCTTCCTCATCTCCCGAGAAGCCAAGAAGCGTGGCTATGCCGAAGGCATTGGTCTTGATACGGAAGGACGCCTTTCTGAAGGCGCGGGCGAGAACATCTTTGCCGTCAAGGATGGCCGTCTCCTGACCCCGCCTGCGGCATCCTCCATCCTGCAGGGCATCACCCGTGACAGCGTGATCCAGATCGCGAAATCGGAAGGCATCGAGGTCGTCGAACAGGTGCTGCCGCGCGAAATTCTCTATCTCGCCGACGAGCTCTTCTTCACCGGCACGGCAGCCGAAGTGACGCCGATCCGCTCTGTCGATGACAAGCCGACCCGCGCCAATGGCCCGGGCAAGATCACCAAGCTGATACAGGACCGCTTCTTCGGTCTGTTTGAAGGACGCACGCCCGACAAATGGGGCTGGCTGGACCCGGTTTATCCGGACACGGACGTAAAAGGGAAAGATGATGGCAAGCGCATCGCAAGCTGAGCCGAAAACGCTGTTCGACAAGCTGTGGGACGCCCATATCGTCTCGCCGGAGACGGCCGATAGCCCGGCCATTCTCTATGTCGACCTGCATCTCGTCCATGAAGTGACGAGTCCTCAGGCTTTTTCCGCTCTGGAGGCGCGCGGCATCCCCGTGCGCCGTCCGGACCGCACCTTTGCGACGCTTGACCATTCCACCCCGACCACGCCGCGCAAGAAAGGCCAGCGCCCGGTCTATATCAGCCCGGCGGCCCAGTCGCAGGTGGAAAGGCTGGAGGAAAACTGCCGCCGCCACGGCATTCCGCTGGCCGGCTGGGGCAGCCCGGACCGGGGCATTGTCCACGTCATGGGGCCGGAGCTGGGCCTGACCCAGCCCGGCATGACCATTGTGTGCGGCGATAGCCACACCTCCACCCACGGTGCGTTCGGCGCGCTCGCCTTCGGCATCGGCACCACCGAAGTCGGCCACGTGCTGGCCACACAATGCCTGCTGCAGCGCAAGCCGAAAACGATGAAAGTCCATGTTGATGGCCGCCTGCCCAATGGCGTCGGCGCGAAGGATCTGATCCTTGCCATCATCGCGAAGATCGGCGCGGGTGGCGCGGCGGGCCATGTCATTGAATATGCGGGCCCTGCCATTGAAGCGCTCTCCATGGAAGGGCGAATGACGGTCTGCAACATGTCTATCGAGGCAGGTGCGCGCGCCGGACTGATCGCGCCGGACGAGGTGACGTTCAGCTGGCTGCAGGGCCGCGAATATGCCCCCAAGGGCGCCGCCTTCGAGGCGGCCCGCCTGAAATGGCGCGCGCTGCGCTCTGACCCCGACGCTGAGTTCGACCGGGTGGTGACGCTGGATGCCAGCCGCCTTTCCCCCATGGTCACCTGGGGCGCGTCCCCGCACATGGCAGGGCCTGTGGACATGTCGGTGCCTGCGCCCAATGACGGCGATGCCGCCAAGGCGCTCGCCTTCATGGGCTTCCAGGCCGGTGAGCCCCTGCTCGGCGAGCCGGTCCACACCGTCTTTATCGGCTCGTGCACCAATGCGCGCCTGTCAGATTTGCGCGAAGCGGCCCTCATCATGGCCGGACGCCATGTGAAGCCGGGCGTGCGCATGCTGGTTGTTCCGGGTTCGGAGCGTGTGCGCAAGGCCGCCGAAGCCGAAGGGCTGGATGCGATCTTCCGCACGGCGGGTGCCGAATGGCGGGAGCCCGGATGCTCCATGTGCATCGCCATGAATGGAGACCAGGGGCGGCCCGGAGAGCTGGTCGTTTCCACCTCAAACCGCAATTTCGCCGGCCGTCAGGGCCCCGGCGTGCGCACCGTGCTGGCAAGCCCCGCCACCGCAGCGGCAGCGGCTGTCGCCGGTGCCATTACCGATCCACGCAGAATGATGGAGATGTGTGGTGCAGCGTGAACCCGTCCGCCAGATCGCCTCGCGCAGCTTTGCGCTGCGTGAGCATAATATCGATACCGACCAGATCATTCCGGCGCGCTTCCTGACCGTCACGGAGCGGGGAAGCCTTGGTGATGCCTGCTTCCGGGACTGGCGCTTCCATGCCGATGGCAGTCCGAAGGACCACAAGCTGAACCAACTAGATACGCAGACCCATTCCATCCTGCTTGCCGGGGATAATTTTGGCTGCGGCTCCTCGCGCGAGCACGCGCCCTGGGCCTTGTGGGATTTTGGCGTACGCGCCGTGATCACCCCGCGTGCGGGCGATATCTTTAAGGCCAATGCCGCCAATAACGGGCTTGTCGTCGCCGAAATCGATACCGCCGCCCACGCCGCGCTTGTCGAACGTGAGGGTGAGGAAATCCGCGTCGATCTTGAGGACATGAGCGTGACCAGCGGCAATGTGCGCGCCAGCTTTTCGCTGGAGCCGTTCGCGCGCGTGTGCCTGATGGAGGGCAATGACGCGCTGGGCTATATCCTTGCGCGGCAGGAGGACATCGCCGGCTTCGAGGCGCGCAGGGCCTGAAGCCCTCTGCCATGCGCGCACGGGCTTTGCCATGAGCATCGCAGCCTTGTAGAAGCGGCACCTCACACTCCTTGCCACGCTTGGGAAAGACAGCCGCAGTGTCCGACACGTACGATTTCGCCGCGATTGAAGAGACATGGCGCGCCCGCTGGGCCGCTGAAGGCACTTATGCCACGCCCGACCCGAAGCCGGGCGACAAGACCTTCTACGTGCTCGACATGTTTCCCTATCCGTCGGGCTCCGGCCTGCATGTTGGCCATCCTGTGGGCTATCTCGCGACCGATATCGTGGCGCGTTACAAGCGCATGGCGGGCTTCAACGTACTGCACCCGATGGGCTGGGACAGCTTTGGCCTGCCCGCCGAGCAGCACGCGATTAAAACCGGCGAGCATCCGGAAGTCTCCACGGGCAAGAATATCAAGACCTTCCGCCGGCAGATGGAGCTGCTGGGCCTCGGCTATGACTGGGATCGCGAGATCGCGACCTCCAAGCCGGATTACTACAAATGGACCCAGTTCATCTTTACGCAGATGTATGAGGCCTGGTTCGACGAGCAAGCAAACCGCGCCCGGCCCATTTCTGAGCTGCCCATCCCCGAAGATGTGAGGGCCAAAGGCAAGCTTGCCGTGCAGGATTACCAGGACGCGCGGCGGCTGGTTTATTTCGATGATGCGCTGGTCAACTGGTGCGCCGAGCTCGGCACCATCCTTGCCAATGAGGAAGTGTTTGACGGCAAGTCCGAGCAGGGCTTTGACGTGATCCGCGTGCCGATCCGGCAGGTGAAGATGCGCATCACCGCCTATGCAGAGCGCCTGCTGGCGGGCCTTGAGGGGCTGGACTGGCCGGAAGGCATCAAGGACAGCCAGCGCAACTGGATCGGCCGGTCCGAAGGCCTTGAAATCCGCTTCGCGATCGAGGGGGCGGACGAGACGGTGACCACCTTCACCACGCGCGCCGATACGCTGGCCGGTGTCACCTTCCTCGCGCTCGCACCGGAGCATCCGCTGGTCAAGACGCTGATCCCGGCCGCGAACCGCGCCGAAGTGGATGCCTATGCGGAGACTGCCGCGCGCAAGTCTGACCTCGACCGCACGGTCGATGCGGAAAAGACGGGCGTATTCTCCGGCCTCTACGCCATCAATCCGGTCAGCGGTGCGAAGGTGCAGATTTTCGTGGCCGACTATGTTTTGCCCGACTATGGCACCGGCGCGGTGATGGGCGTCCCCGCCCATGACGAGCGCGATTTCGCCTTCGCGGGCAAGTATGGCCTTCCTATCGTGCCGGTTATTGATCCGGGTACGGATGTTCTGGCACGTGATGCCGTGCTGAAAGGCGAGGCCTGCTGGACCGAGGACGGCGTGATGCTGACCCCGCCTGCAGGCACCGATCTCGCGCTTTACAAGGCTGGTCAGCGCTGGCGCGAAGCCCGTGAGGCGGTGGCCGACTATCTGGAAGCGCGCGGGCTCGGCAAGCGCGTCGTCAGCTATAATCTCAGGGACTGGATATTCTCCCGCCAGCGCTATTGGGGCGAGCCGATTCCCGTCATTCACTGGGAGGATGGTACGCGCACGACGCTTTCCCTTTCCGAGCTGCCCCTGACCCTGCCGCATGTCGATGACTACAAGCCGACAAGGTATGACGCGCCTGCACTGGCGCGCGCGCCGGGCTGGGTAGAGGTCACCGACCCGAAGACCGGCATGAAGGGCAAGCGCGAACTCAACACCATGCCGCAATGGGCGGGATCGTGCTGGTACCCCTTGCGCTTCATGGACCCGAAGAACGAAGACGCGCTGGTTGATCCGTCCAAGGAGAAGGCCTGGGGCGCGGTCGATCTCTATGTCGGCGGGGCCGAGCACGCGACGCTCCACCTGCTCTATGCGCGCTTCTGGTATCTGGCGCTGCATGATCTGGGGGTCATCTCCACCGCCGAGCCGTTCGCCAAGCTCGTCAATCAGGGCATGCTCACCTCCTTCGCCTATCAGAATGCGCGCGGCATCATCCTGCCCGTCGATGAGGTGGAGGAGCGCGGCGAAGGCGAATTTGTCCACGTGCCGACGGGCGAGCGGGTTGAACGCATCGGCGCCAAGATGTCGAAATCACTGCGCAATGTGGTCACGCCCGATGACGTGATCGCGCGCTATGGCTCTGATGCCTTCCGCGTCTGCCTCATGTTCATGGGGCCGGTCGAGGGCGGGCGCGTCTGGGAGACTGAGAAAGCCGCTGCCTCGCTGAAATTCCTGCGCCGGGTTTGGAATTATGTGAGCCGGGGGCTCGCCGCGCCTGCCGATCAGGACGGCTCCGGCGTCGGCCTGGCGCTCGGCAAGCTCATCGAGGCGGTTACGGAGGATCTGGAGAATCTCCGCCTGAACACGGCCATCGCCGAGCTGATGAAGTATATGAATGCCGTGGAGAACGAGCCGGTGACGAAAGACACGCTGACCGGCTTCATCCGCGTGCTCGCGCCCTTCGCGCCCTTCATGGCCGAGGAGCTGTGGAGCAAAGCCGGTGGCAAGGGCAGTGTCTTCCATGCCGAATGGCCGAAAGCTGACAGCGAGGCGCTGAAAGCGGCCGTGGAGACCATCGAGGTGGTGGTGCAGGAAGGTGGCAAGAGACGCGGCAGCCTCCGGCTTGCTCCTGATACGGACGATGCAGCTGTTCGCGCTGGTGCCGTCGAGCTTCTCAAGGAGATCGGCCGCGATGTGGCCGGGCTTGATCCGGCACGCATCATCGTCGTTCGCGACAAGAAGACCGGCTGGATCAAGCTGGTGAACATCCCGAAATTCGAATAGGCCGCCAACACGCCCCTTGCCGGAGTGCCGATAGCCGCTAGTCTCGCTGACAGGCAATAAAGCGGGAGGGCGGTTTCATGGTGCGCATCGGCTTGGTTCTGGCAGCAATGCTGGCACTTTCGGCGTGCGGGTCGCGTGAGGCCGCGCCCCCAGAACCGTCAGCCGCGACGCTGCGCACGATTGCTCAGGGCGAGCTGATCGGGTTTGAACATTCGCCCGGCGCCTGGGCCTGGCGGGGCGTCCCGTTTGCTGCCGCCCCGGAAGGCGATCTACGCTGGCGTGCCCCGCGCCCGGCTCCCGCCTTCGAAGGCCGGTTTGAGGCCCTGCACACGCCGGACCGCTGTCCGCAGGTGACAAGCGCGCTGGAAGCGACGGCCGGCGTCACGCCGGGTCAGCTTCTGGGGTCTGAAGACTGCCTCAAGCTCGACATCTACGCCCCCGCAGGGGCTGGCCCGGATGATGCGGACCGCCCGGTCATGGTGTGGATTCATGGCGGGGCGAATGTGTGGGGCTATGCAGGCCAGTATGATGGCGCGCAGCTCGCCAGGGACCAGGATGTGGTCGTCGTGGTGGTGCAGTACCGGCTCGGGCCGCTTGGCTTCTTTGCCCATGACGGCCTGCGCAATGATGCGCGTGACCCGCGCGATGCGGCGGGCAATTTCGCGCTGCTGGACCAGATCGCGGCGCTGGAATGGGTGCGGGACCATATTGCCCAGTTCGGCGGTGATGCGGGCCGGGTGACGATATTCGGCGAGAGCGCGGGCGGGCATAATGTGGCCGGGCTTCTGGCCTCGCCTTTGGCCTCCGGCCTCTTCCACCGTGCCATCATCCAGTCCGGCAGTGTGGAAAGCGTCTCCTGGGCGAGCGCCAGCGGCGCAGAAGCCGGCAGCGTGAACCCCGCCGCTGACATTGCCCGCATCGTTGCGCCCGACGGTGACGTGGCCGCCCTGCGCAATGCTCCGCTGGCGGATGTTTACGGCGCCTACAGGCGCGGTGACGGCTCACCCTTCCTCAACCTGCCGCGCATGATCGAGGACGGGGTGACCATCCCGCAGGATGGGCTCGTCAACGCCTTTGCCTCCCCGGATACTTTCAACGCCGTGCCGGTGATCACCGGCACCAACCGGGACGAGATGAAGCTCTTCAACCTGTTCCGCGATGATCTGGTGCGGCGCTATTTCGGTGTACTGATCGTCTCGCGTGACCGGCAGCTCTACGACATCATGAGCGAGTATCAGGGCCGGGTCTGGCGCGTGCTGGCGGTCGATGAGGTCGCAGGCCGCATGATAGACGGCGGGCATAATGATGTCTGGGCCTACCGGTTTGACTGGGACGAGGCGGGCACTGCCCTGTTCATCATGGACCTCTCCCATTTGCTGGGCGCGGCCCACGCGATGGAGATACCCTTCGTCTTCAACCATTTCGAGTTCTTCGGTCGGCTCGACAGCGTGATCTTCAACAGCCGCAACGCGCCGGGCCGCGAGGCGCTGGCCGCGGCCATGGGCGCCTACTGGGCGGAGTTTGCGCGCTCGGGCGAGCCGGGCACGGGCGGGCCGACCAATCTGCCCGAATGGCCCCGCTGGCGCTCTGACGGGCTATTGATGCGCTTTGACAGCCCGGCGGCCAATGGTCAGGAAATCATCAACGGCAACGACTCGATGGAGCGCATTGAGGCCGATCTGATGGCTGATGACCGTCTGGATACGGAGCAGCGCTGCCTGGTGGTGTCGGCCATCGCCGACTGGCGTCCGCGCGAGGCGGCAAACGGCCTTCGCGAACGGACAGGCTGCGTGGCGGGATAGCCGGTCACCACCCTCTTGCGCGGATAAAGTGAACAGTGTTCACTTCTCGTCACAAGGCGCAATCGCCGGGGAGGAAGCCTCATGGACGCATCATCGCCTGACGGCCCCGTTTCGGAACGCGACGTGCTTATCGTCGGCGCTGGCATATCCGGCGTCGGCGCGGCCTGGCACCTGCAGCACCGTTGCCCCGGCCAGTCCTACGCCATTCTGGAAGCGCGCGAGGATCTCGGCGGTACGTGGGATTTGTTCCGCTATCCGGGCATACGCTCGGACAGTGACATGTACACGTTCGGCTATAATTTCCGCCCCTGGGTGGATGGCAAGGTGTTCGCCGACGGCCCCTCCATCCGCAATTATGTCCGCGCGACCGCGAGCGAGGCGGGCATGGACGGCCACATCCATTTCCGCCGCAAGGTGGCGCGCGCCAGCTGGGATAGTGCCTCTGCCCGCTGGACGCTTCATGTGGACGGGCCCGGCGGGGCGGAAATCTGGCGCGGGCGCTTCCTCATGCTGTGTTCGGGCTATTACCGCTATGAAAGCGGCTATATGCCAGAGTTTGAAGGGCTTTCAGACTTCAAAGGCGAAGTGATCCACGCCCAGCTCTGGCCCGAGAACAAGGCCTATGCGGGCAAGCGCGTGGTGATCATTGGCAGCGGGGCGACAGCGGTAACGCTCCTGCCGGCCATGGCAAGCGAGGCCGCCCACGTGACCATGCTCCAGCGCACGCCGAGCTATATCGCGGCCCGGCCCTCGCGTGATGCCATTGCCGACTTCTTACGCAAAGTGCTGCCCGGCCGCCTCGCCTACACGCTCTCACGGGCGAAGAATGTCGGGCTCGCCATGTTCTTCTTTGCGCTGGCCCGCGCCCACCCGAACTTCGTGAAGAAGGGCGTGATCAAGCAGATCCGGAAGGAGCTGGGCGAGGATTTCGACGTCGAACGGCATTTCTCCCCGCCCTACAACCCGTGGGACCAGCGCTTCTGCCTCGCGCCGGACGGCGATTTCTTCGACGCGCTGAAAAGCGGCAAGGCGTCAATCGTCACTGATCATATCGACCGCTTTGTGCCGGAAGGTATCCGCCTTAAATCGGGTGAGGTGCTGGAAGCCGATATCGTGATTTCGGCGACCGGGCTCTCCATGCTGGTCGGTGGCGGCATCGAGATATCCGTCGACGGACAAAGCTTCAGCGCAGCCGACACCATCACCTATCGCGGCATGATGCTCTCCGGCGTGCCCAATGCCGCAATGGCGTTTGGCTACACCAATGCATCCTGGACGCTCAAAGTCGACCTGACGGCCGAGCGGGTCTGCCGCCTTATCAATCACATGGCCGCCGAGGGTCATGATTATTGCGTGGCGGTTCCGCCAGAAGGTCTGGAAACCCTGCCTCTGCTCGACTTCTCCTCCGGCTATGTCCAGCGCGGTCTGCCGAACCTGCCAAGACAGGGCGCGACGCCGCCCTGGCGCACCTATCAGAACTATGTGCAGGACATGCTGGCGATACGCTATGGCAGGCTGGAGGACGGCCATCTCCAGTTCCGCAAGGCCGGGGCCGCCGCCTCCCGCCCGGCCCTTGCCGAAGCGGCTGAATAGGTCAGTCCAGCCGCTCCACCGGCGGCACCTGCCAATCTCCGGCAAGTGCATCCTCGTGCGGCCAGTATAGCCGGGCGAGAAGGTTGAACTCACCAGTCTGCGGGGCGGGCAGCCAGTTCGCTTCACGCCCCGGTGCAGGCGGGCCGGAATGGACGTCGAGGGTCAGGCCGCCATCAGCGTCCGTGACCAGATGATCACGGCTTGAGACCGCATAGCGGCCCGCCGGATTGGCAATGAGATAGCCCTCAGCATCATAAAGCGTGATGGACCAGAAGGCGTTCACGGGCGGCAATTGGCGCGGCGCAAACCGTATACGGTAGGTCTGCCCGCCGATGAGCGGCGCGCCGCCTTCATCAGTCAGCGTGGAGGGGTAGAGCGCGTCTTCGGGCAGGTTCGCGCCGAGCCCGTAAAGCGCCACACCCGCCCGGTAGGCGTAATCCGTGCCATAACGCCCGATATGGGGCGCAGGAACCGTCCAGCCGTCCTGCCGGGGCGGGCCTGCATCAAGGCGCTCCCGGGCAGTCCTTACCCCCTGCGTCATCGCCGCCAGCGCCAATGGCCCGAACCCGGTCCAGTCCATGTCCTCACCCGGTGCAACGCCGATCGCGGAGAGCTGATCCAGCATGGCGCTGTCTTCGGCGTCCGGCGGATTGGTGGCCATAAGGCCCGCCAGCCGCGCGAAAAAGGCCTCGGCATCAAGCCCCCGCACCGCCTCTGGCGGTGGCAGTACGCCCGGGGTTTGCGGGGCGACGGGAAGGCTGGCCGCTCCGGGCTCCAGCGGGCGCAGCGATAACCGGTCCTGCAGGGCGTGGACCGCTTCAAGATCATCCGCGCCATCGATTTCGATACGGCCGAGCAGCCAGACCATCGCGGTAGGCGCGCGATAGAGCGTCACACTTTCCGGCGCTTCACCCTGCCAGTCCGGCCCGGCGATCAGGATGCGCACATCCCCGTCACCCAGGGTCCGGCTGCCGGGATCGGCAAATACATTGGTCCACGCATCCAGCCCCTGAAACAGCCAGTAGCGCCCGTCCATGGGCGGGATATCCAGCATTTGCGGCCCTGCGCCGAGATCAAGCCAGGCAATGGAATAGAGCGTGTCGGTATTGGGCCGCACCACGGCGGTAAAGCCCGCGCCGGGCAGGGACCGCGCATGATAGAGCATGTTGGGAGGAAGGCCGGTGGCTTGCCGCGTCTCGTCCATCACCAGCAGCGGATAGCCATAGACATAGCCGTGCCCTGCCGCCTCGCCGAGCGCCCGCAAGGACTGGCCAGCCGGATTGCGCGTGGACCACGACCAGCCGGCCGCCAGCACGGCGAGCGTCGTAAGCGCCACGCCGGACAGGATGACAAGATTGCGGGTTTTCCGGTTCACGTGTGTTTACCTCGCTGCGCCCGACGCGAAGTCTCCGTCAGGGATGGCGGACAGGCAAGCCTCACCGCCAATCCTGCTTAACACCTGCCTGACTATGCGCTAAGCGCGTGGGTCATGGCTCCGCCCCTTCTCACCTTGCAGGACATCCATCTGAGTTTCGGCGTCACCGCACTTCTGGACGGTGCGGAGCTGATGATTGCGCCCGGTGACCGGGTATGCCTGGTGGGGCGCAACGGGTCTGGCAAATCCTCGCTGATGAAGATCGCCGCAGGCCTTATCGAGGCGGACCGGGGCGAGCGCTTCATCCATCCCGGCGCGACCGTGCGCTACCTGCCGCAGGAGCCGGACCTGTCCGGCTTCGAGACCGTGCTTGCCTATGCGGAGGCCGGGCTGGCGCCGGGGGATGATCCGTGGCGGGTGCGCACGCTTCTGGAAGCTTTGGGCCTCACTGGCGACGAGAACCCTGCAACTCTCTCCGGCGGCGAAGCACGCCGCGCAGCGCTGGCGCGGACACTTGCTCCGGACCCTGACATTCTCTTTCTGGATGAGCCGACCAACCATCTCGACCTGCCCGCTATTGAATGGCTGGAGGAGGAGCTGGCGAGCCGCAAGGGCGCGATGGTGCTGATCAGCCACGACCGCCGCTTTCTGGAGCGGCTGTCACGCGCCACGGTCTGGCTCGATCGCGGGGTGACGCGGCGGCTGGAGAAGGGGTTTGCCCATTTCGAGGACTGGCGCGACGAAGTGTTTGCCGCCGAGGAGATGGAGCAGCACAAGCTCTCCCGCCAGATCGCGCGCGAAGAGGACTGGATGCGCTATGGCGTCACCGCACGGCGCAAGCGTAATATGCGCCGTGTAGGCGAGCTCAAAGCCATGAAATCGCGCCTGCGCAGCCATGAAGGCCCGCAAGGGCTGGCGACGCTGGAAGCCTCGGAAGCTGAAAAGTCTGGCAAGCTGGTCTGCGAAGCGAAGGGCATCTCCAAGTCCTATTGCGCGGCCAAAATCGTTGATGATTTCAGTGTGCGTATCATGCGAGGCGAGCGCGTCGGCCTTGTCGGCCCCAATGGCGCGGGCAAGACGACGCTTCTGAACATGCTGATGGGCAGGCTCGCGCCTGATAGCGGCGCCGTGCGGCTGGGCGAGGGGCTGGAGCTGGCCTGGCTTGATCAGAAGCGTGCTTCGCTGAAGCCGGACTGGACGCTTGCCGAGGCGCTGACTGGCGGGGGCGGAGACCATGTCGAGGTCAATGGCCGTACGCTCCATGTGGCTGCGTGGATGAAGGATTTCCTGTTCCGCCCTGAGCAGTCCGGCACGCCCGTTCATGTGCTGTCCGGCGGTGAACGCGCGCGCGTCATGCTGGCCCGGGCGCTGGCCCTGCCGGGCAATGTCATGGTGCTGGACGAGCCGACCAATGATCTGGATCTGGAAACGCTGGATCTTTTGCAGGACCTGATCTCGGACTATCCGGGCACGGTGCTTCTGGTCAGCCATGACCGCGATTTTCTGGACCGCACCGTCACCCGCACCATCGCTTCTGAAGGCGAGGGGCGCTGGCAGGCCTATGCGGGCGGGTATTCGGACATGGTCGCCCAGCGCGGCAGCGGTGTGCGCGCGAAGACATCGGACAAGGCGCGCAAGGAGGAGCCCAGAGCCGCCGCGCCGTCCTCACCCGCACCTGCCTCCAAACGCAAGATGTCGTTCAAGGACAAGCATGCGCTGGAAACCCTGCCCGGCGAGATCGACGTGCTGAGCGGTGAGATTGCCCGCATCGAATCTGAACTGTCCGATCCCGGACTTTTCTCAAAGCAACCAGAGCGTTTTGCCGAATTGTCCACCCGGCTGGAAAAGCTGACGACTGATCGCGCCGCCAAGGAAGATCGCTGGCTGGAGCTGGAGACGCTGCGCGAGGAAATCGAGGCGGAAAACGCCGCGCGTTAGCGCGCTTGCGCCATGCTGCACCTGCGATAGAGTGCCGGGCTTTCCGACCCCGGCAAGAGGTGCGCCGTGACCCGCAACGCTGCGGACATATTGAAGCCTGCCCGCCGGGTGGTGGTGAAGATCGGCTCGTCCTTGCTGATCGACCCCGGTACGGGCGGCCCGCTGACGGCGCGCTTTGAGGCGCTGGCCAGTGATGCGGCTGCCTTGAGGCAGGCTGGCACGCAGGCCGTGCTCGTGTCATCAGGCGCGGTCGCGCTCGGCCGCCGGCGGCTGAACCTGCCGGCAGGCCCGCTTTCGCTGGATATGAAACAGGCGGCGGCTGCCGCCGGGCAGACGGCCCTCATGCAGGCCTGGAACCGGGCGCTGGAGCCGCATGGCATTCCCGCCGCACAGGCCCTCCTCACCTGGGATGACATGGAGAACCGGCGCCGCTGGCTGAATGCCCGCGCCACGCTTGACGCGCTGCTGGGCGCGGGAGCGGCCCCCGTGATCAACGAGAATGATACCGTGGCGACGGTGGAGCTGCGCTATGGCGATAATGACCGGCTGGCCGCGCGTGTGGCCCAGATGGTCGATGCCGACGCGCTGATCCTCCTGTCAGACGTGGACGGGCTTTACAGCGCCGATCCCGCGCGCGACGTGTCAGCAAGTCTTCTGGCCCATGTCGCCGCGATCACGCCGGAGATCGAGGCGCTGGCAGGCGGGGCGGGCGTCGCAGGCACCGGCACGGGCGGCATGGCCTCCAAGCTGGCAGCAGCCCGCATTGCCGGGCGGGCAGGCATTCCCACCATTATCGCTGCGGGCAGTGCGGACAGGCCGTTGCTGCGGCTTCGCGAAAATGTGCCGTGTACGGTCTTTGCGCCGGAGACATCCCGCCAGTCCGCCCGCAATAACTGGATCGCCGGTGCGGTGACGCCGCGCGGCACGCTGGTGCTGGACGCAGGTGCGCTCGCCGCCATACGCTCCGGCAAGAGCCTGCTCGCCGCCGGGATCAGGCGGGTGGAGGGCAGCTTCGCCCGCGGGGAGACCGTGGCGCTGGTCAGCGAGGATGGCGCGCTGGCGGCCAAGGGCCTCTCCGGTTACAGCTCGGAAGAGATGACCCGGATTGCCGGGCTGAAGTCAGCGGAGATCGAGGCCGTGCTCGGCTATCGCCGCCAGGGCAGCACCATCGCCCTGCTCAGCGCCCGCCCCGTCCTCGGCCAGCCAGTAGCGCCCGCCCTCCAGGGTCACGCTGGTGGTGTACATGCCGCAGCCCTCCAGCACCGCCAGCACACGCGGCAGCTCGTCCGGGCGGGCGGGGCGCAGCCTCATACGCATTCCGTTTGTTTCGTACGCAATCGGGAAGAGCGCCC
>JBKBNS010000011.1:0-58342 GCA_046295255.1 Glycocaulis sp.
CTGGTCGCGTCATCTTCCATCATCTGGCCGCGCAGTACCGAGCCAAAGAGGATCGGGCGCGCCATCACGAAGCCCGCCATCCCGTCCATTTCCGGGGCGAGCGCGCGCATCATGTCCGGCACGGGATGCTCGATGCGATGCTCGAACGGATTGTCGACGATGGCGTTGACCGCGCGCGACAGCAGGCCAATGGCGGTTTCCGGCGGCGGGGCGGAGGAATGCCCGCCGCGCGCCCGCGCGGTGATCTCGACGGAGAGAAAGCCCTTCTCGCCAACGCCGATCAGGCCGACTGGCCCGCCTGTCATGGGGAAGCTCTCGATCGAAGTGCCGCCCTCATCGAGCACGAACCAGGCCCGGCGGCCTCGCGCCTCCAGCCGCTCTGCCATCGCCGCGGCGCCAGTGCCGCCCACCTCCTCATCATGGCCAAGCCCGATATGGATGGTGCGCTCAGGCGTGAAGCCCTCTTCCAGCAGGGTCTCCATCGCCGCGATGAGCATCACAAGGAAGCCCTTCATGTCGAGCGTGCCGCGCCCCCAGACATAGCCATCGGCAATCGTGCCGGAGAAGGGCGGGTGGTCCCACTGGTCCTCGGTGCCCGGCTCCACCGGCACCACGTCCTGGTGGGCGAGGATGACAATCGGGTCGAGCGCGGGGTTGGTCCCTTCCAGCGTGTACCAGAGCGAACCGTGCAAGATGTCTTCGGGGGCCATGCGCTCATGGACCAGCGGGAAGCTTAGCTCCAGCCAGTCCCTGAAAGCGTCGAACTCGGCCCGGCTGGCGTCCGGGTTACCCATCTCGGAGATGGTCTCAAACCGGATCGCCTCGCCCAGCGTCAGGGCCAGCGCCTCTGCGGATCGGGTAGAGGGGTTAGGCTCAATGGCGTCGGGCGTGGCGGGCGGCTGCGCGCAGGCGGTGAGCGCCAGACATGCGACTAAGCTAAGCACAATCGCTTTGTGCATGATAGGCGACTTTGCGTGCTTGAGCGTGGTAATCACCGGTGGCGTTCCCTAGGGTGAGATTGATCGGAGGCTGAAGGATGATGTTAGCGGCGGCGATTCTTTTTGCAATTTCCGGCATGTCCGGTGCGACGGTTGGTCGGTTGCCTATCTACATGCGCTCCCAAATGACACACGATCTTTTCTATACAACACTAATATCTGGAATTATAGCTTCAGTGTTATCAATAGTAACATTTATTTTGGAGTTTGGCGTCTGGCAAGGACTGGGCTTTTGGTTTGGCCTTTCACTAATCATTGCACTTTTTATATCAAAGCTTACATTTGTAGACGGTATTATTTCAATTGCAGCTTTAGTGTCATTTTTTATCGGCCTGGTTTTGTTGATCTGTAATTGGATTTTTACGCCATGAGCACGACCGAGACAGACCTTCCGCCAGAGCCCAAGGGCCGCGTGCTCATCATTGCCGGATCGGATAGTTCGGGCGGGGCGGGCATTCAGGCCGATATCAAGGCGGTGACGGCGCTGGGCGGCTATGCGGCCACGGCGATTACGGCGCTGACCGTGCAGAACACGAAGGGCGTGACGGCCGTGCATGGCGCGCCGATGGAGATCATTTCCGGCCAGATCGCGGCGGTGCTGGATGATATCGGCGCGGACGCGATCAAGACCGGCATGCTGGCGACGGCGGAGGTGATTGACACGGTAGCAGCGGCGCTGGACGCGGCGGGCGCGGAGCTGATCCCGCTGATCGTAGACCCGGTGATGGTGGCCAGCTCCGGCGCGCGCCTGATCGAGGACAGCGCGGTAGAGGCACTGAAAAACACGCTGATCCGCCGGGCGACGCTGATTACGCCCAACATTCCCGAGGCTGAGGCCCTGACGGGCATCAAAATCGAGGATGTGTACGGCCAGCGCGAGGCGGGCGAGGCGTTATTGAAGCTTGGCGCGCGCGCGGCCCTCATCAAGGGCGGGCATCTGGACGGACCGCAGGTGATCGACGTGCTGGTCACGCGCAATGGCATGCGCATCTTCTCCCGTCCGCGCATCCGCACCCGCCACACGCATGGCACGGGCTGTACGCTGGCGAGCGGGATTGCTGCCTTGGTCGCGCAGGGCGCGCCGCTGGACCGGGCTGTGGAGGAGGCGGGCGATTATCTGCATGAGGCGATAAAGCGCGCGCCGGGCTTCGGTTCAGGGGCGGGGCCGGTCAATCATGGCTGGACGCTGGCGAGCTCCAGCGGCGGCGCCCGGTAGCGCGAGGCCGCCTGAAGATAGGCCAGTGCCAGGGCAAGGTGGGCCTCGTCCGTCACTATCTCGCGCGGCGGGCGTCCATGGCGGGGCGTGCGAAGGCTGAGCTCGTCCAGCGTCTCCATGCCGGAGACGAAATTCACCGTCTGCCAGACCTCGTTCGCCAGATTGTTTGCCCGCCGCAAAGCGGCGCTTTCGCCATAGCGGGCAATCGTTTCGCGGGCGAGCGCCAGAGCCAGCTCGCGTGCCAGCACTTCGGGTTCTTCCATCGCCAGCGGGCGGGTGACGTACAGCGTCTGCGCCGCCATCCAGGCTACTGGGCGGCGGTGATCGACAATCTCCACCGCTCTGGCACCGGCCGGTTCCGGGTGGAGGGTGGCATCCATCCACTCTCCGTCCCGGCGCAACTTCAATGCCACCGGGCCGGACCGCACCGCGCGCGGCAGGCGGCGGTTTCGCAGATCATCGTGATCGCGCGCATTGCCCGCCGTCCAGTCGCCATTGAGCGCGTAAATCACATCGCCGGTACGCAGCCCGGCGCGGGCGGCAGGGCTGTGCGGAGCGGCGATCCAGACCATGCCGCGGCGCTGATCCGCGAAGACCGCCCGCTCGCGCCAGTCGGCCCTGTGCGTGGTCAGAAGGCCGGAAAAGGCATGAGTCTGAGGGCAGGTATCGGCGTTGGCCAGCAGCAGGGGCGCGGCGACCGCCATCACGCCCGCCTGCAGGCGTGTCTCGTCCAGAAAGCCGTCGCCCGTCGCGGTGTAGGGATGAAGACTGGCGCAAGCCTGCAACAGGCCTGCCAGCCACCCTGCAACAACCAGCCTGACGTTGCGTCCGCTCATGCCTGCCCTCCAGCCAGGGGCGGCAAACCTAGCGCCGGTGAGCAGGCAATACCAATCAAAAGGCGAGAGCGGGCCTAGAAAATCGCCTTTAGCGCGCGTTCAAACCTGGCGATATCGGCCGCATGGTTATAGATATGCGGGCTGATCCGGAGGCTGTTGCCCCGCCGGGAAAGGTGGACGCCTTCGGCGCGGAAACGCTCCAGCAGATCGGACGGGGCCGTGTCCGGCAGGCCGAGGGCGAGATAGTGCGCGGCGCGGTCTGCCGTGCCGGGTTGGAGCCCGAAGGGCGCAGCGGCGCTGGCGAGCGCTCCGGTCAGCTCGCACAGCCGGGCCGATATGGCGCCTGCTCCGTAGCCGTTGAGGAGGTCCAGCGAGGCCAGAAGCGCGGGCAGGGTCTGGAAGCCGGACCGCTCACCGGCATCGAAGCGCCGCGCACCGGGCTCATATCCGTCCTGATAGTCGATCAGCCGGGCAAAGTCGGAGGCGCCCTGCCGGCTGATCCAGTTTTCTTCCAGCGGCGTGCCGCCCTGATGCCCGGGTGCTACGTAAAGCAGGCCGGTCTGGTACGGCCCCAGCAGCCATTTATAAGCAGCGGCCACCGCGAAATCGGGCCGGACTGCACGCGCATCGACGGGCAGGGCGCCCAGCGACTGGGTCAGGTCCAGCACCAGCGCCGCCCCGCACGCATCAAGCGCAGGGCGCAGGGCGGCAAGATCAATCAGCCCGCCATCGATCCAGTGGACCATCGGGCAGGCCAGCAGCCCCGTCGCCGGGCCGATATGTGGCGCTATCGCCTCGGTCCAGCTTTCGCTTTGGCCACGCTCCACCGTGACGATCCGCGCGCCGGTCCGGTTCGCCAGTTCGCGCCAGATATAGACATTGGAGGGGAACTGCCCGGCGAGCAGGACGATCTCCCGCCCGGCTTCCAGCGTGATATTGCGCGCGGCGGCTGCCAGGCCGTAGGAGGCGGAGGTAACGAGCGCGATATCGTCGGCGCGGGCGTTGAAGAGCCGCGCTCCTGCTGCCCGCACCCGCTCGGGCACGGCGAAGAAATCCTCCTCCACCGATACCTGCCAGGGCATGGCGCGCCGCTGATAGGCCTGCTCTCCGGCGGCAATGCTCGCGCGCGGCATCGCTCCCATATAGGCGGCGTTCAGATAGCTTTGCGTGTCCGGCAGGCTGAACAGGGCGCGCGCGTCGGCAAGGGCGGGAAGATCGCTCATGCCGCCCCGATTGGGCCATGGAGGCGGCCCCGTCAAGCAAGGGTTTGACGGCGGACAGGCAAGAGCCTATCGCGGGAGGACTTTGCATCGCGAGGGATTCCCGCTCATGCCGACAAAACCCTCCATCCGCCCTGCCGATCCGCGTTTTTCCTCAGGTCCGACGCGCAAGCGGCCGGGCTGGGAACCCTCCGCCCTCGGACAGACCTCGCTTGGCCGCTCGCACCGGTCCGGCCCGCCCAAGCAGAGGCTGAAAGAGGCAATCGAACGCGCCGCCGCCATTCTCGAAATCCCTGATGATTACCGCATCCTGATCACACCGGCCTCCGATACGGGCGCGTATGAGGCTGCCATGTGGTCCATGCTGGGGGCGCGCGGGGTCGATATTTTCAGCTGGGACGCGTTCGGCCAGCGCTGGCTTCTCGATGCCCGCGACGAGCTGAAACTCGATGATATCCGCATCTTTGAAGCGCCCTATGGCCAGCTTCCAGACCTTGGGAAGGTCGATCCCGCCCGCGATATCCTCTTCACGTGGAACGCGACGGCAGCGGGCCTCAAAGTCCCGCATGCCGACTGGATCAGCGCTGCGCGTGAGGGTCTCACTTTTTGCGATGCGACCTCGGCGGCGTTTGCGATGGATCTGCCGTGGGACAAGCTCGATGTCACCACGCTCTCCTGGCAGAAATGCCTTGGCGGGGAGGCCCAGCACGGCATGGTGGTGCTGTCGCCAGCCGCGCGCGAGCGCCTGAAAGCGCACCGTCCCGCCTGGCCGGTGCCGAAAATCCTCCAGCTCTTCGAGGCCGGTGACGACCACTCGGCCATGTTCGAGGGTTCGACCATCAACACGCCCTCGCTCCTGTGTGTGGAGGACTTCCTTGATGCCCTGCGCTGGGCCTCGAAAGTGGACGGGCTGCAAGGGCTGGTCAGCCGCTCGATGGGCAATCTTGCCGTGCTGGAAGACTGGGTGGCGCGTACTGGCTGGGTGGAGTTTGTCGCTGCCGATCAGGCCACGCGCTCCAACACCTCCGTCACACTGAAATTTGCTGGCGAAGCGGCAGGCCTCGATGCGGAGGGCCAGCGCGCCCTCGCCAAGGCCATGGCGCAGATTCTGGAGCGCGAGGAAGCCGCCTATGACATCCTCGCCTATGCCAAGGCCCCGCCGGGCCTGCGCATCTGGTGCGGCCCGACCATCGATGCCGACGACCTCGCCGTGCTCTGCCCGTGGCTCGACTGGGCCTATGCGCAGGTGAGGGGGTAAACTCCGCCGGGGTCCCGGCCCCCGAGCCGGGATCCATCGGAAACCTCTGGCGATTGCAAGTATGGATCCCGGGTCAAGCCCGGGAACCCGGTTGAGAGGCCGGAGGACGATAGCCCCTACCCCAGCCGCTCCACGGTGAGGTTCCCGTTCGAGAATACGCAGATTTCGGCGGCGATCTCCATCGCCTTGCGGGCGATCACCTCCGGGTCGTCTTCGTAAGAGAGGAGGGCGCGGGCGGCCGACAGCGCGAAATTGCCCCCCGATCCGATGGCGGCAATGCCGTGCTCGGGTTCGAGCACATCGCCCGCCCCCGTGATGAGGAAGGTCTCGTTCGCGTCCGCCACGATCAGCATGGCTTCGAGGCGGCGCAAATACCGGTCCGTGCGCCAGTCCTTGGCCAGCTCCACACAGGCGCGGGCGAGCTGGCCCGAATGGGCTTCCAGCTTTCCCTCAAGGCGCTCGAAGAGGGCAAAGGCATCGGCGGTAGCGCCCGCGAAGCCTGCGATCACCTTGCCACCGCCAATCCGGCGGACTTTCCTGGCGGAGGATTTGACCACTGTATTGCCGATGGAGACCTGTCCATCGCCCGCCATGGCAACGGCCTTGCCCTTCCTCACGCAGATGATGGTGGTGCCCCGCCAGCCGGGGAAGGCGCGCTCTTCACTCATGGCTTATTGTCCTTCGTCAGCCGTGTGGTGACAGACATGGCCGGTCGGCGCTGGCAGTGCAAGGCTTGAAGCTGGCGCGGCCCGGTTTGACGGAGGCGTAAAATCGTCTAGGAGAAGCGGCTCTCCGCCAGACCGCTCTGCCAGACATGAAGGCCGTCCCATGAAGACGTTTCCCGACCGCTACAAGCCGCAAGAGGCTGAAGACCAGTGCAATGCGCGCTGGCTGAAGGACGAGGCCTTCAAGTGGGACCCGTCCCTGCCGGCGATGAGCGATTACGTGATCGACACGCCGCCGCCGACCGTCTCCGGCACGCTGCATGTCGGCCATGTCTACAGCTATACGCAAGCCGACATCATGGCGCGCTATTTCCGGATGGCGGGCCGCAACGTGCTCTACCCCATCGGCTGGGACGATAACGGCCTGCCCACCGAACGCCTTGTGGAGAAAGTGAAAAAGGTGCGCGGCGGCACGATGGCGCGCGAAGACTTTGTCGCGCTCTGCCGCGAGGTGATCCCCGAATACGAGCAGCAATTCCGCGATCTCTTCACCCGGCTCGCCCTGTCGGTCGACTGGAGCCGGGAATACCAGACGATTTCGGACGAGAGCCGCAACGTCTCGCAAATGTCCTTCCTGGACCTCTACAAGAAGGGCCTGCTGGAGCGCCGCCTTGAGCCCACCTTGTGGGACCCTGCGGACCGCACCGCCATTGCCCAGGCCGAGGTGGAAGAGACCGAGCGCGAAGGCAAGCTGAACTATGTCGCGTTCGAGGTCGAAGGCGGAGGCGAGCCTGCCGTTATCGCGACGACACGCCCTGAGCTGATCGCGGCCTGCGGCGCGCTGATCATCCACCCGGAGCATCCGCGCGCAAAAGAACTGATCGGCAAGCGCGCCATCACGCCGCTTTACGGCGTGCCGGTGCCGATTGTCGCCGACGAAACGGTGGACCCTGAAAAGGGCACCGGCATGGTGATGTGCTGCACGTTCGGCGATGTCACCGACATACAGTGGTACCGCACGCACAAGCTGCCGCTGCGCATCGTCATCGGGCCGGACGGCAAGATGATCGAGCATCTCGATATCGGCTCTGATGACTGGCCGAGCGTCGATGTAGAGAGCGCGAAAGCGACTATCGCCGCGCTGGCGGGCCAGAAGGCGGAAGCGGCCAAGGCGGCCATTATCGAGATGCTGCGCGAGAAGGGCGTGCTCCTGAAGCAGGAGACGACCCATCAGGTGGTTCCAGTTGCCGAGCGTTCGCGCGCGCCGCTGGAGATTATCGTCACCCCGCAATGGTTCATCCGCACGCTCGACTTCAAGGAGCAGATCCTCGCCAAGGGCCGGGAAATCAGCTGGAAGCCGGAATACATGCGCCAGCGCTTTGAAAGCTGGGTTGAGGGCTTGAAATGGGACTGGGCGATTTCGCGCCAGCGTCATTTCGGCGTGCCCCTTCCCGTCTGGTATTCGCGCCGTCCGGGCGAAGAGGGCAAGGTCATCGTGCCAGACGCCGCCGACCTGCCTATCGATCCGACGACCGACCTGCCGCGCGGCTATACACGCGACGAGGTGGAGGGTGAGCGCGACGTGATGGACACGTGGGCCACCTCCTCGGTGAGCCCGCAGCTTGTCACCCGCTCCATCAATGAGGAGCTGGCGCTGGACATTGATGTCCACAAGCGCCTCTTCCCGATGAGCGTGCGCCCGCAGGCCCACGAGATCATCCGCACCTGGGCCTTCTACACCATCGTGAAGGCCCTCCATCACCAGAACACGGTGCCGTGGAACACGATTGCGATCTCGGGCTGGTGCCTCGCCAGCGACGGCTCGAAGATGAGCAAGTCCAAGGGCAATGTGATCGATCCGATCAAGCTGCTGGACGAATATGGGGCGGACGCCGTGCGCTACTGGACCGGCACTTCGCGCCTCGGCCATGACACGGCGCTCGCGCCGAACGTGCTCTCTCAGGGCAAGCGCCTCGTCACCAAGCTGTGGAATGCGGTGAAGCTCGCGCACATGGCGCTGGAGCAGGCCGACATTTCGCCTGTCTCGCCCAAAGCCGATATCGAGGCAGGCCTCATCACCCATCCGATGGACAAATGGCTGTTGGGCGAGCTGTCAGAAACGGTGGAGAAGGCGACCAAGGCTTTTGAAGCTTATGAGTATGCGCAAGCCTTGCGCGTGACCGATGATTTCTTCTGGCGCACCTATTGCGACAACTATCTGGAGATCGTGAAAAGCCGCACCCGGTTTGAAGGCAAGCCCGATGCGGGCCAGCTTTCCGCCCTGCACACGCTCTGGCATGCCAGCATCATCCAGCTGAAACTGTTCGCGCCTTTCATCCCCTACGTCACCGATACGCTGCATGACGTGCTGGCGGGCAAGGACGGGGCCGATACGCCGACCCTGCATGCGCGCGGCAACTGGCCGGAGCTGGACGGGCAGGCGGACAAGGGTGGTTTCCGTGAGCAGGGCGAGGCGTTCGTCTCGATCCTGGCCGGTGTGCGCAAGTTCAAGAGCGAGCTTCAGGTGTCGATGAAGGCGCCGATTTCGGTGCTGACCATCGTGACGGATGCTGACGGCGATATCGCAAATGTGATCGGGCCGGTGGTGGAGGACCTCAAGGCCGTCACCAATGCGCTGGAAGTGCGCATGGGGCCTGCCCCGTCTGGCCAGCGCACTTCGCTTTCGCCCGATGAGCGCTTCACCATCGCGCTGGAAATGGCCCCGGCAGAGGCCGCAGGCTGAAGCCAGCCCTGCCCTTGTAACTTGCCGTGCCTGCGCCTGGATTCCATCCTCTGGCGTTAAAGGAAAAGCGTCAGGGGATCATCCATCATGTTGCAACGTGTTCTGGCAGCCGTCTGCGCGGCCGGCCTCGCCCTGTTCACCGGCTTTCTGGCAGAAGCCCGTCAGGCTGGCGAACAGACCCTTCTGGTTGGCGAACCCGCACTTCATGGGGACAGGCTCGCCTTCACCTATGGCGGCAATATCTGGATTGCCGGGCGCGATGGCTCTGACCCGCGCCGGCTGACCACCGATCCGGCGAATGAACACAGCCCCCGCTTTTCCCCTGATGGCCAGTGGATCGCTTTCAGCGCCGCCTATGACGGCAATGACGATGTCTATGTCATTGCCGCTGATGGCGGGCAGCCCCAGCGCCTGACCTGGCATCCCGGCGGCGACCGGGTGCAGGGCTGGACGCCGGATGGCCGCATCCTTTTCGCCTCAGCCCGGGAGGTCAATCACGGCCGCTCCGCCCAGCTCTGGAGTATCGCGCCGGGTGAGGGCTATCCGCGCAAGGAGTTGGAAGCGCGCTTCTTTGCCGGTGATCTCCACGCCGATGGCAACCGCCTTGCCTATATCAGCTTCGGTCCTGCCTATAACGCGCTCTATGGCGGCACGGCCGGCTGGCGCCAGCACCGTGGCGGCACCACGCCCACCATCAATGTGCTGGACGTGGCTGCGCAGACCTTCACGACCATTCCCGGCGAACGGGTGAACGACATCAACCCCATCTGGGTCGGCGATGATCTCTATTTCCTGTCCGACCGCGATGATGTCTCGCTGGCGCTCTACCGCTCAGCAGGCGGCACGGGCGAGCCGGAGCTCGTCCACTCCGAGGCGCCGTGGGACATTGTCCGCGCGCAGGCCCATGAGGGCACCATCGTCTTTGCCGCAGGCGGGCGCATCAAGGCGCTCGATATCGCCTCCGGCGCGGTTGAAGAAATCGTCCTCTCCCTGCGCGCCGACCTGCCGCAGCTGGCCGAGCGCTGGGTGGATGCCTCGCGCACCATCCAGTCCGGCGCGATCTCGCCAACGGGCGTGCGCGCCCTGTTCACAGCGCGCGGCGAGGTGTTCACCGTGCCGGTCGATGACGGTTCAGTGCGCAATATCTCCAACACGCCGGCGACCCGCGAATACACCGCGATCTGGTCCCCGCAGGGCAATGAGATTGCCTATATCTCCGATGCTGGCGGGCGCCAGCACCTGCGCATCACCGACCAGCGGGGCTTTGGTGTGCCGCGTGAGCGTCCGCTGGGCGGGGCTGAAGGGGCGTTTTACGCCCTGCGCGCCTGGTCACCTGACGGCAGCCACATCGCCTATACCGACAATCACCTCAATCTCTACGTGATCAATGTGGAGAGCGGTGAGAGCCGCCTTGTCGGCACGCAGGTCCGCCGCACCGGCATCGCGCTCGATTTCAGCCCGGACAGCCGCTGGCTGGCCTGGACGCTGCAGCAGCGCAACCATTTGCAGGATATTGTCATCTTCAACATGGAGACCGGCGATAACCGTACCATCACGGACGGTATGGCAGATGCCGGGTCGCTCGCCTTCTCGCGCGACGGCAAGTATCTCTACTTCACCGCCTCCACCAATACCGGCCCGCGCCAGGCGGGCCTTAACATGTCCACGCAGGAGCGTCCGGCCCGGTTCGGCATTTATGCTGCCGTGCTGGCCAGCGATGGGCGCTCGCCCCTGCTGCCCGGTACCGGAGACGAGGCTGGCAATGACGGCAACGCAACCTCCGGCGGCGAGGCTGATGCCACGGGCGATGAACGCCCGGCGGCGCGCCGGGGCCGCGATGTCAGCCCCGTGCGCATCGATTTTGACGGGCTGGACCGGCGCATTGTCGCCCTGCCGCTGGCCGAACGCGCCTATGACAGCCTGATGGTCGCCCATAACGGCGATCTCTACTTCATGGAACGGCCCCAGCCGGGCGCGAGCAACGAGCCGCCGGGCGGCTCCACCATCGACCAGAACCGGCTGCGCCGTTTCAGCTTCTCCGACAAGCAGGCCTCCACCGCGCTGGAAGGTGTGATCGGGGCAAGCCTGTCGCATGACGGGCGCACCTTTCTTCTGAACCTGCCGCGGGGCTGGGCCACGGCGCCAGTACGCGGCGAAACGCTGCGCACCTCCAATCTCAGCCTTTCGGGTCTGCGCCTGCGCATCGATCCGAGGGCGGAATGGGCGCACATCTTCGATGAATCCTGGCGCATGCAGGCGCAGTATTTCTACGATCCGAACCTGCAAGGCCTCGACTGGCAGGGCGTGCGGGAGCGCTACGAGCCGCTGCTGGAGCATGTCGCCCGCCGGGAAGACCTCAACGCCCTCATCGCGGAGATGATCGGCGAGCTTCAGGCCGGCCATAACCGGATTGGCGGGGGAGATATCCACCGCCCCGCGAGCACGTTCCGCGCGGCGTTTCTGGGTGCTGATTTCGAGCTGGCTGCCGGGCGCTACAGGATCAGGCGCCTCTATACCGGGGAGAACTGGAACCCGTTCCTTGAAGGCCCGCTGGCCGCGCCGGGCCTCGGTGTCGAGGAGGGCGACTACATCCTTGCCATCAATGGCCGTCCGCTCACCGACCGCGACAATATATTCGCAGCCCTTGAGGGCACGTCCGGCGAGCAGGTGACGCTGCTGATCAACTCTGCGCCGCGCATGGTGGGCGCCCGGGAGGTCATTGTCAGGCCCATTGGCAGCGAGAACCAGCTGCGCCTGTGGGGCTGGGTGGAGGAAAACCGCCGCGCGGTCGCCGAGGCCACTGATGGCCGTGTGGGCTATGTCTACCTGCCCAATACCGGGGCTGGCGGCTACACCTTCTTCAACCGCATGTATTTTGCCCAGTTTGACCGCGACGCCATCATTTTTGACGAGCGTTCCAATGGCGGGGGGCAAGCGGCCAACTACATCACCGACATCTTGAGCCCGTTCCATCTGGGTGGCTGGCTGGATTTTGCCGGCATGCCTTTCAACACGCCGTCAGCAGGCCATTACGGTCCGAAGCTGATGCTGATTGACCAGGACGCCGGTTCGGGTGGCGATTTCCTGCCCTATTCCTTCCGCGCGCAGGGGATCGGCCTGCTGATGGGGACGCGAACATGGGGCGGGCTGATCGGTATTTCCACCAATCCGCCGCTCATCGATGGCGGCACGATGACGGTGCCGTATTTCCGCTTCTACACGCCTGATGGCGAGTGGCGCATCGAGAATGAGGGCGTGGCGCCTGATATCGAGGTGCATCTCGATCCGGTGCTGACCAATCAGGGCCGCGACAGCCAGCTTGAGCGCGCTGTCGCCGAAATGCTCCAGAGCCTTGAGGGTGCCGGACCGTCCGTGCCGTGGGTGGCCCCGGCGCCTCCGCTGCGGCCCGGCGAATAGGCCGGGGCCGGTTGATCAGGCCGCGTCGCTGGCAGCGGGGCGGCCTGCGGGCAGGGTGAAGTGGAAGCGTGATCCGCTGCCGGGTTCGGATTCCACCCATATGCGCCCGCCATGGCGTTCCACGGCCTGCTGGCAGATGGCAAGGCCGATCCCCGTCCCGTCATACTCCTCGCGCCCGTGCAGGCGCTGGAAGGGTGCAAAAATCTTTTCGGAGAAGCGCGGATCGAACCCGATCCCGTTATCAGCGACCGTAAAGCGCCAGTGCGTGTGCTCGTTTACTGCGCTGATGGAAATCTCCACGCCCTCCCCCTTGCGGTATTTCAGGGCGTTGGTGATGAGGTTCTGGATCAGCAGGCGCAGCAGGGTGGGATCGCCCTCGATCACGGGCAGCGGGCCGACCACTATGCCCGCCTTCGCCTCATTGACCAGTATCTCCAGCTCGGTCAGCAGCTCGCTTACCGTCTGTTCCATGTCCACGCTGTGATATTCCAGCGCGCGCTTGGAGGCGCGGGAATAAGTCAGCAGGTCGTCTATCAGCCTGCGCATGCGCCCGGCGGCGTCGACAAGGAAATCCAGGCTGCGATTGGTCTCGTGATCGAAGGTGCCGTGATGGCGGCGCTTGATGAGACTGGCAAAGGCGGAAATCTTGCGCAGCGGCTCCTGCAGATCGTGCGAGGCAACGGTGGCAAACCGGTCAAGCTCGCGATTGGTGCGCTCCAGCTCCTCTGAGTAGCGCTTGAGTTCGCGCGCCTGTGCCAGCTGCCGGGTGACGTCGATGCTGATGCCATGGGCGGCGACCGGCGTGCCGTCCGCCGCGTACTCCACCGTGGCCGAGGAGACGATATCGATCTCCTCGCCATCGGCCTTCACCAGCCGGGCGAGAATGTCGCGCATCGAGCCTTCCTTCAGAAGCATCTCCATGCCGCCCAAGGTTTGCAGGTTCTCCACGGAGGCCGGTGTCAGGAAGGCCTGATAGGACTTGCCGATCACGTCCTCGCGCCTGTAGCCGAGCGAATCCAGCCAGAACTGGCTTACCCCGACAATGGTGCCGGCCGGGTTGAGCGATATCATCATTACCGGCGTGGTGCGGTAGATCTGGTTGAGCCGTTCGCGTTCGACCTCAAGCGCGGCGGCATATTCACGCTCGGCCGTGATATCGACCACCACCCCGCCGGATCGCACGGGATTGCCAGCCTTGTCGCGCGCAGTGATCTCGCCCTTGGCGCGCACCCAGCGCCAGCTATCGCCGAACCGCAACCGGTAATCCACCGGCCCGCCCGGATTGCCCTGCATCAGCTCGGCGAGCGCCTTGCGCGCCACTTCCCGGTCGTCAGGGTGGATGATCCGGTTCCAGTCTTCCAGCCCGATCCTGTCGGTGCCGATTCCCTTGCTCATCCATTCCAGCAACCGGCCGCGCACGGACTGTTCGCCGGTTTCGTGATCAATGCTCCAGATGGCGGAAAGCCCGGCATCCATGGCCTCGTTGAGGCGCTGCTCGCGCTCTTCCAGCTCCAGCTCGAGCTCGCGGCGGCGGGTGATGTCGACCAGCGTGCCAATGGCTTCCAGGGGGGCGCTGTTCTCGTCCCGGGCGCTGATGGCGCCGCGATCTTCCACCCAGCGCACGCTGCCGTCTTCGGAGTTGACGCGGTAGATGGCATTCAGCGGTTCGCCGCGCGTCATCCCCTCCACGCCCAGCTCGCAGATATGCACGTCCTCCGGATGGATCAGCTCGCGCCACTCGTCCAGCGTCAGGGGGCGCTCCTCTCTGCCGTGCAGGCCCATGATCCGCCGCGTGAACTCCGACAGCTCCACCCGCCCGGTGCGGAAATCGAGCCGCCATGTGCCCTGCCGGGCGCTTGCAAGGGCGCGGGCAAGCCTTGCCTGGCTGTCGGCGAGGCTGGCTTCCAGTGCCTTGCGGTCGCTGATGTCGATAATGATGCCGGCAATATCGGCCCGCTCGCTTTCCGGCCCCAGCCGGCTTCCGCGCGCCTCCACCCAGATATAGCTGCCATCCGCGCGGTTGAGCATACGCAGCTCTATCGCCCGGACCTTTCCGGGCTCATCACTCATGATGGCCTTGAACGTCGCGTCGAGTGCCTCGATGTCGTCGGGATGAATCTTCTCGCGCCAGACGCTGACCGGTGCCCAGTCACGGTCATCTTCAAGACCGAAGAACGCGCGCAGCCCCCCGTGCGGGCGGAACGTGCCGGTATCGGCATCCAGCTCCCACGCCCCCATCGTTGCCGCGAACATGGCTTGAGAGAGCAGGCGCTCGCTTTCGGCCAGCTGGCGTTCGGCCTCCTTGCGCCGGGTCGCTTCGGCGAACACGCCTGACAGCCGCAGCGGCTCGCCATCGGCCGTCTGTGCGCTGATGCCGCCGCGCAGGCTGAGCCATATCCAGTTTCCGCCGGCCGTGCGCACCCGGTATTCCACATGGGCGCTGCCGGTGGCCACAAGACGGGCCGAGGCCGCGTCCATGGCGGCGTGATCGGCGGGATGGACCCGCGCGCGCCATTCCTCGATGGACATGACCGTTTCACTGGGGTCAAGGCCCAGCGCAGACCGGACCGGGCCGGACACGGTCAGCCGGCGCGTGGAATAGTCATAGGACCAGCCACTGAGACCGGAGCGTTCAAGCACGCTGGCAATGTCGGATTCCAGCGGGACCGCTATGTCGTCGCGCTGACCGGGTATCTGCTGCCAGAAGCCGAAGGCCCGGCCAGCACGTCCGCTGGTCCCGGCATTGGTTTGCAGCTTGCCCCAGCTGCGATACCACAGCCAGTATCCTTCGGGGCTCAGGAGCCGGAAGGTTTCGTCATACCTGCCGCCGAACTGCAGGCCCATGAAGGCCGCGTGAACCTGCTCTGCGTCATCGGGGTGCAGGCGGGTTCGAAGGGCCTGCTCGCTGATCCGGAACGGTCCCGGATCGGCCCCCAGCACGGCGTTGACCGGGCCGTTGATGACGCCCTCGAGCGTGTCGAAATCAAACTCCCACGTGCTCAAGTCCAGCCCTTCGAGCGCAATGCCGAGCCGCAAGGCGGCCTCGTCCCCAGCGGCGCGCTGCTCGCCATCGGCGGCGATGTCATGGATCAGCCCGGTAATGCGCAAGGGCGTGCCGTTCGCGCTCCGCTCCACCACGCGCAGTTCCTGAAGCATCCAGACCCACACCCCGGCCTCGGTGCGCATGCGGCAGCGTATGGTCACCACGGTCAGCGGGTCGTGGGGCATCTGCGCCAGCGTGCGCCGGATATCAGCCAGATCGTCGGGATGGATGACGGACAGCCAGCGTGCGAGCGGGACCGGCTCATGACCTGTCTGCGGTCCGAAGAACCGGTCCAGCAGGCCGGACACGACCACCTGCCGGGAGGCAAAGTCGACGCTGAAGGCCCCCGCGCTGCCGCTTTCGAAAGCCGCTCCGACCTGTCTGCGGATCCGGTCCATCCCCTCGCGGTGGCGGCCGGCATCACTGGCAGGTTCGATCGAGGCCAGCCTGATGCCGGGCTCCAGCTCCGTCAGGGTAAGGCGCGCCGACATGGGCTGGTTCTGTGCGTTCGCGAGAATGACGAATTCGGGCGCGGAGCGGTTGCCGGACAAGGCGCGGCGCTGCCAGCGCGCTGTCATGGCATCCAGCGGGTCGAGATAGAGTCCGGACAGGGGGTTGCCGGTCTCGCCCTTCGTGCCGAACATCGCTCGGAAGCGGGCATTGGCGGCCAGTATCCTGCCATCATCGCCAACCAGCGCGCACGCGCCCGGCAGGGCGTGGAAGGCGTGCTCGAAGGTGCGCGGACTGGCCATGGGAACCCGAAACTGCCGCCGACAGGGCATGTGCGCCGAATCAGCCTTTATGCGCATAGTAATGGAAGCCGGGCAAACCAGCCGCTATCGTCTCCTTCCACCTTCTTGAACACTGGCCCAAGCCCAAGCTGACGAGGACAACTTGACCGACGCACCCGCGCCGATCCTGGAAGTTCGCGGTCTGGATGTCCGCTTCGATACGCCCGATGGCGAGGTCCACGCCGTGCGCGGGATCGACCTGCATATCGCCGAGGGCGAATGCCTTGCGGTGGTGGGCGAGTCCGGTTCGGGCAAGAGCCAGACCTTCCTTGCCGCGATGGGGCTTCTTGCGTCCAACGGCAAGGCCACCGGATCAATCCGCTACCGGGGCACGGAAATACTCGGCCTCAGCCAGCAGCGCCTGAACAGGGTACGCGGCAAGGCGATGACCATGATTTTCCAGGACCCGCTCACCTCGCTGACCCCGCATATGCGGGTGGGCGACCAGATGCGCGAGGTGCTGGCGGCCCATCTCAACCTGAAGGGCGAGGCGGCCACACAGCGCTGTCTGGAATGGCTGGAGCGTGTGCGCATCCCGGAGGCCCGCAGCCGGCTGCGCCAATACCCGCACGAGCTGTCAGGCGGCATGCGCCAGCGCGTGATGATCGCCATGGCCATGCTGTGCGGGCCGGACCTGCTGATCGCCGATGAGCCTTCAACTGCGCTGGACGTCACGGTGCAGGCCCAGGTGCTCGACATCATGGACGAGCTCAAGGCCGAGACAGGCGCGGCCATCGCCCTGATCACCCATGATATGGGCGTGGTGGCCCGCATGGCGGACCGTGTCCAGGTGATGCAGAACGGGGCCTATGTCGAGACCGGCGAGGCCGATCAGGTGTTCTCCGCGCCCGCTCATGCCTACACGCGCATGCTGCTGGATGCGATGCCGCGCCTGGACAAGCCGGACCGGCTGACCGGCCCCATCGCCGAGACCCGCAAGGTCGTCGAGGGTGAGCAACCCTTGCTGAAAGCCGATGATGTGAAGGTCTGGTTCCCGGTCAGCACTGGCACTGGGCTGATCCCGAAGAAGAAGCCGCTGAAGGCGGTGGACGGCATCAGCTTCGAGCTGTTTCCCGGCGAGACCATCGGCATTGTCGGAGAGTCCGGCTGCGGCAAGTCCACGCTGGCGCGGGCGGTCCTGCGCCTTGTCCCGGCATCGGCCGGCACGATCAGCTGGATCGGCTCAAACCTGCTGGCCAAGTCCGCGCGCGAGATGCGTCAGGCCCGCAAGGACCTGCAGATCGTCTTCCAGGATCCGCTTGCTGCGCTGAATCCGCGCATGACGATCGGGGCCTCGATTGCCGAACCGCTCCTGACCTTCAAGCCGGAGATGAAGACCAAGGCGCGCGAGCTGGAAGTGCGCTCCATGATGGAGCGGGTCGGGCTGAACCCTGACATGATCAACCGCTACCCGCACGAACTGTCCGGCGGCCAGAACCAGCGCGTGGGCATTGCCCGGGCCATGATCCTCGGCCCGAAACTGGTCATCTGCGACGAGGCGGTGTCTGCGCTCGATGTGTCGATCCAGGCGCAGATCATCGACCTGCTGGCCGGGCTGCAGAAGGATCTCGGCCTGTCCATGCTGTTCATTTCCCACGACCTGTCTGTGGTGCGCGAAGTGTCCCACCGGGTCATGGTTCTCTATCTCGGCCGTATCGTGGAGTTCGCAACGCGTGACGCGATCTACGAGGATGCGCGCCATCCCTATACCCGCGCCCTGATCTCGGCCGTCCCTATTCCCGACCCCGCGATCGAGCGCCAGCGCGAACGCGTCAAGCTGGAAGGCGACCTGCCGAGCCCGCTCGACAGCCGCGCCCAGCTCCGCTTCCTGAAATCACGCCTCGTTGATGACCCCGAAGCAGAGCAATACCGCCCGCAACTGCTTGCGGTGGAGCCCGGTCACTGGGTGGCCGAGCACGATGCGGTTGCGCGTACGGCCTGACCTTGCCGGTACCGGCCATGTATGAATCATGACTGCATTGTTAGTTGATGCTGGGGCAACCTGCCTTAGTTTCGCCAGAATGATGAACGGTCCAACCGGGAACCGGGGGAATAGATGATGAGTTTCGCGGCGTTTGGCCGGGCCATGCTGGCCGGCCTGTTTGTCCTTGCCCTGCAGGCCTGCAACGGGGAGTCACCCGCTCCGGCGCCTGACGCTGACAGCCTCCCGCGCGGCGCGATAGAAACCGAGTTTGCCCATGTGGGCAGCGATATTCCCGCTGATCCGGGCGTCCGGTTTGGCCGCTTCGACAATGGCATGCGCTACGCGATCATGCCCAATGCCACCCCGTCCGGCACCGCGGCGCTGCGCCTGGTGTTCAATGTGGGTTCGCTGGCAGAGGCCGAGCATCAGCTTGGCCTTGCCCATTTCATCGAGCACATGGCGTTCAACGGCACCACCAATGTACCCGAAGGCGAGATGATCCCGCTTCTGGAGCGCTACGGACTGGCTTTCGGTCCGGACACCAATGCCTTCACCGGGCAGGAAGTGGTCGGCTATCAGCTCGACCTGCCGTCGGTTGACGAGCAGATCATCAAGACCGGCCTGTTCCTGATGCGCGAAACCGCCTCCGAGATGGTGTTCGACCCCGACGCCATCGACAGCGAGCGCGGTGTGATCCGCGGCGAGATGCGGTTCCGCGACACGCCGATCCAGCGCTACATCCTGACCTATTACGGCTTCCTCTTCCCTGACACGATCGTGCAGGACCGCAGCCCCATCGGCACTGCCGAAGTGATCGACACCGCGCCGCGCGAAGCCTTCATCGAGTATTACGAGGATTTCTACATTCCCCAGCGCGCGCTTTTGGTTGTGGTCGGCGATGTCGATCCGGATCAGATCGAGGCGATGATCCGCGACGGGTTTGATATCGAGATTCCCGGCCTTGAGGTCAGCCAGGTCGAGGGGTTTGCCAGCTGGCAGGCCCGCGAGGACGCGCCGGCCCATCCCGATATCGGTACGGTCAGCCAGGCCGGAGAAGACCGGTTCGGCTATTTCCATGATCCCGAAGTCTTCACCCTGATCAATATCGATGTGATCAAGCCGGGTGAGCAGCGCGCCGACACCAGCGCGAACCGGCTGAATGCCACGCGCCGTCAGCTTGCCAATGCCATCGTGCAACGCCGCCTGCAGACCCAGATCAATTCCGGCCTGTCTCCGCTGGTGCAGGCCAGCCTGTCCTATTCCTTCGACTTCGATCTGGCCTACCGGGCCGGCCTGTTTGCCGTGTCCTCGCCGGAGCGCTGGCGCGAGGGGCTGAGTGTTGCCGAGCAGGAGGTCCGCCGGGCCATGGAGCACGGCTTCACCCAGGCGGAGCTTGATGAACAGCTTGCCAATCTGCGCACCTCGGTGCGCAATGCGGTCAATGGCGCGCGCACCCGCCCCTCCACCGGGCTCTCCAACGCGATCTGGCAGAACTGGCTGTCCGGCTCGGTCTTCACCCATCCCTCGTGGAATGCCGAATGGCTGGAGGCCAATGAAGGCGCACTGACGCTGGCCAGTGTCGAGGCCGCCTTCCGCGAGATGTGGGGCGCAGCGCAGGCCCATGTCCATGTGGCGGTGAACGAGCCGCTGGAGGACGGGGCCATGGCCGTGCGCCAGGCTTGGCAGGCATCGCGCGCCACTCCGGTTGATCCGCTGGAAGAGACCAGCACCGGCGAGTTTGCCTATACCGATTTCGGCGCGGCGGGCGAGGTGGTGTCCACGGCTCTTGTCGAGGATCTGGATGTCCATCAGATCGTCTTCGCCAACGGCGTCCGGCTTAACGTCAAGCAGACCGATTTCGAGGACGACATCATCCGTGTGCGCGCTGATTTCGGTGCAGGCGACCTGACGCCCCAGCCGACCCCGGCAGCCGGCTCCATACTGGGCGCCGTGTTTGGCGGCGGCGGGCTGGAGGCCCATGACCGCGACGAGCTGCAACGCCTGCTGGCCGGGCGTTCGGTCGGCTACGGGCTGGGCGTCGGGGCCGACAGCTTCTTCTTCTCCAGCGCCACGACGCCGGAGGACTTCACGCTGCAGATGCAGGTGCTGACGGCCTTCATGGTGGCGCCGGGCTGGCGTGCGGACGGTCTGAACCAGTTCCGGGCCATCGCCGAGGAGCTGCGCCGGGGCCAGAACGCGCAAGCCGTGCAGGTGGCCGTCAACCGGGTGGCCCGCATGCTCAGGAACGGCGATCCGCGCTGGGGCTTCCCGGAAGCCGGGGAGATCTCGGCCTTCACCATGGATCATGCCCGCGCCATGGTCGCCGGAGCGCTGGCCGCCGCGCCGCTGGAGGTCACGATTGTCGGCGACATTACGTTGGACGAGGCGATCGCCGTGACGGCGCGCACGTTCGGGGCGTTGCCGCAGCGCGCTGAAAGCTGGCCGTCCTACGAGGAGGCGCTGCAGATCGGCTTCCCCGCCGCGACGCCGGAGCCCGCCGTGGTCCGCTTTAATGGCCAGCCCGATAGCGGCATGGCCAATATCTACTGGCGCACCACCGATTCCATCGACATGCGCCGGGCACGCGGCCTGGCGATGATGGCGGAGGTGTACAGCCTGAAAGCGACCGAGCGCTTCCGCGAGCAGGAGGGGGCGACCTATTCGCCCATCGTCTCCAATCAGTCATCCAGCGTGTTTCCGGACTTTGGCTTCCTGTGGGTGGGCCTTGATGTCGACCGGGCCGAAGTGGACCGCATGTACACCATCGCCGATGAACTGGCCGCTGCCATGGCGGCCGGCCAGATCAGCGAGGACGAGATGCAGCGCGCGCGCCAGCCTGCACTGGAGCGCTTCAGCCAGAATCTGGAAAACAACGGCTACTGGCTGGGCCAGATCGCCCGGTCCCAGTCCGATCCGCAGCGGCTGGACTGGGTGCGCACCGCGCGCGAGCAATTGCAGGAGGTGACGGCGGACGAGGTGGCTGCGCTGGCGGCAGAATACCTGGTGCCGGAGCGGGCCTTCCGCGTCTCCATCCTGCCGCGCGAGGGTGAGGACGGCCAGTAGGGCTGCCCCGCCGGACACGAGTAAAGGGAGTGAACTGACATGAAGATGATGCTGCCCGCAGCGCTGTGCGCTGTGGCCGTAATGGCCATGCCTGCAATCGCCCAGACCGCGCCCGAGCGTGTGACCCGGGGCAATCTGGTGATGGAAAACATCCCCGAAATTCCCGGCAGCGTGCGCGAGCGCCTGCGCCAGTACCAGAATGTCCGCTCGGCGGGCTTTTCGGACTTCGCGCCCGATGGCGGCATCTACATCACCACGCGCTTTGGCGAGACCAACCAGATCCACCATGTCGCCCAGCCCATGGGCGCGCGCCGCCAGCTGACTTTCTATGACCAGCGCACAAGCGGCGCGACCGTGCGGCCCGATGGCTCCGGCCAGTTCCTTTTCACCCGCGATGTGGGCGGGGACGAGTTCTTCCAGGGCTTCCTGTTTGACCCGCAGCGCGCCAGTTCCATCCAGTTCACCACCGACCAGATCCGCAATCAGGGCTTTTCTTGGTCACGCGATGGCCGCCTGATCGCCTGGGCAGCGGCCGGCTGGGGTGATGCTGACTACACCATCTACATGGCCGATCCGGCCGATCCCACGACCGCGCAGGAAGTGCTGCAGGGCGAGGGCGCGATGAGCCCGGTGGACTGGTCGCCCGACGGCTCCAAACTGCTGATCGGGCGTTATTTCTCGATCAACGAGTCCCGGCTTTACGTGCTCGATATTGAAGACGGCACGCTTCGCCAGATCAATCCGGACGAGACCAATGCCTATGGCGCGGCGCGCTTCTCGCAGAGCGGCGACAGCATTTTTGTCGTTACCGATGAGGGGTCTGAATTCCGCCGCATCATGGAGATTCCACTTGAGGGCGGGCAGAAACGCATTGTGGCCGAACATGACTGGGACGTGCAGGCCATGTCCCTGTCGCCGGACGGTTCCACCATTGCCTACACCACGAATGAAGGCGGTATTTCAGAGCTTTACCTGATCAATGCCGCGAGCGGCGCGCGCCTGCCCTCGCCGGACCTTCCCACGGGCATTACCGGCGGCATCACCTTCAGCCCGGACGGGTCGCGCATCGGCTTCACCCACAGCTCGGCAGCCTCGCCGGGCGATGCGTGGACGTTTGATCTCAGCTCGCGCGAGCTGGTGCGCTGGACGCAGTCAGAGGTTGGCGGGCTTGATACCAGCCGCTTCCGCACCCCTGAACTGATCAGCTATGAGAGCTTTGACGGGCTGCAGGTGCCCGCCTTCGTCCACCGTCCGCAAGGTGATGGCCCGCACCCGGTGATCATTTCCATCCATGGCGGCCCCGAGGCGCAGGCCCGCCCCGGTTTCAGCTCCACCTTCCAGTACTGGGTGCATGAGCTGGGCGCGGCGGTTGTCGTGCCGAATGTGCGCGGTTCGTCCGGCTACGGGAATGAATACGTCAATCTGGACAATGTGTTCCTGCGGGAGAACTCGGTGCGCGATATCGGCGCGCTGCTCGACTGGGTCGCCACCCAGCCCGATCTCGACGAGACCCGTGTGGTTGTCTATGGCGGCTCCTATGGCGGCTACATGGTGCTGGCCTCGCTGGTGCATTATTCAGACCGGCTCGCGGGCGGGGTGAATATTGTCGGCATCTCCAATTTCGTGACCTTCCTGGAGAACACGGCCGGCTACCGGCAGGATTTGCGCCGCGCCGAATATGGCGATGAGCGTGACCCGGAAGTGCGCGAATTCCTGGAAAGCATCTCGCCGGCCAACCATGCTCACCGCATCACCGCCCCGCTCTTCATCATCCAGGGCGCGAACGATCCGCGTGTGCCTCTGTCGGAGGCCGAGCAAATCCTCGCTGCCGTGCGTGCCGCAGGCGGCGATCCGTGGTATCTGGTGGCTCTGGATGAAGGTCACGGCTTTGCGCGCCGGTCCAATCAGGATTTCCAGCGCGAGGCCGAGACCCTGTTCCTGAGGGATATTCTGGGGCTCGACTGATGCGCCTTGCGGCACTTGCCACCCTTCTCGTTTTCGCCATCTCTCCGGTTCAGGCGCAACACAGCCCTGAGCCGGAGCGGGCGGTAACCGCCAGCGTGGTGGTGGAGCTGCCGGCTGCCGAGGCGTGGCGGCTGTGGACGACGCCGGAAGGCATTGCGAGTTTCTTTGCGCCGGCGGCCAATATCGAGCTGCGTCCGCAAGGACCGTTCGAGCTGTTCTTCCTGCCCGATGCCGAACCCGGCCAGCGCGGATCGGAAGAGACGATCATTCTGGGCTATCAGGAGAACCGCATGCTCTCGGTCAGCTGGGCGCTGCCGCCCTACATGGCCGAGGTGCGCCCGCACCACACTCACCTCCTCCTCCGCTTTGAACCGCTGGACGGGGACCGCACCCGCGTCAGCCTCACCCATTCAGGCTGGGGCGAGGGCGAGGCGTGGGATGCGGCCCATGCCTATTTCGAGCGGGTCTGGCCGCATGTGCTCGGCTCAATGCCCGCAGTGATGACTGACGGGACGGGTGACTGACCGGTGCCATCTGCTATGAGTGTGGCAAGGCGGGTTTGCCTGCCTTTGCCAAGCTCAGGAGATTGCCGATGTTCACCCGCCTTGCCCTGACCGCTTCCATCGCCGCGCTGATGCTGGCGGCCTGCGGAAACGGAGAAACACCGGTTGATCCGGTCGACACTGAAGAGGAAGAGGCGGTGGGTATCGAGCTTTCCCCCCTTGAACCTGAAGAGAGCGCGGAGGCGTTCCGGGCCCGGGTCGAGGGCATGAGCGAGGAAGAGCAGGCGCGCGCCGTGTTCGAGCGCATGCTGCGCACCGCGCGTGGTTGCCAGCCCGGTGATGCACCGCTTCACAGCTTTACCGCGCGTGAGCGCGGCGCGGACGAGTCCAGCGCCGATTACAATGCGGCCATCGCCGCCGAGTTTCTTCGCGGCAATGTCGAGCAGCCCTGCGTGTTCAATACGCCTACGGGTTTGCAATTCCGCATCGAGCGTGCAGCGGGGCCGGACAACCCCTCGCCGGTGCGTGGCGAGATCGTGCGCGTGCATTATGCCGGCCAGCTTCTCGACGGCACCGAGTTCGACAGCTCCCATGCGCGCGGCGCACCGGCCGACTTCCCCTCCGACCGGCTGATTGCCGGCTGGGTGGAGGCCCTGCCGCTGATGCGCGTGGGCGAGAAGTGGACGCTCTATGTCGCGCCGGAGCTCGCCTATGGCGCGCGCGGCACGCCGGGCGGCCCGATCCCGCCGAACGCGGCGCTGATCTTCCAGCTTGAGCTGATCGATCTGCCCAGACGCCCATGAGCACCACCGCCCGCGCCATAAACCTGCTCGAACGCCTGATCGCGTTCGACACTACCTCGCGCCATTCCAACCTCGCCTTGATCGGCTGGGTGGAGGAGTATCTGACGGGGCTGGGCGCGCGCGTGGAGCGCGTGCCGAGTGCGGACGGGCAGAAATCGAATCTGCATGCCGTGATCGGGCCGCAGGTGGATGGCGGGGTGATCCTCTCCGGCCATACCGATGTGGTTCCGGTCGACGGGCAGAACTGGTCGACTGATCCGTTTGTCCTGACAGAGAAGAGCGGCAAGCTCTACGGGCGCGGCACGTGCGACATGAAGGGGTTTGTCGCCTGCGCGCTGGCCGCCGCGCCGGATTTCGCGCGCGCAAACCTCAAGCGTCCGGTGCATTTCGCGCTGTCCTATGATGAGGAGGTGGGCTGTCTTGGCGCGCCCTCCATGATCCGCGCCATGGCCGCCGGCAGCCCCAGACCGTCCGCCGTGATCGTGGGCGAGCCCACGGGCATGAAGGTGGTCACCGGCCATAAGGGGCTCTACTCGGTGCGTGTGGAGATCACCGGCCATGAGGCCCATTCCAGCCTTGTTAATTCGGGCGCGTGCGCGGTGACCCATGCCGTGATCCTGATGGATTTCCTGCGCCGGGAGGGTGAGGCGCTGCGCGCTGTGGCCCCCGCCGACAGCCCGTTTGATCCGCCCTTCGGCACGCTCACCATCGGGCGGATGGGGGGCGGGTCTGCCATGAACATTCTTGCCAAGGCCGCCTGGTTTGAGGCCCTGATGCGCCCTGCGCCGTGGGATGACGGGCCAGGGCTGGGGCGGCGCCTGCGAGAACTGGCAGCCGAGGTGGAAGCCCAGATGCGCCGCACGGCACCTGAAGCCAGCGTCAAGGTGATCGAGGTCTCCAACGTGCCGCCTTTGCGCCCCGAGACCGATGGCGAGGCCGAAGGCATTGCCCGGGCGCTCACCGGCGATAACGCGCCGCGCGTGGTGTCTTACGGCACCGAGGGCGGACAGTTTCAGGATGGCGGCTTCTCGTCGGTCATTTGCGGACCCGGCCATATCGATCAGGCCCACCAGCCGGACGAGTTTGTTGAAATAAGCCAGCTCGAGGCCTGCATGGGCTTCCTGAAAAAGCTGGAGCAGCGCCTGAGCGCCTAAAGCAGTTCCACCACTGTTTCACCTGCAAGCAGGGCGGCCTTGATCTGCGGCCATGCGGTGGTGAAGCGGTCCAGCAAGGCGTTGGTGGAGATATTGCCCACACGCACCCACACCAGCCGGATGGCTGGATCAAATCGCAAAGACAGACCAAGGAAGTCCGCATCCTTCGTTACGATGATGCAGCCTTGGGTCTGTGCCAGTTGGCAAATTTCGTGATCGGTAGCTCGCTCTAGGCCGACATCGTGCGCATGTACTGCCGCCGCGCCGTTGGTTGCGATCCAGCGGGCCAGCGCCCGAGGAAGCTGAACATCAACCAGGAACGATAGCCTGCTCACTCGGCAGCTATGACGCGGTGATTGGCAAGACGCGCTGCGTAGGCCAGTGCCGCGCGAATATCTTCGGTTTCAAGATAGGGGTAGTCGGCGAGGATCTCGTCGCTCGACATGCCAGAGGCGAGCAGGTCCAGTATATCCCCAACACGCATGCGCAAGCCACGGACACACGGCTGCCCGCCCATCACCGAAGGGTCTGTCGTGATCCGGTCCAGCAATTGTGTGCTCATTGGCAATACTCCAGAATGGCGTAATCCTACATTGTTGCGCGTGTTCCGCAAAGCAACGCCGCTCGGATATGGACGGATTGCGGGGAAGCGTCTAAACCCCCTTCGAAATTGCCCTGTGCCGGTCAATGCGGGCAGGGCTTCCAACGGTTTTCAGCGGATTTTCTAAGGAGCGCTTCATGGCTCTTCGGGTGGCGATCAACGGGTTTGGCCGGATCGGGCGTCTGGCTCTTCGCGCGGTGCTTGAGCACAAGCGCTGGCACGAGATCGAGGTGGTGGCGGTCAATGACAGCGCCACGCCGGAGATCAATGCCCACCTGCTGAAATACGACAGCGTGCATGGCCGCTATCCCGGCGACATCAAGCTGTTCGACGATGGCTTTGATGCCGGTTTTGGCAAGATCACCAAGGTCTCCAACCGCGATCCGTTGCAACTGCCCTGGAAGGATCTCGGCGTTGATCTGGTGCTGGAATGCACTGGCAAGTTCAACGACAAGGCCAGCGCCTCGGCGCACCTGACCTCTGGTGCCAAGCGCGTGCTCTGTTCGGCCCCTGCCAAGAATGCCGACAAGACAATCGTCTACGGCGTCAATCACGCCAGCCTCACGGCTGACGACGTGATCGTCTCCAACGCCTCGTGCACCACGAACGGTCTCGCACCGGTGGCCAAGGTGCTCAACGATGCCATCGGCATCGAGCACGGCCACATGACGACGATCCACGCCTATACCGGCGACCAGCCGACGCTCGACCGCAATCACAAGGACCTGCACCGCGCCCGCGCGGCGGCCATGTCCATGGTGCCGACCACGACCGGCGCGGCGAAAGCCGTGGGCGAGGTGCTGCCGGAGCTGAAAGGCCGTCTGGACGGTTCTGCCATCCGCGTGCCGACGCCGAACGTATCGGTGATCGATCTGGTGTTCACGCCGGGCAAGGCGACGAGCGCCGAAGAGATCAATGCCGCCATCCGCGCGGCCGCTGACGGTCCGATGGCCGGCGTGCTGGGCTATGACAGCCTGCCGCTCGTCTCCATCGACTATAATCACGATCCGCGCTCGTCCATCGTCGCCATCGACAAGACCAATGTGATCGGCGGAAAGCTCGCCCGGGTGATGACGTGGTATGACAATGAGTGGGGCTTTGCCTGCCGCATGATCGACACCGCCGTGGCCATGGGCCGTCTTCTGTAGGGATCAGGACTGGCTATGAGCGAAGGCGCAATTTCCCGTCTGGAAGATGCTGACATTACGGGCAAGCGCGTGCTGGTGCGCGTGGATTTCAACGTGCCCATGGCCGACGGCAAGGTCAGCGATGATACGCGCCTGAAAGCTGCGCTGCCGACCATCCAGCATCTGACGGAAAAGGGGGCCAAGGTCATTCTGCTTGCGCACTTTGGCCGCCCCAAGGGCAAGCCTGATCCCGCCCAGAGCCTGAAACCTGTCGTGAAGCCGCTCTCCGATCTACTGGGCGCGCCGGTGATGTTCGCCTCTGACTGCACGGGCCGGGTTGCCGAGAAGGCGGTCGCTGATCTGGAAGATGGCGGCGTGCTGCTTCTGGAGAACACGCGCTTCCATGCGGGCGAGGAAGCCAATGATGAGGCCTTTGCCGGTGAACTGGCTGCGCTGGGCGATCTTTACGTCAATGACGCGTTTTCCGCCGCGCACCGCGCCCATGCCTCCACCGAAGGCGTGGCCCGTCTCCTGCCGGCGTTTGCGGGCCTCTCCTTGCAGCGCGAGATCGACCATGTGACGGTCGCGCTCGACAATCCCGAGCGCCCTCTGCTGGCGATTGTGGGCGGGGCGAAGGTCTCCACCAAGATCGATCTGTTGATGAACCTGGTGACGAAGGTGAACCAGCTTTTCGTCGGCGGGGCGATGGCCAATACCTTCCTCGCGGCCAAGGGCGTGGATATCGGCAAGAGCCTTTACGAGCCGGACCTGCTCTCCACCGCGCGCGAGATCGTCGCAGCGGCATCAAAATCCGGCTGCCAGCTCATCCTGCCCAGCGATGTCGTGGTCGCGCGCGAACTGAAGGCCAAGGCGGCGCGCCGCGTTGCGGGGCTGGAAGAGATTGCCCGCGACGAGATGATCCTTGATTGCGGGCCGGAAACCATTGATGCGCTGGCCGATGCCATCGCCGATGCGAAAACGCTGGTCTGGAACGGGCCGCTGGGCGCGTTCGAGATGGTGCCGTTCGATACCGGCACCGTGGAAGCGGCCCGCTTTGCTGCCGACCAGGTAAGGGCGAACGGCCTTGTCGCGGTGGCGGGCGGTGGCGATACCGTGGCCGCGCTCAATCATGCTGGCGTCGCGGGTGATTTCACCTTCGTGTCCACGGCTGGCGGGGCATTCCTTGAATGGCTGGAAGGAAAGCCCCTTCCCGGCATTGAGGTTTTGCGGCAAAAGATGAGCAAGGAAACCGGTGTCATCCCTGCTGAGGCAGGGGAAAACTGAAGTTCGAGCCAAGGGGGAATTTCAATGGATATTGATGCGCTTTACGAAACCGCGCTGCGCATGGTCGCGCCGGGCAAGGGCATTCTGGCGGCCGATGAATCCACCGGCACCATCAAGAAGCGCTTTGATTCCATCAAGCTGACCTCCACCGAGGATGCCCGCCGGGACTGGCGCGAAATGCTGTTCCGCACGGAGCCGGCGATGAGCGAGCATATTTCCGGCGTGATCCTCTATGACGAGACCATCCGCCAGAAGGCCAAGGACGGGACGCCGCTGGTCGAGCTGATCGCGAAATCGGGCGCGGTGCCGGGCATCAAGGTGGACGCAGGCGCCAAGCCGCTCGCCGGTGCGCCGGGCGAGATGATCACCGAAGGGCTGGACGGGCTGCGCACACGCCTTGCCGAGTACTACGAGCTGGGCGCCCGCTTCGCGAAATGGCGCGCCGTCATCAATATCGGCACCAAGGGCGATGAGAGCGTGCCCTCGCAATACTGCGTGAACGCCAATGCCCACGCGCTCGCCCGCTATGCCATGCTGTGCCAGGAAGCCAATATCGTTCCCATCGTGGAGCCGGAAGTCATCATGGACGGCGATCACGATATCGACCGCTGCTATGAGGTGACCGAGTTCGCCCTGAAGCGTCTTTACGCGGAGCTGTTCGAACAGGGCGTGGTGCTGGAAGGCACAATCCTGAAACCCAACATGGTCATCTCCGGCACCGAGTGCGCCAAACAGGCGAGCCGCGAGGAAGTCGCCGAGATGACGGTGCAGTGCCTGATGAACTGCGTGCCGGCGGCCGTGCCGGGCATCGCCTTCCTGTCGGGCGGGCAGTCGGACGTCGACGCCACCGCGCACCTCCACATCATGAATGCGGGCTTTGACCTGCCCTGGCCGCTGACCTTCTCCTATGGCCGCGCGCTGCAAGCGGCCCCTCTGGAAGCCTGGGGCGGCAAGAATGTCGAGGCCGGCCGACAAGCCTTCAACCACCGCGCCAAAATGAACGGCCTTGCCGCGCTCGGCGAGTGGGATGAGGGTCTGGAGGGGTAAGACACTGTCCCGCTGCCAGCTTTACCTCATCACCCCGCCGCGCATTGATGCGGGCTTTGCCGCCACGCTGGATGCGGTGCTGGCCGAGGGTGTGGCGGGCGTATTGCAGATCCGGCTGAAGGATCATGCCGAGAACCAGCTGCCGGGCCTTGTCCCGCCGCTGGTGAAGGCCGCCAGACGCCATGGCGTCACCGTGCTGATGAATGACCGGCCGGACCTTGCGGTGCACTTTGGCATGGATGGCGTGCATATCGGTCAGGAGGACGCGTCCTATGCCGAGGCGCGCGCCGCGGTGGGCAAGACCGGCATTGTCGGCGTTACCTGCCATGACAGCCGCCACCTCGCCATGACGGCGGCAGAACGCGGCGCGGACTATGTCGCGTTCGGCGCGATGTACACAACTGCCACGAAATCGCCCAAGGCATCGGCTTCTCCTGATATCATCGAATGGTGGAGCGAGCTTTTTGAGGTCCCATGCGTGGCAATAGGCGGCATAACGACAGACAATGCGAAGCCGGTGATAGAGGCGGGCGCGGATTTCATCGCGGTCTCTTCGGGCGTCTGGGGCTATCGCGATGGCCCAGTCGAGGCGGTCAGGGCCTTCTCGCAGCTCTTGGGCTCTTAAGCCTTCTTGCCCTTCCCGCGCAGGCGCAGGAGCTTCCCGGCCCGCCTCTGCCGCCGGGCCTCGCCAGCGAGATGGATCGTGAACGCTCCGGCGAAGCCATAGAGGAGCGCTCTCTCTCCGATCAGGCGATGGCGCGGGCTTCGGGCGCCTATCTTTCCGGTGATTATGCCAGCGCGCGTATCCATGCCGAGCGGGCCGCCGTGGCCGGCGAGCCACGCGGGGCAACGCTGGCCGGCCATATCCTGTTGCATGGGCTTGAGGGCCGAGCCGACGAGGCGGGCGCGGTGCGCTGGTACCGGCGCGCGGCCGAGCAGGACGATATCGACGCCATGGTGATCCTTGCCCGGCTGTCCCGCGAAGGGCGCGGCGGGCTCCAGCCCCATCAGGCGCGCGGCTTTCTGAGCGATGCCGCCGAGACAGGCGATGCGCGCGGGGCGTTCGAATACGGCCTCTTCCTTATCGAGGAAGGCGATCCGGGCATGGCCAATATCGCGCTGGACTGGCTGCGCCTGTCCGCCGAGGCGGGCTTCCCGTCCGCCTTTGCCGCCTATGCGGCGGCGCTGGATGACTGGGCGCACGGGCCGAACGATCCCGCGCTCGCCCGGCCCTGGTATGTTCGGGCAGGTGATGAGGGCGATGCGGCCTCCGCCGCGATTGCGGGCACCATGCTGATCACGGGCGAGGGTGGCCCGGCCGATCCGGCGCGCGGCCGTCAGCTATTGCGCACCGCTGCGGAGATGGGCCTGCCCAGCGCCATGGGCGAATATGCGCTGATCCTGATGCAGGATGCCGAGGCCAGCGGGGAGGGGTTTGAGCACGCTGCAGACTGGGCCCAGCAGGGCGCCGAGGCCGGCGATGCACAGGCCCAGTTTCTCTTTGCCTACGCGCTGGCGACCGGTCAGGGTACGCCCCGCAATCTGGAACGGGCCTATGTCTGGGTCCGCCGGGCGGGTTATCCCCGGGAGGGGAGCCTTGAGGACGACCCCCAGCGCGAGCGCCTGGAGGCGGCTCTGGAGGACGTGCTGCCTGAGGAAGCGCTCGACCGGCTGGAGGCGGAAGCCATCGCCGGAATGGCCGACCGGTACCGGACTTATCCCCGCCCCTCACCGGCTGGCGTATACTCTCTGCGTGCGGGGCGTATGGCCGGGAGATGACGGGATGATGCAGGGATTTGCAAAGGCGCTGGACCACGTTCTGCAATGGGAGGGTGGCTATGTCGACCACCCGGATGATCCCGGCGGCGCCACCAATATGGGCATTACGCTAGCCACCCTGCAGGGCTGGCGCGGGCGCAGCGTCACCAAGGCCGATGTGAAGGCGCTGACGAGGGCAGAAGCCGGCGAGATCTACAAGGCGCGCTACTGGGATCAATGCCGCTGCGATGAGCTGCCTGAGGGCGTCGATGCGATCGTCTTCGATGCCGCCGTCAATCACGGGGCCGGGCGTACCGCGCGCCTGTTGCAGGAAGCGCTGGGCGTCCCGTCGGACGGTCAGATCGGCCCGCTAACGCTCGCCGCCGCCAAGGCCGCTGATGCGCGCGCTCTCGCCATCGAGATCGCCGCCCGGCGCATGGTGCTCTACGGCAATCTTGCCCATTTCCGCACATTCGGCCTTGGCTGGTCGCGGCGGTTGATGGGAACGCTGGTGGAGGCTGTGGGGTGACAGCCTTGCCGCAGGCCGCTGGCGCTGATACACCCGCGCCCGATCTGACGCGGTATGCCCGCCTGTAGCTTTGAGGCGCGGCCAGCAGGACTGACACTCGCACATGAAAATCAACGGTAACGAAATCAAGCCGGGCATGGTGATCAAGCACCAGGACACGCTGTGGACCGCGGTGAAGGCCGACCACGTGAAGCCGGGCAAGGGCGGCGCATTTGCTCAAGTAGAGCTGAAGAACATCCTTGATGGGCGCAAGCTCAATGAGCGCTTCCGGTCTGCCGACAAGGTGGAGCGTGTGCGCCTCGACCAGCGCGACTATCAGTATCTCTACGCCGAGGGCGAGATGCTGGTGTTCATGAACACCGAGACCTATGAGCAGATTTCGCTGCACATCGATTTCGTCGGTGAAGAGCGCGCAGCTTATCTGACCGACGGCATGATGGTCGTGGTTGAGCTCTATGAGGACAAGCCCATCGGCATCGATCTTCCCCAGCATGTCGAGCTGGAAGTGATCGACACCGAGCCGGTGGTGAAGGGCCAGACGGCAGCGAACTCCTACAAGCCTGCCATCCTCAGCGGCAATATCCGCTCTGCCGTGCCGCCTTTCGTGGGAGTGGGCGAGCGTGTGGTGGTGGCCACCGAAGACGGCTCCTACGTCCGCCGCGCGGAAATGGGAAGCTTCTGATTTGGCGCAGGTCTCTGCCCTCATGCAGGTGATGACGGCTGCCGTGCGCAAGGCGGGCCGCAAGCTCGCGCGCGATTTCGGCGAGATCGAGCACTTGCAGGTCTCCAAGAAGGGGCCGGCCGATTTCGTCTCCACCGCCGACGCGAAGGCGGAAGAGACGCTGTTTGAGGAGCTCTCCCGTGCGCGCCCCGGCTATGGCTTCCTGATGGAAGAGCGGGGCGTGGTGGAGGGGACGGACCGCACCCATCGCTGGATCATCGATCCGCTGGACGGCACCACGAACTTCCTGCACGGCCAGCCGCATTTTGCGATTTCCGTGGCGCTGGAGCGCGAGGGAGAGCTGATCGCGGGCGTGGTCTATAACCCCGCCAATGACGATTTCTTCCACGCCGAAAAGGGGCGCGGCGCGTACCTGAACGACCGGCGCCTGCGGGTCTCCGGCCGCATCCATTTCGATGAATGCGTGATCGCGACCGGCATGCCGTTCGCCGGCAAGTCCGGCCATGCGAAGTTCCTCACCGAGCTGCATGCCATCATGCCCCACACGGCCGGGATCAGGCGCTATGGCGCGGCCTCGCTCGATCTCGCCTGGACGGCGGCGGGCCGGTTTGACGGCTTCTTCGAGCGTAACCTCAAAGCCTGGGACATTGCGGCCGGCATCGTGCTGGTGCGCGAGGCGGGCGGCTATGCCGGTTCGCTGGAGGGCACGGGCGATGTGCTGGAGACCGGCCATATCGTGGCCGGTAACGAGTTCGTCTTTGACGAGCTGAAAAAGCGCCTGGCGCAAGTCGGCAAGTAGGCAGCGCGCGCAGGCGGCCGCCCAAAAACAGCCAAGAAGCTTGTCTCAGATGGCCAAAAGGGTCATGCCTTGACCCAGCGGAGCCTGTGATCTTTCAGGCCGGAACATCAAGGGACACGATAGCGGCCCATGCCCTCACGCGACCTGCCTTTCCCGCCCGAGACACCCCAGCCGCGCCAGGTGCGCTTCACCGGACCCGGCCAGTACATCTTGTGGATGCTGGTTTTCCTGGTGGTGGTGGCGGGGCTCGCAGCCGTGCTGCACGAGCCGCTGATCACGGCGTTTCAGGCCAATGCCGCCATTAATGGCGTGATCCTCGGCGTCCTCCTGATCGGCATTCTCTACACCTTCCAGCAGGCCCTCGCGATCGGGCCGAGCGCGCGCTGGCTGGTCCAGCTGCGCGATGCGGACAATCCTGACCGCCTGCCCAACCCGCCCTCCCTGATTGCGCCCATGGCCGCCCTCATCACCGATGCGGCCGATGGCAAGGCGCGCCTGTCAGCTGCCTCTGCCCGTGTGGTGCTGGACTCGGTGGGTGCGCGCATGAGCGAGAGCGGCGCCTTCACCCGCTATTTCGGGCGTCTGCTCATCTTCCTGGGTCTGCTGGGCACGTTCTACGGCCTGCTGCTCGTGGTGTCCGATGTGGGCGAAGCGGTACGCGCCGTATCGGCTACCTCGTCCGGCGCGGGCGAGGTCGAAGCGGCCCGCCTGATGGCAGCCATCGAGGAGCCCATCCAGGGCATGGGCACTGCCTTTGCCTCCTCACTCTTTGGCCTTGCAGGCTCGCTGATCATCGGCTTTCTGGAACTGCAGGCAAGCCGGGCGCAGAACCGCTTCTATAACGAGATCGAGGAATGGCTGTCTTCCATCTCGCGCCTTTCCGCTGCCGGTCCGATGGCAGCGGGTGAGGGCGACAGCTCCAGCGCCTATGTCGGCGCACTTCTGGAGCAGACCGCCGACACGGTGGACCGGCTCGCCTCCACCATGGAGCGCCATTCGCGCCAGCTGGAAGTGACGCTGACCCGCTTTGCCGATGATGCGGCGGAAGCCAACCGCGAGGCAGCGCGCCTTCTCAGGGACGAGATCAAGGTGCTGGTGCGCGCGCTGGAAGCGCAGGCCCGCATCAATAGCCGCCGGGATGGAGACAGGTAGGCTATGGCTTTCGCCCGGCACCTTCAGCGCGACGTCGATAGCGGCGATTACTGGCCGGGCTTTGTCGACGCGCTGGCCACCCTCCTGCTGGTCATCGTCTTCCTGCTGGCCATCTTCGTGACCGGCCAGTACGCGCTCTCCACGGCGCTGTCCGGGCGCGACGAGCAGCTGGCCGACCTCAATGCCCGTCTCGCCCAGCTCGCCAACGAGCTGAACCTTGCCGAAGCGGAGAATGCGGCTCTGGTGCTGCGTGTCAGCACGCTGACAGCGGAGAATGAAAGCCTTGCCGAGCAGCTTGCCGGCACCACCGCGCGCCTTGCCGCGCTGTCGGCTGATCTTGATGAGGCCGAGGAGCTGTCGGAGGAAGCCCAGCTCACCATCGCGCTGCTGGCCGAGCAGATGGACATTCTGCGCCAGGAGCTCGCCCGGCTGAACGCGGCGCTGGAGGCGTCTGAAGCGCGCGAGGCGGAGCTGGAGACGCAGATCATCAATCTCGGCACACGCCTCAATGCCGCGCTTGCCAGCGAGGTGGCGCGCCTGTCGCAATACCGCTCCGAGTTTTTCGGCCGGCTGGTGGAAATCCTCGGTAACCGGTCCGGCGTGCGCGTGGTGGGTGACCGCTTCGTGTTCGAGACCGATGTGCTGTTTGACTCAGCCTCCGCCGAGCTGTCCGCCGAGGGCCGCGAGGGCCTGCGCCCCATCGCCGCGGCGATCATCCAGCTTACCCGCGAGATTCCCTCCGACATTGAATGGGTGATCCGGGTGGACGGGCACACGGACGTGCGTCCGCTCGGGCCGTCCGCCCAGTTCTCCTCCAACTGGGAGCTGTCCACCGCCCGCTCCCTGTCGGTGATCAACTGGCTGGTGGGCGAGGGCGTGCCTGCCAACCGGCTCATGGCGGCAGGTCTGGGCGAGCATTATCCCATAGCGACGGGCCGCACCGAGGCCGACCATGCCCGCAACCGGCGTATCGAGCTGAAACTGGAAGCGCGCTAGCGGCTTTTCCTTGTCAGAGCGGTGACGATATCCACAGGATTCTGGCCCGCTGCCGAGCCCCTAAGCCCTTGGCGGAAAACGCACTGAATCGAAGCTGAGGGGCTATACTTGCGCTTCGCCCCCCGCACGTATATACACCGCGGCTCATTTCTATCAGAATTGCTTCCGCTACAGTGCTTTTCGAACGAGGCGCTGGATGGCGGGACGTTGAAGGCGGAGCCGTCAAAATGAAACAGGATATCCACCCCGACTATCACTTCATCGAAGTGGTGATGACGGACGGCACCAAGTTCAAGACCCGGTCGACCTATGGCAAGGAAGGCGCGTCGCTGTCGCTCGACATTGATCCGCGCACGCATCCGGCCTGGACGGGCGGCACCCAGACCCTTGTTGACCGCGCTGGCCGCGTGTCCAAGTTCAAGGACAAGTTCAAAGGCTTCGGTGTGTAACCGCCCACCCCCCTCACCTGGGCGCGTGTCTTCAGACACGGCCGGGGCCTTTAGAAGAACGCCCGCAGCAACCCCTCAGCTGCGGGCGTTTTCTTTTTTGGTGATGCTCAGCCCATCCGGGCTTCGCTCCTCGCTAAAGCTGCGGACGCGCGGTCGCGCTTGCGGCGCTATCGCGCCGGGGAGCCAGTCCGGTCCAAGAGGTTATTGGCCTCTCCACCGGGGTCCCGGCCCCCGAGCCGGGATCCATGGGGGCGGTCGATGGCTGTAAGTATGGATCCCGGGTCAAGCCCGGGAACCCGGCTCTCGAGGCTTTGGGACAGATACGGGGTCGCACGCGCGGTCGCGCCCCTACCCCCGTCCGGCAAAGGCGCTTTCCAGCGCAGACCATTGCCCGGCCAGAGGGTTTTCACCCGGGGCCGCGCCGCCGGGACCTTCGCGGAAGAGATTATCGTCCAGCCGCTTTAAACGCTCGTGCAGGCTGCGTGAGCGGGTCACCAGATCAGCCAGACGCGGCGGGCAGGGATCATCGCCTGCCGGCCACATCGCATCACTCTTGTCGCGCGAGGTGCCGCCCAGACGGTATTTCTCGCCTGCGGCTTCAAAGGGCGTCATTTCGCCCTCGCTTACCGCCCGCTGGGTCAGGAGCCAGGAAGCGGCCTGCATGAGCTGGGTGGTCAGCGTCATGGACTCGGCGGCATAGGCCAGCGCGCCGGCCCGGCCGAGGCGCTTGGCGTCTTCGCGCCCCGCACCATCAAGATAGCTCTCGGTTTCCTCGACCAGATCCATTCCCTCGCGGAACAGGCGGGAGAAGTGCTCGGAGGCAGCAAAATCGGCCACGCGCACGGCAGCGGCCTGCGCAAGGCCGTCACTACTGCCTGTCTGGCCTGTTTCCTCACTCATGCCACGCCATCCCCTCAAGCAAGTGCGTCTTCATGTCCTGTCAGGGCCATCCTGCCTCCAATCGGGACGCGATGGCCAGTCATCCGGCACATAAGCAAGGCCGGGGCCAGTGCGGACCGGTTCCGTCCGCTAGGCCTTCCTGAACACGGCATCGGCTGCAGCCAGCTTGTCCTCCTTGTGCGCGATCATGGCTTCGGCGCGGGCGATCTCGCCCTTCAGCACGGTGATGCGCTCTTCCAGATCTGCAACCGACAGGTGGGAGATGTCCTCACCCGGTGTCACCGAACCCGGCTTGATGCGTTGAAGCTCATCGTCAAACATGGATGACATCCTCCACGGTCCCGCGCCTGCCTTACATTCAGCCGGGCAATGTTATACGCAAGGCGGGGGCAAGTCGCCCCCAATACCCGAAAAACCTTCCTTGCCCGGACAGGATTTGATGATACGCGCCTTTTCCACCCGCATTGTGACGGCCCCCGAACCCGGTGGGCCTGAGGCCCTGCGCATCGAGCAGCGCGAACTGGCCCCGCCCCGCGCAGGCGAGGTGCTGATCAAGGTCGCGGGCGCGGGGATCAACCGGCCGGACGTGTTTGAACGCATGGGCTTCTACCCTGCGCCGCCCGGTGCTCCGGAAGGACTGGGGCTGGAGGTTTCCGGCCATGTCCTAGCCCTTGGAGAGGGCGTAGCCGGCCTTGCAGAAGGCGATGCCGTGGTGGCGCTGGTGGCAGGGGGCGGCTATGCCGATATCGCCCGCGCCCATGCCGGCTCGGTCCTGCTGGCGCCGGACGGGGTGGATCTTGTTCATGCGGCGGGCCTGCCGGAGACGGTCTTCACCGTCTGGACCAATGTGTTTGACCGGGCGGGGCTGAAACCGGCCGAGCGCTTCCTTGTCCATGGCGGGGCGAGTGGTATCGGCACCACTGCCATCCAGATGGCTGCCGCCCACGGGGCGATTGTGATCGCGACGGCGGGCAGTGCGCAGAAGGCCGAAGCGTGCCGCGCGCTGGGCGCGCAACTTGTCCTCAACTACCGCGAGGATGACTGGGCAGAGGCAGTGAAGGCGGCCGGCGGGGCCGATGTCATCCTCGATATGGTCGGCGGGGACTATGTGGCGAAAAACCTCTCGGTGCTGAACCGGGACGGGCGGCTGGTCCAGATCGCCTTCCTGAAAGGTTCCCGCGTCGAGATCGACCTGATGGGGCTGATGCTGAAACGCCAGACCATTACCGGCTCTACCTTACGTGCGCGCGCCGATGCGGAGAAGGCCGCGATTGCCGATGCGGTCCGGCAGACGGTCTGGCCGTGGGTGAAGGCGGGCCGCGTGCGCCCGGTGATCGACAGCGTGTTCCCGCTGGAGGAGGTGGCAAAAGCCCATGCGCGCATGGATCAGATGGCCCAGACCGGCAAGATACTGCTTGTGCCGTAAGCCCCCTTCCAAGCCGTCCGTCCACGCGCTATAAGCGCCATCAAATCCCTGATGGCCATGGTTCACGGATGAACAGGCGATCAGGGTCGGAACGACCGAAACCCGGCGGACCGCGCCGGGTTTTTCTATGGGTCCGGACCGTCCGCACTGAAGGAGCTTGCCCCCATGTCCGACATTCTCATGCCCAAAGCGACTGCCGTCTGGCTCGTGGACAATACCAGCCTGACCTTCGAGCAGATTGCCGATTTCTGCGGCCTGCACCGGCTGGAAGTGAAAGGCATTGCCGACGGGGACGTGGCCGCCGGCGTGCGCGGGGCTGACCCGATTTCCGCGGGCCAGCTCACCTCCGAGGAAATCGCGCGCGCGGAGGGCGATCCGGCCTACCGCATGGTCGCGACCAGGCCGAAATATGCCGAGCTGCAGGAAACCGCCCGCAAGAAAGGCCCGCGCTACACGCCGCTCTCGCGCCGCCAGAACCGCCCGGACGCGATTGCCTGGCTGGTGCGCAATCACCCTGAACTCACCGACGGGCAGATTTCCAAGCTGGTCGGCACCACCAAGACCACCATTCAGGCCGTGCGTGACCGCACCCACTGGAACGCGCCGAATATCAAGCCGACCGATCCTGTCTCGCTCGGACTGTGCAGCCAGATCGAACTCGATGAACAGGTGCGCAAGGCGTCCTCGCGCCGCAAGGCGATGGAAGAAGCCGGCACGGTGAAGGTGGAGGAGGAAGATGTCCTCAAGCCCGCCGAGGAAACCGCGCCCGGCTCTACCGGCCCGACCACGCTGGACGAGCTGTTCGGCAAGGCGCCTGCGCAGGACCAAGACGACGAGGACTAGTCCTCGTAATCCTCGCGCTGCATGACGTAATTAAGCGCGAGGCGGCCCCCGTCGGCATAGATGCAGGTGCCGGTGATGTAGCTGGCATCCTTCGAGGCCAGGAACCAGGCGATGGAGGCGATCTCGTCCGGATCGGCGATCCGCGCGAGCGGTGTACGCGAGAGAATCTTGCTCATCGCGGCCTTGTCCTCGGCCACCGATTTGAGGATGTCGGTATTGACCGAGCCGGGGCCGATGGCATTCACGCGCACGCCATAGGGGGCGAGCGAAAGCGCCATCGCCTTGGTCATCTGGTTCAGCGCGCCCTTGCTGGCCGAATAGGCAAGCTGGCTGGCGATAGACACTACCGCGTTGATCGAGCTCATATTGATGATGGCATAGCGGCGCCGGGCGTCCTCGGTACGGGTGTCATCCTCCTCGATCTGGGCGGTGATCTGGCGGGCCACGGCCCGGGCCACCAGAAACGCGCCGCGCAGGTTCACGCCCATCACCCGGTCAAACTCGGCCACCTCCAGCTCAAGAATGTCGCCCGGCGCGATGACCGCGGCATTGTTGACCAGAATGTCCACCTGCCCGAAGGCCGACAGGGTATCGGCCATCAGATTGTTCACCGACAGCTTGTCGGCGACATTGCAGTTCACATAGAGCGCCCGGTCCTTGGCCGCGCCGAGATCGGATGCCAGCGCCTGTCCGGCCTTGTCATCAATATCGGCGATGACGACGCGCAGGCCCTCATCGGAAAAGCGCCGGGCACAGGCTGCGCCAATGCCGTTTGCGGCGCCTGTGATGATCGCCACGCGGTCTGAACCGGCCATGAGACGTGCTCCTGCGTTGTGGGGCTATCAGTCGGTTTCTGCTGCGCGGGTGCGCGCGTAATCGTCAGCCAGGGTCTGGTTGCCCGGCGACAGCTCATGGGCACGGGCGAAGAGCAGGCGCGCCTGCGCGTGATCGCCCGTCTGTTCCAGCGCGGCGGCCAGCGAATGGACGATTTCGCCTATTTCCGGCTCGGCCTCCACGGCAGCCTGGCAGATATCCATGCCCTCGCTGGCTCGCTCCGCCTTGACGAGCGCCCAGCACAGCGCGTTGAGGGCAGAGCCATCCTCCGGCGCGATCAGGACCGCCTCGGCGCCGTCATCCACCGCGCGGTCCATCATGCCCAGCTCGATGAAGGCGGCGGAGCGGCCGATCCAGCCGCCCGGCGAGTCCGGGGCCAGCCGTACCGCATTGTCATAGGCGGCAATCGCCTCCGCGCCGCGGCCCAGCTCCATATAGGTCCCGCCCAGCAGGATCTGGAGAAAATCATCATAGGGCAGGGCGCGCTCGGCGATGAGAAGATCCGCCAGCGCCTCCTCGTGGCGGTCGAGCTGCAGGAGCGCGACGCCGCGATTGCGCCGCACGATCGGCACGTCGGGATTGCCATCATTGTCCCGGATCAGCGCGAGCACATGATTATAGGTGAACAGGGCTCCGCGCGCGTCACCGGCCGCAAGCTGGCTTGCTCCCAGCCTCACCCGCAGCTCGGCTTCCGCCTCCCAGGGGTGAAGGCGGGCCGACAGGCAGGCGCGCAGCGCGGCAATGGCCCGCTCCGCATCGCCATCGGCCATGGCCTGATAGCCTTCAGGGCACAGCGCGGTGCGCGCATCCTGCGCGGTGGCAGGCGCTGCGCCGGCAAGGGTCAGGGCAAGCAATAGTCCAAGGGCACGCAGGGCCGTCATGGATGTGCTCCGGTTTCAGGACCGCCGATCATAGGCCTGCCGGGCGCGTCCGGTCCACGGGCGCAGGCAGGGTTCACGAAAAAGGGCGGGCCTTTGGAACAGGCCCGCCCCCATCTTGTTGCGCAGATGAACTCTCTGCCTCGCTGCCTATATGTCAGTGACGGCGCCTGAGGCTCTCGATCTGCTCCTTGATTCGCAATTTCTGCTTCTTGAGTTCTGCGAGATGAAGGGTATCGGCGGAAGGATGCTTGAGTTCCTGTTCAATGCGGGTTTCCAGTTGATTGTGCCGCTGGTCAAGCTCGCGGATACGCGCTTCAGTTGGCATGCATGCCTCCTTCGCTTCGGGTTAGCCTTCAAATTGAAACATCAAACATGGCCTCCTATCAATGCCGAAAATTGTCCGTGTAGCGGAAGGGTTTCCTATGTCTGAACGCAACCGCCTGATAGTAGGCCTGTCCGGGGCTTCGGGCGTGATCTACGGAATCCGCACCCTTGAGGCCCTGCGCGCACTCGGGGTGGAAACCCATGTGGTCGCCAGCAAGGCGGCGGAGATTACGCTGGGCTACGAGACCGGGCTGAAACCGGCTGATCTGAAGGCGCGGTCGGATTTTCTCTACCAGTATCCCGATGTCGGCGCGCCGATCGCATCCGGCTCGTTCCGCACGATGGGCATGCTGATCGCCCCCTGCTCGGTCCGCACGATGAGCGAGATCGCAACCGGGGTGACCTCCAGCCTGCTGACCCGCGCCGCCGATGTGGTGCTCAAAGAGCGCCGCCTGCTGGTGCTGATGGTGCGCGAGACGCCGTTTCATCTGGGCCATCTGCGCACGATGACGCAGCTCGCCGAGATGGGCGCGGTGATCCTGCCGCCTCTGCCGGCCTTCTACGCCCACCCGGAAAGCGTGGACGATATCGTCAACCAGTCGGTCGGGCGGGCGCTGGACCTGTTCGGGCTGAACTGGGACGCGACCAAGCGCTGGGGGGAAGACATAGAGGAGGGCCGCCGCCCCGGCGCGGCGCGCAAGCGGTGAGGGTCTCTGCCGCGCTGGCAGGCCGCCCCTTATGGACGTTCGCGGTCACCCGCTATGGGCTGCCCGGTGCAAAGCCCGCAGCGCTCGCCCTGCAGGAGGCCGGGCTGGACGTGCCTCTCGCCTTCTGGCTGTGCTGGGCGGCCAGTGAAGGGCGTGATCCGCGCGCCCGGCTGGATGAGGCCATGGCGGTCAGTGCGCAGTGGAACCGGGCCATCGTTCACCCCTTGCGCGGGGCCCGCGGCATCCTGAAGCACCCGCCGGGCTTTGTTGACGCGCAGCTTGCCCTGTCGCTGCGCCAGCACATTCTCGACGCGGAGCTGGATGCCGAAGCGGCCCTGCTGGCAGCGCTGGAAGCCATGCCCCTTCCGCCGCTTGAAGGGGTTGTGGAGGCGCCGTCAGCGGCCCTTGCCATGCTGGAAACCTACCGGGAAAAGGCGGGCGTCACGGCCCCGCTCACGGCCTTCACACAGGCCATTTTCTCCGAACCGAAAAAAGAGTAGTGTCCGCCCCCTTGCTGGACCCTTGGGGTCTGTTGCGGGAATGACAGGATACGGCGGCAGTTCACCCGGCGCGCTTCTTCCAAGGAGGCGATGCCCTTTCATTACAGGTGTTTGACAGCACGATGTTCGGCGATCTCGACGAGGATCAGCTTCTGGCCAAGCTGGAAGAGCTGCGCCGCGAGCACCGCGCGCTGGACGCGGAAGTGCGGGCTGCGCAGGAATGCGGCGTGGTCGATCAGCTGAAAATGATGCGCCTGAAACGCCGCAAGCTGATGCTCAAGGACCAGATTTTCATCATTGAGGACCAGCTCAATCCGGACATCATCGCCTGAGCTTACACAAGCGGCAGTGTGTACTCCTGCCCCCGGTGATGTTGCGTATCTGCCTTGCAAACCTCGACGCGGGCGATCCCGCGCACTAGCCTTTGCCTCACGATTTTCTTGAGGGAGGCTATTCCATGAGCGTTCACAAGACGGGCCGGGCTCTTGCCCTTCTGCTCGCAAGCGCTGTTCTCACCCTTCCGGCCACCGCCCTTTCCGCCCACGCGCAGGACGAGGCCCGGCCGGTCACCATCAATGATCTGTTCCAGCTGCGTCAGGCCGGTCAGGTGCTGATCGCGCCCGATGGCGGGCAGATCGTCTTTACCGTGTCCACGCCGCGCGACCTTCGCGCAGGGCAGAGCGACGGTGTGCCCGTGAGCCATCTTCTGGTCGCCGAAGGGCCGGGCCAGCTGCGCACGCTGGTCGGCGGGGACGATACGGTCGGGGCTGTCAGCTGGCATCCTGATGGCCAGAGCCTGACCTTTGTCGGCCGGCTGGGTGATGATCAGGGCATGGGGCTGTACCGCGTGCCCACCGCCGGGGGTGCGCCCGAGCGCATCTTCACACCCGAAAGCCCGATGCAGGGCTATGCGCTCTCGCCCGATGGCGAGCACATTTTCTACATCGCGCGCGAGCCCTCCCGGAACGGGTCCGATCTGCGCGAGCGCGGCTTCCGGGCGAATATCTACGAGGAAAACCTGCCGCTCTCCCATGTCTGGCGCGCGCCGGTAGCGGGCGGTGAGGCCACACGCTTCGACCTGCCCGGCCACGCCTCCGCACTGCGCCTGAGCGCGGACGGGTCCACGCTCGCCGTGGTGCTGGCGCCGAGCGCCCTTGTGGACGACTCCCTGATGGAGCAGCGCTGGAACTTCGTCGATGTGGAAAGCGGCGCGCTGGTCGCAACCGCGCGCACGCCCGGCAAGCTGGGCGCAGGCAGCTTCTCGCCGGACGGGTCACGCTTTGCGTTCCTTGCAGGCATCAACCGCTCTGACTCAACGGCTGGCACCCTCCATATCGCCGACGTGGCGACCGGCGAATACACCCAGATCGCGCCGGATGCCGAGCAGCATATCCGCGATTTCGAGTGGCGGAGCGAAGACGAGATTTTCGCGCTCGCCCATGTGCGCCAGTCCAGCGCTTGGGTGCGCTATGCGGCGTCGGGTGAAGAGCTTGAGCGCATCGACCATGCAGGCTGGGTTGCCCATTCGGTCAGCCTTTCCGCCGATGACGCGACGGTCGCGTTCGTGGCCGACAGCCCGGCCCATCCGCGTGATGTCTATGCCGGGGCGGTGGACGAGGTGCCTGCCCGCTGGGCCAATCTCAACCCGTGGCTGGCCGGGCGGACGTTTGGCGAGCAGCGCGTGGTGCGCTGGCGCGCGCGCGACGGGGTAGAGGTTGAAGGCGTGCTGATCACCCCGCAAGGGGAGGCGCCGGAGAATGGCTGGCCGATGATCACGGTCGTCCATGGCGGCCCGGAAGCCCATGACCATAATGGCTGGCTGACCGGCTATTCGCGGCCGGGCCAGATCGCGGCGGGCGAGGGCTTTGCCGTGCTTTATCCGAATTATCGCGGCTCCACGGGCCGGGGCTTCGGCTTTATCGAGCTGGATCATCTCGACCCGCCGGGCGCCGAGTTCCTCGATATCGTTGACGGTATCGGTCACCTCGCCACGCAAGGGCTGATAGATCCGGACCGGGTCGGCATCACCGGCGGTTCCTATGGCGGCTTTGCCTCAGCCTGGGGCGCGACCTATGCCAGCCAGCACTTTGCCGCTTCGGTTCCGTTTGTGGCGCTGACCGATCTCATCTCCTTCATGGGCAATACCGACATCCCGATCGAGATGGTGGACGTCCACTTCATGTACTATCCGTGGCAGAACTGGGAGTGGTATTTCGAGCACTCGCCGATCATGAACGCGGAAGGCTCGCGCACGCCCACCCTCATCATGCATGGTGAGACCGATACGCGTGTCGCTCCGTCCCAGTCCTACATCCTCTACCGCTATCTCAAGCTTGCGGGCGAAGCGCCGGTGCGCCTCGTCACCTACCCGGATGAAGGCCACGGCCTGCGCCGGGCGGCGGCGCAATATGACTATGCCCACCGGCTGATGGGCTGGATGCGTCACTATCTGACCGGTCCGGGCGGCGAAATGCCCACGGCTGATCTCGATATCGACGCGCTGCTCGCAGCCGACTAGACAAAGGGCTGACGCGTGATGTGCCCCGCCTTCCGCGCCGGAAGGCGGGGCCTGCATATCAGAGCAAGGATAAAGGGGAGAGTGACATGACCGAGACCGATCTGCGGGTAGACGGCAAGGTGGCCCTCATTGCGGGCGCGAGCCGCGGCATTGGCGAGGCAGCGGCCAAGCGCCTTGCGCGCAATGGTGCCATCGTGATCGCGGCCAGCCGCAAGATTGCCGATTGCGAGCGCGTGGCATCCGAAATCCGCGAAGCGGGCGGCAAGGCGCGCGCCATGACGCTGCATCTGGGCAGCGCCGAGGACCGCCGGGCCGCGCTCGATGCTATCCGCAAGGAGGAGGGCCGGCTCGACATTCTGGTCAATAACGGCGCGACCAGCCCCTATTTCGGACCCGTCGAAGACACGCCCGAAGACGCGTTCGACAAGACGTTCGACGTGAATGTGAAAGGGCCGTTCTTCCTGTCCACCGGCGCGATCCACATGATGAAGGAAACGGGCGGCGGCTCTATCGTCAATGTCGCGTCGGTCAACGGCCTGCGCCCCGGCTTCTTTCAGGGCGTGTACTCGATCACCAAGGCCTCGGTGATCTCCATGACGCAGGTGCTGGCGCAGGAAGCGGGCGGTCACAAGATCCGCGTCAACGCGCTCTGCCCGGGCCTCACCGAGACCAAGCTTGCGAGCGCGCTCACCTCCAATCCCGGCCTTGATGACATGATGAAGCGGAACTTCTCGCTCCAGCGTGTCGGCCAGCCTGAAGACATGGCCGCCGCGATCCACTTCCTTGCCAGCGATGCGTCGGGCTACATGACCGGGCAGTGCCTTGTCGTCGATGGCGGGATCATGGGCAGAGGGCCGCTATAGGCTGCGTCCCTGATATGACCCGTATAATCGACATATCCCCTGCGATCCGGCCCGGCCTGCCGGTCTGGCCCGGCGATACGCCGGTGGATTTCCAGCGCACCTGGGACATGGGGCAGGGCTCGCCGGTCAATGTCTCGAAACTGACGATCTCCACCCATACTGGCGCGCATGGCGATGCGCCCCTGCACTATCAGGCGGACGGGGCGGACATGGCCTCGGTTGCGCTGGAGCCGTATCTGGGGCCGTGTGCGGTGATCCACTGCCTGGGCGAATGGCCGGTCGTGACCCGTTTTGCCGTCGAACTGCAGATCAGCCGTATCTGCGGTGACCGGGTGCCGGAGCGTATTCTCATCCGCACGTGGCGGCAGGCTCCGCGCGACGAATGGGACAGCGATTTCACCGCCATCTCGCCGGATGCCGTCGATTATCTCGCCTCGCGCGGCGTTACGCTGATCGGGGTGGATACGCCCTCGCTGGACCCGGAAACCTCCAAGACCATGGATGCGCACCATGTGGTCGCCGCCCATGACATGCGCATTCTGGAAGGCCTGATCCTCGACGATGTGGCCGAGGGTCACTATGAGCTGATTGCGTTACCGCTGAAGCTGGAAGGCATGGACGCCTCGCCCGTGCGAGCGGTGTTGAGGGAGCTTTCCTGATGACGCTGGACGATGCACGCGGCCTGGACCGCAATAACCCGTTCGCGGACGTGGCAAGGCGGTTCGGCCTGCCCGCCGGGCTGATCTATCTGGACGGCAATTCGCTGGGTCCGCCCCCGAAAGCGGCGCTGGAGGCGCTGAGCGGGGCTGCGCAAGGCGAATGGGGCCGCGATCTCATCGCCTCGTGGAACAGTGCCGACTGGATGGGGCTGCCCCTGCGTACTGGCGCGCGCATTGCCCGCCTCATCGGCGTGAGCCAGGACAGCGTGATCGCGTGCGATTCTGTCTCGGTGAACCTTTTCAAGCTTGCTGCCGGCCTTGTCATGCAGGGCCGCAGGGGCGTCGCGGTGGAGCGCGGCGATTTCCCGACCGATGGCTACATCATGGAGGGGCTCTCGCAGCTCTCAGGCACGCCCTTCACCTATGTTGAGCCGGGCGCGGGCGTGGCCGGCCTGCCGGACGGGTTCGAGGTGCTGGTCAGGAGCGCGGTGCATTACAAGACGGCGGCCATTGTCGATATCGCGGCCGAGGAGCGTGAAGCCGAACGCCTGGGCAAGGTGATTATCTGGGACCTGTCCCATGCCGCGGGCGTCATCAATCTGAAGCTGGAACGCGATGGCGCGAAATACGCGGCGGGGTGCGGCTATAAATACCTCAATGGCGGTCCGGGCGCGCCGGCCTTCATCTATTGCCGCCCTGATCTGGCAGAGGGTTTCAGCCAGCCGCTTTCGGGCTGGATGGGCCATGCTACCCCGTTTGCGTTCAAGGACGGGTACAAGCCCGCTGGAGGCGTTTCGCGCTTCGCGGCGGGCACACCGGCCATCCTCTCCCTGACGGCGCTCTACGGGGCTCTGAGCGCGTTTGACGGGGTGGATATGGGTGAGGTGGAGGCAAAGGCCCGTGCGCTGGGTGATACCTTCCTCGCCGCCATTGCACCGCTTGGCCTCGAGACCATTTCCCCGCCCTCCGCGCAGCGCGGCGGCCATGTCAGCCTTCTCCATGAAGACGGCTATCCGGTCGTGCAGGCGCTCATCGCAGAGGGTGTGATCGGGGATTTCCGAGAGCCGGACGTGATGCGCTTCGGCTTTGCCCCGCTTTATCTCACGCATGAGGCGGTCTTCACCGCCGGGCAGAGGCTCACCGGGATCATCCAGTCCGGCCGCTGGCGGGAAGACCGCTTCTCCCGGCGCGCAGCGGTGACCTGAGGCAGGTTCCGCCTTGCCTGCCTTGCGCTTTCGGGCGACACTTTGCCTCGATATTACAGATCATTGGGGGCAATCATGGCGTGGGTATTCCGGCTGGCGGCCGTGCTTTTCGGCCTGATTGGCCTTTTCATCCTGCTTGCCTTCGGGCCCGGCTCGCTGGACGCGCGCTATTTCAACCCCACCCCGCCCGCACCGGAGCTGGAAGCGCTCTTTGCCGATCCCGTCGAGCCGGTGATCACGGAAGCGGGCCTGCACGGCACCGAGGATCTGGAGCCCGGCCCGGACGGGCGGCTCTATGGCAGCCTTGCCGATGGCCGCATCATGGCCCGTTCTCCCGAAGGCGGCTGGGAGGAGGTGGCCCATACCGGCGGACGTCCACTGGGGCTCGCCTTCTCACCCGACGGGCGCCTGCACGTGGCCGATGCGCTGCGCGGCCTGATGCGCCTTGATGAGGGCGAGTGGACCATCATCGACGCGGCAGGCGCGTTTCCGGCGCTGGTCTTCACCGATGACCTGACCGTGCTGGAAGACGGCACCATCATCCTCACCGATGCTTCCGGCCGCTATGGCTATGGCGCCTATATGGAGAGCTTCTGGGAGGGGGAGCAGACGGCCCGCATCCTCGCCTACGCCCCTGACGGCACCCGCCGCGTGCTGGCCGACGACATGGCCTTTGCCAACGGCGTCGCCCACGATCCTGTTTCCGGCGATGTGTTCATCGCGGAGACCTGGGCCGCGCGCGTGCATGTGCTGGACCCTGCGACCGGTGATCTGCGTGTGCTGATCGATGCCCTGCCGGGCTATCCGGACAATATCCACTGGGACGCCGAAGAGGGCCTGCTCTGGATCGCCATGCCGTCCCGGCGCAGCGAGCTTTTGGAATTCTTCCACCCCCGCCCGGTCCTCAAACGCCTGATGCGCCGCCTGACCGATGTGTTCGGCGAACCTGAACTGCCGCCCCGGCCCGTCATGGGGCTCGCGGTCAACCGGCTGGGCGAACCGGTGAAGGTGCTTTACGGCCCCACCCATGAAGACGAGCTGGGCGCGACCACGATCGTGCCCTGGCAGGGCCTGATCTGGACCGGCGGGCTGGACCGTCCGACCGTGGACGCCTTCCCCGTACCCCGGCGCCTTGATGCGGCCGGGAGCGAATGACCACCATCCTGATTACTGGCGGATCGAGCGGGATCGGCCTTGCGCTGACCCGCCGCGCGCTTGAGCGGGGCTGGGCGGTGCGCTGGGTCAGTGTCGATGCCGACGAGATCACCCGTGCCAATGCTGCGCTGGCAGACGCATTTCCCGGCCTTGATCTCGATGCGCTGTGCGCGGACCTCACTGACGTCGATGCGATGGATCGCATCACCTCCTGGATCAAAAAGGCCGGCACGCCGGACATTCTGGTCAATAATGCAGGGATCGGCGTCTATGGCGCGGTGACAGACATCGCGCCGGAGCGCGAAGCGGCCATGTTCGCGCTCAATATTTCCGCCCTTCACGCGATGACCCGCACCTTCCTGCCCCTGATGGCGAAGGCGGGTGGGACAATCGTCAATATCGCCTCGAACTCGGCCTTCCAGCCCGTGCCCTTCATGGCGGGCTATGCGGCCACCAAGGCCTTCGTGCGCCACTATTCGCTTGCCCTTGACGCGGAGCTGAAAGAGCAGGGCTCGACCGTGCGCGTGATGACGGTCTGCCCTGCTGCCGTAAAGGACACGCCCTTCAAGGGTGTGGCGGGCATGGAGGGGCTTCGCACGTTTGAAAGCTTTACCGCCACCACGGCAGACGAGGTGGCGCGCGACATCATGCGCGGGCTGGATGCACGCAAGCGCTTCGTGGTGTCGGGCGCGAAGATGCGCGCAGCCTATGTGCTGACCAAGCTCGCTCCGGCAGCCCTTGTACAGGCCATCGTCCGGCGCGAGGCGGCGCGGGTCTAGCCCTGCTGCACCGGCAGGCGCACCACGAGGCCGTCGATCTCCGAGCTGACCTTGATCTGACAGGAGAGGCGCGAGTTCGCCTTCACGTCGGAAGCAAAATCCAGCATGGACTGTTCCATGGACGAACGCTCGCCCGCCTTCGCCTCAAAGGCTTCATCGACATAGACATGGCAGGTGGCACACGCGCACGCGCCTCCGCAATCGGCGTCGATACCCGGCACCATGTTGCGGATGGCGTTTTCCATCACGCTGAGGCCGTCCACGGCCTCCACCGTGTGCTCGGTGCCGTCGTGCTCGATGAATATGATCTTCGTCATGTCAGTCCTTGATAGGTCAGTAAGGGAAGCGGTCGCGCTGTATCTAGGACAGAAGATCGCGCATCGCCACATCGAGATTGCGCAAGGCCTGCGCATCGACCTGCCGCCTTGCCGCGATCAGCTTCTGGGCGGCCATGTATTCGGGCGCCGCATTGACCGCCTCGCAGGCAATGATGCGCCTTTCCTTCATGTGAAAGACGGCAAACCTGCCAAGCTCGGGATCGCCCCTGCGCACGATCTCGTCGGCCCCTTCGATGAGCCCGGCAATCTGTAGCTTGATCTCGTACTGGTCAGACCAGAACCACGGCACGGGGTCATAATGGACGGTATCGCCGCAGATCGTGGCCGCCGCCGCCTTGCCCTGTTCGATGGCGTTCTGCACGGACTCAAGCCGGATCGAGCGGCCATAGAGCCCGGAGTGGAAGCGCGCCACGTCGCCCGCTGCAAGCACTGCCGGGTCGGAGGTGCGCGTGGCGTTGTCGGTGAGGATGCCGTCTTCGCATGTCAGCCCTGCTGCTTCCGCCAGCTGGGTATTGAGCGCCAGACCGGCTGCCAGCAGCACCAGATCGGCCTCGACCTCCTCGCCGTTCGCCAGCCTTACGCCAGCGGCCCTGCCCTCGCGCTCGATGATGGCGGCGACAGGCTCGGACACCCGCAAATCCACGCCATAGCCGCGATGCAGCGCGCCGAACCAGCCGCTGATCAGCGGGCTGGCCGTGCGCGCCATCGGCCGTTCAGCCGCCTCCAGCACCACCACATCATGGCCGCGCTTGCGCACGCTCGCCGCCACTTCCAGCCCGATATAGCCTGCCCCGATAATGACGATCCTGCCCGCTGTCTTCAGCGCGGCGGAGAGGGCGTCCGCCTCGTGCAGGGTACGCAGCACATGCACGCCGGGCAGGTCCGCGCCGGGCACGGCCGGCCGGCGGGCTTCACCGCCGGTGGCGATTACGCAGTGATCGAAGTCCAGCCGCTCGCCGCTTTCCAGCAGGACCTGACGCGCATCGCGGTCGATCGCCGCCGCGCGGTTATTGGTGCGGCAGGTGATGTCAGCGGCGGCGTAGAAGGCTTCCGGTTTCAGCCAGAGCCTGTCTGCGGGCATCTCGCCGGAGAGATACGCCTTCGACAGAGGCGGGCGCTGATAGGGAAGGGCGGCTTCCGCGCCGATGAGCGTCACCGGGCCTTCATGCTTGCGGCGGCGCAGCTCGGCGGCGCAAGCGAGCCCGGCCTGCCCGGCCCCGATGATGACGGTTCGCGAATTGGCTTTCATGACTGCTTTCTCCCCGCTTTGGCGCGCGCTGACAAGGTGGCCGATTGCATGGCGCTCACCCCTTGCCGCGTGAACGCCAATCGCGCCTTACTGTCTCCGACATGAGTACACGAACGATTCTGCTTCCCGACATGGCCGCGAGCGAGCGCCTGGGCGCGGCACTGGCGGGCCTCATCCGGCCCGGTGATGCCTTGCTGCTGACCGGTACGCTGGGTGCGGGCAAGACGACGCTCGCGCGCGCCATCATTGCGAGCCTGTGCGGCGTGGAGGAGGTGCCAAGCCCCACCTACACGCTCGTCCAGTCCTACGAGGCGCTGGCCGGTTTCCCTATCCTGCATGGCGATCTCTACCGCGTGGAAGACGCATCCGAACTGATCGAGCTCGGCCTTGAGGAGGCGGTGGAGGACGGGGCGGTGATCATCGAATGGCCGCAGCTTTTCGATCCCCGCCTGACGCCGGACCGGCTGGAGATCACTCTGGATTTTGATCGTGCCAGCGGGCAGGAAGGAGCCCGGATGGCGCGGTTGACCGCGCACGGGGGATGGGAGGCGCGCCTTGAGCGCATCGCAGTCTGACAGCGCCCGCGAGGCCGAACGCCGCGCGTTTCTCACCGCCTCCGGCTGGGGCGATGCCAGCGTCACGCCCTTTCCGGGCGATGCCTCCACACGGCGCTATTTCGGCCTGAAGCGGGGCGGTGAGACCGCCATCCTGATGGATGCACCCGCCGCCAGCGAAGCGCCAGTGTGTCCGCCCGGCGCGACCCCTGAGGAGCGCGCCGCTCTTGGCTACAACGCGCTTGCCCGCCTTGCCGGGAACAATGTCGCGGCCTTTGCCGGCATTGGCGATGCGCTGCATGCGCGCGGGCTTTCCGCTCCGCGCATCTTTGCCGCCGACATGGCGCGCGGCTTCCTCATCATCGAGCATCTGGGCGATGATCTCTTCGCCCGGGCGATCCCCAAGGGCGCGCATGAGGGACGGCTCTATGCCGGGGCGGTCGATACGCTGGCGGCGATTTACCGCTCCAGCTTCACGCCCGATTTTACCGCTCATGGCGGCAGCTGGCGGGTGGAGGGCTATGACACCCCCGCGCTGCTGGCCGAAACCGGCCTCTTCCTTGACTGGTACATGCCCCATTTCGGTGAAGCGGCATCCGATCAGCTGCGCGCGGACTGGCAGGGCGCTTGGGAAAGCGTGCTGGCGCTTCTGGGCGCACACACGCCGGGGCTCGCCTTGCGCGACTATCACGCAGAAAACCTGATCTGGCTGCCGACACGCGAGGCCGAAGCCCAGACTGGCCTTCTGGACTTTCAGGACGCACTCTTCGCCCACCCTGCCTATGATCTGGTCTCCCTGCTGGAAGATGCCCGCCGGGACGTGTCGCCAGACCTGATAGCGCCGCTGAAAGATCGCTTCTTCGCGCACGCAAAGCTCGCCGACCGCGCAGGCTTTGATGCCGCCTATGCGGTGCTCGGCGCGCAGCGTAACGCCAAGATCCTCGGCATTTTCGTGCGGCTGGAGAAGCGCGACGGCAAGCCGCGCTATCTTGATCTCATCCCCCGCGTCCGCGCGCATTTCATCGGTGATATCGCCCATCCCGCGCTGGCGCCGGTGGCGACGCTGGTACGCGCCGCATTGCCGGAGATGACCCCGTGACCATACGCACCGCCATGGTGATGGCCGCAGGGCTCGGCACGCGCATGCGACCGCTGACCAATGACCGCCCCAAGGCACTGGTCGAGGTGGGCGGCAAGGCGCTGATCGACTGGATGCTGGACAAACTCCATGCGGCGGGCGTGGAGCGCGCGATCGTGAATATCCACCATTTCGCCGACGCGATCGAGGCCCATCTCGCTGCGCGCTCCGGCGGACCGGAGATCATCATTTCCGACGAGCGTTATCAGCTTCTCGAAACCGGCGGCGGGCTCGTAAAGGCCGCGCCTCTGCTGGGTGATGATCCCATTTTCGTCGCCAATATCGATGCCCTCTGGATTGATGGCGCGGTGAACGAGCTCGAACGCCTCGCCAGCGGATATGACGCCGCCACCATGGATTTCCGCCTGCTGCTCGCCCGGCGGGAGGGGCTTGTCGGCCTTGAGGGCGCAGGCGATTTCGCCATGGATCCGCAAGGCCGCCTGCAGCGGTTCCGCGATGCGCCCGCCGGGTCCGAGCCGCTCTTCTATTGCGGTGTGCAAATGATGCATCCGCGGGTTCTCAAGGGCCGTAAAATCGAGCCCTTCTCCACCAACCGGATGTGGGACGAAGCGCTGGCCCGGCAACGCGTCAAAGGCCAGATCATGGACGCGTTCTGGATGCATGTGGGCGATCCTGAAACCCGCCGTCTTGTGGAGAATCGGCTAAGCTCCACGCCATGAGCCAGCCGCGCCGGATATTTGAGGGCCCCGCCCCCCGCGTCTACACGCTGTCCCCGGCGGCTGACTTCCTCAAAAGCCTTGCGCGGACGCTTGTAGCCGAGTTTCCCGATCCAGAAGTGCTGGCAGGCGTGACCGTGCTTCTGCCCACACGGCGGGCGGGCCGGGCGCTCGGCGAAGCCTTCAACGCCATTCAGGCCGAAAGCGGGATTGGCGCGGCGATATTGCCGCTCATCCGCCCTCTGGGCGATGTTGATGCCGACGAGCCACCCTTTGAGCCGGGTGAGCTTGATCACCTTGCCTTGCCTGCGATCAGCGCGGCCCGGCGGCGCTTCGAGCTTGCGAGCCTGATCCTCGCCCGCGAGGCCGCTGCCCGGCGCGAGATGATGCCCGATGGCGCGCTGGTGCTGGCTGATGCACTGGCAAGCCTCCTCGATGAGCTGGCATCCGAAGAAATTGAGGGGCTGGGCCATCTGGCCGACCCTGCCTTGCGCGAGGCCTTGCCGGCAGACCGGCAGGAAGCGGCGATCTTCCTTGATATCGTGCTGGAGCAATGGCCGGCGCACCTGAAAGGTCTCGGCCTCACCGACCCTGCCAGCCGCCGCTCCGCGCTTCTGAACGCCCTGGCCCGCAGCTGGCAGGACAAGCCCCCGCCCGGCCCCGTCATCGCGGCGGGCTCCACCGGTTCCATCCCGGCGGCGGCACATCTGCTTACCGTCATTGCGGGGCTGGAGCAGGGCGCGGTGGTACTGCCGGGCTTTGCAGGCTTCATGGACGCGCCGAGCTGGAAGGCCATCGATGAAGGCCACCCCCAGCGCGCGATGAAGGCGCTGATCGAGCGCATCGGCATCGGCCCGTCCGATGTGCGCGAATGGCCGCAGATCGATCCGAAGTATGATCCCGGCCGCGCGGCGGGTGCGCGGGTGCGCCTTGTCACCGAAGCCCTGCGCCCGGCAGATGAAACGGCGGACTGGCTCGCCCGGCTCGACTTCCTCAATGGCGAATGGGAAGGCGATATCGTAGCCGAGGGGCTTTCAGGCCTTTCCGTCATCGAAGCGCCTGATCCCGCGAGCGAGGCGCGCGCCATCGCACTGGCCCTTCGCGAGACGCTGGAAACGCCCGGCAGGACCGCGATGGTCGTGACGCCTGACCGTGCGCTTGCCCGGCGCATCACCACCGAAATGGCGCGCTTCGGCGTGGAGCTGGACGACAGTGCCGGTGAAGCCTTGAGCGATACCGCGCCCGGCGCGTTCCTGATGCGGGTGATGGAGGTGGCGGGCGATCCGGGCTCCGCCCTTGCGCTCGCGGCCCTTTGGACCTCGCCGCTCTTTGCCTTGCGTGACAAGCGCTCCGCCCTGATGACCGACATCGCCGAGATGGAGCGCAAGACTTTGCGCGGCTCCCGGCCCGGCCACAGCTTTGCTGATGTCATCGCCCGTGTGGAAAAGGCCGGCAATGCCCGCTGGCTGGAGATCATCCGCGCGATCAAGGCCGCCTTTGCGCCCCTGATGACGCTGGAGGGCGACCAGCCGCCGCGCGTGTTTGCAGAGGCGCTGGTGGCCGTCGCAGAAGGCTTAAGCGCCAGCGACAGCCTTTCCGGCGCGGACCGGCTGTGGGCGGGCGAGGCAGGCGAGAACGCTGCCAGCCTGATACGCGAGTTTCTCGAAGAAGCCGACGCTTTGCCGCCGCTCTCCTTGCGCGCCTTCACCCGCGTGCTGCTGGAAACCGCGCGCACGCGCCGCGTCCGTCCGCGCTCCGGCGCCCATCCGCGCCTGGCCCTGCTGGGGCCGCTTGAAGCGCGCCTATTACATGCAGACCGGGTGATCCTTGCGGGCCTTAATGAAGGCATCTGGCCGCAAAAGCTTGGCAGTGACCCCTTCCTGTCCCGTGCCATGCGTGACGCAGCGGGCCTGCCCCCGCCGGAGCGGCGCCTCTGCCTTGCCGCACACGATTTTGCAGAGCTCGCAAGCCTTGCCGATGTGATCCTGACGCGCGCCACCAGCGCCGATGGTGCGCCGACCGTTGCCTCGCGCTGGTTGTGGCGCTTGCAGACGCTGACGCGGGGCGCGCTCGGCAAGGATGCCTCCGAAGAGGCGCTGAAGGCACAGCCCGATTACCTGAAACTCGGCAGTGCCCTTGATGCCGTGGCAGAAGACCAGCTGACAGGCATCGAGCCGCCCCTGCCGCGCCCGCCGCTGGCTGCGCGGCCTGATACTTTGCCTGTTACGGCGATTGAGACCTGGGTGCGCGACCCCTATGCCGTCTACGCGCAGCGCATATTGGGTCTGAGGGAACTTGATCCGCTGGACCGTGAGCCCGGCCCGGCCGAGCGCGGCACGGCCTGGCACACCGCGCTGGAGCTGTGGGTGAAGGGGCTGGGTGACCGGATCAAGCTGCCCGAAGACGCTCTTGCAACGCTGGTCGCGCATGGCGAGACCGCCTTGCGCGAAGCGGGCTTTACCGAAGCCGAGCTCGCGACCGAATTGCCGCGCTTTGCCCATGCCGCCCGCTGGATGATCGATTACGAGGCACAAAGGCGCGCCGAGGGCCAGCTGCCGCTGGCGATGGAGGCGACGGGCCGGATCAGCTTTGCCGCTGGCCCCGTCCAGTTCACGCTCACGGCCAAGCCTGACCGGATCGACAAGGCGCGCGAGGGCTATGTCATCGTGGACTACAAGACAGGCCGGGTTCCCAGCGAACCGGCGGTCGATGCAGGCTTCTCGCCTCAGCTTACTCTGACGGGCGCGATCCTCGCCGGGGGTGGGTTTGAGGGCGTGCCCGCGGGCCCGATCCACCGCTATCGCTATGTCGCGGTGAAGGGCACCAAGACAGCAGGCGAGGAACTGGAAATTCCGGGGCTCGACAAAAAAGGCGCGCTGAAAGCTGATCCGGAAGAGATGCATGCCAAGGCCCTCGCGCGGCTGGTGCGCTATGCGGCCAAATTCGCTGACGAGAACGCGCCCTATGAAAGCCAGCCGCGCCGCCAGTTCGTGAATGATTTCGGCACCTATGACCATCTCGCCCGGCGCAAGGAGTGGTCGACCGCGCCTGACAAGGACGGCTGGAACGGAGAGGGCGAGGCATGAGCGCGCCCGGCTTTGATTCTGCCGTTGCGGCGTCTGCCACAAGTGCGCAGCGCGCCGCCGCTGATCCCGCCAAGACCGTGTTCGTGCGGGCTAATGCCGGGTCTGGCAAGACGCGCGTACTGGTCGACAGGGTGGCGCGCCTGCTGCTGGAAGGGGTGAGGCCGGAGCGCATTTTGTGCGTGACCTTCACCAAGGCGGCCGCCGGCGAGATGCAGACGCGGCTTTTCCGCAAGCTCGGTGACTGGTCGGTCATGGGCGATGACAAGCTGCAGGCCGAGCTGAAAGCGCTTACCGGCGAAGAGGCGGACGCCGATCCGGCGCGTCTTGCCGAGGCCCGCAAGCTCTTTGCGCGCGCGCTGGAAACGCCGGGCGGGCTGAAGGTGCAGACCCTGCACGCGTTCTGCGATTCCCTGCTGCGCCAGTTTCCGCTGGAGGCGGGCCTGCCGCCGGGCTTTGCCACACAGGAAGACGCCCAGAGCGCCCGCGCCCGCCGCGAGGCGGAGCTCGCCGTCTATCGCGCCGCACGGGGCAGAGGCGGGGAGGCATTGGCCGCAGCGATTGACGAGATAACGGTGCGCGCCGGGCCGACCGGGTTTGAACAGATTTTCAAGGCCGCCACCAAGCATCGCCACCACCTCTCCGCCCTCTTTGAAGAGGCGCAAGGCGAGGAGCCCCTGATCCGCGAGGCCGCCCGCGTGCTCGGCGTGGAGGCGGGCGGCGATGAAGCCGCCGTGAAGCAGGATTTCATCGCTGGGCTCGATCTCGATGCGCTGCAGAGGTGCGCGGATGCGATCCGCATCTCTCCGGCCAAGTACGCCGAAGCGGACGCCGAAAAACTCTACGCGCCCTTGCGCCTCGCGCGGACGGGCGACTGGGAGAAGGCGTTCGAGGCCTATTCGGCCTTCATGCTGACGGGCAGCGGCACGTTGAGGGCTTCGCTCTACGTCAAGCCTGCGGAAAAGACCTGCCCCGACCTAAACCCTCTCTTTGGCCCCGAAGGCAGTGAGCGCGCCCGCATGGCGGCGGCGCTGAACCAGCTTTGCAGTCTGCGCCTGCATGCCCTCACCGCTGCCAGCCTGACGCTGGCGCGGGGCTTCCTGATCGCCTACGAGCAGCGCCTTGCCCGCGAGCGGGCGGTGGACTTTGCCGATCTCGTCGTGCGCGCGGCGCGCCTCCTGAAAGACAGCGAGTGGGCGGACTGGGTGCGCTACAAGCTCGATGGCGGGCTGGAGCATATTCTGGTCGATGAGGCGCAGGATACCGCGCCCGAACAATGGGACGTGATCGACGCACTGGCCGCGGAATTTTTCGCCGGAGAGGGCCGCGAGCGCGGCTCCAGCCTTGACCGGACGGTCTTCTGCGTCGGCGATGAGAAGCAGTCCATCTACGCCTTCCAGAACGCCGATCCGGCCCGCTTCATGGAGCAGGGCGCCGCGCTCAAAATGCTCGCTGGAGGCGCAGGTCTCGGCTTTGCCGAACCCGGCCTCAATGTCTCCTTCCGCTCCGCGCCGGAGGTGCTGAAAGCGGTCGATCTTGCATTCGAAGACTTACGCGCCGCGCTGGAGACCAAGGCCTTCCTTGAGGCCGAACACAAGAAATATCTCGACGAGGGCAAGACCGTAGAGCCGCTTGCCCCGGTAAAGCTGCCCATTTCCGCCTATGCCGGGCACGACGCCGCCCGCC
>JBKBNS010000012.1:0-57081 GCA_046295255.1 Glycocaulis sp.
GGCAGTTCCTCCAATGCCTGGATCGTGACGGGCGAGGGGGTGCTGGTCACCCGCTAGGCCGATGAGGCGATCCTGAACGGCATAACCCGCCAGCGCGTGATCCGCCTGGCCGCCGCCCTTGGCATACCGTTCGAGGAGCGCGCGTTCTCTCTGGAAGAGGCCTTTGCCGCGCGCGAGGCCTTTGTCAGCTCGGCCAGCTCCATGGTCATGCCCGTGGTGCGCATTGATGACCGCGCGGTGGCCAATGGCGCGCCCGGCTCACTCGCCTCGGCCCTGAGGGAAGCCTATCTGGCTGGCGCGGAGGGGTGAGGGGGTTTCCCTCATCCTTCGAGACGCTCGCTTCGCTCGCCCTCAGGATGAGGGGAAAACCCACCCACGCCCTCATCCTGAGGAGCACGCAGTGCGTCTCGAAGGACGAGGGCGTGAAACCTCACCTCCCAACCCCATTGCAGCGCCGCGCGAGCGCCGCTAGGTATGGGGTTCCTTGTGTGTGCAAGCCCTTTTTTGGGGCGGGGAAAAGGTGGACGGTCATGTCGAACGATAAAAAACAGAACCTTCAGGACGTGTTTCTCAATACGGTCCGCAAGAGCAAGACTCCGCTGACGATCTTTCTGGTCAACGGCGTGAAACTGCAGGGCATTGTCACCTGGTTTGACAATTTCTGTGTGCTGCTGCGCCGCGATGGTCAGGTGCAGCTTGTCTACAAGCACGCCATTTCCACCATCATGCCGAGCCAGCCGGTCCAGCTCTTCGAGGCCGGTGACGATGAAAACGGGGAGGGCGATTGACCGGCTCTGAATCCGTTTCGGACCGCGCCCTCATCATACATCCCGTCCCGTCCGGGGCGGATGCCAGCCGCGCTGAAGCCCGGCTGGAGGAAGCCGCTGGCCTTGCGATAGCTCTGGGGCTGGAACCCGCCGACGTGCTGATCGAGCCGGTGCGCAAGCTGGAAGCGGGCACCTATTTCGGCAAGGGCAAGCTGGAGACCCTCAAGGAGCGTATTGATGCGCTGGAGGTGAAGGCGGTCATCCTTGATACCGCGCTTTCGCCCGTGCAGCAGCGCAATCTGGAAAAGCGCTGGCAGGTCAAGGTGATAGACCGGACAGGGCTGATCCTTGAGATATTCGCCGAGCGCGCGCGCACCCGTGAGGGCCGCCTGCAGGTGGAGCTGGCCCGCCTGACCTATGAGCGCTCGCGCCTGGTGCGCACCTGGACCCACCTGGAGCGCCAGCGCGGCGGACGCGGCTTCCTGGCCGGTCCCGGTGAAACCCAGATCGAGACCGACCGGCGCCTGCTGGCGGGCAAGATGGCCAAGCTCCGCCGGGAGCTGGAACAGGTCAAACGCACCCGCGCCTTGCACCGCACACGCCGGCAGGCCGCGCCCTGGCCCTCGATTGCGCTTGTCGGCTATACGAATGCCGGAAAATCTACGCTTTTCAACCGCTTGACGGCGGCAGGCGTGCTCGCCAAGGACATGCCGTTCGCCACGCTCGATCCCACCGTGCGCGGTATCCGCCTGCCGTCAGGACGGCGCGTGCTCGTCTCCGACACGGTGGGCTTCATCACCGATCTGCCGACCGAGCTGATCGCCGCCTTCCGCGCCACGCTGGAGGAGGTGAGGGAGGCCGATATCCTCGTCCATGTGCGCGATCTCGCCGACCCCGACCATGAGGGCCGCAAGGCCGATGTGGAGGAAGTGCTTGGGGCGCTGGAATGCGGGCCCGCCCACGGCCAGCCCATGATCGAGGCGTGGAACAAGATTGACTGCCTCGACGAAGCCGCGCGTGACGACATGGTCTGGGCCGCGCGCATCGCCTCGGCCAAGGGCAAGGCGATGGTCCAGCCCGTCTCGGCCGTGACCGGGGAAGGGGTGGCCGACCTGCTCGCCGCCGTCGATGCCGCGCTCGGCGCTGATGACGCGGTGGTGAGCGTGGTGCTCGAACCCTCCGAGACCGAGGTTTCGGCCTGGCTCCATGAGCACGGCGAAGTGACCGCCGAGCGCACCGATCCGGAGACCGGACGCACCGAGATCACCGCGCGGCTGATGGCCGCCGATGCCGGCCGGTTCGCGGCGCGATTTCCAAGGGCCGCGGGGCGCAGGATTGCGGGGGCGGAATCTGTAGATTGAGGGGGTGAAAACACGTGTCTGACGGGGCGTTATCGGTCCCTTTCATACCCTTTTTCAGCCTCCCAGAGGGCCTCCATCTCGTCCAGCGTGGCCGTTCCGGGGGCCTTGCCAGCCTTCTCCAGAGCCCGTTCCACACCCCGGAAACGGCGCTCGAACTTGGCATTGGCAGCGCGCAGGGCCTCTTCAGGCTCTACATCAAGTTTTCTCGCCAGATTGGCGCAGACAAACAATAAATCGCCGATCTCCTCGGCGATATTCTCGGTGTCTTCGGCGGCGATGGCCTCGCGTAGCTCCTGCGCTTCTTCCTCGAACTTCTCCAGCACTCTCAAGGCGTTAGGCCAGTCAAACCCGATACGCGCCGCGCGCCGGGTCAGTTTCAGCGCCCGTGTCAGTGCGGGCAGGGCGAGGGGAAGATCGGCTAACACCGAGTTATCATTGCCCTTTTCTCTGCGCTCTGCCGCTTTCTGCACCTCCCAGGCCTGGGTCTGGCTTTGCGCATCGCGTTCTCCGGCGTCGCCAAACACGTGCGGATGACGGCGTAACATCTTGTCAGATATGGCGTTTGCGACATCGTCAAAATCGAAATGGCCTGCCTCTGACGCCATCTGGCTGTGGAAGACGACCTGAAACAGCAGATCGCCCAGCTCACCTTTCAGATCACCCATGTCATCGCGCGCAATCGCGTCGGCAACCTCATAGGCTTCCTCGATGGTGTAGGGGGCTATGCTCTTGAAATCCTGCTCCAAATCCCACGGGCACCCGGTCTGCGGATCGCGCAGGCGCGCCATGATGGTCAGGAGGCGGTCAAGGGCGGTATCGGGCATGGCCTGCCTTTCAGAGCCAGCGGCGCACGCGGGCGCAATAGCGGGTAAAGGCCTCGCCGAACAAGGCCTGCAGGGCGCGTTCCTCGGGGCGGATCTGGAACACGTCGATATAGAGGATGAAGAGGGCGGTTGCCGCGAGGCCGGCGGGATGGCCCAGGATGACCGTCCAGCCCAGCAATATCAACGCCATACCGAGATACATGGGATTGCGCGTCCGGTTATAGATGCCCGTCACCACCAGCGCGCTGGCAGCGCCCGGATCAATCGGGCTGACCGTGGTGCGGGCCTTGCGGAAGGCGAGAAGCCCGGCCGCCGCAAAGGTAACGCCCAGCGCCGCGATCAGAAGGCCGAGCGGCGCCTGCGCGATAAAGCTGACCGCGAGACCCGGCGTGAGCTTGGCAGCGCCCCAGGCCAGCGCGCCGGTGGTCAGCACGACAAGCGGGGGCGGGACGCGGGTTTCGAGAATTGTCATGGCAGAGCATCCTCCCATCACCCCGTTCCGGCCGCACATATTCGTCGCATAATAAATATTATGCGAAGCGATATGGCGCATAACGAACAGGTACGCGGCATTTCTAGACCGAGTCTGCGGTCAGAATCTCGCCTGTAGCCTCGTTTATCACCAGTTTCAGCCCGTCATAGGCTGGCCGCACGCCGTCCGGACAACGTGCCAGCACCGCGCGGTAATCGAGATCAATATGCATGTTGGTGAGCACGCCATGGGCGACGCCCACCCGGTCCAGCCAGGCGAGCGTCTGCGCCAGATGGGAATGGGACGGATGCGGCTTGTCGCGCAAAGCATCCGCAATCCAGAGGCTTACACCAGATATCGCCTCAAATGCGCTATCGGGCATGGTCAGCACGTCCGGCGTATAGGCCAGCGGGCCGATACGCACGCCGCTGCATGGCACAGAGCCGTGATCCACGGTGAAGAAGCGCCCATGGAGGCGCCCGCCTGCCCCGTCCAGCTCGAATGCCGCCTCGCCCGGCAGCACGATCGGCTCCAGTATGGGGGGATAGCCCGATCCGTCCGGCGTCTCGAAGATATAGCCAAAGCGCGCAAACAGCGCTTCATAAGCAAAATCAGCCATATAGGCGGGCAGCTTCGCGCGGCGGCGATAGACGATGGCGCGCAGATCATCAATCCCGTGGGACTGGTCGGCATGATCATGTGTGAAGGCCACGCCATCGATCTGCGTGACGCCTTCGCGCAGCACCTGGAAGCGCAAATCTGGCGATGTATCAATGAGCAAGCGCGTGATATTCACGTCATCTGCCAGCGCGGACAGGCTTGTCGCGCGCTCCACCAGCACAGAGCAGCGCGTGCGGTAATTCTTCGGCTCAGCCGGATCGCACGCCCCCCAGTCGCCATCCACGCGCGGCACGCCACCCGAGGAGCCGCACCCCAATATGGTGACGCGCAATATCCCGCTCATCCAGGCACACTGATGCGGTCAAACAGGGCAAGGCAGTTGGCGGTGGTGCGCTGCGCGGTTTCCTCCACACTCCAGCCGCGGATTTCTGCCAGTTTTTCAGCTACATGTGGCAGGAAGGCCGGCTCGTTGCGCTGCCCCCGGTGCGGCACGGGCGCCAGATACGGGCAATCGGTCTCGATGATCACCCTGTCGGCCGGCACGATATCGCGGAACACGGCGCGCACATCTTCGGCCTTCTTGAAGGTGATGATGCCGGAGGCGGAAAACCACACACCCAGCGCCGCCGCCCGCCGGGCCAGCTCCGCCCCGCCCGTATAGCAGTGCAGCAAGGCCTTGAAGGCCCCCTTCCCCATTTCCTCTTCAAGCAGATTGGCCATCAGCTCATCGGCCTCGCGGCAGTGCAGGATGATGGGAAGGCCGGTGTGCCGGGCCGCGCCGATATGGGCCTTCAGGCTCGCCACCTGCTGGTCGAGCGGGCTGTAATTGTAATGCAGATCCAGCCCCGTCTCGCCGATGGCAACGAGTCTCGGATGCTCCCCGGCCATGGCGACAAGATCGCCGGCGGTAATGTCCGGCCGGTCCTTGGCGTGGTGCGGATGCGCGCCCAGCGTACACCACACATCCTCATGCGCCTCGGCGATGGCCTTTACCTGATCAAATTCGCCCAGGCGGCAGCAGATGGCGATGATGGGCGACACGCCTGCCGTGCGGGCACGCTCCAGCACCGCATCAAGATCATCTGCGAAGGGCTCGCCATGCAGGTTGGCGTGGGAATCGATCAGCATCACCGCCTCATGTCAGGCCATTTGCCGCGCGGCATCCTCTATGAGGCTGAACGCGGCCAGAAGGGTCTGTTTGGGGTCGAGATAGAGGGTTTCCCCCTCCCGTGCGAGGGCGGTGATGTCGTGCGATGCAGCGGCCCAGCGCCCTGCCCCGTCATGGTCTCCGGCAAGGGCTGATGCTCTGGCGCGGGCGGCTGCTTCAGTGCTCATCATGCCGAACAGGACCGCGCGGCGGGCCTCCGCATCCTTGGCCGTGGCACTGGCCGCCAGCCGGTTGACCGCTGCCCGGTCCAGGCGCGGCAGGCTTTTCAGCGCCGCCAGCAGGTCGCCATGCAGGCGGGCCGCGCCGCCAGCGGCAAAGGCCAGTGCCCTGCCCGGCGCACCTTGCGCCATGGCGGCGGCGCTCTGCGCCTCTGCCGGGTCCAGGCCGTGCTCGGCGCCGAGCCAGTGCGCACACGCGTCTAGCGGCTGCGGGCGCAGGGTCAGCTTGCGGCAGCGCGACCGTATGGTCGGCAACAGGCGGCCCGGCGAGGTGACAACGAGAATGAGCACGCCGCGTTGCGGTGGCTCTTCAAGAATCTTCAATAACGCATTGGCGGCATTATTGTTCATCTCATCGGCGCTATCGACGATAGTGACGCGAAAACCACCCTCCGCCGCGCTGCGGGAGAAGAATCCGGGCACCTTGCGGGCTTCCTCGATCGTGATCTCGGCTTTCAGCTTGCCGCGCTTGTCGTCATACGGGCGCCGGATGAGGAGAAGGTCGGGATGGGAGAGCGCCTCGATGCGCCGGCACACCGGGTCATCAACCCTGTGCGCAAGGGCGCGCGCAGGATCAGGCGCCGCGCCGAGAAGCCGCCTCGCCATGCGCCAGCCCAGCGTTGCCTTGCCTGCGCCCTTGGGCCCGCAGATCATCCAGGCATGGTGCATCCGGCCAGAGGCGATGGCGCGCGCGGCGGCTTCCTCCTCGGCCTCATGACCGAACAGGGTGTGGACATGGCGCGGATGGGCCAGGCCCGGCTCGGCATCCGGCTCGGGAATGGCATCCTCGCTCATGAGGGCCACCCTAGGCGGGTTTCTATTGCCTTCAGGGCTTCGGCCAGCACTGCCTCTTGTGGCTGGCCGGCATCGATCACCACGCAGCGCTCCAGCTCTTCCTTCGCAATGTCCAGAAAGCCCTGCCGCAGGCGCTCATGAAAGGTGAGGCCCTTGCTTTCAAAGCGTGCTTCGCCCGTGCCACGATTATCCGCGCGGGCAAGCCCGGCGCCGGGATCGAGATCAAGAATGAGCGTCAGATCAGGCCGGAAGCCGCCCAGAACAAGCTGGCGCAAGGTTTCCAGCGACCGCGCGTCCACCCCGCCTGCCGCGCCCTGATAGGCGGTGGTGGAGTCAAAGAAGCGGTCGCACAGCACCCAGCAGCCCTTGTCGAGCGCAGGCCGGATGCGCCGCTCCACATGGTCATGGCGCGCGGCGAAGAAGAGCAGCGCCTCGCTCATCGCGGTCCAGCGCTCGGCCGGGCCGTTCACCAGCAGATCACGGATCATCTCCGCGCCCGGCGTACCGCCCGGCTCGCGCGTGCGCTCAACAACTATGCCGCGCCTGCCAAGCGCGTCCTCCAGCGCGGCAGCCAGGGTGGACTTGCCCGTCCCCTCCCCGCCTTCCAGCGTGATGAAGCGCCCGCGCGGCACGCCTGCCCCTATCCCCTGATCAGGTTGACGAGCGCGCTCATCGCCCGGGAGACCGCGCCCTGACGGTTCACACTCTCGGCCGCTTCAAGCGGGTATTCCAGCGTGCGCCCGCCAGGCAGGGTCACGACCAGCCGGGCAATTTCATCGCCCTGCATCACCGGCGCCTGCAGCGGGCCGTCATAGACAATTTCCGCGCGCAGGCCCTGACGCTCGCGCCGGTGCATGGCGGCACGCACCGCCGTGCTGGTCCGCAAGGAAACCGTGCGCGACTGGCCCATATAGACCTGCGCCTCGCCGATCACCCGGCCCGGTTCGGCCAGGTCTGCCATCACGAAGTCGGAGAAGGCCGCGCGCATCAGCCGCTCGGCCTCGTTGGCCCGGTCGCGCATCGTTTCCATGCCGTTGAAGACGACGATACGCCGCTCATTGCCGCGCACCGCGGATGCCGTCAGGCCATAACCAGCCTCGCTGGTGAACCCGGTTTTCAGGCCATCTGCGCCATCAAACACGCCCAGCAGCGGATTGCGGTTGGCCTGGCGGATGCCGTTATAGGTGAAAGTGGTCTCGCTATAGAGCCGGTAGAATTCGGGATGGGCGGTGATGATGTGGCGGGCGAGCCTTGCCAGATCTGCCGCCGAGACGACATGGCCGTCGGCGGTCAGCCCGGTGGAATTGACGAAATTCACCGTTTCAAGGCCGAGCTCGCGCGCGCGCCGGTTCATCATGTCGGCAAAGGCTTCCTCGCTGCCGCCAAGGGCCTCGGCAACCACGATGCAGGCATCATTGCCCGACTGCACGATGATGCCGCGCAGGAGATCATCCACGCGCGCCCGGCTATTGACCGCCAGGAACATGGTGGAGCCGCCAGAGGCCGCCCCGCCCTCGCGCCAGGCGCGTACGCTCACCGGCAGCTCGTCATCAAGCGCGAGCGTGCCGGCCTCCACCGCCTCAAACACCATCAGCGCCGTCATCAGCTTGCTCATGGAGGATGGCGGCATGGGCACATCGCCATCCTTGGAGAACAGGATCTCGCCGGTGTCGAAATCCATGATCACGGCATGACTGGCGCGTGTCTCGAAAACCGGTTCCTGCGCCAGGGCCGCGCCCTGCAAAGGGGCAAGACTGAGGAATACGGCAAGCATCGCAGCATGGATTCTGGCCATCACAGCACTCTCCGGAAATCGGCAAGGAACAAGGGGTAACCCATAAAACCGTGCGCCGGGCGCAACGTCCAGCCATGCCCGCAGGCAGGACAGCCGTTTCAGTTCGCCGCGCCCACCGCAGACGGGGCCGTGCGCCGGGGCAGGAAGCCGGAGACCGCCGCGCGGTCATGCGCGTCAGCCGGGCCAAAAGCCTCCACGCGCACTTCCGCAAGGCCATCTTCCACGAACGCCAGCGCCTCAGCGGCTGCCCGGCTGAGATCGATGATCCGCCCTTCCACGAAAGGCCCCCGGTCATTGATACGCACGATCACGCTCGCCCCTGTGTCCAGCCGCGTGACACGCGCAAGGCTGGGCATGGGCAGGCTGGGATGGGCGGCGGTCAGCGCATCCATGTCATACACCTCGCCATTGGCCGTCAGACGCCCGTGGAAGCGCGCGCCATACCAGGAGGCAATCCCCTCCTCCACCTCGCGCGGCGCCTCTGTGAGCGGGTCTGGCGCGGGCGCTCCGGCCATCTGGACAGGCGCGGCGGGGTTCACCTGCTGGCGGGTAACGGGGCCATGGTCCGGTTCGGGGATGCTGGCGCACGCGCTGACGAGCAGCATCACCGCCATGCCGGCGGCCGCACGGGCGAGGCTGTAAACGGTCAGCGTGTCCATCGCCAAGCGGTTAGCAGCGATGGCGCCCGCAGGCAATCAGGCAGCGTTCGCGCTGTCACTGGTTTTCGCGTGCCGGCGTTCTTCGCCTCCGAACTCGAAATCCTTGTGCCGGTGGCGGTCCGGACCGGTATAGATTCTCGACCGGATAAATGGCCGGGGCGCGTTGATGACCTCGGCGATCCGGTTCCACAGATCGCGCGCCGTCACCGGTTTCACGCATATCTCCGTGACGCCTGCATCACGGGCCTCGATCACGCGGCGGCGTTCGGTAAAGCCGGTGATCATGATGATCGGGATCAACTGCTGGGTGTGATCCTGCCCGGTGCGCACCAGCCGGGTAAACTCGATTCCGTCCAGGATGGGCATGTTGTAATCGAGCAGGATGAAATCGTACGGCTTGGTGCGGATCAGCTCCAGCGCGTCGACCGCGCTGCGGCATTCATCAATCAGGCGGATGCCGAAACTGTTCAGCACGGTGCTCAGGATAGACCCCATATGGGTGTTATCCTCCACCATCAGTACGCGCAGCGTTTCCAGCCGGCGCCGTTCCTGCTGAAGCCCAACGAGGCCCAAAACTCACTCCACCACAGCTACTCAGCTCCATTATGAGGGGCAGCTGGTAAAATATTTCTCTACCAATAGGCTTGTTTCGACAGCATCATGGTGGATGTATTTTTTTATGCCCGCACACGGAGGAAATATGACCAAGGCCCGTTATCTCGCCGCAGCCGCACTGGCGGTAACGCTCTGCGCCCCGGCCTCTGCCAGTGACGGCTTCTGGGAACGGCTTAACGCCCTGTGCGGTCAGTCCTATGGCGGGGAGCTGCTGCGCGCGCCGGAGGGCGATACGACATTCGAGGGCCGCGCGCTGGTGATGCATGTCCGCGCGTGTGATGACAATCGCATCCGCATTCCTTTCGTCGCCGGCGACGATCTTTCGCGCACCTGGGTGCTGACCCGCCATGGCGATGGCCGCATCGAGCTGCGCCATGATCACCGCCATGAAGACGGGAGCGATGAGGCCGTGACGATGTATGGCGGGGTCTCGCCGAGCGATGGCGGGCCGCACGGGCGCATCTTTCCGGCCGATGACCAGACCAATACCGTCATTCCCGGCTCCTGGCCGAATGTGTGGATGATGGAGGTCCATCCCGGCAAGCGCTTTGTCTATTTCGTCCAGCGCCTCGGCACCGAGCGCGCTTTCCGCGTCGAGTTCGACCTCACACACGAAGTGGATGCACCCCCTGCCCCCTGGGGCTGGGAGGACTAGCAGGCCGTTGCAGGCAATCGCGCTTGCAGGCCGGGTTGCTATACGGCTAAACGGAGCGCTCCGGAGGGGTGGCCGAGTGGTTTAAGGCACCGGTCTTGAAAACCGGCGTGCGGGAGACCGTACCGTGGGTTCGAATCCCACCCCCTCCGCCAGCCTACGCTCTAGAATTTGCGATGGGGCGGTCAACGCCGCCCCCTCCCCCCTGATGCTGAGCAGGCGCAGCATTCCCATTGCGCTGCGCACGATGATCGTTAAACCGCCCCCATGCTTACAATCTCGAACCTCGATTACCGTATCGGCGCGCGCTCCCTTTTCGAGAATGCGTCTGCGCAGATTGCTGGCGGCTGGAAGGTCGGCCTGGTCGGCCGCAATGGCACAGGCAAGTCCACGCTGCTGAAACTGATCCGCGAGGAGATCGAGCGGCCCTCACCCGACACCTCCATCCGCCTGAACAAGGGTGCCAGGCTCGGCTGGGTGGCACAGGAGGTCGAGCCGTCCGACGAGACGATCCTTGAGGTGGTGCTGGCCACCGACACCGAGCGTCACGCCCTGATGCTCGAAGCCGAGACCGCGCAGGACCCGGACCGCATCTCCGACATTCACATGCGCCTGGCCGATATTGATGCGTGGTCGGCTGAATCGCGCGCGGCCGAAGTGTTGATGGGTTTGGGTTTCACCGATGCCGACCTTTACCGGCCCACGCGCGAGTTTTCCGGCGGCTGGCGCATGCGCGCGGCCATTGCGGGCGTGCTCTTCTCCGAGCCGGATCTGTTGCTGCTGGACGAGCCGACCAACTATCTCGACCTCGAAGGCGCGGCCTGGCTTGAGACCTATCTGAAGAAATATCCCCACACCGTGCTGATCGTCTCGCACGACCGCGAGATGCTCAATCGCTGCGTGACCCACACCATGGCGCTGGAGCACAAGCAGCTTTCGATCTCGCCGGGCGGGTATGATGCCTGGCTGAAGCTGCGTGCCGCGAAAACGGCCTTCCTGGAAAGCCAGCGCGCCAAGCAGGAGGCCGACCGCGCCCATCTGCAGGCCTTTATCGACCGCTTCCGCGCCAAGGCCTCCAAAGCCAGTCAGGCACAGTCGCGTGTGAAGATGCTGGAGCGCATGCAGGAGATCACCGTGCCGCTTGACGAGCGCACCGTGCCGTTCTCCTTTCCGACCTCCACCGACAAGCTCGCCGCGCCGCTGCTCCAGCTGCGCGGTGCGTCGGTGGGCTATGGCGAGGATGCGGTGATCCTTCGCGGCATCGATCTGCGCCTCGACCCGGAGGACCGCATCGCCATTGTCGGGGCCAATGGTCAGGGCAAGACGACGCTCGTCAAATCCATCGCCGAGCGCCTTCCATTGATGGCCGGCGAACGGACCGCGCCGCGGGCCTTGCGTATCGGCTATTTCTCGCAAGACCAGATGGATGAGCTGCGAACCGGCGAGACGGTTCTGGACCATGTGCGCGACGCGCTGCCCGAAGGCACACTGCCGGCGAAGCAGCGCGCCGCCGCGGCGGCGATGGGCTTTGCCCACGAGAAGGTGGAAACCAATATCGAAAAGCTGTCAGGCGGCGAGAAGGTGCGGCTTCTGCTTGGCCTGATGGCAATGGAAAAGCCCCACATCCTGATCCTCGATGAGCCGACCTCTCACCTCGATATCGACAGCCGCGAGGCGCTGATCTACGCGCTCAATGACTATAATGGCGCGGTTATCCTCATCACCCACGATGTCTATCTGGCCGAAGGCACCGCCGATCAGCTCTGGCTGGTCAAGGATGGCCGGGCCACGCGCTATGACGGCAACCTCAATGACTACCGCAAACTCATCCTCCAGGCTGACCGCAGAAACGCGGCGGCGTAACAAGGATACGAATATCCTTTTTCAGGCTGGCCTGGCATGCGCGGTGCGCATCCAAGAAGGAAATTCCGGCGATCGAGCGCGCCCCGGTGGGCGGGCGGCACTTTGTTGCGTTATAGACTTCGAGATCCTCTCCCATCAGAAAAGAAACAAGGACCCGCTGAATGCTCCACGTCGATATCCCCACCCGCACCGACATCATCTCGCTCAATGGCGTGAGAGCCGACGCGTGCGTGTCGATCTACCTCGAGACCACACCGCTGACACAAGATAGCGGCGCGTCGCGTATCACGCTCGGCAATCTGGTGAAAAAGGCGCGCGAGCAGCTTGAAGCAGCCGGGTTCGACAAGCGGCGTCTGGCGGCACTGATGGAGCAGATCGAAGCGGTGGAAGCCGACGACGAATTCTGGCGCCTGCAGGCCAATAGCCTTGCCATTCTGGCAACGCCGGACCGGCTGCGCACGTTCCGCCTGGCCAACAAGCTCTCCTCCATCGTCGAGGTGTCTGACCGGTTTCACCTGAAGCCTCTGCTGCGCGCGATCACCTTCCCGCATTCGGCCTATGTGCTGGCCCTGTCGGAAAACGCGGTGCGGCTGGTGGAGGTGCATGCCGACCTGCCGGCGGCAACGATCAAAATCGACAATCTGCCCAAGGACGCAGCGAGCTCTGCTGGCAAGTCCACGCTGAATGACCGCTCCGCCAGCGGACGCATTCATGGCTCGGAAGGGCAGAATGTCCGCTTCCAGCAATATGCGCGCAAGGTGGACGCCGCGCTGCGCCCCTTCCTTTCGGGCCGCGAAACACCGCTGGTTCTTGCCGCGACCGGGCGGCTCGCCTCGGTCTTCCGCTCTGTGTGCAGCTATCCCCACCTGCTCCCCGACGGCATCGAGGACAGCCCTGACCGCATCAGCGATGGCGAGCTGGCGCAGTCGGCACACAGCGTTCTGGACGCCGAATATGCGCGCGAGCTGGATGCGCTAAAGGCACTGTACCAGACGCGTGCTGGCGAGGGCCGGGCGACGAGCGATATTTCGGACGCAGCCCGCGCGGCCACATTCGGCGCTGTCGATACGCTGCTGGTCGATATCGACACGGTCACGCCGGGTAGCGTGGACGAGCAGAGCGGTGCGGTCAGCTTCGCCGATGGAGCCGGCGCTGGCACCTACGGGGTTATTGACGAAATTGCCGGACGGGCGCTGACCAGCGGCGCGCGGGTTCTGGGCGTCCGCCGGAGCGATCTGCCGGGCGGCGGTGACGTGGCCGCCATACTGCGCTTCGCGGTGTAGTACCGGGTTGGTGGTGGCAGCCTTGGCTGCCGCCGCCCCCTACTCCCTCGCGGCCAGTATGCGGCCCTCGCCGAGGCTGAGCACGCCGTCCTCGTCTATGGAGGCAGGCAGGCTGCCCTGGAAGATCTCGAAGAAGGTGCTTTCCAGCGCCATGATCGCGTTCTCGCAGGCCATGCGGGTGGACACGGCCTGAGAGATGATCAGGCCTTCGCCCGTCATCTGATAGCTGGCCGAATAACGGTTGCAGGGGGCCTGTCCGGCGACATGGCCCTCCCCGTCAAACTCCATGGTGACCGCCCGCTCGCCCGGCACTTGCGCGCCCGCGATATGGGTGACGGTCCACGCCCCCCCGGTCAGCAGGCTTTCCGCGTCCCCGCCGCAGCCTGAATAGGCCTCGTCGCCATGCATCACCCGCACCGTGTCCGGATAGGTGAGCCCGGCCATGGAATCCTGACAGCGCTGGGCGGAAATCTCCGCAACCAGCCGGTCGCCCTCGGGCGTTTCGATGATCAGGCGGGTACGGTCCTCTTCCAACGCTTCACGGCTGACGACCTGTCCGGCCAGGCGTGTGTCACCGTAATTGCCCAGATACTCGGCCGTATCGCCGGACAGGCGCAGCAGCCAGCCAGGCTCATTGCCGCGCGCCAGATATTCCTCCCCGGTGTGCGGGGCGGGTTCTGGCGCGGGTTCAGGCTCGCTGGCGGCCTCGCAGCTCACCGGTTCGCTGCCCGCGCTGGCAAAGAGCGCCTGCGCGCCGCGGCTCCAGAACAGGACATGGCCGTCCGCGCCGGGCTCTCCGGTCTCGAAACGCGCGCCGGAGGCGGCGATGACGGGCGGCAGATGATAGGTTTCCGCCCCGCGCAAGAGCGTGATGTCGGGGCCGGCATAGCTGACGGTGAGCGTGCTGCCGTCCTCGCAGGTATAGGCGCGCCCCGCCTCGCTGCCATGGCCGGCGCGCTCCAGCATGATCATGCCGAGATCGGACAGGCGGTTGCCTGCCGCGAACACGGCTTCCTGCGCGGTCACCCACACACGGCCATCGGTGCGGTCGAGGATGCGCCCGGTCACGGCGAGCTGGCTGGAGGCCGGCACGTCGGACGGGTCATAGCTCAAGGTGAGGTCCACCGGCACCTGACGGCCGGACAGCGACTCGCTGACCTGCGCGACAAGGGCCGGGCTGTCAGCAGACGTGCCGAGCGCGATGAGCTGGGCCTCGGCAATGGCCTCCGGCCCCAGCGCGATCCGCTCGCGGAAGGTGAGCGCCAGCGTGACCTGTGCCTGTGCCGCTTCGGCGGGGGCGGCTGTCTGGCCGCTGGCGGCCTCGTCTGCACCGCTGCAGGCGCCCAGAAGCGCTCCGGCAGAGGCAAGGCAGGAGAAGAGGAGAAGGGCGCGCAAGAACAAGGCCTCCACATCTGGTTCGGCGCACATGATTACACGCGCGCTGCGCACCCGGAAAGCCAAACCGTGAATTGGCACCCTTCGCACTGGCGATATGCGCCGCGCGCTGGTTGCCGCTGGCCGGATCGGCCTGTAGACGGGAGGCAGACCCCTGCAGGATGATGCGATGAGCGAACATTTTCCCACCTCTGTCGACCTTGAAGGCGAGGATATTCACTGGTCGCCCGATGGCGGGCTGTCCTATGGCCGCTATCTGGCGCTGGACGAGGTGCTGAAGGCGCAAAAACCGCTGACCGGCGAGCATGACGAGATGATGTTCATCATCATCCATCAGGCCAGCGAGCTGTGGCTGAAGCTGTGCCTGCACGAGCTGGAGGCGGCCATCACCCACGTGCATGCCGGCGAGACGCGCCCGGCGATGAAAATGCTGGCGCGCATTGCCCGCATCCAGGAGCAGCTCACCCAGTCCTGGGCCGTGCTCTCCACCATGACGCCGTCCGACTATCTGAAATTCCGCGATTCCCTGGGTCAGAGCTCCGGTTTCCAGTCCTATCAGTACCGCGCGCTGGAATACCGGCTGGGCAACAAGAATGCCGCGCTGGCCAAGGTGCATGAACCCGACCCGGCAGCGCACAGGGCTGTTCTTGAAGTTCTATCGAAACCAAGCCTTTATGATGAAACCTTGATGTTTGCGGCAAGGTCTGGCCTTGGCGTGCCCGAAGCGGCGCTGAAGCGGGACTGGAGCACGCCCTATGCGCCCAGCGACGCCGTGGAGGCGATGTGGCGCGAGGTGTATCTGGACACGGCGCGCTGGTGGGAGCTTTACGAGTTCGCCGAGAAACTCGTTGATCTGGAACAGAAATTCCAGCAATGGCGCTTCAACCACATGAAGACGGTGGAGCGCATTATCGGCTTCCGGCGCGGCACGGGCGGGTCCGGGGGCGTGTCCTACCTGGTCAAGGCGCTGGGCCTGCGCCTTTTCCCGGAACTCTGGACCGTGCGCACAACGCTCTGATCACACGAGGACAAACGCGATGCGGCAATTCTTCATCTTCATCAAGTGCGAGCTGGGCAAGACCTATGATGTTGCCTCGGCGCTGGTCGATACGCTGGAAGAGACACGCCAGGTCCATTCCGTCTCCGGCGCGTTCGACCTGCTGGCCCAGTTTGCGGTGGAATCCGAAGCCGATATCGGCCGCTTCGTGAACCAGCGCGTGCAGACGATAGCCGGGGTGAAGGACACCCAGACCATCATCTGTTTCAACGCCTTCACCCGCGACCGGGGCCTCGGCGAGGATTAGGGGTCTGCCCTTTCATGCATTTCGGCGTCTTCGACCTCTTCAAGATCGGTATAGGCCCGTCCAGCTCCCACACGGTGGGGCCGATGAAGGCGGCGCGCCTGTTCCTGAAACGTGTCGATGCCGCTGACGGGCTGGAGCGGATCGCCCGCGTCACGGCCCACGCCTATGGCTCGCTTGCCCTCACCGGCGCGGGCCACGCGACCGACAGCGCGCTTGTCTGGGGGCTGGCGGGGCAGAAGCCGGAGACGGCTGACCCGGACCGCCTGCCCGCGATCATCAAGGCGGTTGAGGAGAGCGGCGAGATCAGCCTGCTCGGCCGTCATGCAATCGCGTTCGATCTGAAGCGCGATCTGGTGCTGGACGGCAAGGTGCGCCTGCCCTTCCATTCCAATGCCATGCGCTTCACCGCCTATGACGCGGCGGGCGAAACGCTGTCTGAACAGATCTGGTATTCGATTGGCGGCGGCTTTGTCATCGATGAAGCCGAGGCCGGGCGAAACTCCGCCGCGGAGGCGCCTGAGGGCGAGCCCTACCCGTTTGACAGTTGCAACCAGCTGATCGACATCGCCGAACGCGAGGGCCTCTCCATCCCTGATATCATGATGGCCAACGAGACCGCTTTCCGCAGCGAGGCGGCTGTGCGCGAACAGGTTTTCGGCATCTGGAAGGCCATGGAGGACTGTATCGAGCGTGGCCTGCAACAGGGCGGCACCCTGCCCGGCGCGCTGAACGTGAAACGCCGCGCGCAGGCCATGCAGCGCCGCCTGCAGGAAGACCCGGACCGGGCGGCGCGCGACCCGCTCTCTGCCATGGAATGGGTCAATCTGTGGGCGATGGCGGTCAATGAAGAGAACGCGGCCGGTGGCCGCGTCGTCACCGCGCCGACCAATGGCGCAGCGGGCATCATCCCCGCCGTCGCGCGCTATTTCGACCGGCATTGCAAAAAACCCGGCGATGACGAGGCGATGGTGCGCTTCTTCCTCACGGCCTCTGCCATTGGCGCGCTCTACAAAAAGAATGCGTCCATCTCCGGCGCGGAGGCGGGGTGCCAGGGTGAGGTGGGAGTTGCCTGCTCCATGGCCGCTGGCGGGCTTGCGGCAGCGCTTGGCGGGTCAAACCGGCAGATCGAGAACGCTGCCGAGATCGGCATGGAGCACAATCTCGGCCTCACCTGCGATCCGGTGGGCGGGCTCGTCCAGATTCCGTGCATCGAGCGCAACGCCATCGGCGCGATCAAGGCGATCAATGCCGCGCGCCTCGCCATGCTCGGTAATGCCGAGTTCAAGGTACGCCTTGATCAGGTGATCGAAACCATGCGCCAGACCGGGCTCGACATGGCCGAGAAGTACAAGGAAACCTCCGAAGGCGGCCTCGCCGTCAACGTGCCGGTGTGTTGAGGGCAAGCCCTCGTCCGGACGGCTGACACCCCGGACGCGTCAGCGATCCGGGGCCTGGTTCAGGACTATCGGCACGAGGCCCCGGACAGCGCTTCGCGCTTCCGGGGTTTCAGCGGCGATTGTTTAAGCCGCCAGCTTGGCCGCTACGCGGTAGTTCGCCTCGGTGGACTTGGCGATGTCATCAAGCGTGATGCCGGAGGCGAGTTCGATCAGTTCCAGCCCGTCCTCCACCACGTCAAACACGCCATAGGTGGTGATGACGCGGTCCACGCAGGCCTTGCCGGTCAGCGGCAGGGTGCATTCTTTCAGGAGCTTCGGTGATCCGTCCTTGGCGGTGTGTTCCATGATCACGACCACGCGCTGGACACCGGCAACGAGGTCCATCGCCCCGCCCATGCCTTTGACCATCTTGCCGGGGATCATCCAGTTGGCGATATCGCCCTTTTCGGAGATCTCCATCGCGCCGAGGATGGACAGGTTGATGTGCCCGCCGCGGATCATGGCGAAGCTGTCAGCCGAGCTGAAATAGCTCGTGCGGCGCAGCTCGGTAATGGTCTGCTTGCCCGCATTGATGAGGTCGGGGTCAACCTGGTCCTCGGTCGGGAACGGGCCCATGCCCAGCATGCCGTTTTCCGACTGCAGGGTGACGTCCATGTCATCGGGGATATAGTTGGCCACAAGCGTCGGGATGCCGATGCCGAGATTGACGTAGAAGCCATCCTCAAGCTCTTTCGCGGCGCGTTCGGCAAGCTGGTCGCGGGTCCATGCCATGATCTGTCTCTCCCTTAAGCCGCGCGCACGGTGCGCTGTTCGATGCGCTTCTCGTGGGTGGCCTGAATGATGCGCTGCACATAGATGCCGGGCGTGTGGATATTGTCCGGGTCGAGGCTGCCGACGGGCACGATCTCTTCCACCTCGGCGACGGTCACCTTGCCGGCGGCGGCCATCATCGGATTGAAATTGCGCGCGGTCTTGCGGAAGACGAGATTGCCTTCGGCATCGCCCTTCCACGCCTTTACGATCGAGAGGTCGGCGCGCAGCCAGCGCTCCATAACATAGGTCTCGCCATCGAATTCCTTGTGTTCCTTGCCTTCGGCAACCAGCGTGCCGACGCCGGTCTTGGTGAAGAAGGCGGGAATGCCTGCGCCGCCTGCGCGGATACGTTCTGCTAGCGTGCCCTGCGGGTTGAACTCCAGCTCCAGCTCGCCGGAGAGATATTGCTTCTCGAAGGTCTTGTTCTCGCCCACATAGGAGGAGACCATTTTCTTGATCTGGCGGGTGTGGAGCAGCAGGCCGAGGCCGAAATCATCCACCCCGGCATTGTTCGAAATGACGGTGAGATCCTTCGCGCCGCTATCGCGCAGGGCCAGGATCAGGTTTTCGGGAATGCCGCACAGGCCAAACCCGCCTGCCATCACGGTCATTCCGTCAAAGGTCAGGCTTTCCAGCGCGGACTCGGCATCAGCAAAGATTTTTTTCACGGGACAGGCCCTCCGCCATCAATTTCAACGCTTGTTGTATAATCTGCCCGGCCGCGTCAAGCCAAGGGCTCACCGGCGCGGGCGGTCAGCTGTCCAGGCGGGGCATAGCCCAAACGCGCGCTGCGGTCCATGCGGGCTGGCGCAAACAGCAGAACGCCGGCCCGGCCATGAGGGCCGGACCGGCGTCCGCTTGAGGTATTTCTGCCTCACCGAAACCTGAACCGGGCGAGGGACTGGGAACACAAGGTTCAGGCTCCGGGAATGAAGAAAGCAGAGCCAGCCTGAACCGTTCCTGAACGGATCAGGAGATGGCGGCGCTGCCCTCCCCGCCATCATCGCGCCGGAAGTATGCCTTGTCGGTCTCCACCGCGATCGCGCCGCCGAAGAACAGGATATAGGCCGCCCAGTAGATCCAGATCAGGAACACGATGACCGCGCCCAGTGAGCCGTAGATGGAGGCGTTCACGAAGGCGGTGACATAGCCGGTAAAGCCCGCCGAGAGCGTCAGCCACAGGACAGTAGAGCTTGCCGCGCCGATCAGGCAGGCCGCCCAGCTGGTCTCGCCGGAGCGCTGCATGACATAGCGGTAGAGGAGCGCGAGAACGAGGAACATGCCGCCCACTGAAAGCGTCACCGGATTGATCACCACGTCAACTTCCGTGCCATCCAGTCCCAGCGCATCGAGTGCGGGATGCAGCACGGCGGGCACGAAAATCACGGTGATATTGGCCGCGATCAGCAAGCCGATACCGACCAGCACGGCCATCAGGGCCACAAAATTATAGCGCACGATGGAGCGCAGGCCTTCCCGCCCGGCAATCGCGTTGAGCCCGGTGATCACCGCCTTGGTGCCGCGTGAGGCGGCAAACAGCGCAATCAGCAGCGCGATCGCGCCCTGCAGGGTCAGCGCGGTGGAAGAGGTGGTGGCCAGCATTGAAAGCTGGTTCATCAGGAAACGGCCCACATCGGGCGGCAGCATCTCCGCCATGCGGCTTACCTGCTCATAGGCCTCCGCCTCGTCATGGATCAGGCCATAGATAGAGGCGAGCACGGCAAAGGCCGGAAACAGGCCGAGCAGCGCAAAGAAGGAGGCTCCGCCCGCAAACAGCATCACTTCGCGCTGGAAGATGCGGTGAAAGGCGCGCACCGGTATGGCTACCGGTCCGATCCGCATGGCCGCCTCGCCAAGCGTGCGCAGCCTCTCCATCAACGATGTCAGCACGGGGCCAGACCCCTTCCTGCTGCTGCCGGGTGTGGTCAGCTTACACTGGCCGGGCGGCGTCCGAATGCGCCCTTGTCAGACAGGGCTGCGATCTCTGCCGCGGAGAAGCCCCAGCCAGCGAGGATGGCAGCCGTGTCCGCGCCGGGTCTGGGCGCCGGTCCCTGAATGGCGCCAGGTGTTTTTGAGAAGCGCGGTGCGGGAGCCGCCTGGCGCACGCCTTCGACCTCGGTGAACACGCCGCGTTCTGCCATGTGCGGGTGGCGCGCCGCCTCGTCCGTGGTCAGCACCGGAGCAAAGCAGGTGTCCGTCCCTTCCAGAAGGGCGGTCCATTCATCGCGTGTCTTGCCGGCAAAGGCCTTTGTCAGGCGTTCGCTCTGGCCCGGCCACTGGCTCTCATCATAGGGATTGGCCATGACCGGATCATCGCTCATGCCCAGCTTTTCCAGCAGCAGGGTGTAGAATTCCGGCTCCAGCGGGCCGATGGAGATGAACTTTCCGCAGGCACACTTGTAAGTGTCGTAGAACGGCGCGCCGCCGTCGAGCAGGTTCTCTCCCCTGCCCTTGTTCCAGACGCCCATGGCCTGCAGCTGGTGGATCGCCGCCATCAGGGAGGTGGCTCCGTCGACAATGGCGGCGTCGACCACTTGGCCTTCGCCAGTTGCGCGCGCATGGGTCAGTGCGGCCAGCACGCCAAATGCCAGATAGAGCGAGCCGCCGCCGAAATCGCCGACCAGATTGAGCGGTATGGCCGGATGTTCGGGTGAGCCGATCCCCTCCAGCGCGCCGGTGAGCGCGATATAATTTATGTCATGGCCGGCTGCGTGGGCGAGTGGCCCGTACTGGCCCCAGCCGGTCATGCGGCCATAGACCAGTGCCGGATTGCGCTTTAGCGCCACATCCGGCCCAAGCCCCAGCCGTTCCATCACGCCGGGGCGGTAGCCCTCCAGCACAATGTCTGCCCGGCTGACCAGTTTCAGGCAGGCCTCCACTGCATCCGGATTTTTCAGATCGAAGGCGGCAGAACGCCGGCCACGGGCAAGCACTTCCTGCGGTCCGCCCCCATGCGCACCCGGCCGGTCGATGCGGATTACGTCCGCGCCCAGATCGGAAAGCAGCATCGCTGCAAAAGGTGCCGGCCCCAGCCCGACAAATTCGACGACTTTAACGCCACGCAAAGGGCCTTGTGCATTCATGGGGTTGCGCTCCGGTTGCGGAAAAATTTGACGGTACGAAGGAATTCGGGTTGTGACACTGAAATTACAGCGACACAATGGCGGCCCTGTCAGCTCGGGGGGAATGATGGGGCGTGCGGTCACGCTACTGGTTTGCGGAGACGCAGATGCGGCCGGCGAGCTGGCTTCCGAGCTGTGCGGGCTGGGTCTTGCTGCCCGTCCATGCCTGCCTTCCCAGATTACCCGGGCGCTCGATTCAGAACCTGCCGATGCCATACTCGCGCTCGAGGCGCTGCCTGCAGATATCTGCGCGCACGTGCGTGCGGTCATCTCGCTGGCCGGGCCGTTTGAAGGGGCTGGCGCGGTGGTGATCCCGCCCGCCCATCCGATCCAGATTTCCGCGCGCGTGCGCTCTCTCCTGCGCCTTGGCGTGCTGGAGGAATCTGCGCGTGTGCGCCTGCATGATCTTGGCGAGGCAGGCCATGTCCTGCCGGTGGCCGATCACCGTGGCGGCGCGATATCGGTGCTGTATGCCGGCCCGCCCGATCCGGTATTCCTGCGGCTGAAGCACGCGCTGGACAAGGCCGGGGCCGAGCTTGTCGCCGCCTTCTCCACCTTCAACGCTTTCGATTATCTCCATGAGCGCGCGTTTGATGCGGTAGTGCTCAATACCCGGCCCAAGCCGGACATTGCCCACACCGTCTGCTCGGCGATGCGGCGCAATACCCGCCTCTATCACACGCCGACCGTGCTGATCAGCCATGAGGAAGTGTACCGGGCGGCGGACGAGGCCTTTGCGCGCGGCGCTTCCGACATCCTGCCTGCCGGGCTGGAGCCGGGCGAGCTGGCAGACCGGATCATCGCCCTTGCCCAGGAAAGGCGGCGGCGGCGGGTCTCGAAGGGCCTGCTGGAATCCTGCCGTGTCTCGTCCGTGCTCGACAGCGAGACCGACCTCTTCAACGAAGCATTCGGCCAGCGCCATCTGGCCAGCCTTCTGGCCATGGCACGCCAGCGCGGGATCGGCCTGTCGCTCATCTCGCTGAAGGTCGAAGCGCCGCTTGATCCGGCCCCTCGCGCCACCAGCCACGCCACCAGCGCGATGAACCAGTTCGCCGCCATGCTGCGCCATTGCGTCCGGGCGGAGGACCTTGCAGTGCGGCTGAATGCAGGGGCTTTCTATCTCGCCCTGCCCGGCACAAGCGCCGCCGATGCGCAGGTGGTCGCCGCGCGCGTGGCCGCCATCGCCGAATGCACCGCCTATGAAGGCGCAGACCCGCACGCGCCCTTCCGGCTGTGCCTGCGCCATGACGCGGTCGAGGCCCGGCCGGGCGATACCGCGCCGGCGCTCATTGCCCGCGCCTTCGATGCCCTGGCCATGCGCCGCGAGGCCGTTGCGGCGGTGTAACGCCTGCAGCGAAATGCCGGGCCCGAAGCGGCCCGGTCTTTACGCCGCGGCCTTGCCCCGGTTGGCAGCGTCCGCAATCGGGCCAACGAGGCGCTGTATCCCTTTCAGGCGCGCAGCCACATCATCAAACTCTCCGCGCAGCACCATCGTGTTGTCCGGTCTGAGCTTGTAGTCGGCGGGCCGCTTGTTCATCAGCTCGATCAGCGCCATCGGATCGGCAAAGGCGTGATCGCGGAAAGTCGCAACCGCACCCTTCGGCCCGGCGTCGAGCTTGGCGATCCCTGCCCGCTTGCACAGCGCCTTGATAGCAACGACCTGCATCAGACTTTCCACCTCATCAGGCAGCGGCCCGAACCGGTCGATCAGCTCGGCGGCAAACGCCTCGCGCTCCTGCTTCGTGTCGAGCTTTGACAAACGCCGGTAAAGCCCCATGCGGACATCAAGATCTGGAACATAGTATTCCGGGATCAGTACGGCTGCGCCGGTATTGATCTGCGGTGACCAGTCGCCCTCATCCAGCGCCGGGCCGTCGGTTTTCAGCGAGGCGACCGCCTCTTCCAGCATGGCCTGATAGAGCTCTACGCCCACATCCTTGATATGGCCGGACTGTTCCTCGCCGAGCAGGTTGCCACCGCCGCGCAGATCCAGATCGTGGCTCGCCAGCGTGAAGCCTGCACCAAGGCTATCGAGCGATTGCAGCACTTTCAGCCGCTTCTCCGCGCCTTCGCTGATCTTCTCCCGCGCAGGTGTGGTGAGATAGGCGTAGGCGCGCGCCTTGGAGCGGCCCACTCGCCCGCGCAGCTGATAAAGCTGGGCTAGGCCAAATCTGTCTGCCCGGTGGACGACAAGCGTGTTCGCGGTCGGGATGTCGATGCCGGATTCCACGATGGTGGTGGAGAGCAGCACGTCATACCGGCCCTCATAGAAGGCGGTCATGATGTCTTCCAGCGCGCTGGCCGCCATCTGGCCGTTTGCGGTGGCAAAGCTGACCTCCGGCACGGCTTCGCGCAGGAATTCGGCGGTGTCTTCAAGGTCTGCGATGCGCGGCACCACGAAGAAGCTCTGTCCGCCCCGGTATTTCTCGCGCAGAAGCGCCTCGCGGACGGTCATCGGATCGAATGGGGCCACATAGGTGCGCACCGCCAGACGATCCACGGGCGGGGTGGCGATGATGGAAAGATCGCGTATCCCGCTCATCGCCAGTTGCAGCGTGCGCGGGATTGGCGTTGCGGTCAGGGTCAGCACGTGCACGTCGGTGCGCAGCTCTTTCAGGCGCTCCTTGTGCTTCACCCCGAAATGCTGCTCCTCATCGACCACCAGGAGACCGAGATTGGCGAACCTCACCGTTTTCGCCAGCAAAGCGTGGGTGCCTACCACGATCTCGCAGCGCCCCTCCTCCAGCTCCTTGCGCGTCTCGGCGGCCTGCTTGGCGGGGACGAGGCGCGAGAGCTGGCGCACCTTGACCGGCCAGCCCTTGAAGCGTTCGGAGAAGGTGTTGAAGTGCTGGCGGGCAAGCAGCGTGGTCGGCGCTACGACAGCCACCTGCTTGCCGCTCATTGCGGTGATGAAGGCCGCGCGTAAGGCAACCTCGGTCTTGCCAAAGCCCACATCGCCGCAGATCAGCCGGTCCATGGGCCGACCGCGCGCCAGATCGCTGAACACGTCCTCGATGGCGGCCAGCTGGTCTTCGGTCTCCGCATAGGGGAAGCGGGCAGCAAACTCGTCATAGAGCCCCGATGGCGGCTCGATCACCACCCCTTCGCGGGCATTGCGGGCCGCAGCGATGCGGATCAGCTCGTCTGCCATCTCGCGCAGGCGCTTCTTCGCCTTCGCCTTGCGGGCCTGCCAGGCAACCCCGCCCAGGCGGTCCAGCTGCGCCGTCTCGCTGTCATTGCCATAGCGCGAGAGCAGCTCGATATTTTCCACCGGCAGGAAGAGCCGGGCCTCGCCCGCATATTCCAGCTCCAGACAGTCGTGCGGCGCGTCCTGCACGGTCAGCGTTTTCAGGCCCATATAGCGGCCGAGCCCGTGATCGGCGTGGATCACCAGATCACCCGGAGAGAGGCTGCCCGCCTCCGCGATCACGTCGGCATTCTTGCGGCGCTTGGCCCGCTTGGCGAGGCGGTCACCCAGAATGTCCTGTTCAGACACGATGGCGAGGCTTTCGGTTTCGAACCCGCGCTCCAGCGGCAGGACGATGCGGCCGATTGCGTTCTTCGCCAGCGCCCCGGCCGCCTTCCAGTCTGCGGCAGGCTGGATAGGCGACAGGCCGTGCTCCCCGAGCACGCTCGCCATCCGGTCCGACGCGCCCTCGCTCCAGCCCGCGACCAGCACACGCCGGCCGGACTGGCGCAGCGCGGAGATATGCTCGCGCGCGGCCTCGAACACGTTGTGACCCGCCTGGCGCTCGGCAGCGAAGCTGCGCCCTATCTTGCCTGAAAGCGTGACGACATTATCGCCCGGCTCGTTAAGCGCGGTGTAGCGGCGTGTGGTGTGGCGGGCGAGCAAGCCTGCCCACTCCTCACCCGTCAGATAAAGCGCTTCGGGCTCCAGCGCGCGATAGACCGGCGCGGAAAACGCGCCGCGACCGGTGGAGGCGGCGGCTGCGTCCTGCCGAGCCTGATAATAGTCCGCGATCTGTTCGAGGCGTTCCTCGACCGCCTCACGCGTCAGCGGGTCATAGGCGATCAGTGCGCCCTCACCCACATAGTCGAACACAGTTTCCATGTTCTCATGGAAGAGCGGCAGCCAGTGCTCGGCCCCTTGCGGACGTGCGCCTGCGCTTACCGCATCATAGACAGGATCGCCCGACACCGCCCCGCCAAACCGGCGCAGGAAGCCAGAGCGGAAGCGCGAAATGCTGGCCTCATCGATCAGGATTTCGCTGACCGGCGTGAAGCTCACGGATTTGAGCTGCTTGGTCGTGCGCTGGGTTTCAGGATCGAAGCTGCGCACGGTTTCCAGCGTGTCGCCGAAGAAATCGAGCCGCACCGGCTCCTCGGCATTGGCGGGGAACACATCGATCACCCCGCCGCGCACGGCATAGTCGCCGCGCTCGGTCACCGTGGCGGTGCGCGCATAGCCATTGGCCCCGAGATAGGCCTTGATCGCTTCGGCATCGACAATCGCGCCCACCTTCGCTTCAACGCCCGCCCCGGCCATCACGGCGCGCGGCGCCACGCGCTGCAACACGCCGTTCACCGTGGCGATGAGCAGCAGCGTGCCGTCCTTATCTGCGTTCCAGTGGGCCAGCCGATGCAGCACACCCGCCCGGCGTGCAGCCGTGCGCGGGCTGGGGCTGATCCGGTCATAGGGCTGGCAATCCCAGGCGGGCAGGCGCACGCGCGGCAGGTCCGGCGCGAAGAAAGCGCAGGCTTCTGCAAAGGCCAGCGCGCGCGCCTCGTCCGACGCGATAAAGACGTTGATCCCGCCGCGCAGACGTGCGGCATCGCAGAAGACCAGCGCGTCAAACCCTTCCGGCGCACCGCATACGGCAAGGGCTCCCGGCGCGGTGGCAATGCGGTTCAGATCAGTCACTTGTCTCACGCCTTCCCATGGATAATCGCCCGCACGGGCGTTTTGACGGCCCGTGCGGGTTTAATTCTTCTACTCTGGGTCCCGGCTCGGGGACCGGGACCCTGGTCTTGATGGCCTTAGCCTCTCAACCGGGTTCCCGGGCTTGCCTGTCCCCGTGAAAACGGGGAACCCGGGATCCATATTCTAGTTACGCAACGCATCCGCGTTGCGATGTTCCGCGAATACCCGCCTGCGCGGGCACAGGCAGTCGCGGGCGGGCGTTCGCCCTTGCGGCCCCTGACGGGGCCGCGCGTCCGCAGCGTAAGCGAGGAGCGACGCACGGATGTGCGGAGCACCACTAAAACTAGGCACCGGCTTGCGCCGGTGAAACGCGTACTAATTGCCTCCCGGGCCGTCGCTGACGCTGGCCTCGAAACGGAACTCTTTAAGCGCCGCTAGCACCGGGCCGTCATAGTTGGAGGGCGTCTCCGCCCGGCCCGTGACCCACGCATAAACCTCGGTGTCCGGCGCGTCGAGCAGGCGCTCAAACTCGTCCAGCTCCGCCGGGCTCAGGCCCTCTAGGCGTGCCTCGGCAAACCGGCCCATGATCAGGTCGGCCTCCTTGAAGCCGCGCCGCCAGGCCCGGAAGGTCAGGCGCTTTTTGCGGTCACCCGCATTGATGGACGGGTTCGGATCGGAAAATGGATCATCACTCATGGCGCGGGATATAGCGGGCGAAGGGAAAGAGGCAAAGGGCGGACTCCATCATCTGAAACCCCGGAACCGCGAAGCGGTATCCGGGGCCTTTCTCCGCTTCTCCTGCAACAGGTCCCGGCTCTGCGCTGCGCTTGGCCGGGATTTCACATCAGAGGGATTTGTCATGGACCGCATGAAGCGGGTGATGACACGGGAGCGCGCCCACCCTTCCCTCCGCCTCTCCCCCGCGCGAAACTGCCCCCATGCGCCCTGAGTCCCTCTTTCCCCTGTTTGCTGATCTGACGAGCCTTTCCGGTGTCGGGCCGAAGCTGGCTGCGCTGCTGGAGAAGGTGTTTGGCGGCGGGCGCGTGAAGGATGCCGTCTTCACGCTTCCCACCGGGATTATCGACCGCTCCCGGCGGGTGATGATTGCCGAGTGCGGTCAGGGCGGCGCGCCCGGCCTTGTCACGCTGGACGTGATGATTGAGGCGCATGTGCCGGGCGCGACGTTGAAGCAGCCCTACAAGGTGCGCGCGAGCGATGAGAGCGGCTTCCTCCATCTCGTCTTCTTCCACGCCCGCAAGGACTATCTGATGCGCACTTTGCCGCCCGGCGAGCGGCGCATCGTGTCCGGCAAGGCGGAGCGGTTCGGCTCTGAAATCCAGATCGTCCACCCGGACCTGGTGGCGAAACCCGGCGAGATCAGCGCGGACGACCTCATTCAGCCCATCTACCCGCTGACCGCAGGGCTGACTGCCAACACCGCCAGAAAGGCGGTCAGGGCCGCGCTGGAGCGCGTGCCTGACCTGCCGGAGTGGTGCGGCCCAGAAATACCCGAAGCGGCCTCCTGGCCCCTCTGGAGGGCCGCAATAGAGGCGGTGCATGCGCCGCGCTCGGCGGCTGATCTGGAGCCAAAAAATATTGCGCGCACCCGCCTCGCCTTTGACGAATTGCTGGCCCATCAGCTCGCCCTGAAGCTCGCCCGCGCCAGCCGCCGCGCCCGCAAGGGCCGCGCGCTCGGCGGAACGGGAGAGAAGGTGCGCGCCGTCATCGCGGCTGCGCCCTTCACGCCAACGGGCGCGCAGATGCGGGCCTTTGAAGCCGCCAAATCCGACATGGAAGCGGCGACGCGCATGATGCGCCTCGTTCACGGAGATGTCGGCTCCGGCAAGACCTTCGTAGCGGCCCTCGCCGCAGCCCATGCGGCAGAGGCAGGCGTGCAGACGGCGCTGATGGCACCGACCGAGATCCTCGCCCGCCAACACGCCGCCGTGCTGACGCCCGTGCTGGCGGCGGCCGGTATCCGCGTGGTCACGCTGACCGGCCGGGACAAGGGCCGGGCGCGGGCCGAGATATCAGAGGCAATCGCCGACGGTTCGGCCCATGTCGTGTGCGGCACCCACGCCCTGTTTCAGGAGGCGGTGGCGTTTCATGATCTGGGCCTCGTCGTGATTGACGAGCAGCACCGCTTTGGCGTGTCAGACCGTAAGCGCCTCGCCGAAAAGGGCCTTGCCCCCGATACGCTGGTGATGAGCGCGACGCCGATCCCGCGCACGCTGACCCTCGCCGTCTATGGCGATCTCGATGTCTCACGCCTTGATGAGAAGCCTGCAGGGCGCATTCCGCCGTCCACCCGCGTCATTCCCGGCGAGCGGCTGGACGATGTGATCGAAGGCCTCGGGCGGGCGGTTGCCAAGGGTGAGCGCGCCTACTGGGTCTGCCCGCTGGTGGAAGAGAGCGATATCTCCGACCTCGCAGCGGCGGAAGAGCGCTATCATTTGCTCTCCAACAGCCTTCGCGCCCGCATCGGCCTCCTGCATGGCCGGATGCCCGGCAAGGAGAAGGAGCGCATCGCCAACGCGTTCCGGAATGGCGAGATCGATATTCTGGTCGCCACCACGGTGATCGAGGTGGGCGTGGATGCGCCGGACGCCACGATCATGGTGATCGAGCATGCCGAGCGCTTCGGCCTGGCCCAGCTGCACCAGCTCCGGGGTCGCGTGGGGCGGGGCGACAAGCCCTCCTCCTGCCTCCTGATCTATCACGGCAGACTGGGAGAGACCGCGCAGCGCCGCCTTGAGGTGATGCGCGAGAGCGATGACGGCTTCTTCATCGCCGAGGAAGACTGGAAGCTGCGCGGGTCAGGCGATCCGCTGGGCCTGCGCCAGTCCGGCCTGCCGGATTATCGCTTCGCAGACCTTGCCGCCCATGCAGCCCTGCTCCCCATGGCGAGCGATTACGCCAAGCTGATCGCCGCGCGGGAAAACCCGTTTGAGGGCGAGACAGGTGAAGCGCTACGCACCCTGCTCTACCTGTTTGAGCGTGATGAGGGCGTGAAGCTGATGCGGTCCGCCTGATCGCTCTGGCTAGTCACTCTGGCGGGGCGGTTCGCCTGCGGCTTCCCGCGCCTTGGCTTCAGCCTCGCCATGATCAAGCGCCTCGCCCGCCGGCATCGTGCCCGCAGGCAGCTTGTCCGGCGTAACCAGCCCGAACGAGATGATCAGCTTGGCCGCTTCCTCCACCGTTATGTCCAGCGGCATGGCGCGGGAGCGCGGAACAAAGATCAGAAAGCCGGATGTGGGGTTGGGTGTGGTTGGCACGAACACCCCGATGACATCCTCCTTGCCTTTGCCGACATGCTGGCGGATCGCGCCCTTGCCGTGCGACGCCACAAAGGCGACCGCGTAGCTCCCCGCGGTCGGGAACTCCACCAGCACCACCTCCTTGAAGGCATTGTTCTGGCCGGCCAGCACTGTCTCGACCAGCTGTTTGAGCGCGCCGTAGATATTGCGGATCAGCGGCATGGTGTTGACGATCCGCTCCCCGATGGAGAGCAGGGAGCGCCCGAAAATATTGGCCGCCAGCGCCCCCAGAAGCGTCAGCGCCAGCACGGCGATCAGCAGCCCCATCCCCGGAAGTGCAAAAGGCAGATAGGTTTCAGGATTGTAACGCGCCGGGATCAGCGGCTTGATGGTAGAATCCACGAAACTAATGAAGATGTAGATGAGCCAGATCGTGATCGTGACGGGTGTTGCGACCACGATCCCGGTCAGAAAGCTGTTGCGAAGCCAGCGCAGCACGAAATTGTCTCTCCTGAAGGCAAGAGGGGTTACCAAGCCGGGGGCGATGATGGCAAAGTTCGAAACACGCCGCCAGCACGGCACGCGGTAAGGGTGAAGGTGAGGACATCAGGTGAGAGCTGAGACGGCCGCAAAGCGCCCTGGGACGCTGATGGTGATGATCTGGGCGGCAGGCGCATGCGTGCTGGTGCTGGCCGGCATCGCCGCATGGATCATGCGCGACCAGGTCTATTCGGCCTATCTGGATCCGGGCGTGCCTTTCCAGACCTATACCCCGCCCGAAGCGCCCGACTACGCACAGTCCGGCAGCTGGGCGGTGCGGCCCTTCCTGGCCGTGCTGGAAGAGGACGAGCCGGCCGTCTTCTTCATTCACCCCACCGTCTATGATGGCGGGGATCACTGGAACACGCCGCATGACCGGATCAGCCATGGCGAGGCGCTCGGCCGGCTTTACCTGCCAAACTTTGCCGGGCCCTTCGCTGCCAATGCCGCGATCTTTGCGCCCCGCTACCGCTCGGCCTCGCTCTACGTGTTCCTCAATAACCGCGAGGACGGGCTGCAGGCGCGCCGTCTTGCCTATGGCGATGTGCGCCGGGCCTTCCGGCAGTTTCTCAGCGATATAGGGCCGGACCGCGCCTTCATCATTGCCGGGGTCGAACAGGGCGCGCTGCACGGGCTGGGCCTCCTCATTGACGAGATTGCGCCCGACGAGGCGCTGACCAGCCGCCTGGCGGTCGCCTATCTGACCGAGTTTCCCGTGCTTGGCGCCCTGTTTTCAGGCCCGCTGGAGGCCATCCCGCTTTGTGCCGGGCCGGAAGATGTGCGCTGCGTGGTCACGTTCACGCCGGTGCGCGCGAATGAGCGTGAGCGTATCGACGCGCTGACCGAACGCAGCTCCACCTGGAGCGGGCCGGGCGAGTTCGCGCTGACGGGCGGCCAGGCTCTGGCATGCGTCAATCCGCTGGGCTGGATGGCGGGCGAAGATCCTGTATCCGCGCGCCAGCACCGCGGTGGCGCCGCCGCAGAAGGCCTGCAGCTGGGCGAACGCCCCTCGCCTCTGGCCAACCAGACCGGCGCGCAATGCCGGAACGGATTGCTGATCATCGAGCAGCCGCGCTCACGCACCTTGCGCCGTCCTTCACGGCTGGCCGAGGTGCGCCGTGCGCCGCCCTTCAACCTGTTCTATGCCGATATCGAGGCGGACGCCGAGCGCAGGCTGGCAATCCATGCCGCCATCCTCACCGAGGAGCGCCGCTGGGCTCCGGACCTGCCGGATGCCGAAGAGGTGGAGGTTATTCCGGTTCGTCCTATTGATTAGGATATCACCGTTACGCCTTGGCGATCTTCATCTTTTCAACGATTGATGTCGTAGAAAATCCGGGCTGGAGGGGCGCGATGACCACCTCCCCGCCGCGGGCTTTCACGAACGCTGCGCCCGGCAGATCATCGGCCTTGTAGTCCGCGCCCTTCACCAGAACGTCCGGCGCTATTGTCTGGATCAGTTCTTCGGGCGTGTCCTCGTCAAACACCACCACCCGGTCGACGCTTTCCAGCGCTGCCAGCATGGCCGCGCGGTGCGCCGCCGGATTGACCGGGCGCTCCGGACCTTTCAGGCGCGACACCGACGCATCGGCATTGAGCCCCACCACCAGCCGGTCACAGACCGAGCGCGCATGGCGCAGCGCCGAAAGATGGCCGGGGTGGAGGATGTCGAAACAGCCATTGGTGAAGCCGACTTTCAGCCCTTCGCGGTGCCAGGACTGGACCACCTCGCGGGCCTTGTCCCGGCTGATCACGCGCCAGTCGGCATCGTCCGCGCCCTGAACGGCCTCTTCGAGAATCTCTTCCGGCGAGACGGTGGCAGTGCCCGCCTTGCCGACAGCGGTGCCGGCGGCGAGGTCTGCCAGCGCCATCGTATCTTCCAGCGCCAGCCCGGCTCCGACACCCAGTGACAGGGCCGCGAGCGCGGTATCGCCTGCGCCGGACACGTCATAGACCGAACGGGGACGCGAGCGGTGATGGGCAAACCTGCCATCGCTGATCAGGCTCATGCCCCTGGCCCCGCGCGTCACGATAAGGCTTTGCGTCTGCGGCAGGCGCGCCTTCAGCGCACGCAGCGCCGCCTCGGCCTCGTCATCGCTGCGCACCGGCAGGCCGGTTTCCTCGCTGAGTTCCTGCGCATTGGGCTTGATCAGGAAGGCGCCGTCATAGCGCGAATAATCCGCGCCGCGCGGGTCCACACAGACAGGCTTGCCTGCAGCGTTGGCCGCTTCAATCACGCCCCGGCACACCGCACCGGTCAGCATCCCCCGGCCATAGTCGGAGAGGATCACCACGTCGGCATCGCCCATCATGGCGCGCGCTGCCGCGATGATATCTGCCTCGCTGCCGGAGCTTGCGGGCTGATCGGGATTGCGATCGACGCAGAACATCTGCTGGGAGCCGGAGACATAACGGGTCTTGGCAGGCGTGATGCGACCGCCCTGCCGGATCAGACTGACCCGGCCCGGCGCACACGCTTCCAGCAGGCCTGCAACCGTGTGTGCGGCCTCGTCATTGCCCACCAGCGAGATGATGGCAGGCTGGCCGCCAAGGCTCTCGATATTGCGTGCCAGATTGCCCGCCCCGCCCAGCATCAGCGTGCGCCGCGTCTCGGACAGGACCGGTACAGGGGCCTCGCGCGAAATGCGGGTCACCTCGCCATAGGCAAATGCGTCCAGCAGCACATCACCGATCACCAGCGCGCGCTTGCCGGCAATCGCGGCGAGGAGGATGGAGGCTTCCTGACGCTGCATGACGCCGCCTAGAGCGCCATGACGGGGCTGGCCTTGGCCATCGCGTCAAACGCGAGCAGGTCGCGGGCAATGGCCTCGAAATGCTTCAGCGGGATCATGTTCGGGCCATCAGACGGCGCATTGTCCGGATCGGGGTGGGTCTCCATGAACACCGCCGCGACACCGATGGAGACAGCCGCGCGGGCGAGATACGGCACGAACTCGCGCTGACCACCAGAGGAACTGCCCTGCCCGCCGGGCTGTTGCACCGAGTGCGTCGCATCGAAAACAACAGGGCAGCCTATCTGCGCCATGATCGGCAGGGAGCGCATGTCGGAAACGAGCGTGTTGTAGCCAAAGCTCGCCCCGCGCTCACAGGCAAACACGTTGGGATTGCCTGCGCCGGTAATCTTGGCGACCACGTTCTTCATGTCCCAGGGCGCGAGGAACTGGCCCTTCTTCACATTGATCACGGCGCCCGTCTGCGCAGCCGCGATCAGAAGATCGGTCTGGCGGCAGAGGAAAGCCGGTATCTGCAGCACATCAACGGCCTGGGCCGCGATGGCGCATTGCTCTGCGGTGTGGATGTCGGTCAGGACAGGCAGGCCGGTCGTTTCGCGGATTTCGGCGAAGATCGGAAGGGAATCCTCCAGCCCGATACCGCGCTGGGCATTGGCGCTGGTCCGGTTCGCCTTGTCGAATGAGGTCTTGTAGATGATCTGGCAGCCCAGCCGCTCGCCGATTTCTTTCAGCATCGCCGAGACTTCCAGCCCGTGCTGACGGCTTTCAAGCTGGCAGGGGCCCGCGATGAAGGTCAGCTTGTGCGCATTGCCGATCTGGAAAGGCGCACCGCCAGCGCGCTTGATCGTGACGGTGGAATTGGGTGAGCTCATGGGCGCTTCGGTCTTTCTGCTAAGGCACGGACAATCTGGCTGATCCGCCCGGCATCTGGCGTCGTATTACTGCACATAGGCATTTTCGTCATCATTGCACTGCGGCGTTCATCCATCGTGACATCTTCCCCGTCTTCATCTGAAAAGCCCGTCATCGTCTGGCTCCGGCAGGATCTGCGCCTCGGTGACAATCCGGCGCTGATGGCCGCTGCCGACGATGGCGCCCCGCTGATCGCGGTCTACGTGCTCGACGATGAATCGCCGGGTAAGTGGAAGCGTGGCGGGGCCTCTCGCTGGTGGCTGCACAAGAGCCTGGAAAGCCTGTCGGCTGACCTTGCGCGGCTCGGCGTGACCCTGATCTTCCGCCGCGGCTCCGCCGACATCGTGATCGGACAACTCGCCGGCGAAACGGGCGCACAGGCCGTCTACTGGAACCGCTGCTATGAGCCGTACGCGCGCGAGCGTGATGCCCGGCTGAAAGACGCGCTGAAGGAGGCTGGCGTAGAGGCGCATTCCTTCAATGGCTCGTTGCTGGCCGAGCCGTGGACGCTGAAGACCAAGGATGGCGGGCCGTTTCGCGTCTTCTCGCCGCTCTATCGCGCGCTGGAGCCGACACTGGACAATGTCGAGCCCCTGCCCGCGCCGGAGCGCCTGACCGGCTTTGAGGGCGATCTGGCGAGCGACGCGCTTGAGGGCTGGAAATTGCTCCCCACCGCGCCCGACTGGGCAGCAGGCTTTGGCGATATGTGGACGCCGGGCGAGGCTGGCGCCCACGCGCGCCTTGACGCCTTTGTGAAGGATCGCGCGGCGGACTATGCCGATACCCGCAACTTGCCTGGCCTGCCGGGCACGTCCGGCCTCTCGCCCCATCTGCATTTCGGCGAAGTGTCCCCCCGTCAGGTCTGGGCGCGTGTGGCCGCAGAGGTGCCGGCGGGCAAGGGCCGTGAAACCTTCTGCAAGGAGCTGGGCTGGCGGGAGTTTTCCTACCATCTGCTCTACCATTACGAAGACCTGCCCGAGGCCAATTACCAGCCCAAATTCAATCGCTTCCCGTGGGATTTTGATGCAGCCGCCTTCAGGGCGTGGACGCGCGGCCAGACCGGCTATCCCATCGTTGATGCCGGCATGCGCGAGCTGTGGAGCACGGGCTGGATGCATAACCGCGTGCGCATGATCTGCGCCTCCTTCCTGACCAAGCACCTGCTCATTGACTGGCGCAAGGGCGAGGAATGGTTCTGGGACACACTTGTGGACGCCGATCTCGCCAATAACTCCGCCAGCTGGCAGTGGGTGGCCGGGTCCGGCGCCGATGCCGCGCCTTATTTCCGCATCTTCAATCCGGTAACACAGGGTGAAAAGTTCGACGCGGCGGGAGATTATGTCCGCCGCTGGGTGCCGGAGCTGAAGTACTTGCCCGATGCCTGGCTGCATGCCCCCTGGGACGCGCCAGCGGCCGCCCTGAGGCAGGCCGGGATTGTTCTGGGCTCCACCTACCCCAAACCGGTTATCGACCACTCCAAGGCCCGTGAGCGCGCTCTGGCGGCCTTCTCAAGCCTCAAGGAAGCCGCATGAGCCAGATCCAGCCCATTCTCACGCGCCGGTCGCGCATAGCGGTCATCGGCGCGGGCGTTGCCGGACTGGGCGCTGCCTGGGCGCTGCGCGGTTTCCACGATGTGAGCCTATACGAGAAGAATTCCCGGCTGGGCGGGCACGCCAATACCGTGACCATCGACTATGAGGGCCGGTCAATCGACGTCGATACCGGCTTCATCGTGTTCAACACGCTGAATTATCCTAATCTCACCGCGCTGTTCGATCATCTGGGCATCGCCACCTTCGAAACCGACATGAGCTTCGGCTTCAGTCTGGATGGCGGGTTCGAGTGGTCGTCCAACGGGCTTTCGGGCCTGTTTGCGCGCGCCGGCAATGCGGTTGATCCGGGCTTTCTGGCGATGCTGCGCGATGTGCTGCGGTTCAACCGCGCCTGCATCGCTGATCTCGATGCCGGGCGGCTGGGCGCGCTCTCGCTCGGCCAGTATCTCGACCTCTACGGTTATGGCCGCCGCTTCCGCGAGCATTACCTGCTGCCCATGGGCGCAGCGATCTGGTCCTCCAGCGAGGGGGAGATGGCCGACTATCCGGCCGAGGCCTTTGTGCGCTTTTTCAGGAACCACCGCCTCGTCAATGCCACACGCCCCAAATGGCGCACCGTGAAGGGCGGCAGCCGGAACTATGTCGGCGCCATCTGGCGCGACCTCGAAGCCTCCGGCGTGACACGCAGGTCCGGCGCGGCACGTGTGGAGCGCCTGATCACTGGCGGCGTGCGGGTCATCGACGAAGCCGGCAAGGCCGAGCGCTATGACGAGGTGATCCTGGCCTGCCATTCCAGCGAGGCGCTGGACCTTCTCGCCGACGCCGATACCGATGAACGCGAATTGCTGGGCGCCATCCCCTATGCGGCCAACCGGGCCGTCCTGCACCGCGATGAAAGCCTGCTGCCCCGCCGGAAGAATGCCCGCGCGGCCTGGTGCTATCTGCGCGAAAGCGGTCAGGACGCCGCCGCCGTGACCTATGACATGAACCGGCTGCAGGGCATTGACCCGGCCTGTCCGCTGCTGGTGACGCTGAACCCGGCGCGCGAGCCTGATCCGGCCCTGACCTTTGCCAGCTTCAGCTATGACCATCCGCAATTCACCCGGGCGGGCATGGCAGCGCAGCGCATCTTCAACCGCGTACAGGGCGTGCGTCACACCTGGTTTGCGGGTGCATGGCTTGGCTATGGCTTCCACGAGGACGGGCTGCGCTCCGGCCTGCGGGCGGCGCTGCGCCTCGGCGGGGCCATTCCGTGGACATTTGCAGAAGGCGATGTCAGCGGTGGAGAATGGGGTGAGCGTCCGGGCAGCGTTGCCCGGGCCACAGGACTGGCGGTTGCCGAGTAATGCTGGACGCACCGGCCCTTCTCTATACCGGACACACCGTGCACGAACGGCGCGCGCCCTTCCAGCACCGTTTCCGCTACCGGCTGGCCCTGATGGCGGTCGATCTGGACCAGTTGCAGGAGGCCGGGCAGCTATCGCGCCTGTTCTCGGTGGAGCGGTTCAATCTTTTCAGCTTCCGTGAGCGCGATCACGGCGCGCGCGACGGCTCACCGCTCAAGGACTGGGCCGAGGCACAACTGGCCGCTGCCGGGATTGAGGGGCCGTTTGCGCGTATCCGCCTGCTCTGCTCACCGCGCGTGCTGGGCTATGTGTTCAATCCGCTCTCGGTCTACTTCGCCGAAGGGCCGGATGGCGCGCTGAAAGGCGTTATCTATCAGGTTCATAACACGTTCGGCGATGCCCATTGCTATATCGCCCGCGTGGAAGGCCAGGCCCCCTGGCGGCATGGCGCAGAGAAGATGTTTCACGTCTCGCCCTTTTTCGACGTGGCCGGGCGCTATCACTTCACCCTGCGCCCGCTGGAAGAGACCTTCTCGCTGTCCATCCTGAAATCACGCGAGGACGGGCCGGACTTCTATGCCGGCATGCAGCTTGCCGCCCGGCCACTGACCAGCGGTGCGTTGGCCAGGCTGTTTGCCAGCCAGCCTTTTTCCACGCTGAAGACCATTCTGGCCATTCATGGCGAGGCGCTGCGGCTGGTGTTGAAGGGGGCCCGCTATCACCCCCGCCCCGAGCCGCCTGACCACGCCAGCGCCGCGTTTCCGGAAACGGAAGCACCGGCTTTTCTTGGACCAGCGCGTGATTGACCCTATACTCAGTGATGTCATCTCAGTGACCTCGCATACACCGGAGGCCGCATGACCGACGCCCCTCTCAACCGTTTGGATGCAGGCAGTATCCTGCCGGCAAGCCGTGACACGATCGCGCGTCTGGAAGGCGTACCGCGCCTGTTCAAGGCAGGGCTGAACCTCCTGCTGAACTTCGGCCAGGGCGTGCTGACCATCGTATTGCCCGACGGGCGGCGGATACGCTTCACCGGCGCGCATCCGGGCGTTCACGCCACGATGGAGGTGGTTGATTACGCCATGGTCCGGCGGATTTTCGCAGGCGGCGATGTCGGCTTTGCCGAGACTTATATGGACGGGCAATGGACCACACCCAACCTTGCCGCAGTGCTTGAGATATTTTCCGCAAACCTTGATAATATCGATGAAATTATGAAGGGGCGCCTGCTGACGCGCATGGCCAACTGGATATGGCACAGGCTGCGCGCCAACACGAAGACCCAGGCCCGCAAGAATATCGAGGCCCATTACGATCTCGGCAATGCCTTCTACGAGCTCTGGCTTGACCCCTCCATGACCTATTCCTCTGCCCGCTACCGCGCCCCGGACATCGGGCTGGAAGCCGCGCAGAAGGAAAAATACGCCTCGCTTGCCCGCGCAATCGGGCTGGAGCGCGGCATGAGCGTTCTGGAGATTGGCTGCGGCTGGGGCGGGTTCGCCGAATACGCCGCTGGCGAGATTGGGGCGGAGGTGACCTGCCTTACCCTCTCCCCCTCGCAGATGAGGTACGCGGTGGAGCGCATGGAAAAGGCGGGACTATCGGACCGCGTCACCATCAAGCTGCAGGATTATCGCGACGAGACCGGGCAGTATGACTGCATCGCCTCCATCGAGATGTTCGAGGCGGTGGGCGAGGAATACTGGCCGAGCTTCTTTTCACGCGTGCATGCCTGCCTGAAGCCGGGCGGCAAGGCGGGCCTGCAGATCATCACCATCCGCGATGATCTGTTCGACCGTTATCGCAGGCGTGCGGACTTCATCCAGCGCTACATCTTCCCCGGCGGGATATTGCCGAGTGTGGAACGGCTGAACGGCGAGTTCGCCCGTGCGGGGCTGAATTTCAACGGCTCGGAGATGTTCGGCGTGGACTATGCCGAGACGCTGAAAGAGTGGATGACGCGCTTCCGCGCCGCCTGGCCGCAGATAGAGCCCATGGGCTTTGATCTGCGCTTCAAGCGCATGTGGGAGTTCTATCTCGCCTATTGCGAGGCAGGCTTCCGCACCGGCCGCATTGATGTCGGCCAGTTCGTGCTGTCGCGTTAAACCGGCTTGTCCCAGCCGGTCTGCTTCCTCACCAGCGGCAATGACCAGCCATAGGGCAGCGCGTAGATGGCTTTCAGCGCCCAGGTGAAGCGGCGCGGGAAGGTGATCTCGAAGCGCCTGCTCTTCAGGCCAGAGACAATGCGCTTTGCGGCCGTGTCCGCGCTGACCATGAAGGGTTTGGGGAAGGTGTTATCGTCCTGTGCGGGCGTTTCCACGAAGCCGGGCGTGATCGCCTGCACCAGCACGCCATGGCGGTGCAGCTCGATCCTGAGACATGCGGCCATGTTGACCAGAGCCGCCTTGCTGGCCCCATAGGCTGACGCCGTGGGCATGCCGCCAAAGGATGTCGCCGAGGATACAATCGCGATCTGACCGGTCTTGCGCGCGCTCATGCGGGGGGTGAGCGCGCAGATGCAGGCCGCCGTGCCGGAAAGATTCACCTCGAAGGTTTTCCGGTAATCCTCAAATTTCGGAGCCTCGGCCTGAACCGGCAGATAGATGCCGGCGTTCAGTACCGCAAGCGCAATCGGGCCCTCACGCGCCTCCAGCCCGGCGACCGCTGCCTCCACCGCAGTGGCATCGGTGAGATCAACCGGTACCGGGATGATCCGGCCCTTGCCGGAAAAACTCGCCGCCACCTCTTCGAGCTTGTCCTGACGGCGCGCCGAGATGGCAACTGTCCAGCCCGCTTTCGCCAGCCTGTGGGCCAGTGCTGCGCCAATGCCTGAACTGCCGCCCGTCACCCAGGCAATCCCGTCAGAGGGTTTCGCTATACGCGGTGTCATGAGGCTTTCCTTGTGGCAGGTTCAATGCCGATGTCTTCGAAGAAGCGCCGGGCATCGGCCCGGATTTCGGCGCGCCGTGCATCGTCGAAGCGGGCGAGATTACGATAGACCGGCCCCAGACGCTGATTGCCGCGCAGCCGGCCTTCATTTTCGATCATGAAGTTCCAGTAGAGATAATTGAAGGGGCACGCTTTTTCGCCGCTCTTGGCGCTCACCGAGTAGTGGCAATCCTTGCAGTGATCGCTCATGCGGTTGATATAGGCGCCGCTCGCCGCATAGGGCTTGGTCGCCATGATCCCGCCATCGGCATAAAGCGCCATGCCATGCGTGTTCGGGGCCTCCACCCACTCAAACGCATCGGCATAGACCAGCAGGTACCACTCATTGACTTCGGCCGGGTCGATACCCGCCAGCAGCGCGAAATTACCCGTGACCATCAGGCGCTGGATATGATGGGCGTAGGCGTGCTTGCGCGTGGTGATGATGACATCGGCAAGGCAGGCCATGTTCGTCTCGCCCGTCCAGTAGAACTTGGGAAGGGGCCGCTTCGCGTTCAGGGCGTTGCGCTGGAGATAGTCCGGCATGAAGTGCCAGTAGACGCCGCGCACATATTCGCGCCAGCCGATAATCTGACGGATGAAGCCTTCAACCGCGTTCAGAGGCGCATCCCCCTCGCGATATGCGGCTTCGGCGGCCTCGCACACCTCCAGCGGGTCCAGCAGGCCGACATTGAGGTAGAGCGACAGCACGGAGTGAAAGAGGAAGCTTTCGCCGGTTTTGAGCGCGTCCTGATAATCACCAAAATGAGCCAGCGCCTCGCCGATGAACCAGTCGAGCTGCTCACGTGCATCCTCTCGCGTCACCGCATAGCCGAACGGCTCCAGATCCCCGAAATGATCGGCGAAGCGGCCTGCGACGAGCTCCATGACCTCCGTTGTGATCGCATCCGGCTCGATCCAGTCTCGCTGAGGGATCGTGACACCTGCGGGCAGCGACTTGCGGTTTTGCGCATCGAAATTCCACTGCCCACCCGCCGGTTCATCACCATCCATCAGCAGGCCGGTCTCCCGGCGCATCTCGCGGTAGAAATACTCCATGGTCAGGCGCTTCTTGCCTTCGGCCCAGCGGGCAAAACGCTCGCGAGACGCGACAAAGCGCGTATCGGGGCGCATCTCCACCGGCACATCAAACCGCTCCGGCCACACCTTCATGATCTCCATCAGCCGGTATTCGCCCGGCTCGGTGTGCACAAGCCGTGTCAGGCCCGCATCAGCCGCCAGCGCGCGGGCCACCTCACCTTCCAGGCTCTGGCTGTTATCAGGGGCATCAAGGCGCACATAGCGCACTCGAAGCCCCCTCGCCTCCAGACGCTGTGCGAAGTGGCGCATGGCCGAGAAGATGAAGGCGATCTTCTTCTTGTGATGGCGCACATAGCCTGTTTCAGCGGCCACCTCCGCCATCAGCACCGTGTCAGCGGGCTGCAGGCCCTCCAGTGCGGACAGGCGTTCGCTCAGCTGGTCTCCCAGGACAAGCCGGAGCGTGGCCATCAGGCGGTGGCCGGATTGGCCCGGCGCACATAGCGGATCTGCTGACCGCGTGCCTCGAACGCACAGCCTGCCCAGAAGCCATTATCGTCGTACCAGAGATCGACGGTGAGCGTACCCTCCAGACGGATGCGGCGGGCCTGGATCGTGGTGCCGTCCGCCTCGATCTCGTCCATGCCAAGATCGGTGATCCTCACCGCCATGGCATCGCCATGCTCGGTATTGAGGATGCGTTCCAGGTCCGGCTCATAGCCGCGCCAGTGCGAGGACGGGGTCACGTTAAATGGAAACTCTTCCTCATGCGCCTCTCCGCCCGGCAGCGTGCCATCCACTTCCACGGCGCGGCCATTGCGGCGCGCTTCCACGCGGTAGGTATTGCCGTCTTTCAGCGTGCGCGCGCGCTTTTCCACCAGCTCGCCATCGCGCCAGCGCTCGGTGGAATCATGCTCGTAGCGGAACACGGTGACAGGGCCGAGACCGGCTCGCAGACGCACCTGGATATTGGCAACCAGTTCCTCGCCATTGCGCTCGAAGCGCACCTCATGCGTGCCAAAGCGCGCATTGCCGCGATACACATCAAACGCGATCGCCTGACCATCGCGCGGCTCTGGCGGCAGGGCCGCAGCCTGCGGGGCAGACAGCCCGGCAAGCAGGGCAAGGGCAGCAAGGGCTGACTTGATCATCACCGGTCTCCTTGTCAGTGCCGCCGTGCGCGCATCAGGCGCCCGGCAAGGCCGTAAAGCGGGTTGGCGGGCCGCCAGGGCGCCATGCTGACAGCCAGGCAGATGCAGGGCTCGCTGCCGGTTACCCGCGGCCTGTGGCGTGTTCCGGGCATGGCAGCGCACAGATCACCTGCCCGGAATAACGCGCGGCCATCATGAAAGGCTCCAGACAGGATCAGCGTCAGCTCCTCCCCGCCATGGTCGTGATCGGGAATGCCGCCGCCGGGCATTAGCCGGACGAGGCTGGTTTCAGTGCCGTCGCCGGATAGCTCGTCCAGCACGATTTCGTTCATGCCGCCAAGCCTGCGTGTCCAGCGCAGCTCCCCGCCGGTCTGGCGGTCCAGAAAGGGCTGTAGCGGCGCCGGAAGGCCGGTCTGGGCCCCGCCCGCCCCGCTGGCGGCGTCATGCTCGCCGATCAGGCCGAGAACGTGCGGCAGGGCGTCTGGCCCGATACTGGCGGGGGCCAGCCCCTCCAGCAGGGCGCCAAAGGCAGCCTCCGCAGCGCCGGTACGCGCGCCCGCAACGGGATTCATGGTGCTCTGGCACTCGGCGAGAAGTTGCACGGCCCGGGGGCCGTTACCGGCCGCATGGTCGAGCAGAAAGCCATCATCAATTACAGGCATGGCACATCCGTCCTGTATGGTCCGTGATGTTTTACGCTTGCGGGCCTTGACCGGATCATCTGGCACGCTAGCCAGATGCATTGATTGCGATCTGCCCGGAGAGAGCCCATGGCACCCCCTGCCCGCTCGGTCATCGACCTTATCGGCAACACGCCGCTGCTGCGCCTGAACGGCCCCAGCGAGGCGACGGGGTGTGACATCCTCGGCAAGGCCGAATTCCTCAATCCCGGCGGATCGGTGAAGGACCGCGCGGCGCTGGGCATCATCCGGGCTGCCGAGAAATCCGGCGCGCTGAAACCCGGCGGCACCATCGTGGAGGGAACGGCGGGCAATACCGGCATCGGCCTTGCGATGGTGGGCGCAGCGCTGGGCTATCGCACTGTCATCGTGTTTCCGCGCACCCAGAGCCGGGAGAAGCGCGACGCGATCCTGCTGGCGGGCGCGGAACTGGTCGAGGTGGATGCGGTCCCGTACGCCAACCCCAACCATTATGCACGCTATTCCGGCACGCTGGCAGCTGAGCTCAATGAAACCGAGCCGAACGGCGCCATCTGGGCGAACCAGTTCGACAATACCGCCAACCGGCAGGCCCATTTCGACACGACCGGCCCGGAAATCTGGGAGCAGACGGGCGGCGAGGTGGACGGCTTCATCTGCGCGGTCGGCTCTGGCGGTACGCTGGCCGGGGTCGGCATGTATCTCAAATCACAAAGCGACAAGGTGCAGATCGGCATCGCCGATCCGGGCGGCGCGGCGCTCTACGGGTATTACGCCCATGGCGAGCTGAAAGCCGAAGGCAATTCCATCACGGAAGGCATCGGCCAGAGCCGGATCACTGCGAATCTGGAAGGCGCGCCGGTGGACCACGCCTTCCGTGTGCCGGACGAGGAAGCCCTGCACGTGCTCTACGACCTGATCCAGCATGAAGGCCTGTGCCTTGGCGGATCGGCGGGCATCAATATCGCAGGCGCGATCCGGCTCGCCCGCAAGATGGGCCCCGGCCACACCATCGTGACCATGCTGTGCGATCACGGCGCGCGCTATCAGTCCAAGCTCTACAATCCGGACTTCCTGCGCGGGAAGGGCCTGCCCGTCCCGCCCTGGATGGAAAAAACGGCCTAGCTGAAAGGCGGGGCGTAGAGCAGGCCGCCGCGGGTCCACTGGTCATTGAGTCCGCGCTGCAGGCCAAGGCCGGGTTCAGGCCCGAGATTGCGGGCGAAAATCTCGCCATAATGCCCGCGCGCCTGAATGGCCCTGAGGGCAAAGCCCGCATCCAGACCCAAGCCTTCCCCAAGCGCGCCTTCACTACCCAGAAGCCGACGCACCTCTACGCTCGGAGAACTGGTGGCAAGCTCGGCCGCATTGGCCGCCGTCACGCCATACTCCTCTGCCGCGATCAGCGCATGCAGCACCCAGCGGGCGGCGTCTGCAAACTTCTGGTCACGCGAGGCAACGACCACGCTCAGCGGTTCCTTGGAGATAAAGTCGGGCAGGATCACATGCGCCTCCGGCTCGGCGAGCGTCATGCGCATGCCCGCCAGCGCCGAAACATCGCTGGTCAGCGCGTCGCACTGGCCCCGCCCGTAGGCATTGGTGGCCGCGCGGGCCGTGCCGAACTCGACCATTGTCAGGTTCAGCCCGTGGGTGACGGCATAGTCGGCGATATTGGCCGCCGTGGTGGTGTTTCTCAGGACGCACAGGCGCGCGCCGTCCAGCTCCAGAGCGCTGGTGATGCGCAGATCACGCGGCACCAGAAATCCCTGCCCGTCATAATAATAGACGCCCGCAAAGCTCACATGCGGCTGGGCATCGCGAGAGAGCGTCCAGGTGGTGTTGCGCAGAAGGATGTCCACCTCGCCTGCGCTCAGCGCCTCCAGCCGGTCAGCCGTGGTCAGCGGCACGAACCGCACCCGCGCGGAATCGCCGAGGAAGGCCGCTCCGTAGGCCCGGCACAGATCAATCTCGAAGCCGGACCAGTTGCCGCTTTCATCCTGCGTGGCAAAGCCGGCAAGGCCTATATCGACGCCGCAGCGCACATGGCCACGCTCGCGGATTTCGCCAAGCTGGCTGCCGACATGCTCCATCTGGCTTTGCGACACCGTAAAGCCCATGGCAAACGCAGCCGCAGCGCGTGCCATGCGGCGCGGCATGATAAAGTCGAAGAATCCTGTTGGCGTCATGGCGAAAGCGGCCCTAAGGCTGACCGATAGAGGATTTAACGAAGCTGGAGGGCGGCGTCGACATGAAACGCACCACACGCATCATCCATTCCGGCCGGTCGGACGAAGGCGACGGGCTGGTCAATCCGGCAATCAAGCGCGCCTCCACCGTGCTCGCCCCCTCCACTGCAGAGCTGTATCATCCCACCGGCACGCGGCGTCATTATGGCCGGGGCGGCATTGCGCCCAATGCGGAACTGCGCTCGGCGATCGCCGGGCTCTACAGGGCGGACGGGTGCGCGCTGGCGCCCTCCGGGCTGGCCTCCGTGATCCTTGCCATCGGCACCGCGCTGAAAGGCCCAGGAGAGGCGCTGATCAGCGATGGCGCCTACGGGCCGGTCCGCCGCTTCTGTGATGAGGAATTGCCGCGTCTTGGCGTCACGCCCGTCTATTACGATCCGCGAATCGGGGCAGGCATATCCTCGCTCATTACATCAAATACTGCTGTTATCCTGCTGGAATCGCCGAGCTCCCTCACCTTCGAGTTGCAGGACGTGCCGGCCATCACGGCGGCGGCGAAGGCGGCGGGCGTGCCGACCGTGATCGACGATACCTGGACGGCAGGCGTGCTGATGAACCCGCTCGATATGGGCGTGGACTATGCTGCCCAGGCGCTCACCAAATATGTCGGAGGGCATTCCGACTTCCTGATGGGCTCGGTCACCGCGCGCGGAGACGCCGCCAAGGCGGTGCTGGAGCGCGAGAAGCTTTACGGCCTGCATGTCTCGCCTGATGATGCCTTCCTCGCCCTCAGGGGCCTGCGCACCCTGCCCCTGCGGCTGGAACGCGCGGAGGCGGCCTCGCTGGAGATTGCACGGCGGCTGGAAGCTCACCCCAAGGTCAGCCGCGTGCTGCACCCCGCTCTGCCCTCTCATCCCGATCACGCGCTCTACATGCGCGACTTCACCGGCGCGGCGGGCTGCTTTGCCTTCGTGCTGGACGACATATCGCCAAAAGCCGGCGAAGCGGTGATCGACCGGCTGAAACTGTTCGGGATTGGCTTTTCATGGGGCGGCTATGAGAGCCTTGCCCTCTCCTGCGATCCGCAGATCAAACGCACCGCCGTGCCGTGGAAGGCCGAAGGCGCGCTCCTGCGCCTCTCGATCGGGCTGGAAGATATCGACGATCTCTGGGCCGATCTGGAACAGGCGCTGGCGGGGGCGTGAACAGGCGCTGGCGACCCCGGCAGGATTCGAACCTGCGACCATTCGCTTAGAAGGCGAGTGCTCTATCCAGCTGAGCTACGGGGTCGTTGAGGTGTGGCACATACCAGCGTCAATCTGGCCGTGCGGGCCGTCAACTGCAATGGGCAAGGGAGCAAGGCGTGACCGGTTGAGACGGCCTCCCCCCGCCGCGCCCTAGTGCGACCAGGGCTCTTTGCGGTCGGCGGCAAAGTTGGAGGCATAGGTCTTGATGATGCGCGGGGTCTCGCGGGCCTCGCGGATCTGGAAGGCGATGCCATAGCGCTTGGCATAGGCCACCGCCTCGTCCCGGCTCTCGAAATTCAGGCGCACCTGACGGCGCGTATCGCCCGTGCTGGCCCAGCCCATCAGCGGGTCCGGCCGCTTGGCCATGGCCGGTTCAAACTCCAGCACCCAGTCCTTCGAGCGGGCACGGCCCGATTGCATGGCATTCTTCGAAGGCTGATAGATACGCGCGAACATGGCCTTGCAACTCCACACTCAAATCTTGGTCGGGGCGGCAAGATTCGAACTTGCGACCCTCTGCTCCCAAAGCAGATGCGCTACCAGGCTGCGCTACGCCCCGTTTTCCTGCGATCCGTTTAGGCAAAGCCGGCCAGCCGTGCAAGGCCGCATAACGCCGCACGGCACCGGGCTAGTCCGCGGCCTCTTCAACCGGCGCGTCCGCATCCTCTTCAAGGCTTTCATCCGCGTCCGCCTCGTCAGCAGGCTCAGGAGCAGCCTCGGCGGCGGCCTCACCCGTCTCCCAGGTGCCGAAGAGCGGGTGGCGCACCAGATCGCCCGGCGCAATGCCCAACTCCCCTGCACGGCCGCCTGCAATCTCGATCACGCCCAGCACCGGGAAATCCGACGGCAGGGAGCGGCGCGAGAGCGGCTGGGCATGGGCGATGATCTTTGCGATGGTGCCATCGGCGCGCACGAAGATGATATCGAGCGAAATCAGCGTGTTGGCCATCCAGATGGCGACCGGCTGCTCCACCTCGAAATCAAACAGCATCGCGGCATCGGGCGCCATTGATTCGCGGAACATCATCCCGCGCTGGCGGCTGTCGGGCGTATCGGCGATCTCGGCGATGAACTCGACCGGACCCGCAGCCGTCTCGATGACGAGCGGGTCAGGCCCGCCATAGGTGACCACCGCGTCCGGGTGGGTCGGATCGGTTATCTGGGCATACGCACAGCCCAGAAAGGCGAGCGCGGCGAGCGGGGCGGCAAAAGCGGCTATAATGCGTGTCATCATGGGCGGCACGCTAGCCAAGCGCGCCGTCCTGCGCAATCGCGTATGCAGGCCGGGCCCGCGCCATTGTGCAGTGCAAAAAACGGGTTGCGCGCCGCGCCATGACCGCTATCAAGCGCGGCGTCCGTCCCGCTTGCCCGATGAAGGAATGCCCCATGCGCATCGACAAGATCTCCGCCGGCGTCAATCCGCCCTCCGACATCAATGTGATCATCGAGGTGCCGGTAGGCGGCGAGCCGGTGAAGTACGAGATGGACAAGGCCTCCGGCACGGTGTTCGTCGACCGCTTCCTGCACACGCCGATGCGCTATCCGTGCAATTACGGCTTCATGCCGCACACCCTGTCTGATGACGGCGATCCGGTGGATGTGATGGTGCTGGGCCAGACCACGCTGGTACCGGGCTGTGTGGTGCGCGCGCGGCCCATCGGCGTACTCCTGATGGAAGATGAGAGCGGCATGGACGAGAAAATCCTCGCCTGCCCGCACCCCAAGCTCACCCCGCTTTATGACGACATCACCTCCTACACCGATGTGACCAAGGCGCAGATCATGCGCATCACCCACTTCTTCGAGCACTACAAGGATCTCGAACCCAATAAATGGGTGAAAATCCATGGCTGGCAGGGCGTGGAGCGGGCCGAGCAGCTCATTCTGGAAGGGCTGAAGCGCGCGGGCGCCTGATCTCGGGGCTTGGGCCGAGCTTCAAGCCATGCTGGAATGCTGCCCCAACAGCATGGCTGCGAGTCAATGGACAAGAAAAACCCTGCCAGCGAGACCCTGCCCGGCGATCCGCTAGAGGCCTATAATAATCCCGAATTCATGGCCTCGGTCGATGCGCGCCCCTTGCGCATCCTCGCCGAGTATCACTATCCCAAGCAGACTTTCGAACGCCACAAGATCGAGGACACCATCCTGTTCTTCGGTTCGGCGCGCCTGCTCTCCCGTGAGGAGGCCGAGCGCCGGCTGGAGGAGGCGAGGGCAAAGGGCGATGATGTGAAGGACGCCGAGCGCGCCCTGGCCATGTCGCGCTATTACGAAGAGGCCCGCGAGCTGTCACGCAGGCTGACCGAATGGTCCCTCAACCTCAATGACTGCCATGGCCGCCGCTTCGTCATCTGCACCGGCGCAGGCCCCGGCATCATGGAGGCGGCAAACCGCGGCGCGCGCGAGGCGGGCGGGGAGACGGTGGGGCTGGGCATCACCCTGCCGCGCGAGGAAAACAATAATCCGTACGTGACGCCCGGCCTCAATTTCGAGTTCCACTACTTCTTCACCCGCAAGTTCTGGTTCCTCTACCCGGCCAAGGCGCTGGTGCTGATGCCGGGCGGGTTCGGGACGCTCGACGAGCTGTTCGAGACGCTGACCCTTCTGCAGACCCGCAAGATGAAGAAGCGCCTGCCGGTCGTGCTGTTCGGCACCGAATACTGGGACAAGGTGCTCAATCTGGAAGCGCTGGCCGATTTCGGCGCGATCAATCACGAGGATCTCAAGCTCCTTCACCGCACCAGCTCGGTCGACGAGGCGTTTGAATACATCGTGGACGAGCTGTGCAAATACGCCCTGCCCAATCCGGGCACGGGGCTGTAACGGGCGCGCTTCACGAAAAGCACGCATGAAAAAGCCCGGCAGCTTGCGCTGCCGGGCTTTCACTGTATCCGAAGCGACAGGCCTTACTGGCTGTAGATTTCGGAAATGTGGAGCTGGGCGCTCGCGTTCGAGGCAGAACCCCAGGTGCCGACCCAGATGTCGTACTGGCCGGACATCGGGGCGTTCCAGCGGATGGACGGGTTCAGGCCGTTGCCGCCATCATCATCGCAGTACCAGTTGCCGTCCGGCGCGTTGATCACCAGCGTGGTATCCGCCGAGGAGTTCACCGAAATGATCAGCGGCAGGCTGCCGGCGCGGAAGTTCAGACGCACGTCCGGAGCATTCGCGACATAGCCGACGCAATTGCCACCAATGGTCTGGTTCGCGTTGATCGTGCCGCCGGACTGGAGGCTGATCACATACGGATCGGGCGTAAAGCCGCCCGACAGGTTCACGGTCCCGTAAATGGGGTTGAGGCTGTAGTTCTGGGCTGACGCGCCAGCGGCCAGAATGGCAACGCCGAGAATCGCGGTTGCAGCAGTGCGAAGCATTGAATTGTCTCCAAAATAACAGCCGGTGTGGCTCCCCGCCCCGGCCAACGTCCCTCTTGCCAACCGGACGCTATCCCTGCTTTGGGGCGCGGTAAAGGCAGATTTTGGTATTGTCTGTCATTAAGTTACCGCCTGACGGCAATTGTCAGGCCGCAAGCGCGCCAGCGTGGCGGCAGCTGCAGGTGTACCAGGAAGGAGGGAAGCGCGGTGGCAGGCCCTAGGGGAATCGAACCCCTCTTTCCAGGTTGAAAACCTGGCGTCCTAACCGATAGACGAAGGGCCCGCATCGGCGCGAGTGCGGTTCTATATCCAAGCCGATTCCGTGATGCAAGCCCTGGCGGGCGCTTTGTGCTGCAGATATCTGTTCAATCGGCAGGCGCGAGGTCTTCCAGATGCAGCTCTGCCTTGCGGCCGAACCGGTTGTCCTCCGCCTTCACCCGCCCGGCCGCATGCCAGGCCCGGTCAGGCGAGGCGGTCAGAGCCTCGCCCAGCGCGCTTCCCACCGCCCGGAAGGCAATGCCGGAAAGCTGGGCGCCGCCCCTGTCCTCAAGCGTGAAGCGCAGATGGCCGGTGCCCACCTCCTTCACGAAGCGGGTGCGCAGGCCGGCAAAGGCAAAGCGGGGCTCCGGATTGCCCATGCCGAACGGGGCAGCGGCCTTCAGCGCGTCACCAAACGCAAAATCAACGGCGGCCGGGTGCGCCACCGCGTCCAGACGCAAGGTACGCGCTTCGGCTGCCGCCGCCCATTCCGGGGCCAGACGCGCTTCAAGAAATGCGCGTAACTCACTGATTCGCCGCGCTTCCACCGTCAGGCCTGCGGCCATGGCATGTCCGCCGCCCGCGATCAGCAGGCCTTCTTCGCGCGCCGCGGCAACCGCCTCGCCCAGATTGACGCCTGTGCAGGACCGGCCGGACCCCTTGCCGGTGCCGTCGTGCGTGCCGATGACGATGGCAGGCCGGTTGAAGCGCTCCTTTATCCGGCCGGCCACAATGCCGATAACGCCGGGATGCCAGCCTTCACCGGCAGCGAGGATCACCGGGCCGTCAGCCGGGATGTCCCCGCGCTCAATGCGCTCCATGGCCTCGTCCAGCACGCCCTGTTCGATCGCCTTGCGCTCGGCATTGAGCGCGTCGAGCTCGCGCGCCAGTGCCCTTGCCTCGTCCATGTCTGCGGTGGAGAGAAGCTGCAAGCCCAGCCCTGCCCGGCCCACCCGCCCGCCGGCATTGATGCGCGGGCCGATCAGGAAGCCGGCATGATAGGGCGTTGCTTCACCGGCAAGCCCAGCCACTTCGGCAAGCGCGGCAAGGCCCTCCTTCTGCCAGCCGCTCATCACCTTCAGCCCCTGCGTCACGATGGCCCGGTTCGGCCCGGTCAGCGGCACCACATCGCAGATCGTGCCGAGCGCAGCCAGATCCGTCATGGCGACGAGATCGGGTTCGTTGCCCGAAAAGGCGTTGCGCGCGCGGCCCTCGCGGTTGAGCGCGGCGAGGAAGACGAGCGTCACGCCCGCCGCGGCCATGTGCCCGCACCCCGAACTGTCGCCTGGCTGGTTGGGATTGACCAGCGCGGCCGCTGGCGGAGGCGCGCCCGTCATCAGATGGTGGTCGATCACCACCACCGGCAGCCCCATCGACGCCGCGCTTTCCAACGCGCTGTGCGCGGCCGCCCCGCAATCGACCGTGATGACGAGGCCTGCCCCGGCCTGCTGAAGGCTGGCGAACGCCGCTGCGGACGGGCCATACCCTTCCTCGATACGGTCAGGCACATAGGTCAGCGGATCGTGGCCGAGCTGGCGCAGCCAGCGCACGAGTTGCGCGCCTGAGGTGGCGCCGTCCACGTCATAGTCAGCGAACACGGCAAGGCGCGTGCCGGCCTGCAGCGCGTCCCAGACCACGCGCGCGGCGTCGTCCATGCCCAGAAAGCTCGACGGATCGGGAAAGCTGTCGCGCAGGCGCGGCTGCAGGAAACCCGGCGCGGTGTACGCATCCAGCCCGCGCGCAGCGAGCAGCCGGGCCAGCGCATCATGACAGCCGGTAACCCGGGCAATCTCGGCGGCGACCCCGTCCGGTGCCTCGTTCAGCGCCCAGGCCTTGCCGGTGACAGACCGCTCGACGCCAAACAGGGGGGCACGCAGCGTCATGACCGGTCAGATTTGCTCCGCCAGACGCTGGGTGGTGATCACCCGGCGCGTGCGCCCAGCCGAGGAGAGCAGCAGGGTCTGGGTCGCGATATAGCCCGGTGTCTCGCTGACCGGCAGAAGCAATTGTCCGCCCGTTACGCCGCTGGCGATGAAGAGGCAGTCCTTGGAGGCGAGTTCCGCGCCGGTATATTTCCGGTCGAGATCCTTGATGCCGGTTTTGGCGGCCCGGGCGCGTTCCTCATCATTGCGGAAGAAGAGCCGGCACTCGATCTGGCCGCCCAGGCAGCGCAGAGCCGCCGCCGACAGAACACCCTCCGGCGCGCCGCCCTGCCCGATATACATGTCCACCGGGCGGGTAGGATCAGACGCGGCGATCACGGCAGCCACATCGCCATCGGGAATCAGCACAACCCGCGCACCGGCACGGCGTACTTCGGAGATGATCTTCTGGTGGCGCTCACGCTCCAGCACGCACACGGTCACCTCGGAAACCGGCACGCGCTTGGCGCGCGCGACCGCTGCGACATTGTCCTCTACCGGACGGTCCAGATCGATCACGCCCTTGGGGAAGCCGGGGCCGACCGCGATCTTGTCCATATAGGTGTCCGGCGCGTGCAGGAGCCCGCCACGCGGGGCGAGCGCCAGTAGGGTCAGCGCCTCGGGCTTGCCGCCTGCGGTGAGATCAGTGCCTTCCAGCGGATCCAGCGCAATATCGATTTCCGGCCCCTCGCCGGTGCCGACCTCTTCGCCGATATAGAGCATGGGCGCTTCGTCGCGCTCGCCCTCACCGATCACGATGCGGCCCTTCATGGGCATGTCGTTGAACGCCTTGCGCATCGCGTCCACGGCGGCCTGGTCAGCGGCGATCTTGTCGCCGCGCCCGGCAAGGCGCGCAGCGGCGATGGCGGCCCGCTCGGCAGCTTCCACAGCGCCGAGGGCAAGGTTTTCAAGGGCATCAATCGGCATCGGGAATATATCCTCTGGTCTCGGGAAAAGGCGGTCAGTCGCGCGCGGGCGGCGGTGGCGGTGTCGCACGTTCGCGCGCATCCCGGCCATATTCGGCTGCATCAGGCTGGGGAATTTCCAGCAGCGCCTGCGCGCTGATGATCAGGTCACGTGTATCCGCGAGCGCGCGCGCATGGGCAGACATCATCCAGCTCTGCGCGGCAGGACGGTCCAGCTCCGGCACGTAATGGGGGGCGGGGCGCCCGCGATCCTCGGCAATGCGCGCATCCGTCCAGCTCGGCTCCTGCTGCGGACCGAGGACGGCGCAGCCTGCCAGCGCTGCCGCCGGGATACAGGCCATAACGGAAAGAACGCGGCGCACGGGCTCGGCTTCCCCTTGAGGAGTGGACGCAATACCTGCTTTCTATACGCTTCGCTCGACTACTGTCACCTGTGCCAGGGAGGCTTGCCGCACATGGCCGAGAAAAAAACACCCGCAAAGCGTTCGGCTGCGGGCAAGACGGGTACCGGCAAGGCGGGCGCCAAGGCCAAAACCGCCGGCACAAAAAAGCCACGGCCCGCCCCTGCCCCGGCGCCGGAGAGCACAAAGCCCGCCGCCGCAACACCGCCGCTTCTGCCACAGGCCGACCTTGAGGCGCTGGAGACGATTTCACGCAATGTCATGCAGTCGGCCCTGAAGAGCCAGAAGCTCATGGCCGACGTGATGCGCCGCTCTCTTGAAGGCGACACCAGCCTGATGCCGAAGGCGGACCCGCTGCACGCGACGCCGGAACTGGTACACACATGGGAGAAGGTCCTCTCCGAGCCGGAAGTGCTGCTGCAGGCGCAGTCAGACCTCTATCGGGGGTATCTGGACCTCTGGGCATCGGCAACCAAGCGCGTAATGGGCGCGGACGCATCGCCCGCCATCGAGCCCGACAAGGGCGACAAGCGCTGGCGCGCAGCCGAATGGAGCGAACACCCGCTTTTTGATGCGATGAAGCAGTCCTATCTGCTCAATCAGCGTTTCCTCCTGAACCTGGTCAATAATGCGCCCGGCGTGGATGAGGCCACCCGCCGCAAGGTCAATTTCGTCACCCGCCAGATGATCGACGCGATGGCACCGACCAATTTCGCGCTGACCAATCCCGACGTGCTCAAAGCTACGTTCGAGACGCGCGGAGAGAACCTCACGCGCGGACTGATGAACCTCGTCAATGATCTGGAGCGGGGCAATGGCCGCCTCGCCCTCTCCCAGTCGGATATGGACGGGTTCGAGGTGGGCAAGGATCTCGCCTCCACGCCCGGCGAGGTAATCTGGCGCAATGAGGTGATGGAGCTGATCCAGTATGCGCCGGCCACGGAGACGGTGCGCCAGCGCCCGATCCTGATCGCGCCGCCCTGGATCAACAAGTTCTACATTCTCGACCTGCGCCCGCAGGGCTCGATGATACGCTGGCTGACGGCGCAGGGTTTCACCGTTTTCCTCATCTCATGGGTGAACCCGGACCCGGCGCTGAAAGACAAGACCTTCGAGGACTATATCCGCATCGGGCTTTTCGAGGCGCTGGAGAAGGTGGAGGAATCCACTGGCGAGCGGCAGGTGGACGCTATCGGCTACTGCATTGGCGGGACGATGCTGGGCAGCGCGCTGGCGCTGATGGCAGCGGAAAATGATGACCGCATCGCCTCTGCCACCTTCTTTGCCGCGCAGCTGGATTTCTCGCTGGCAGGCGAGCTTCTGGTCTTCATCGACGAGGAATGGTTCCGCGAGATCGGCCGTCTGATGGACGCGCAGGGCGGCGTGCTGGACGGGCGCACCATGGCCGACACGTTCAACATGCTGCGCGCGAACGACCTCATCTGGTCCTTCGTGGTCAACAACTACCTGCTCGGCAAATCGCCTCAGGCCTTTGACCTGCTCTACTGGAATGCCGACCAGACGCGTATGCCCAAAACCCTGCACCTCTGGTATCTCGATACCTTCTACCGCCATAACCGGCTCTCAAAAGGCGAGCTGGAGCTCGGCGGGCACAGGCTCGACCTGAAGAAGGTGAAAATCCCCGTCTTCATGCAGGCCAGCAAGGAAGACCACATCGCGCCAGCGGACTCCGTCTACCGCTCCGCGCGCCTGTTTGGCGGCATGACGCAATACATGATGGCGGGCTCAGGCCATATCGCCGGCGTGGTCAATCATCCGGACGCCAACAAATACCAGCACTGGGTCAATGAGGCCCTGCCCGAAGCCCGCGAAGACTGGCTGGAGGGTGCGAAGGAACAGCCCGGCTCCTGGTGGCCCCACTGGAAAGCGTGGCTATTGTCCATGAACGATACCCAGGTGCCCGCCCGCAAACCCGGCGGAGACAAGCTCAAACCCTTGTGCCCCGCACCGGGCGAGTATGTGAAGGTGCGTAGCTAGAGGGTAATCCCCAACGAAAACGGGCGGCGCCATCTGGCACCGCCCGTCCGTATTCCAGCAGATAAAAGTCCGCTTAGCGCTTCGAGAACTGGAAGCTGCGGCGGGCTTTCTTCTTGCCGTACTTCTTACGCTCGACCACGCGGCTGTCGCGGGTGAGGAAGCCACCGGCTTTCAGCACGCCGCGCAGGGCGGGCTCGTAATAGGTCAGCGCCTTGGAGATGCCGTGACGCACCGCGCCGGCCTGGCCGGAGAGGCCGCCGCCGGTCACCGTGGCGTAGACGTCGTACTGGTTGACGCGCTCGGCAGCCTCGAAGGGCTGGGCGAGGATCATGCGCAGCACGGGGCGTGCGAAATAGACCTCTTCCTCGCGGCCATTGACGACGATCTTGCCGGCACCCGGCTTGATCCAGACGCGGGCAATGGCGTTCTTGCGCTTGCCGGTGGCATAGGCGCGGCCATGCTCGTCGATCTTCGGCTCGGCGATGACTTCCTCTTCGGCTGCCGTCACGACAGGCGCTTCGGCCTGCTTCATGGCCGATTTGAGGTCTTCAAGAGAGCGTGCTTGTTCGGCCATTATGCGCTCCGCACGTTTTTGGTGTTGAGGGATTTGAAGTCGATGACTTCAGGCTGCTGGGCCTCGTGCTTGTGGTCCGGGCCGGCATAGACGCGCAGCTTGGAGAACTGGGTACGGGCCAGCGGGCTTTCCTTGGGCAGCATGCGCAGCACGGCGCTTTCCACCACGCGCTCGGGGAACTTGCCCTCGATGATCTTGCGCGGGCTGGTTTCCTTGATGCCGCCCGGATGGCCGGTATGGCGGTAATAGTGCTTGTCTTCGTACTTGCGGCCCGTGAACACCACCTTGTCGGCATTGATCACGATGACATGATCGCCGCAATCGGTGTGCGGGGTGAAGTCGGGACGGTGCTTGCCGCGCAGACGGGTGGCGACATAGGCTGCCAGGCGGCCGACAACGGCCCCTTCAGCGTCGATCACGACCCATTTATGTTCAACGTCTGCGGGCTTGGCGGAGAAGGTTTTCATCGCGTCGGCCTTGAAACTGTTCAGGGACGGAACCGCCCGCCCCTCTTTACGGATGCGCGGCTCTACGCACCACGCGCATTCAAGTCAAGAGGCCTTGTGAAAATCGTCTGAAAACAACAGGTTGAAAATACGGTATCCAAATACCGTATTTTCACATCCCTCCCGGCAGGTGTCGCGCCGGTGTCATGAACGCGCTAGATATTGAAAAGCACATGCCTGTCCTGCCACGCGCTTCGGGAGCCCCGCAATGACGATATCACGCCGCCATTTCCTCACCCGCGCCGCTGCCACCACCAGCGCCTTTGCCGGGCTGGCGGCACTGACCGCCTGCGCACGCGATCAGCGCACCGGCAATTACCTCAACGAGGTGCGCGGCTTTGGCCCGCTACGGCGCGACCGGCGCGGCCTGTTCGACCTGCCCGAGGGCTTTTCCTACACCACCTTCTCCGAAACCGGCGAAGAGATGAGTGACGGCCTGCTGGTGCCGGGCGATCATGACGGGATGGCGTGCTTTGCCGGTGCCGACGCGGACCGCGTGATCCTGATCCGCAATCATGAGCTCAATCCCGGCGAGACGGAGAAATCACCCTTCGGCCCGACCCATGAGCGGCTGAACCTGATCGATCCATCCTATCTCTATGACACCCTGCCCGATGGCGAACCGCATCTGGGCGGCACCACGAACGTGGTGGTCAATCTGCGCAATCTGCGCGTGGAGCGGGAATTCCTCTCGCTGGGCGGCACGGTCAATAACTGCGCGGGCGGGCCGACGCCGTGGAATAGCTGGATCAGCTGTGAGGAGACGCTGATGCTCCAGGGCGCTTCGGCACGTCTCGATCATGGCTGGAATTTCGAGGTGCCTGCTTCAGCAACAGGGCTGGTCGAGCCGATAGCGCTGCGCGGGATGGGCCGTTTCCGCCACGAGGCCGTTGCCGTCGATCCGGTGACCGGCATTGCCTACCAGACTGAAGATGCGGAACCCGGCCTCTTCACCCGCTTCATCCCCGATCATCGCGGCGAGCTGTGGCGCGGCGGCCGCCTGCAGGCACTCGCCATCCGGGGCCGTCCGGGCGCGGACACGCGCAATTGGGCCGAAACCACCGATCCGATCGCGGTTGGCGAGGTGTTGCAGGTGGAATGGGTCGACCTTGAAGCCATCCACAATCCCGATAATGACCTAGCCACGCGCGGCATTGCGGCGGGCGCGGCCAATTTCACGCGCGGCGAAGGCGCCTGGTTTGGCGAGGGCGAGCTCTATTTCTGCTGCACCGATGGCGGACCGGCCCAGATCGGCCAGATATTCCGCTACCGCCCCAGCCCCTATGAAGGCACGCCGCGCGAGCGCGATCATCCCGGCGAACTGACTCTCTTTGTGGAATCCACCGATGCACGCGTGCTTGAGAAATGCGACAACATCACCGTCGCGCCGTGGGGTGACCTCATTGTTGTCGAGGATGGCGATGGCGACCAGTTCATAAGGGGGGTGACCCCGGATGGTCAGCTCTACACAATCGGGCGCAATGCCGCGCCTGATCAGGATGGCGAATACAGCGAGATCACAGGCCCATGCTTTTCACCGGACGGACAG
>JBKBNS010000013.1:0-56051 GCA_046295255.1 Glycocaulis sp.
GTGGCTTCGGTCTCGCTTGATGACGCCGAGCGCATGATCGTCACCCATGATGCCATTGGTGCCGCAGAGGCCGCGCGCCATCTGGCTGATCTCGGCCACAAGCGTGTCGCCTTCATTACCGGTCTTCCCACCTTCCGGTCCTCGCATGAGCGCCGCCGTGGCTTTGCCGAAGGCCTAGCCGAGCGCGGGCTGACGCTCTATCCGGCCTATGTGATGCAAGGGGCCTACACGTTTGAATCCGGCGTGGAGTGCGCAAAGGCGCTGCTCGCCATGAAGGAGCCGCCCACGGCAATCTTCACCGGCAATGACGAGATGGCGGTAGGCGTCTACACCGCCGCGCGCGAGGCGGGGCTCACCATCCCGCGCGATCTTTCCATTGTCGGCTTTGATGACAGCCCGATGGCCGCCCGGCTCTGGCCGACCCTGACCTCGGTGCGCCTGCCGATCCGCGATATGGGCCGCTATGCCGCCGAAAAACTGATAGAACAGACCCGTGAGGGCGGCGGCCAGCCCAGCGACAAGCCTATCGTCGTGCCGCGCCTGGTAGAGCGGGAATCCTCCGTTCCGCCACGCAAGGCCTGACGCCAGGGCAGGCGGCTTGCTCTTGAAATCAGTTATGACACCGGTTACCAAAGTGGACATGAAACGGAAGCCGGCATCCAGAAACGAGACCGGATCCGGGAGGAGATGATGGCCAGCGCGCCCCTAGGGCTGAACGAAGACCGGCTGTTTCCGGCCGATCCCGGCACGCGGGCAATTGCGCGCGAGCTGTACGGCCTTGTGCGCGGCCTGCCGATCATCAGCCCGCATGGCCATACCGACCCCAGCTGGTTTTCCGAAAACCAGCCCTTCGGTAATCCGACCGAGCTTCTTCTGGCGCCTGACCACTATCTCTACCGCATGCTCTACAGCCAGGGCGTGGCGCTGGAAGCGCTGGGTGTGCCGTCGCGCAAGGGCGTGCCGGATACCGATCCGCGCGCGGCGTGGCGCACTTTCGCCAGCCACGCCCACCTCTTCCGGGGCACGCCCTCGGCGATGTGGCTGAACCACGTGTTCGTTGAGGTGTTCGGGCTGGATGTGCGCCTGAGCGCCCAGACGGCGGACCATTATTACGATGTGATTGATGCCGCGCTGAAGACAGACGCCTTCCGCCCGCGCGCGCTCTTTGACCGGTTCAATATCGAGGTGCTGGCGACCACGGAAGGGCCGACCGACACACTGGATCATCACCATGCCATCGCGCGCTCCGGCTGGGGCGGGCGTGTGATCACCGCTTACCGGCCTGATCCGGTCATCGACGCCGACCACGAGGCATTTGAAGGTGCGCTGGAAGCCTTCGGCGACATTACCAATCTCGATGTCTATTCGTGGCGGGGCTATCTGGAGGCGCATCGCGTGCGCCGGGCGGATTTCATCGCGGCAGGGGCCACGTCCAGCGATCACGGCCACCCGACCGCGCTGACGGCTGATCTTTCCAACGCTGAAGCCGAGTCGCTGTTCTCCCGCGTGGTGAAGGGCAAATCTTCGGCCGACGACAATGAGCTGTTCCGTGCCCAGATGCTCACCGAGATGGCGAAGATGAGCCTTGATGACGGTCTGGTCCTGCAGATCCATCCCGGCTCCTACCGCAATCACAACCGCCCGCTGTTTGACAGCCATGGCCGCGACAAGGGCGCGGATATCCCGGCGCGGACCGATTATGTGCGCGCGCTCCAACCGCTGCTGAACCGGTTCGGCAATGACCCTGCTCTCTCCATCATCGTCTTCACGCTCGATGAGAGCGCCTATGCGCGCGAGCTGGCTCCGCTGGCGGGGCATTATCCCGCGCTGAAGCTCGGGCCTGCCTGGTGGTTCCACGACAGCCCGGAGGGCATGCGCCGCTTCCGGGAGCAGACCACGGAAACGGCCGGCTTCTACAACACGGTCGGTTTTAACGACGATACCCGCGCCTTCCTCTCGATCCCCGCCCGCCATGATGTGGCGCGGCGCGTGGACAGTGCGTTCCTCGCCCGGCTGGTGGCCGAGCACCGCATGGAGATGGATGAGGCCGCAGAGCTTGCCGTCGAGCTCGCCTACTCACTTGCCAGGCGCGCCTACAAGCTGGATGCGCCGCCGGTCGCTGACCCTGCGCGCCAGCGTGCCTGACCCTGTTTCATATTCGCTGACTCCCAAAAGGACCTCCCCATGTTCAAGAAGACCCTTCAAGCCACCCACCCGGACATGATGGACGGTGTCTCCAATGATGATCTGCGCGAGCGCTATCTGGTCGATGGCATTTTCGTGCCCGGCAAGATCACGCTGGTCTATTCCCATAATGAGCGCTTCGTGATTGGCGGCGCGGCGCCGGACGGCAAGCCGCTCGCCCTGCCTGCGCAGACCGAACCGGAATCGGCCAAGGGCCATCCCTTCCTCGAGCGCCGCGAGATGGCGGCGGTGAATGTCGGTGAGGGCCCCGGCGCGATCATCGTCGATGGCACGCGCCATGAGCTGGCCGAGAAGGACGCGCTCTACCTGCCCATGGGTTGCAAGGAGGTGGTGTTTGAAACTGCTTCGACCACGAAGCCTGCGCAGTTCTACCTCGTCTCCTGCCCGGCCCATGCGGCCTATGAGGTGAAGAAGATATCCATCGCCGATGCCACGCCTCTGGAGCGCGGCACGATGGAGGAGAGCAATCAGCGCACGATCTACCAGTTCGTGGTGCCGGGCGTGTGCCAGTCCGCCCAGCTGCTTATGGGCATGACCATCCTGAAGCCCGGCAGCGTGTGGAACACCATGCCGCCGCACCTGCATGACCGCCGCTCGGAAATCTATTTCTATTTAGGTCTCGGCGAGAAGGGCCGGGTCTTCCACTTCATGGGCGAGGCCGACAATGCCCGCCATATCGTGGTGTCGGACAAGGAGGCGGTGATCTCCCCGCCCTGGTCGATCCATATGGGCTCTGGCGTCTCCAACTACATCTTCATCTGGGCGATGGCGGGCGAGAATCTCGACTATACCGACATGAACGTCCTCGATATCTGCCAGCTCAAATAGGACCATCCCATGGCCGCTTCCTTTTCGCTTACGGGCAAGACCGCCCTCGTGACCGGCGCCAATACCGGGCTTGGTCAGGCGATTGCCGTCGCGCTGGCAGAGGCCGGCGCGGACATTGCCGCTGTGGGCCGGTCCAGCGCTGCGGAGACCGGCAAAATGGTCGAGGCGACCGGGCGGCGCTTTGCGGAAATCACCGCTGATCTCGGTGATACATCCGTGGTGGGGCGCGTGGTCGATGAAGCGGTCGCGGCGCTCGGAGGGGTGGACATTCTCGTCAACAATGCCGGGATCATCCGGCGCAATGACGCGCTCGACTTTACCGAAGACGACTGGGATCAGGTGATGAACGTCAACCTGAAATCGCTCTTCTTCCTGTCGCAGGCCGTGGCCCGGCACATGGTGGACAAGGGCAAGGGCGGCAAGATCATCAATATCGCCTCCATGCTCTCCTTCCAGGGCGGGATACGCGTCGCCTCCTACACCTCTTCCAAGAGCGGTGTGGCGGGGCTGACCAAATTGCTGGCCAATGAATGGGCGTCAAAAGGCATCAATGTGAACGCCATCGCGCCGGGCTATTTTGCCACCAACAACACCGATGCCCTGCGCGCGGACGAGACCCGGAACCGCGAGATTCTCGCGCGCATTCCGGCAGGCCGCTGGGGTGATCCGTCAGACCTTGGCGGAGCGGCTGTCTTCCTTGCCTCGCAGGCGGCAGACTATGTTCACGGCACGGTGCTGGCCGTTGACGGTGGCTGGCTGGCCCGCTGATTGTGACAGAAAATCAACAGCGTGAGGGTTTTCACGGATTATTATTGCTACCGGTGTCATTTCGAGGCACTATCACAAAGGACCGATGCAGGTGAGTCCGGATCGGGCAGGGTAGCCAGCGCCCTTACTATTGGGTGCAAAATTGCTACCGGTGTCATAGCCGGCCGGAACACGCCTCTGGGTTTGGAATCGGATTAGGGCAGGCTGAAAAACAGCCGCCCATCAGGGGAGGAAAAGGAATGTCTACCCGCAGTGGAAGTGTAACTGTGCGCCGCCTTCTGGCCGGTGCATCCGTATTGGGTCTGGCGGCTGCCATGCAGGCCGCTCCGGCCTTTGGCCAGCAGGATGGGCAGTCCGCGCAGGATCAGGCCGAAGTGATCACCGTCACCGGCTACCGGGCGGGCCTTCAGGCCGCAGCTGCCCTGAAACGGGAAGAAACGGGTGTTGTTGATGCCATTGTGGCTGATGACATCGCTGCCTTCCCTGACCTCAACCTTGCCGAGGCGATCCAGCGTCTTCCCGGCGTTGCCATTGACCGTGATGCCGGTGAGGGCCGTCAGATCACGGTCCGCGGCCTCAGCCCGGACTTCTCGCGTGTGCGCATCAACGGCATGGAAGCCCTGAGCGTCACTGGCGGCACGGACTCTTCCGGTGGTGGCAACCGTTCGCGCTCGTTTGACTTCAACACCTTCGCCTCGGAACTTTTCCAGTCCGTCGTGATCCGCAAGACGCAATCGGCGTCGGTGGATGAAGGCTCGCTCGGGGCCACGGTCGATCTGCGCGTGGCGCGCCCGTTTGACTATAACGGCTTCACCTTCGCCGGGGGTGCCCAGATCGGCTATAATGACCTCTCCGAGGAGTTCAATCCGCGCCTGACCGGCCTTATCGCCGACCAGACGGATGACGGCATGTTCGGCTGGCTGTTCTCGGTGGCCTATTCCAACCGTTCGCAGCTGGAAGAGGGGCACTCCACGGTGCGCTGGCAGAACGCGAACAGTTTCGCGGGCTGCACGGCCTGCGCCACCGCCGGTGATCTCGCGGCCGTCAACAACGCCTTCCATCCGCGCATCCCGCGCTATGGCCGGCTGGTGCATGATCAGGAGCGGCTGGGCCTGACCGGCTCGCTGCAATTCCGTCCGGGTCCTGCGACGGAGATTGCGTTTGATGCGCTCTATTCGCGCTTTGATGCGACGCGGTCCGAGCAGTTCCTCGAGAACTTCGCGTTCTCTCGCGGCGGCAGCGCTGTGCCGGAGCTGGTCGGCAAGCCGGCCATGATCGTCACGGACTATGCGATCGACGGCAATAACAACCTGATCTACGGCGTCTTCGACAACAACGATATCTACGCCGAGAACCGGTATGATGAACTGACCACGACCTTCACCCAGTTCACCCTGTCGCTCACTCACGAATTCTCTGACCGCTTCCGCGTGGACGCGATGATCGGCCACTCCAAGTCGGAATTCGACAACCCGGTCCAGTCGACCATCCTGTTCACGAACTTTGATTCACCGGGCTTCTCCTATGATTACCGGCCGAACAGCCGGACCCCGCTGATCGATTGGGGCTTTGATGTCAGCGACCCCACCAATTACGTGTTCACCGAGTACCGGGACCGCCCGAACTACGTGAACAACACCTACGAAACCGCCCTGTTTAACGCAGAGTTTGATCTCAACGAGACCATCACCCTGCGCGGCGGGATCAACTTCAAGCGCTACGAGTTCGATACTTGGGAAGGCCGGCGTGACCGCCTGCTGACCGCGGCGGAGTGGATGCCGGTGACGGCGGCCATGGCGACGCAGGTGAGCGGGTTTGGCAGCGGGCTCGGCATGCCGGCAGGCAATGTGACCAGCTGGGCCATCCCGAACATCCCGGTCGTGGCCGGCATGGTCAATCTCTACTCCCTGCCGCTCACTCCGCAGGCCGGCAATATCCGCAACGTGCAGGAAGAAAATCTCGGCGGCTTCGGCCAGGTCGACTTCCGCACCGAGCTTGGCGGGATGCCGGTGCGTGGTGATGTGGGCGTGCGGGTGGTGCGTACCGAAACCAGCTCGACCGGCATCATCTCCGGCGTGCAGGTGACGGTCGACAACGAGTACACCGACACCCTGCCGAGCTTCAATCTCGCCATCGAGCCGACGGACAATATGGTGCTGCGCTTTGGCGCCGCGCAGGTGATCAGCCGTCCCTCGCTAGGGGCGCTGACGCCGGGTGGCAATGTTTCGGGCACAGCCTACACCGTCAGCTATGGCAACCCGTTCCTCGATCCGTTCCGCGCCAATAATTACGATCTCAGCGCGGAATGGTATTTCGAGGACGAGTCCATGTTCGCAGTGGCTCTGTTCTACAAGGATATCGGCTCGTTTGTGGCGCGTGCGACGGACACCATGGCGTTCAGCGCAACCGGTCTTCCCGCGTCTGCAGTGGCGAGCGGCACGCCGCTGGCGGCCGACCTTGCTGCAGGCCTCGACCCGGCAGTGGACGTCAGCCGGAATGTGAACGGCCAGGGCGGCGATCTGCGCGGCTTCGAGGTGCAGTGGGTGCGTCCCTTCACCTTCCTGCCAGGTCCGTTCGACCGCTTCGGCGCGGTGCTTAACTACACCTGGGTGGATTCAGAGGTGAATTACGGCGCAGCCGGCACCAACCAGCTGAACGGCCTGTCCCGCAATTCCTACAACGCCACGCTCTATTATGAGGACGACCGTCTGAGCGGACGCGTTTCGGTCAATGCCCGTGATGCCTATCTGACCCAGTTCCCGGGCCGGAATGGCAATGACGAGGAAGGCAAGAACCGCACGTTCAACGTTGACGCCGCCGTGCGCTACCAGCTGACCGACAATGTCACGCTGACCTTCGATGGCATCAACCTGACCGACGAGTTCAACGACCAGTACGCCGACAGCTCCAACCGGGTGAGTGTCTATCACCATACCGGCCGGGAATATCTGTTCGGTATCCGCTATCGCTACTGATCTCTCCCGATAGTAGCTCCTTGAGCCCCGGACCGGCTTGCCGGCCCGGGGTTTTCTTTTACAAGGATGCCTGATGAAAACGCTTGGTCTTGTTGCCCATGACGCCTGCAAGCCGGTCCTCCTGGACTGGGTCGGGGAGCATCTGGAGGGCCTGAGGGCGCTGACGCTCTACGCGACCGGCACTACCGGCAGGCGACTGATGGAGGCCTATCCGGGGCTGGAGGTGACGGCGCTGAAAAGCGGCCCTCTGGGCGGGGACCAGCAGCTGGGCGCCATGATCGCGGAAGGGCGGCTGGACGCCCTCATCTTCTTCACCGATCCGATGAGCCCGCAGCCACACGATGTGGACGTGAAGGCGCTGACGCGCCTTGCCGTGCTCTATGACATTCCGCTGGCCCTGAACCGGGCGAGCGCCGAGGCGATGATTGCGCGCTAGCCGCGCATCAGATCGACCAGTCCCATGGACAGGAAGGGCAGGTAGGTGATCGCCATCAGGGCGGCAACCAGCGCGCCGTAGAAGGGCCAGATCGTCTTTACGGTCTCTTCCATGCGCATGCCGCCTACGGCCGCACCGACGAACAGCACAGAGCCCACGGGCGGGGTGACAAGCCCGATGCCCAGATTGAGCATCATGATCACGCCGAAATGGACCGGATCGATGCCCAGCCCCACCGCGATGGGCAGGAAGATGGGCGTGGTGATCACGATCAGGGGCGACATGTCCATGAAGGTGCCCAGCATCAGCAGGATGAGGTTGATGATGAGCAGGATGAAGATGGGGTTGTCGGTCAGGGACAGGATCAGCTCGGCGAGCTGGGCGGGCGTCTCCAGGATCGCCAGCACCCAGCCAAAGCCGGACGCCGCCCCGATGATGAACAGCACCATGGCGGTGGTTTCCGCCGCTGCCAGCGTCGCCTCGATGAAGGCGGTAAGGCTGAGCGAACGGTAGACGAGGACGGCCACAGCAAGCGTGTAGATGACCGCGATGGAGGAGGATTCCGTAGCCGTAAAGAACCCGCCGAGGATCCCGCCGACAATGATCACCGCCGTCATCAGGCCGGGCAGGGCGGCTGCGAACGCCGCCACGAACGCCGGCCAGCCGGGAAACTCCCCGCGCGGATAATTGCGGCGCACCGCCACCAGCCAGGCCACAAACATCAGGAAGGCACCGGTCAGGAGCCCCGGCACGATACCGGCGATGAAAAGCTCGCCAACGCTCACCCCCACGCCTGCGGCGGCGGCATAGATGATCATGTTGTGGGAAGGCGGGATGAGAAGCCCGACCACGGCGGAGGTCGAGGTGACGTTCACCGCATAATCGGTGTGGTAGCCCTTCTTCTTCATCATCGGCATGAGGGTGGAGCCGAGCGCGGAGACGCTGGCGACCGCCGAGCCTGAGACTGCGCCAAACAGCATGGACGCGCCGACATCGACCTGGCCCAGCCCGCCGCGAGAGCGCCCGAAAGCCGCTTCCGCAATGCGCACCAGCCTCTCGGCTATGCCGGCCCTGTGCATCAGCTCGCCAGCGAATATGAAGAAGGGTATCGCCATGAGCGAGAACACGCTCATCCCCGATGCCATGCGCTGCACGGCGACCACGGCAGGCAGATCCAGCACGAAGAAGGCGGCGAGCGTCGCGCCGAGCAGGGCAAATGCCACCGGCACGCCCAGCGCCAGAAGGAGGACGAGCACCCCAAGGAGAACCGCGAGTTCCATCAGGCGTCTCCCTCGCTGCGTCCGCGTTCACGCCCTGCGGCGAGTTCTGCGAGGCGCTCAATGCCAAAGAGCACGATCAGCGCGCCACTGACCGGCAGCGGCAGATAGGCGATGCCGCGTGGTATCCCCAGCGTCGGGATGACATGGCTCCACACCGCGGTGACAAGCTCCGTGCCCCACACGGCGAGCGCGGCCCCGCAGGCGACAATGATCATCAGCGCAAAGGCCCGGCAGACGGTGCGGATGCGGCGCGGCAATGCCTCCACGAACACGCCGATGCGGATGTGGAAGCCTTCATGCACGCCGGCGGCTGCGCCGAACATCACGAACCAGACCATCAGCACGAGGGCGGCCTGTTCGGTCCAGGCAGGGCTGGCATTGAGGACGTATCGGCCAAAGACCTGCCAGCCGATGATCGCGGTCATGGCGACGATGCCTGCCGCGCCTACAAACATGAGGATGCGGCTGAACAGCCGCGTCACAAGTGCGAAGCGGTCAAGCATTTCCGGCCACCATGTTGCGGATATCCTCCAGGATGCGCCGCTGGGCGGGCGTGGTGATGAAGCGCTCCCAGACCGGGGCCATGCGCTCGGCAAACTCGGCGATATTGTCCACCTCGTTCACCTCGACACCGGACGCGATGATGCGCTCGCGAGCACCCTCCACCCGCGCATCCCACAGGGCGCGCATATAGGGCACGCTGTCGCGCGCGCAGGTGCGCACCAGCGCCTTGTCGGTGTCAGACAGGGCATGCCAGCGCCGCGCGCTCATCACCAGCACCTCAGGCGCCATGACATGGCCTGTGACGCTGAAGAAGCGGGCGGTCTCGAAATGGCGGGTGGTCTCGTAGGACGGCCAGTTGTTCTCCGCGCCGTCGATCACGCCCTGCATCAGGCCCTGATAAACTTCCGAGAAATCCATCGGCGTGGCGTTGGCGCCCAGCGCCTCGACCAGCGAGACATAGACGTCGGAGTTCTGCACCCGGATCTTCAGCCCGCGCATATCATCCGGCGTGCGGATGGGGCGGCGGGTATTGTAGAAGCTGCGCGCACCGGAATCGTAAAAGCAAAGCCCGATCAGCCCGTGCGGTTCTAGCGAATCCAGCACCGCCCGGCCCGGCGCGCCATCAATCGCCCGGCGCATATGATCTTCGGACTCAAAGACGAAGGGCAGGGACAGCACCACCGTTTCCGGCGCAAACGCGTTGAGCGGGGCCAGATTGACCCGGTTCATGTCCAGCCCGCCAAACACGGTCAGTTCCAGCGTGTCGCGTTCAGAGCCGAGCTGGCCGCCTGAATATATGCGCACCGAAAGCCGCCCGTCAGAGCGCTCTTCCAGCAGGCGGCCCATCTCGCGCACCGCTGCGACGGTGGGATAGTCGCTGGAATGGGTGTCAGAGGAGAAGAGCGGGCGGGAGAGCACCTCCCCGCACGCGCCAAGGGCCAGCGCACTGCCCGCTGCCAGCCCTCCCGTTACCTCACGGCGCGTCCGCCTGACCATGGCCTGTCCCCTAGTTCGCGAGCCTGTTGAGCCAGCGCTCTATCAGCGTGTAACCGTCCTCGCCCACCTCGTTGGCGCGGCTCTCACCTGCCGGGTCGATACCTTGCGCGATAAGCCAGTCATCTGGAATGCCGTCGCCATTGGAATCGGTGCGCGGCTCGCCTTGGGTGACGTCCACCCAGCCGCCGACATCGTTTGCGTTGCCCGGGATAAAGCCGGTGCGGGTGCGCACTTCCTCGATGACGCGCGTATCAATGGCATCGCGGTAGAAGGATGCCCCGGCGCGCTCCAGCACGCGCTCATAGGCCTCCTCTGCCGAAACGGTGGTCACCTCGCCCGCCGGGAAAGCGCGGTCCACGAAGGTGCGGTCCGGCGCGGCAGAGCGCACGATATTGAGCTGGGGCAGAAGCTGGCCGTCGATGGTGTTGCCTTCAAAGAAGGCCCGGCCCGTCACATTGCGCATGTAGAAGATGACTGGCCCCAGCGTGTGCGGCCCCTGCACATAGGCATTGTTGACGAAGTTGTAGCGGGCGACCGAGGCCGGATCGAGATCGGTGCCGGCGGCGTGGTGATAGTCAAAGCCCTCGCGGCCATAGAGCATGTCGCTGACAAGGCCCTGCGCGGCGGTGTAGTCGAACGTGTCGCGCGCGGGCGTCCAGTTCCAGAAATCGGTCTCCGCGCCGTGCCCCCAGTTGTAGAAGACATTATTGCGGAAATCGAAGAGTACGCCTTCCGGGTCTATGTAGGGCGTCGCGTAATTGCCCACGCGCGGCATGCGCGAATGATTGTGCGCCCACAGATTATTGAGCCAGGAATAGCGCGCGCCATGACTGCCCCGGATCAGGCTGCCATAACCCCGGTCGCCCTTCTCATGGCCCGCATCGTAAAGCCCTTCAGAGATGATCGACCATTGCACCGTGACATTGGAGAGGTGATTGCCGCCGCGCTCGGGATCGAAGCTCTGCGAGGCGGAGAGGTTCTCGTCGATAGCCCAGCTCGTGGAAACGTGATCGAGGATGATGTGGTGACCGCCGCGGATGGAAATGGAATCGTCCTCATGGCCCGCCTCATTGCCCATGCGTGAGCGGATATGGCGGATGATGACGTGATTGGCGTTCACGGTGAGATCATAGTCGCGCAGCGTGATCCCGCCGCCCGGCGCGCTCTGGCCTGCAATCGTGATGAAGTCATTGCGGATGATCAGCGGGCTTTGCAGCTGGATGATGCCATCGACATCAAAGATCACGATGCGCGGGCCTTCCGCGTCCACCGCTTCACGCAGGGAACCCGGACCGGAATCGTTCAGATTGGTCACCTTGAAGACGCGGCCCCCACGCCCGCCAATGGCATAGCGGCCAAAGCCTTCCGCGCCCGGAAAGGCGGGAATGTCGCCCGGTTCGACAAACCACGGCGCAGGCTCATCGCTCAAGGGGGGAATGTCCGGCGCGGCCGGCACCCGGTCAGGGCGGGCGGCCGCAGCGGCAAGGGCGGCAGCGGCTTGTTCCGGTGTCGTGCGGGTGGGGTCGTGACGCTCGGTGGCGGGTGCGGGGGAGGCGGGCTCGCCGCCCGGCGGTGAACAGGCTGCCAGGATGGCGGTAGCGGTCAGTGCCGCAACGGACATGCGCATCATCGTCTCCTCCCGCTCATATGCGCCGTACACCGGCGTCTTGAGCATGATCATCGTTTTCAGGCCCGGTGCAAAATCGCCTAGCTTGCAAATCGGGCTTGCCATCTGCCCCGGTGTTCGTAAGTATGGCACTTAATGACACCGGTTACCATAGAGGCAGCCTAACGGCTCAGGGCCGCAGACGGAAGCCCTCAATGCGCAAAACCGCACTTGAGACAAAACAACAAGAATAACCGGCCCCGGACGTGCGGGCCGGACACGGGGCAGGCAAGACAAGGGAACGCGCCATTGATGGCTCGCAGTTCAAATATCGAGGCCATATCGGCAGCGTTCGTGACCGCGCGCGGCGATGGCGCAGCGGTGAGGGATTTTCCCGGCACGCTGCCCGAAACGCTGGCCGAGGCGTATGCGGTGCAGGACCGGTCCATCGCCGCGTGGGGCGACAGGGTTGCGGGCTGGAAGATCGGCATGATCCCGCCGGGCTTCCGCGCGCAGGCGGGCGCAGAGCGCCTGGCCGGGCCGATCTTTGCCCGTCAGGTGATCACCGATCGTCCGGGCCTTGTTCATGACATGCCGGTCTTTGCAGGCGGGTTTGCCGCTGTGGAGGCCGAGTTCGTCTTTCGCCTGAAATCGGGGCTCGATCCCGCAGCGCCGGTGACGCCGGAGAGCGTGTCGGACATCGTGGCCGCCCTGCATGTCGGCGTGGAGATCGCGTCGAGCCCGTTTGCAGGCATCAATGATCTCGGGCCGATGTCGGTGGTCAGCGATTTTGGCAATAATAACGGGCTGATCGTCGGCGCAGAGATTGCTGATTGGCGATCAGTCGAGCCGGAGAGCCTGCCTGCCCGCGTCGACATTGATGGCGTGACGGTGGGTGAGGCGAGTGCGGGCGCCATCCCCGGCGGGCCGCTGGGCGCACTGTGCTTCCTGGTGGAGCTGTGCCGCGCGCGCGGCATCGCGCTGAAAGAAGGCGACTACATCTCCACCGGCGCGGCCACCGGCGTGCATGAAGCGGCCATCGGGGCGCAGTCGATCGCTGATTTCGGGCCCCACGGCCAGATAGCCCTGCGCCTTGTCGCCGCTGAAGGCGCTGTCCCCGCCAAGGTAACAGCTTAGCGTTTATCGCCCCTTCATGGCCTCGGCAGCACGGGCATTGGCGGTGATCGCTGCCCAGTTTCCGCTGGCAAGGTCTTTGGCCTCCACGATCCAGGACCCGCCGACACACACCACATTGCCAAGGGAGAGATAGTCCGGCGCGCGCTCGCGGCTGATCGAGCCGGTGGGGCAGAAGCGTACATCCGGCAGCGGCCCGGCGAGGGCTTTCAGATACGCGATGCCGCCTGCGGGCTCTGCGGGGAAGAATTTCAGCACTTCAAAACCCTGTTCGCGAGCGGCCATCGCTTCGCCAGCGGTGGCAACACCAGGCAGGCAGGCAAGCCCGGTCGCCAGCATCGCCTCGCCGAGTTCCGGCGTCAGGCCGGGGCTGACAAGGAAGGCTGCGCCTTCGCGCGCGGATTTCGCCGCATCATCGGGCGTGCGCACAGTGCCGATGCCGACGATCAGGTCTGGCGCGGCATCCTGCATGGCCTTCATTGCATCAAGGGCGATGGGTGTGCGCAAGGTGAGCTCGATCACTTTCAGCCCGCCTGCGGCGAGCGCGCGTGCCAGCGGGGCGGCGGTCTCCATGTGCTCAACGGTGAGGACCGGGATGACGCTCGCAGCATCGATAACCGATTGCAGGGTTGGCGGGGTCATGCGCGCACCTTTTCAGTCTGTCTGGTGGGTTCTACGAGGCCGGGCAGGGCCATGGCGCCCTCTTCTGCGGTGGAGACCTGTGAGCGCATACCGGCGAACAATTCCCGGCCGAGGCCGGAATGGCTGGCGGTGAGATCACAGGTCGCCGCTTCGCGTCCGGCAAGCTCGTCTGCATCCACCCGCATGTCGAGGCGGCAATTGTCGGCATCAACGCGGATGATATCGCCATCGCGCAGTTTTGCGATCATGCCGCCCGCCAGCGCTTCGGGGCTCAAATGGATGGCGGCAGGCACCTTGCCGCTGGCACCGGACATGCGCCCATCGGTCAGGAGCGCGACCTTGAAGCCCTTGTCCTGCAACACGCCGAGCGCCGGGGTCAGCTTGTGCAGCTCGGGCATGCCATTGGCCATGGGCCCTTGAAAGCGCACCACGGCCACGCAGTCGCGCTCCAGCCTGCCTTCCCTGAACGCCGCCAGCATGGCGTCCTGACCGTCAAAGACGAGGGCAGGCGCTTCGACCACGCGGTGTTCGGGTTTCACGGCAGACACCTTGATCACGGCCCGTCCAAGCGGGCCGTCCAGCACGCGCAAACCACCATCCTTCGCCACTGGATCGGAGGCCGGGCGCAGCACGTCCATATCGAGGCTCTCTGATGCTGCGGGGCGGAAGCCCAGCGTGTCGCCGTCGAGGAAGGGTTCGGTCGCGTAATCGGCAAGCCTGTCTGCGCCGAGGGTGAGCACATCACCGTGCAAGAGGCCGGCATCGAGCAGTTCACGCACGAGGAAGGCCATGCCGCCTGCCGCGTGGAAATGGTTCACGTCCGCCTTGCCGTTCGGGTAGATGCGCGTCAGCAGCGGGGTGACGCGCGAGAGATCGTCGAAATCATCCCAGTTGATGATCAGCCCGGCGGCGCGCGCGATGGCGACGAGATGCAGGGTGTGGTTGGTCGAGCCGCCTGTCGCATGCAGCCCCACAATGGCGTTGATGATGGCGCGGGCATCAATCGCCTCGCCCAGCGGACGGTAATCGCTCCCCAAAGCGGTGATTTTTGCGGCGCGCTTCGCCGTGGCTTTCACCATCGCTTCGCGCAAGGGCGTGCCGGGATTGATGAAGGCCGAACCCGGCACATGCAGGCCCATTATCTCCATCATCATCTGATTGGAATTGGCCGTGCCGTAGAAGGTGCAGGTGCCGGGGCTGTGATAGCTCGCGCTTTCGGCCTCCAATAGCTGGTCGCGTCCGATTTTGCCTTGCGCAAAGAGCTGGCGGACTTCCGCCTTCCTGTCATTGGAAAGCCCTGAAGGCATCGGCCCTGCGGGCAGGAAGAGTACGGGCAGATGGCCAAAGCGCAGCGCGCCGATGAGAAGGCCCGGCACGATCTTGTCGCACACACCGAGGCAGATCGCGGCGTCGAACATGTTGTGGGAGAGGGAGACGGCGGTCGCCATCGCGATCACGTCGCGCGAGAAGAGCGAGAGCTCCATGCCGGGCTGGCCCTGCGTGACGCCGTCGCACATGGCGGGCACCCCGCCTGCGACCTGCGCGGTCGCGCCTGTCTCACGCAAGGCCTGCTTGATGATGGCCGGATAGGTCTCCAGCGGCTGGTGGGCCGACAGCATGTCGTTATAGGCGGTGACGAGGCCGATATTCGGCCAGACAAGGTCTTTGAGCGCGCTCTTGTCCTCGCCTGATGCTGCAAAGCCGTGAGCGAGATTGCCGCAGGAGAGGATCTTGCGCTGCACGCCATCGGCTTTGGCCTTGGCGATCAGGTCCAGATAGGCGGCGCGGCTTTGCCTGCTGCGCGCGTTGATCCGCGCGGTGACGTCTTTGAGGACGGGGTTCAAAGCGGCGGTCATGACCGGCCCCTTTCATCAGAATGGATCATGGCGACCAGTAGGTCTCCAGCGTGATTGTCGCATGAGTGAGGAGTGCGCGCACGGGCGCATCCGCTACCGGGCCGGGCTGCGTCGCGGCCTCGAACGCCGCGCGCTTGTCCTCGCCGCGTATCAGCAGCGCACACAGGGAAACGCCCTGCAGGGCAGCGAGCGTCAGGGTGATGCGGTGCAGATGATCACCGGTCACGGCGCTCTTCCTTGCCGTGATCGCTGCCGCGCGCGGGCCGTCTTCAGACAGGGCTTTTTCCAGCCCTTCAGCATGGGGAAACCAGGAGAGGGTGTGGCCATCATTGCCCATGCCGAGCATAGCCGCGTCTAGCGGAAAAGGCAGGTCTGCGAGGCGTTTTTCTACCGTTGCGAGCCCCTCTTTCGGGCTATCGCCAGGGGCTTTGAGGGGGATGAAGCGCGCCTTTTCTGCCCTCCCGGTGAGCAGGGTGGACCGCACAAAGCTCTCGTTCGAGCCTGCCTCGCCCGGCTCGACCCAGCGCTCGTCGGCCAGCACGATATTCACCTTCTCCCAGTCGAGCTTCTCGCGGGCGAGCTGCTGGTAGAGCGCGCGCGGTGTCGAGCCGCCGGAGACGGCAAGGCTCGCCGCGCCGCGCCGCGTGACCGCCTCCTGCAACACCTTCACCAGCCGCGCGCACAAGACGCCGGTGGCGAGCGTCGCATCGGCAAAGGCGTGGAAGCGGATGGCGGGCTCAGTCATGGCCGTCAAACCATTCCCGGTCGTCGCGGTGGAGCATCAGGGCCGATTGCTGCGGGCCGTCCGTGCCGGCCGGATAGGTGTGCAGCGGGCAGGCCCCGTTCTGCCAGGCCTGTATCACCGCATCGGTCCAGCGCCAGGCCGCTTCCACCTCGTCGCGGCGCATGAAGAGGGCAAGATTGCCGCGTACCACCGCCATCAGCAGGCGCTCATAGGCGTCCGGATAATCCTTGTCGAACGCCTCGGCATAGGAAAGGTTCAGCGGCACATAGCGCAGCCGCATCCCGCCGGGGCCGGGATCCTTGGTCATCATCATCAGCTTCACGCCCTCATCGGGCTGCAGACGGATGACCAGCCGGTTGGGCTGCAGCACGCCGGCATCGGCCTGGATGATGTCATGCGGCACCGGCTTGAATGTGATGATGATCTCGCTGCGCCGCGCCCGCATGCGCTTGCCGGTGCGCATGTAGAAGGGCACGCCCGCCCAGCGCCAGTTATCGATATCGGCCCGGATGGCGACGAAGGTCTCCGTCTTCGTGGTCTGGCCCACCTCCTCGCCATAGCCGGGCACGGCGCTGCCATCGATCATCCCTGCCGTGTACTGGCCGCGCACCAGCCTGCGGCCTGCATCATCGGCGCGGATCAGGCGCAGGGCCCGCAGGACTTTCAGCTTTTCGGCCCGCACTGAATCGCCATCAAGGCTGGCTGGCGGCTCCATGGCGACAAGGCACATCAGCTGCAGGAGGTGGTTTTGCACCATGTCGCGCAGCGCCCCCGCCCGGTCGTAATAACTGGCCCGCTCCCCGGCGCCGAGCGATTCGGCCACCGTGATCTGGACATGGTCGATGCCATTGGCATTCCAGACCGGTTCCAGCAGCATGTTGGCAAAGCGCAGGACCAGGAGGTTCTGGACGGTCTCCTTGCCGAGATAATGGTCGATCCGGAAGATCGCACTTTCCTCGAACACTGCGCCGACCGCCTCGTTGATGGCGCGCGCGGAATGAAAATCATGGCCGATGGGCTTTTCCAGCACGATGCGCGCGCGTGGCGTGACGAGGCCGTGTCTCTCGATCGCGGCGCAGACCGGCCCGTACACCGATGGCGGCAGAGCGAGATAGAAGACGCGGATCTTGGTCGGGTCGTCATTGAGCGCGTCTTTCAGCGCGGCCCAGCCCCCGCTTTTGGGATCAGAATCCGCCGCAACATAGGTGACCAGCTTGCCAAACTCGGCCCAGCGCGCCTTGCGCTGGGGGCTGGTCGCGCCGCCATTCAGCGCCTCGGTGGCGCGGGCCAGAAACTCCTGCGTGCTCATCTCCTCGCGCGCGGTGGCGATGATGCGGGAGGGTTCAGGTATCTGGCCGTCGCACCAGCGGTGGAACAGGGCGGGCAGCAGCTTGCGCCGGGCAAGATCGCCCGTGGCGCCAAAAATCACCATGTCGAACGGTTCAACGGGTACAAGTTCAGCCATTGGGCCCGCGCTTTCCTGCCAGAGTCTCTGCCGTGACGGGCTGGCGGCCAGCCCGGTCCGCGCCAGCTTAGCCGCTTCTTGTCTGATTAATACTGCGAGTGCGAAATGCTTCGCGAAAAACTTGCTTCACACCCGGCATCAATGCGCCACTGGCCTGCCAGCTTGCCCGTTGTTTGCCAATTATGCAACCGGTGTCATTTTCAAGCGGGGTTGAAAATCAGCGATTTTGCGCAAGCCGCCATCACCGGGGTTTCGGCGTGTTCCGCAGGCCGTGGGCGACGAGGCGTCTGGCCAGATGATCGCGCCAGCCGGCAGGCTTTGACAGCCCCATCCGGTCCAGCTCTGCGCTGAATGCTCCCACTTTCGAAGGCGCCGTCAGGGCCTTCCAGATCGTGGTGATCTGCCCCTTGCGGGTTGCGGTCCTGGCCCCCAGCCATTCCAGCGCAGATTTGAGGTGCTGCTCTTGCGGGGTGAGCTCGCTTCCCAGCGGATAGTCGGGCAACAGCCCGGCCTCCCGCGCAGGCGCGAGGATGACGGCCAGCTGCTCTGGCGTGTTCTGGCGCGCCTCGGGTGGCAGCTCGAAGCCCGCCTCCAGCTTGCCCGCAGCCTTCGCCTGATCAAGGAAGGCGTCCTGAAACCGGCTGTCGGTGATGTGGGCGAGCGCTATGGCAACTTCCCGGTCGGTCTTCCCGCGCAAATCGGCCGCGCCATATTCGGTGATCACGATATCGCGTAAGTGGCGCGGCACGGTCACCTCCGCCCCGCCCTGCCAGACGATGTTGGAGGCGGTCTTGCCCTTCGCGGTGCGGGTGGCGCGCAGCAGGATGATCGAGCGGGCGCCCTCCAGCTCATGGCCCATGGCGGCGAAGTTGTACTGCCCGCCCACCCCGCTGACGACGCGCCCGTCCAGCAGGGTGTCGGACATGGCCGCGCCGCGCCCGTTGACCATCATCGCGGTGTTGATGAAGCGCGCATCACGCCTTTGCAGGCGGGCAATGGCCTCATAGCCAAACAGATCATTGACGAAGGAGACGCCGGTCATCCCGATCCGCGCGCGATCCTCATCGCTCAGGCCCCGCAGCCGTTCATAGAGAGCGGCCGGTCCGGCAAAGAAGCCGCCATGCAGGGCAATGCCCTCATCGGGTTTCAGGCTTGCGGGGGCATCCAGCAGGGCCTGCTGGCGGTCCGGGTCCATCACCACGCGCCGTTTGATGATGCCCGCCTCATAGAGATCCAGCAGGCCAAGGGTCAGCATCTCGCTGCAGCCATAAAGGCCCTGCTCGAACGGGCCGCGGCCCTGACAGGCGTCCTGCAGCGAGGTGTCATGACCAAGGCTGGCGAGCAGGCGCTCCCAGCCGGCATTGCGCTCATGGCGCAGGCGCAGCGCCCCCGCCACCGCATCGGAGAGCGCGCCAATCCCGGTCTGCAGCGTGCCGCCATCCTTCACCAGCGCGCTGGCAAAGAGTCCGATGGCCCAGGCGGCATCGCTCACCTGCTCTGCCGGGATCGGGAACAGGGTGTAGCGCCCCGCATCGAAGACGGCGTCGAACCAGTCTTCGCCTATGGCCGCATCCCCGCCCATGAAGGGCAGGCCCGCGTTGATCTCGCCCAGCACCACACCGGCCTGCCCGGCGGCGATTTTCGCGCGCAGGGCCGGGATCATGTCGAGCGAGAGGTCGGGATTGCATGAGAGGCTGAACTGCCCGTCCGGCCCCGGCGCGATCATCTGGGCGGCGACGTTGAGGCCGGAATCAAGGATGGAGCGCGCGGCGTGGGTGTAGTTGGCGCTGACATAGTCGCGCTGGGCGGCGGCATTGCCCAGGAGCCCGCCGGGCGGCAGGAAGAACTCCTTCACCCGCACATTCTCCGGCAGGGCATTGCGGCGCCGGTCGCGGGCATAATCGAGCTCTGGATAACCGGCGTAGAGCCGCCCGGCGATGGGTTCGAGGAGGCGGGCGGCCAGCGCATTGGGCGCGCGCGGCACCTCCAGCGTCAGGGCGGTGAAGACGGTCAGGTCGAGCTCAGGGTCGGCCTTGGCGCGGGCATAGAAGGCATTGGCGATATGGTTGGCCTTGCCCAGTGCCAGAGGCAGGCCGAGCACGATGGTCTTGCCCACTCTCGAGATTGCGAAGTCGACGCAGGCCTCCGCCGAGTCCAGCCTTGGGGCTGACGGGCTCATTGGCCTTCCAGCGGCCACATCATCGGGATCAGGGTGACGGTCACCAGCATGACGATGATGTTGAGAGGCAGGCCGACTTTCACGAAATCGGTGAAGCGGTAATGGCCCGGCCCGTAGACCAGCGTGTTGGTCTGGTAGCCGATGGGCGTGGCAAAGGCTGCGCTGGCTGCGAACATCACCGCGATCACATAGGGGCGCGGATCGAGCCCTGATGCCGTGGCGAGCGCGATCACAACAGGCGTCACCACAATGGCCACGGCGTTATTGGTGACCGTTTCGGTGAGCACCGAGGTGACCACATAGACGGCGACGAGCAGCGCCAGGGGAGAGGCAATCGCCAGAAGCGGCCTTGAGGCCGAAACAATCAACTCGATGGAACCGGTGTTCTGCAGGGCGGCTCCGATTGCCAGCATGGACACGATCAGGGCCAGAATGCGCCAGTCAATGCTCTCGAAGGCTTCTTCCGGGTCCATGCAGCCGGAGAACAGCACGACAGCAACCCCGATGACGGCCAGCCCTGCAATCGGCATCACGTTCAGGGCCGCAAGGATCACCACGCCAGCAAGGGTGAGTGCGGCTATCGGCGCGCGGTCACGGCGGTAGGCCTGATCGGTCGGCGAGGCCAGATCGACGAGGCCCAGCTCGCGCGACATGCGCTCAACGTCCTCGGGGGCGCCCTCCAGCAGCACGCTGTCGCCGACATTCAGGCGCACACGGCCGAGATGCTCGCGGATTTCCCCGCCATGGCGGTGGACGGCCACCACATAAACGCCGAAACGCCGCCGCAGACGGTAGGATTTCAGCGGCGCGCCGGTAAGGCGGCTGCCCGGCGCGACGGCGGCTTCCACAAGCACGGCCTTGCGTTCGGACACGGTCTCCAGATCATCTGCGCCGATCAGCACATCACCTTCACGCCTGAGCGAGAGCACTTCGCTCATGGGCGATTCCAGCACCAGCCGGTCTCCGGCCTCCAGCTCCACCTCGTCCAGCTCGTGGCGCAGGGTCAGCGAATGGCGCACTACGTCCAGTAGCTGGACATCCCGGCCCCGGAACAGGGACAGCGAGGTGGGCGAGCGTCCGATCAGGGGAGAGCCTTCGGGAATGATCGCATCGGTGATGAAGCGCACAGGGCCAAGGTCGGCGATGGCCGAGAAGTCCTCGCGGTCCGGCAGCAGGCGCGGCGCGACGGTCAGCAGGTAGAGCACACCGATCGCGGCCACGCACACGCCAAGGGCGCTGAACTCGAAAATGCCGAACGGTTCCAGCCCGTTTGCCCGGGCCACCCCGTCCACCAGAAGGTTGGTGGAGGTGCCGATCAGCGTGCAGGTGCCGCCGAAAATCGCGCAGTAGGAGAGCGGCATGAGAAGACGGGAGGGCACGATCCCGAGATCGCGCGCCAGCGCGATGACGACCGGAATGAGCATCATCACCACTGGAATATTGTTCATGAAGGCGGAAATGGCGACGGTGACGGTGAACATCGCGGCGATCACCATCCAGCGGTTGCGTCCTGCCCGCCGTCTTACGATCTGGGTCACCTCCAGCACGGCGCCGGTGCGCACCAGGGCCGCTGACATGATGAACATGCAGGCAATGGTCAGCGGGGCGGAATTGGCCATCGCCCCGATCATGGAATCCGCCGTCAGAAGGCCCAGCACAAGGAACACGGCGACCGCCCCGATGGCCACCATCTCCGGCGGGAAGCGCTCGGAGGCAAAGACGGCCAGCAGTAAGCCCAGCAGGCCAAGCGCCAGCCATCCCGCGTTGGGTCCAAGCCATTCGATCATGAGAGTGCTCCCGGTTCCGGCCCAGATTTATTCATCCGGTGGCCCTGGTGTAAATGGCCTGCGCGCAATTGGAAGAAACTGCGTGCGATTGTGCGCATGCCTCTTTTGACGGGCGCAATCTGGCGTAACTATGCGTTTGGGACATGTTCACCTTCCGGGCCATGCTGGTTTCGGCTTTTGCACGGCTCAGGTTAGGGTGACACAGGCGAAACGGGGCATACCATGTTCGGTGGGCGCAAGGCCGAGGCGCGTCGGCGTGACGAAATACGCGTGGCAGGCGCCGCGTGCGACAACGCGCTGGCGGCCCTGCGTGCGGGCAATCTGTCCAAGGCGCGTGCCGAACTGGCCGCCGTGCCCAAGCGCATCGACTTTGCCGATATCGGCTGGAAGGTGGAGTTGGTGGCCGCGATGCTCGACCTTGCCGCAAATCGCCGCAAGCAGGCCGTGACCCGGCTGACCGTCATCTGCTCGCGCCTGGACGAGACGGACCTGTCACGCGACAACAAGGGCTATCTGCGCCTGTTTGCCCTCTACCGGGCCATCGAGGCGTCAAAGGACGGCAAGGCCCCGCAGGAGCTTCGTGACCTTGTCGAGGATTTCCGCTTTGATCACACCCTGGTCTCGCCGGGGCTGAAAACCGGCTTCCCGCTGAAAAAGACTGAAGAAGCGCAGCCTGCGCCGCCGCCCATGGCAAGGCCCGACAAGGCCGAGCCGTTCTGAGCGGGCGGCCCTATCGCCGCAGGGCGGCCTCGGTCAGGCTGTCCCAGCGGCGCGGGCTGGTCATCATCGAGCGCACATAATCCATGTTGGCGGCGGCCATGTCCGGCGTGGAATCGATCAGCGCAACCCGCTCGGCCTCGTCAAACCGGCCCTGCAGGGCGAGGACAAGGGCCAGGTTCTGGCGCACCTGCGGCGTGGCAAGATCGTTCTCCATCGCCCGGCGCAGCAGCGGCTCGGCCTGGCCGGGCTCACCCGCCAGCGCGTAGGACAGCGCCAGATTGGACACGATGGAGGGTTCATGCGGGGCGAGGGTCATCGCCTCATGGAAACGCGCGCGTGCCGAAGTGGCGCGCCCGGCCTGTTCCAGCGCCACGCCCAGCGCGTTGATCACACGCCAGTCATCGGGGCGGGCCTGGCTGACACGGGTGAGTGATTCGATGGCCTGCTGGCCGCGTCCCTCGCTGGTCAGCGCCATCCCGTAGGCGGTCAGCAGCTCGGTATCGTCGGGGTAGAGCGCGAGCGCCTGACGGGCGACATCGATCGCGCGCGGCCCGCTGCCCAGCTGGCGCAGCACACGCGAGAGCGAGGCGGCTGCTTCCCGGTCAGCCGGGTTCAGATCATAGGCTTCCGCCCAGAAGGCGGCCTGGGTCAGCAGGTCCTGCCGGCCGATGGCGGCCCGCTCGTCTGCCGTTGCCGGCACCAGCGAGCGCGATTGCAGGTTCAGGGACAGGGCGGCTTCCTGCGGTGTCTGGCGTGGCGCAGTGGTCGCGCAGGCAGCCAGGCTGGCCGAGGCGGCAATCATGATGGCGGTAGCGGACAAATGCGCGCGCATGGTCTAACCCTGTCAGTCCGGTCACGAAGAACCCGCATCCTGTGCCTGTCCGGTCAAGAACCCGTTAACGGTTCGCGCCCGCAGGCAAGGGCATGCGGCCCCGCAGCGAGTATCGAGGTTCATCCATGCGCTTTGCCTTTGCCGATCTTTCCAGCGCTCCGCGTACGGTCCATTTCTGCGCCAAGGCGGATCTGCACAGCCTTCTGTCCGGCCTTGCGCCCGAGGCAGCCGCACATGCGCGCGCCAGCGGCTTTTCTGCCCGTCCCGGCGAGTGGCTGGCCCTGCCCGGCAGCGGGGATGTGCTGTACGGGGTTGGCGAGGCGGCAAGCCCGTTCGAGGCGGGCGGGGCTCCGCTTGCGCTGCCGGAGGGCGGCTGGCATGTGGCCGGCTTTCCCAAGGGCTGGGACCCGACCCTGCTTGCCACGGTGCTGGGCCTTGGCAGCTATCAGTTTACCCGCTACCGCGCCGCGCCTCGCGCGCCTGCGCGCTTTGTCTGCCCGGACGGTGCGGACGAGGCTGAAGCGCTGCGCGTGACCGAAGGGGTCTGGCTGTGCCGGGATCTCGTCAACACGCCTGCTGGTGACATGCTGCCGAGCCATCTTGAGGCGGCGGCCCGCGATATCGCCAAGGCGGGCGGTGCGAAGATCAGCGTCATCAAGGGCGATGATCTGGTGAAGAAGAACTACCCCATGATCCATGCGGTCGGGCGCGCCTCCACCGACGCGCCGCGCCTGATCGAGCTGAGCTGGGGCGAAGCCTCGCATCCGCGCATCGCGCTGGTCGGCAAGGGCGTGTGCTTTGATTCCGGCGGGCTCAACATCAAGGGCGGGGAAGGCATGCGCTGGATGAAGAAGGATATGGGCGGGGCCGCCCACGTCCTCGCGCTGGCGCAGATGATCATGTCGGCCAAGCTGCCCGTCCGCTTGCACGTGCTGGTGCCCGCAGTGGAAAACGCCATTGCTGGCAATGCCTTCCGGCCCGGCGACATTCTCGCCTCGCGCAAGGGGCTGAGCGTGGAGATCGGCAATACCGATGCCGAGGGGCGTCTGGTTCTGGGCGATGCGCTGGCGCGTGCGTGTGAGGACAAGCCCGAGCTGGTCATCGACATGGCCACGCTCACCGGCGCGGCGCGCATCGCGATGGGGCCTGAGCTGGCGCCGGTCTTTACCGATGATGATGGGCTGGCCGCAGAGATGGCCGGGGCTGCCCGGCGGGTTGATGACCCGGTCTGGCGCATGCCGCTCTGGCAGGGCTACGATTCCCAGCTCGATGGCGAGGTATCCGATATCTCCAATACCGGTTCCGGCCCGATGGGCGGGGCCATCACGGCGGGCCTCTTCCTTAAGCGCTTCGTGGACGCGCCGGTGTGGATGCACATGGACATATTCGCCTGGAACCCGAAGGCCCGGCCCGGCCGGCCCGTGGGCGGCGAGATGCTGGGCGCGCGCGCGGTGTGGGAAGTGCTGAAGGCGCGCTATGGAGGCGCGCATGGCTGAGGACTTCCAGGTCACCGCGGGCGTTGCGCCGATCCGGCGCGCGCCGCGTGAGGACGGCATGCAGGACAGCCAGCTTCTCGCCGGTGAGGTGTTCAGCGTTGAAAGCGAGACCGGTGGCTGGGCCGAAGGCATTTCGCGCCATGATGGCTATCGCGGCTTTGTCGATATGGCGGCGCTCTCCGCGCCGGTGCTGATCCCCACGCATCGCGTCAGTGCGCTGCGCACCTATGTGTTCAGCGAGCCGGACCTGAAATCCGCCCCGCGCTTTCTGGTGTCGCTGAATGCGAAGATCGCGGCCGGGCGGCGCGAGGGGAAGTTCACCGAGGCCCAGCGGCTGGGCTGGATATTCACCGGCCATCTGGCCGCTCTTGATGCGACCGAGCCGGACTGGGTGGCAGTGGCCGAGCGCTTCCTGCATTCGCCCTATCTGTGGGGCGGCAAGGAAAGCCTCGGGCTGGACTGTTCCGGCCTGGTGCAGGTGAGCCTTGAAGCCGCCGGGGTACGCATCCCCCGCGATAGCGGGGATCAGGAAGCCTGGGCGCGGGCGCGCTGGAACGCGGTGGAGCCAGGCAGCGATCTTGCCGGCCTGAAGCGGGGCGATCTCGTTTTCTGGCCGGGCCATGTCGGCGTGATGACCGACCCGGTCCACCTGCTGCACGCCAACGCGTTTCACATGGCAACGGCGCTGGAGCCGCTGGCCGGCGCGGTGCGGCGCATCGCCCACCATCATGCGCCGGTAAGCGGGATATTCCGCTCGCCCACCGCCAGGGGCTGAAACGCAAAAGGGGCACCCCGGTTGAGGTGCCCCTTTGCAGATCATGTCAGATGGCGTGAAGGCTACTCGTCTTCGCCTTCGCCCGCATCCTCGTCACCGGCGGCGTCAGCGTCGCTGCCCGCGTCATCGCTCTCGCCGCCATCGCCGGTTTCACCGGCCTCGGCCGTTTCCACGGTCTCTGATTCGGCCACCAGCGCTGCTTCAGCCTCGGCCGTCACTTCCGGCTCTTCGGGAAGCGCCTCGGGCAGAGGCAGCGGATCGCTCGACATGGAGCGCATATAGGCGATCAGGTTGATGCGGTCGTCCTGGCTGCGAAGCCCGGCAAAGGCCATCGAGGTGCCCGGCACATAGCGGCGCGGGGCGGCCAGATAGTCATACATGTTCTGATAGAGCCACTGCGTGCCGTCAGAGCCGTAATCACGCATGGCGCTGGAATAGTTGAAGCCGCCAACCGAAGCCACGGTGCGGCCCATCACGCCCCACATATTGGGGCCGGTGCCGTGTGCGCCGCCCTGATCGAAGGTGTGGCAGGCCACGCAGCGGCGGGCCACACGTTCACCGGCATCCACGCTGGCCGTGGCCAGAAGGGCGCCGAAATCGACCGGGCCGCTGGCTTCTTCTGCCGCCCCGGCGGGACCGTCCAGCACGGACGGGTCAATCGGGAAGCCAAGCGTTTCGGGACCGCGCACATCAAACACGATATCGCTGATTTCCCGGAGGCCCATGACCACCAGAAGGATGGCAAGAACCGCGCCCGCTACCTTGTTCCAGAAAAGATCGCCCATCGACGTCCTCTCGCCTTGAAGTGATTACGTATTGCGCGGGTGTTTGGCATGCCCCGCTGCAAGGTGCAACTGTCTGAGGCGAATCCGCCGCGATTGAACTGCACCCCGCCCCGGTTTTTCCCGCAACCTGTCTAGCGCTGACGGGCTGTGGCGCGAATGAGGCAGGTCGTCGCGGCCCCTCAGCTGTTCAGCCAGGTCTCGATCAGCAGGCGCGAGACCGAATAATGCGGCGGAGCCCAGCGCATCAGCTCTCCTTCGTAAAGCGCGCGCGTCTCGGCCCTTGTGAACCAGCGCGCTTCCTCCAGATCGTCCCGCGCGACAGGCTCGCCCGGTTCGATCTCGGCCAGCAGGCCGATCATCAGCGTGGAGGGGAAGGGCCAGGGCTGGCTGGCGATATAGCGCGACGCGATGACCTTGAGGCCCGTCTCCTCGAACGTCTCGCGCGCGCAGGCCTCCTCTATCGTCTCGCCCGGCTCCATGAACCCGGCCAGCGTCGCATACATGCCCGGCGGCCAGGACGGCTGTCGGCCCAGCACGCAGCGGTCACCGCTATAGGGTAGCATGATCACGGACGGGTCGGTGCGCGGGAAGTGCTCGGTGCCGCAGGACGGGCAGACCAGCTTGGTCGCGCCCTCGGCGGGCTGGTTCTGCGCCCCGCAATTGGAACACCAACTGCGCCGCCTGTGCCAGCTGAGAATCGACCGCGCGCGGCCGAGAATCGCCGCCAGCCCCGCATCGGCCATCATCGTGGCACGCCGGAAATCGAGGCCGGGCGGCGTTGCGCCGGGCTCGGCGGCGGCTGCGAACCAGGGCGCGCTTGCCTCCATCCCCAGAAAGACAAGGCCGGGCGGGACGAGGGCGAGGGTTTCAGCCTGCAGCGGATGCAGGATGAGCGGTTCGCCCGTCTCCCCCATCACCACATCGCCCTTCATCAGAATCACCGTGCGCGCGGCGGGCGCCGCGCGGCAGGCCGCGATGAAGTCCGGATCAGCGCGCTGCGGGCCGGCATGGACGAGGGGCGAATGGGTGAAGGTCAGCTTCATGGTGACAACCGGTTGGCGGGCGGGGTCTGATTGGTCGGCCATCAGGCGCCGGCATGCAAGCGCGAAAGTGGAGATGCAGAAACGTCATGCTTCCGCCGCTTGCAACCTGTCTGCAGCCTTTCCGAAACCTGTATGAAATTAAATGTTTGCGGCAATTCCGCCTTAATTGCCGCAAATCGGCCTTAATCCGTGTCCGGAAAGTCACAGGGCTGTGCTGCGCTGCGGCAAATGCCTGCTAGCCCCCCTTGCGGGACGGGCAGGCAGCACCTCATCTCGTGCGTACGGGGCCCGGGGGCTCCCAAACACAAAAAGGTCGATAACAATGAAAACTCTCCTCCTCGCCGCTTCTGCGGTTGCTCTGGTTGCCGGTGCTGCTTCCGCTCAGGAAGGCCCGTTCCGTATCGGTGTTGGCGCCCAGCACATCGACGCCGACGGTGTCAACTTTGACGCGGCCACGCTGCGCGGCAGCTATGACATCAACCAGTTTTTCGCCATTGAAGGCGATCTGCTGATCGGTCTCGGCAGCGACACCACCGTCATTGGCGGTACGCCGGTGAAATCGTCCATCGATTACGGCGTCGGCATTTTCGGCGTTGCCCAGTACCCGCTGGCTGACCAGTTCACCGTGTTCGCGCGCGGCGGCTATATCTATGCCGACGTGGAAGGCTCCATCGGCGGCGTGACCGTCAGCTCCGACATTGACGGCTGGGCCTTCGGTGCCGGCGCCGAGTGGGCGTTTGCCGGCCCGAACGCGGTGCGCATCGACTACACCCGCTATGACTTCGTGAACGGCAATGGCAATGCGGACGCGTTCGGCATTTCCTACGTCCGCCGCTTCTAGTCATAATCGCGGTCAGTGACAGGTCCGGGCGGTCCGCCGCCCGGATGTGAGACAGGCCCCCGTACCGGTCAGGTGCGGGGGTTTTGTTTGCGCTCTTGACGCAAATGAGAATTACTCGCAACAATGGGTGCAAGCCTCAGGGAATGGATTCGCACCCATGCATGTCTGCCGGAAATCTGCGCCCCACATCGTGCCCTTCGTGTCCCAGGACGCGCTGGAGGGTAATCCGCTGGAGCTGCGGGTGAGGGACTGGCTGGCCACGCAGAGCCTCGTGATCGAGGCTTGGCTGGAGGACCTTGTGGCGGAAAATGCCGATATCCGGCTCATCGCCGTGCTGAGCCAGCACGCGGCCTTTCTCAAAGACGCGGTGGAAAGCTGACAGCGCGCTTGCGGAAGCCGCCTTCGATCCCGATACTAGGGAACAGGAAGGCCGGCGGCGGACGAGCCCCTCGCCAACCCGGTCAGGTCCGGAAGGAAGCAGCCGTAACGAGTTTCGGCTCGGGTCGCCGTCCGGTCTTCCGCCGCCTTCCGCCTCTTCTTGCTGCCGCCTATCCCGCGAAGGGCCCCAGCCATCATGGACGATATCGAACAGGATACGGACACGATGGATCTGGCAGGGGATCTGATGGCGGGGGATGCCGGTCCGGCCCTTCCCGGCCTTGACGCGCCCCAGAGCCCTGCCGGCTATCAGGTGCTGGCCCGCAAATACCGCCCGCAGCGCTTTGTCGACCTGATCGGTCAGGACGCGATGGTGCGCACGCTCACCCACGCCTTTGCGGCCGGGCGCATCGCCCATGCCTATATGCTGACCGGGGTGCGCGGTGTGGGCAAGACGACAACCGCCCGCCTGATCGCGCGGGCGCTGAACTATGACAGCGAGGCCCGCAAAGGCCCCTCCATAGAGATCGACCCGCCGGGCATTCATTGCGAGGCGATCGCCCGCTCGGCCCATGTCGACGTGATGGAGATGGATGCCGCCTCGCGCACCGGCGTCAATGACATACGCGAGATACTGGACGGGGTGCGCTATGCGCCCGTCTCCGCGCGCTACAAGGTCTATATCATCGACGAGGTGCACATGCTGTCCACCTCGGCCTTCAACGCGCTCCTGAAGACGCTGGAAGAGCCGCCGCCGCATGTGAAGTTCATCTTCGCGACCACCGAGATCCGCAAAGTGCCGGTAACGGTCCTGAGCCGCTGCCAGCGCTTTGACCTCAAGCGCGTGCCGCGCGATGTGCTGACCGCGCATCTGCAGCGCATTTGTGGGCAGGAGGGCGCGCAGGTGGAGGCGGAAGGCCTCGCCGCCATCGCCCGCGCGGCGGAAGGCTCGGTGCGCGATGCGCTCTCGCTTCTCGATCAGGCCATCGTGCAGGGCAGCGGGGCCGGCCCCGTCAGCGCCGCGCAGGTACGCGACATGCTGGGCCTGGCTGACCGTTCGCGCGTGCTGGACCTTCTGGAAGCGGCGCTCTCCGGAGAAGGCGGCAAGGCGCTGGACGAGCTGGCCCACCAGTATGATGCGGGCGCCGATCCGCAGGTGCTGATGCGCGACGTGCTCGATTACCTCCATGCCATGAACCGGCTGAAGGCCGCGGGAAAAGACGCGCAGATCGGTGAGGCGGCGGAGACGGTGGCGCGGCTTGACGCCCTTGCCGGGCAGCATTCTCTCGCCAGCCTGTCGCGGCTCTGGAAGACGGCGCTTTCCGGGCTTGAAGATGTGAGGAGCGCGCCTGATCCGATGGCCGCTGTCGAGATCGCCATCATCCGCCTGATGAGCGCGGCGAGCCTTCCAGGACCCGAAGAGGCGGCCCGCCTGATCGCGGCAATGACGCAGGGCGGTGGCATGCCTGCCTCGGCGCCGTCCTCTGCCCCTTCCGCGCCGTCAGAGGCCCCGAAGGCGCAAGCCGAAGACGATATGCACGCCGGCGCGCACGGCGACGAGCCGGTCACGGAAGGTGGCCCCGACAGCCTTGCCGATCTGATCTCCATGATCGAGGCAGAGCGCGAGGTGCTGCTGAAAGACCAGGTCGAGCGCTTTGTCCGCCTTGCCTCTATCGGCAAGGGCAAGCTCGTCTATGAGGCGGCGCAGGGTGCGCCTGACGAGCTGTCGGGCAGGCTCGCCGCCTTCCTGCAGGCCCGGACCGGCCAGCGCTGGCTGGTTGATGCGCAGGGACGCGCTCCGGGTGTCGAAACCCTGCGCGAGCGGACCCGGCGCGAGGCGCAGGAGCGGCGTGAGCGTGCCTTGCGCGATCCTGCGGTGGTGAAAGCCATGACCCTTTTCCCGGGCGCTGAACTGGAAGCCATCCTCCCGCCGGCAACGGACCGGGAGGATGCTGCCGTCAGTCCCGCCGCCCATCAGGAGCGAAAGCCATGAAAGACCTTGCCGGGCTGATGAAGCAGGCCCAGGAAATGCAGAAGAAGATGGGCGAGGCGCAGGCCCGCCTTGATCAGGTGGAGGTGACCGGAGAGTCCGGCGCCGGTCTCCTGCGCATCACGCTCACCGCCAAGGGCGAGCCGCGTAAAGTTTCCATCGACCCGTCCCTGATTGACCCGTCCGAGCCGGAAATCCTCGAAGACCTGTTCCTTGCCGCGCTCGCCGATGCCAAGCGCAAGGCCGATCAGGCGCAGGCCAAGCTGCTCAGCGAAGCGGCCAGCGGGCTCGGCCTGCCCCCCGGCTTCGACATGCCGTTCGGGGTGAAGCCGTAAGGCTGTCCAAGCGCTCACTCGCCTTTAGTCTCAGACGTGATTGCAGGGCGATTCGGCCCGGCACGCGGAGCATCGTCCCATGGCAGGCACGGCAGGCCCTGAAATCGAGCGGCTGATACAGCTTCTGGCCAAGCTGCCGGGGCTGGGGCCGCGCTCGGCCCGGCGCGCCGCCCTGCACCTGATGAAGAAGCGCGAGGCGCTGATGGAGCCGCTGGCCGCTGCGCTTGCCGAGGCGGCGGAGAAGATCCGCCCGTGCGGCATTTGCGGCAATCTGGATGTCTTCGACCCCTGCACGGTCTGCCGCGATCCCAAGCGTTCGGGCGGGGTGATCTGCGTCGTGGAGACCGTGGGCGATCTCTGGGCGCTGGAGCGGGCAGGGGCTTATGCAGGGCGTTACCACGTCCTTGGCGGCGTGCTCTCTGCGCTCGATGGCGTGGGCCCGGATGATCTGAACCTTGCAAGCCTGATCGAGCGGGTCAGCCGGGAAAGCGTCACCGAAGTGATCCTCGCGCTCAATGCCACGGTCGATGGCCAGACCACGGCCCATGTTATCGCAGACCGGCTGGCGGGTACGGGCGTGTCCATCACCTCGCTGGCGCGCGGCGTGCCCGTTGGCGGGGAGCTGGATTATCTAGATGATGGCACGCTGGCCGCCGCGTTCCGGTCACGCCGGCCAGCCTGAGCCTCATCCCTCCAGCAGTCTCGCGCCCGGCCCCTCCTTGGCAAGCACATCGCCCGGATTGCGTAAAGGGCAGGCGGCAAGGGACAGGCACCCGCAGCCAATACAACCCTCCAGCTCGTCTTTCAGCTGGGTCAGCGCCGTGATGCGCGCCTCCAGCGCGTCTTTCCACACAGCCGACAGCTTTGCCCAGTCTTTTGCATCGGGTGTGCGCCGTGCGGGCAGGGCATCAAGCGCCTCGCGGATTTCAGCGAGCGGTACGCCCGCGCGCTGGGCGACGCGGATCACCGCCACCCGGCGCAGCATGTCGCGGCCATAGCGGCGCTGATTGCCGCCGGTGCGCGTGCTGGCGATCAGCCCCTTTGTCTCGTAAAAGTGCAGGGTGGAGACGCTGACCCCGGCGCGGCGCGCCAGCTCCCCCACACTCAGCGCGCGCACCGGTTTCGTCTTCTTCACGGGTGTCATGTCATTTGCCTTTGACCTCAGCCTAGGTTGAGATTCTAGACCGCTTCGGGCGTGCCGCAAACTACCCCGCAGCCCCGGCTGTTCCGGGGCCTGCCCACAAGGTTTTCTTTGATGTTCCGCTTTTTTGAATCCCGCATTGATCCCTTTCCCTCGGTGGAGCCGCAAGCGCCGCCCAAAAGCCTGTTCGGCTTCCTGCTCTATTACACGAAGCCCGTCCTGCCCTGGCTGCTGACGCTGTCGGCGCTGACCGCGCTCATTTCGGTGTTCGAGGTGGTGTTCCTCGGCTTTCTCGGCACGCTGGTGGACTGGCTGGCGAGCGCGGACCGCGAGACGCTCTATGCCGAGCACGGGGCCGGGCTCATCGCGATGGCCGCTCTTGTGCTGATTGGTTATCCGGTGCTGGTGCTGTTCAATTCGCTGATCACGCACCAGACGATTTTCGGCAATTTCCCGATGCTCGCGCGCTGGCTGACCCACCGCTACATCCTGGGCCAGTCCATGGCCTTCTTTCAGGACGAGTTTGCCGGCCGGGTGAGCCAGAAGGTGATGCAGACCGCGCTCGCCGTGCGCGAGACGGTGATGAAGGTGCTCGATATCTTCGTCTATGTGGTCGTGTATTTCATCGGCGCGCTGGTGCTGGTGGGCAGTGCCGAGCCCTCCCTGATGATCCCGCTTCTCCTGTGGCTGGCAGGCTATATCTGGCTGCTGGTCCACTTCATTCCGCGCCTGCGCAAGGTGTCGATGGCACAGGCCGATGCGCGCGCGGAAATGACGGGGCGCGTGGTCGACAGCTACACCAATATCCAGACCATCAAGCTTTTCGCCCATGCGCGCCGGGAAGAGGGCTATGCCCGCGAAGCGATGAGTGGCTTCATGGGCACCGTCCACAAGCAGATGCGCCTCGTCACCGGGCTCTACACGCTCCTTCAGACGCTGAATGCTGCGCTGCTGGTCGGCGTTACCGGGGCGACCATCGTTGCCTGGCAGATGGGGCTTGTGGGGCTTGGCGTGCTGGCCGTGGCGGTCGCCATCGTGATGCGCATGCGGGCCATGTCGGACTGGATCTTGTGGGAGACGGCGGGCCTGTTTGAAGCCATTGGCACCATTCAGGACGGCATCAACACCATCGCCCAGCCGCAGGGGATCACCGATCAGCCGGGTGCAAAACCGCTGGAGGTGACGCAAGGCGCGATCCGCTTTGAGAATATCACCTTCCACTACGGCAAGGAGGCGGGCGTGATCGAGGGGCTGAACCTCGATATCGCGCCGGGCGAGAAGGTGGGGCTGGTCGGCCGGTCAGGGGTGGGCAAGTCCACCCTCGTCAACCTGCTCCTGCGCTTTTACGACCTTGAGGGCGGGCGCATCACGATTGACGGGCAGGATATCTCGCCGGTCACGCAAGATTCCTTGCGCCGCCAGATCGGCATGGTCACGCAGGATACCTCCCTGCTCCATCGCTCGATCCGGGACAATATCGCCTATGGCACGCACGGCGATGACGAGGCGGCGGTCTTCGAGGCGGCGCGCCGCGCGCAGGCGCATGAATTCATCCCCAATCTTTCCGATCCTGATGGCCGCACCGGCTATGAGGCGAAGGTGGGCGAGCGGGGCGTGAAGCTCTCCGGCGGCCAGCGCCAGCGCATCGCGATTGCGCGCATCCTGCTGAAAGACGCGCCGATACTGGTGCTGGATGAAGCCACCTCCGCGCTCGATTCTGAAGTTGAAGCCGCCATCCAGGAACAGCTTTACCAGCTGATGGAGGGCAAGACGGTCATCGCCATCGCGCACCGGCTTTCCACTATCGCCATGCTGGACCTGCTGGTGGTGATGGAGGCGGGCCGCATCATCGAACAGGGCAGCCATGAGGCGCTGCTGGACAGAGGCGGGGTCTATGCGCGCCTGTGGAAGCGTCAGTCCGGCGGCTTCCTCAATGTGGATGCGAACTGGATGGACGCGGCGAAATAGGCGGCTTGCCGCTTGGCCGAATCCGGTTTGGAAGCTAAAGGGTGCAGATGCAATCTGTCTGTGTCTATTGCGGGTCCAATCCCGGCGCCGCCCCCGATTATGCCAGAGCCGCAGCCGCGCTTGGCACCCACCTTGCCCGCGAAGGCATGCGGCTGGTCTATGGCGGCGGGCAGGTGGGGCTGATGGGGATACTCGCCGACGCTGCCGTTGAGGCTGGCGGGGCGGTGACCGGCGTCATCCCCGATTTCCTGCATCACCGCGAGATCGCCCATCCGCGCGTCTCTGACATGCGCGTGGTGTCCTCCATGCACGAGCGCAAGCAGATCATGGCCGACGAGGCCGAGGGCTTCATTGCCCTGCCCGGCGGGATCGGCACGATGGAGGAATTGTTCGAGATCTGGACGTGGAGCCAGCTCGGCCGCCATGTGAAGCCGGTCGGCCTCATCAATGTGGCGGGCTATTATGACGGCCTGCTCGCCTTTCTCGACCGGATGCAGGCCGATGGCTTCATCCAGCCCCGCCACCGCACCATGCTGATTTCCGGCTCCGATCCGGCTGATGTGCTGTCGCGCATGGCCGGTTATGCGCACCCCGGCGTGATTCCCTCGCTTGAACGCGCGCGCATGTAGGGTGTAACCGGCTCTCCCATGCGTTTACCTGACCAGAAACTCGACCAGATTCTCGACCGCTTCGACCAGATCGAGGCGCGCCTTGGCGCGGCCAGCGATGGCGAGGAGATCGTCAAGCTCTCCCGCGAGCATGCCGAGCTGAAAGAGGTCACCGAAAAGGCGCGCGAGCTGAAATCCGCCCGCGCAGGCCTTGCCGAAGCCGAAGCCATCATCGCCGAGGGCGGCGACAAGGACATGGCCGAGCTGGCGCAGGAAGAGCGCGCGGAGCTGAAAGAGCGCATCCCGCAAATCGAGCGCGAGCTGCAACTCCTCCTCCTGCCCAAGGACAAGGATGACGAGGCCAATATCATCCTGGAAATCCGCGCCGGCACGGGCGGGGATGAGGCGGCGCTGTTTGCCGGTGATCTCTTCCGCATGTATGAGCGCCACGCCGCCAAGCAGGGCTGGAAGGTGGAAGTGATCTCCGCCAGTGAGAGCGAGGTTGGCGGCTACAAGGAAGTGATCGCCTCGGCCACGGGCGCGGGCGTGTTCGGCAAGCTGAAGTTCGAATCCGGTGTCCACCGCGTGCAGCGCGTGCCGGAAACCGAAGCGGGCGGGCGCATCCACACCTCGGCTGCGACGGTGGCCGTGCTGCCCGCGCCTGAGGACGTGGACATCGTGATCCGCGACGAGGATATCCGCATCGACACCATGCGTGCGTCCGGTGCAGGCGGTCAGCACGTCAACAAGACGGACTCGGCCGTGCGCATGACCCACCTTCCCACCGGGATCGTGGTGATCAGCCAGGAAAAATCCCAGCACCAGAACCGCGCCATCGCCATGCAGGTCCTGAAAACCAAGCTTTACGAGAAAGAGCGCAGCGAAAAGGACGCCGCCCGCGCCGCAGAGCGCAAGGGCCAGGTCGGCTCCGGCGACCGGTCAGAGCGCATCCGCACCTACAACTATCCGCAAGGGCGCGTAACCGATCACCGTATCAACCTCACCCTCTACAAGCTGCCGGAGATCGTGGCGGGCGAGGCGCTGCATGAGGTGATCGACGCGCTGCTCGCCGAGGATCAGGCCGCCCGCCTCGCCGCCATGGATGAGGGGTAGGGCGCTTCGAGACGCGCTATCGCGCTCCTCAGCATGAGGGCCTGGGTTTTTCCCTCATCCTGAGGGCGAACGAAGTGAGCGTCTCGAAGGACGAGGGAAAAAACCTCACATGATCCCCACCCCCCTCAATGCTGCCACAGCCCGCCTCGCTGCCGCAGGCATTGAGGATGCGCGCGATGAGGCAAGGCGGCTATTGCGCCACGCACTGGGGCTGGATGCAGCAGGCATGCTCTCACGCGGCGACAAGGCCTTAAGTGAGACGGAGGCCGCCCGCTTTGAAGCGCTGGTGGCCCGCCGCGCCGCCCGCGAACCCCTGTCCCAGATCATCGGCTCGGTGGGGTTCTGGACGCTGGACCTGATCGTCACCCGCGACGTGCTGACCCCGCGCTCCGACACCGAAACGCTGGTAGAGGCGGCGCTCAGCACCCTGCCAGACCGCGCTGCACCGGTGCGCATACTCGACATAGCGACGGGGTCCGGCGCGATTGCGCTGGCGCTTCTAAGCGAGCTGCCGAACGCAACCGCCATCGCGACGGACATCTCTGCCGCCGCACTGGAGATCGCCAAAGCCAATGCCGCGCGTAACGGGCTTGAGGGCCGCATCACCTTTCTCGAGACGAGCTGGGCGGATGGCGTGGAGGGCCCGTTTGATCTTCTGGTCTCCAACCCGCCCTATATCGCGCCGGAGGTGATCGAGACGCTGGAGCCGGAGGTGCGCGCCTTCGAGCCGCGCCTGGCGCTCGATGGCGGGGAGGGCGGGCTGGCGCCCTATCCCCACCTGATCGCCGAGGCGCAGCGCCTTGGGGCGCCGGGGGCGTGCTTCCTGTTCGAGATCGGCCATGATCAGGGCAAGGCGGTGCTGGCGCTGGCGGCGGCAGCCGGGATTGAACGGGCACGGATCATCGCCGATCTTGCCGGGCGTGACCGGGTCATCATGGCGCGCCTGTGACGGGGGCTGCAGGGCGCAACTGAAAAAGGCTTGGAAACCGGGCGCGGATGAGTCTAGTTTGTCGGTTATTCAGCGTTTATGGCGCGCCCGGACGGGGCTTTGACGGACAAGACGGGACGGGCCCGCTGATATAACCGGCTTTTGTTCGACGATTGGCAGATTGCACAGCATTTTTCGTGCGGCAGCCCGCTTGCGCAAGGCCGCGCGTCCGGCCTGAGGGGCCGGGGCACCTGCTGGAAACAGGATCAAGTGAGATACGATGAAGCGTCAACGCGGACGGGGGCGTAAGCCCAACAGCAATCAGGGCAATCGCAATTTCGAGAGCAATGGCCCGGACGTGAAGATCCGGGGCAATGCGGCCCATATCTACGAGAAATATCTCCAGCTCGCGCGCGATGCGTCTTCCTCCGGTGACCGCATCATGGCGGAGAATTACTATCAGCACGCCGAGCATTATTTCCGCATCGTGCAGGCCACCCAGCCGCGCCGCGACGAACGCGATCATGGCGATGAGGGCGAGGGCGAGGATGGCGGCGACGAGCGCCAGTTCAGCCAGAACGGCCAGCAGAACGGCCACCGCCGCGATCATGGCGGCCAGCGCGACAATCGCGACCGCCATCAGGACGACCGGCGCGAGGCGCAGGGCGCCAACGGGCAGGGCGAGGAACATTCGGCTCAGGACGAGGCCTCTGGCGAGGATGCCGGTGACCGGTCCGGCGGGCGTCAGCGCCGCCAGCGCCGCCCCCGCCGGGAAGAGCGCGCCGAGGCGTCCGATCCGTTGCGCATGGTCGATCCGGGTTCGCAAAGCCAGCCCGAGCCTGCGCCCGGCGGCGATGACCAGCCCGGCGACGAGCCGCGCCCGGCCCGTACCCGCCGTCCGCGCCGCACCCGTGATGCCGATGCCGAGGCTGCCCTTGATGCCGCTTCCGGTGATGGCGAAGCCGCAGCCTGAGCCGTCTTCCCGCTAGCGCCGCGCGGCGCGCCATTGTCTGGCCAGCGCCATGAAGCCTTCCGGCGGAATCGTCTCGGCGCGTGCGCCGGGATCGATATTGCAGGCGGCCAGCAGTTCCTCCGCACTCGCACGGGTCTGTGAAGCGGCCTGGGCTAGCGATTTGCGCAGAGTCTTGCGGCGCTGGCCGAAGGCACTTGCCGTCACCGTTGACAGGGCCTGCGTATCGTCAAAGCGCTCGCCATCGGGCAGCGGGTTCACCACAACCACGGCGCTGTCGACTTTTGGCGGCGGCGTGAACGCTCTGGCGGGCAGGGTGAAAGCGTATTTCGCCTTTGCGCGCGCAGCGGTGAGGATGGCGAGCCGGCCATAGGCGTCATCGCCGGCAGGCGCGACGATGCGCTCCGCCACTTCCTTCTGGAACATCAGCACTGCACGCGACCACCAGACCGGTTCGGCCTCCAGCCAGCCGGTATAGAGCGCCGTGCCGACATTATAGGGCAGGTTGGCCGCGATGATGGCCCGCTCACCATCGTCGAGCCCCAGCGATTCGCCGCTGATGGTCAGCGCATCGGCTTCGATGACGCTGAGCCGTCCTCCGAAAGCCTCTGACACCTCCTCAAGCGCGGGCAGGAAGCGGGCATCCTTCTCGATGGCCACCACGCGGCGCGCGCCTTCAGACAGGAGCGCGCGGGTCAGCCCGCCGGGGCCGGGGCCAACTTCGACCAGCGTTGCCGCGCTCATGTCTCCGCAGAGGCGCGCGATCTTGGCGGTGAGGTTGAGATCCAGCAGGAAGTGCTGGCCAAAGCGCTTGTCGGCGGCAAGTCCGTGGGCCGCAATCACGTCGCGAAGAGGCGGGAGGGTGTCCGCGCTCATGACCGCGTCCGATTGGCGGCGAGCTCTGCGGCAAGGCCAATCGCAGCGATCAGGCTGTCCGCCCTGGCAATGCCCTTGCCGGCAATATCCTTCGCGGTGCCGTGATCCGGCGAAGTGCGTACGATTGGCAGGCCCAAAGTGACATTCACCCCGCCATGGAAATCCAGCGTCTTGACCGGGATCAGGCCCTGATCGTGATAGAGGCACACGGCCGCATCATAGCCTGCGCGCGCCTCGGCGTGGAACATCGTGTCGGGCGGCATGGGACCGGTGATCTCGATGCCTTCGCTGCGCAGCACGGCGAGGGCAGGTTGAAGTATCTCGATCTCTTCGCGGCCCATCGCTCCGCCTTCGCCCGCATGCGGGTTCAGCCCGGCAAGGGCGAGGCGCGGGCGGGCAATCGCGAAATCGGCTTTCAGCGCATGATGTGTCACGCGGGCCGTGTGGATGATGGCTTCAGGTGTCAGGCTTTCAATCGCGCTTTTCAGGCTCTGGTGGATGGTGACGAGCACGGTGCGCAGCCCCGGCACTGCCAGCATCATCACCGGCCCGCGCGGGCCTTCCAGCGGCGCGCTTGCGGTCAGGTGGGCGAGGTATTCGGTATGGCCGGGAAAGCGGAAGCCTGCCGCATAGAGCGAGGCCTTGGAGATCGGGTTGGTGACCACTGCTCCAGCCTCGCCCGAAAGCGCCAGCGTGGTGGCGGCCTCGATCGATGCCAGCACCGAATGGGCGCCGGGCGCGGGCAGGACGGGCAGGGCGTCTGCAAAGAGGTTGGCGGCTTCACCGATCTGCTCTACGGGGCGGGGCGCGGGCAGGTTGAGGCTGCGCGCCGCGGCCTGAAGCGGGGCAATCTCCCCGGTCAGGGCGAAGGGCTGGCCTGCGCCGCGCAGGGCGTGCCACGCTTTGAGCGTGATTTCAGGGCTGATACCGTCCGGATCGCCAAGGGTGAGAACGGGCGGAGCGGCTGTCATCAGCGCCCGCGCTTACTCGTAACCCACCATCTCCACGGTGGCGTCATTGCGCAGATCGCGCAGCCAGCGGCGGGCCAGCATGGACAGTTGCTGGTTGATGATCTGGTTTTCCACGTCCGACGGTCCCGGCATGCCCGGCCCGCCAATGCGGCGGTCACACAGGATGAAGACCTGAAGGCCGGCGCCCGTCTCCAGCACCGGGCTTGCCTGCCCGCTCTGCAGCCCGGCCAGCGCCTGGCGGATATTGGGAACCAGCGCGTTCGCGCCCACCGTGCCGAGATCGGTCACGATGGCCTGCGGGACGGACTGGAATGCCGTGGCGACGTTCGCGCAGCCATTGACGCGCTCGGCGGCCCGGGTGAGCGCCTGACGGCGTTCATCAGTGATCTGCGAGGTCAGCAGTGTCACCTGTTGCAGGGTGATCTGCTCGGTGGCCTGCCCCTCGCGCCGGTCGGCCAGCGCCACGATCATATAGCCGCCGGGCACCCGGATCGGGTTGGAGATCGAGCCTACCGGCATTTGCTGGATGGTGGAGGCGATCTGCGGGCGCAACTGCCCGGCGCTCAGCCAGCCGGCATCCCCGCCGGTGGCGGCGGTGGGCGCATCAGAGAACTGGCCGGCAATGGCCGGGAAGGGCGCGCCCTGCTCCAGCGCATTATAGATGGCGGCGATGCGCTGCTCGGCGGCGGATTCATCGCCGCTGGCGGGCAGGTTCACCATGATTTCCGCAACCCGGTACTGGGTCTGGGAAGCGCTTTCGGCGATGCGTTCCAGCGCGGTGTCGATCTGTGCATCGGTGACGCGAATGCGGGGGCGATACCGACCGGCAACAAGGTAGGACCACGCGATCTCGGCGCGCAATTGCTGGCGCAGCGTATCCATGCTGACGCCTGAGCCTTCCAGTTCCCCCCGGATTTCCTCAACCGTAATGCCGTTGCGCGCTGCGAGATCGGCAATAGCCTCGTCGACCTCTTCTTCGGTGACCGGCACTTCATAGCGGCGCGCGGTCTGCAGCTGCAGCGCTTCCTCGATCAGCGAGCGCATCGCCTGTTCCTGCACCTGCAGCAGCACGGCCTCGGTCGGCTGGATGCCGGCAGAGGAGAGGATAAGGCGCATCCGGTCACGCACATCGAAAGTGGTGATCGGCTGGTCATTGACGATGGCGGCAATGCCCTCCACCTGCTGCGCGGCAGCCGGACCTGTCAGGGCAAGGCCAAGCGGCACGGCAAGGCACATGGCCAGACGTTTGAAGGTGGTCAGGGGCATCAGTGTCATTTTCCCGTTTCCTGCGCGCTGACCATACTGATAACGCGCATTGAGGCAATCATGAGGACAGCAGCTAACCGTCCTCTGTCATGGCGATATACAAGACAGCAACCAGCGCGAACAGGGCCGGTGCTGACCATGCTGCACTGACCGGGTCCAGCGCACCGGCTGATCCGAGCCCCGCCAGCATGCGCTGGAGGAAATACAGCATGAAACCGCCCAGCCCGCCGGCGAGCGCAAATCCGGCCGCCCCGCCCAGCCGGGCAAGGCGCAAGGTGGCCGCCACGCCGAGAAGCCCCGCTGCCGCCAGCAGCAGGGGCTGGGCCAGCAGGGCCTGCCAGCGCAGCTCGTAGACGCGGGTAGACAGGCCCGCCTCGCGCGCCGACACGATGACCTCCGGCAGACGCCAGAACGAAACGCCCGCCGCCGAGCGGGCCCGTTCAAACAGCGCCTCGCGGCCCGTCGTGGTGGGCAGGGAGACATCGCCAAGTGCGGCGCTTTCCTCTTCCGGGCGGTGCTCTATCGCCCCGCTCAGGCGCCAGAACCCGCCCGCCAGCTCCGCGCTGGAGGCCTGGATCAGCCGCTCCAGCAGCGGGGTGCGCTGATCCGGCCCGCCATAGGTATACATGCGGAAGACCGGCGCGATCAGCCGGTCGCCTTCCATGCCCTCTGCCGCGATCAGCACAAAGCCGTCCTCGCGCACCTCGCGCAGCCAGGTGCGCGCAGCGCGGACCTGGCTGGCAGGCCGGTCCTCGAACAGGGCCGCGCGCCGCGCCTCGAAAGCCGCGTTGGACGCGGCGCCCAGCGGGTTGAGCCCGGTGCTGCCCGCAATACCGACCAGAAGGGCCAGCGCCACTGCCGGAGCCATGATGCGCCAGGCCGATACGCCCGACGCCCGCATCACGATCAGCTCGCTGCGCCGGTTCAGCCGGAAAAAGGTCCACAAGACGCCGAACAGGATGATGAAGGGCAGGGTGTCCTGCAGCAGCAGGGGCAGTTTGAGCAGGCTGAACATCACCACCTGCAGGGCGGAGACGTCCACGCGGGTGGCGACATCGCGCGAGGTTTCCACAAAGTCGACAAGCAGGATCACCGCCGTCACGACAATCGCCGCGCCCGCAATGCCCAGCAGGGTCTGCCAGAGGAGATAGCGCGTCAGGACCGTCATGGGCTGGCTGGCCCCGGCTTGTGGAAGACGCGCCGCGCCATGAAGCGCGCGGGCCGGTGGATGACGATATAGGCGCCTGCGATGGCGGCGAGCGGTATTGCGTATTGCAGCGCGTTCAGCTCGGGCGTGTTGGCGGCTCCGGCCTGAATGGCAAAGCCCGCCAGGCGCACCACCAGCGCGCACCCGCCTGCAATCGCGATGGCGCGGGCATAGCCGGTGCGCCGGGGCGGACCGCTGAAGAAGGCGGCCATGGCGATCAGGGCAAAGGCGATATTGTAAAGTGGCGCCGACAGGCGGTAATGGCCCTCGGCCAGCAGGTTATTGAGCCCGCGCGCCCTCACGATCTCGCCTGATGTCGGGAAGAACAGCTCCGGCAGATAGCGGTCGCTCTCCTTGAAGAAGAATGCATCGGCCGGATCGATGAAGGCGGCGAGGTCAAACTCGTAGCTGTCAAAGGTCAGGCTGGAGAGCGTGCCGCCCTCGTCGATCTGGGAGACCACCCCGTCACGCAGCAGCATGACCGGCCCGCGCTCGGCACGCACGATCTGGCCGGTGCGCGAGGAATAGGCGGTGCTGGCCACGCCGCGCCCGTCCTCGATGAAAACCTCGCTCATCACGCCGGTATCGCCGATCATGCGGGCATAGAAGGTCACGTCGCGGCCCAGCGGCACGAACTCGCCCGGCCGCATCATGCTGGCGGCGATGTCGGTGCGCACCTCGTAGAGCGCATGGCGCATTTCCCGGTAGGCCGCCGGCTGGACGAAGAGGTTCACCCCCAGATTGATCAGCGCGGCATAGACCGCCACGCGCAGGAAGGGCGACATGCGGTCACGGCGGCTGAGCCCGGCTGCAGCCGCCACGGTCAGCTCGGATTCGCTCATCATCCGGTTCAGCGCCGCCGCGCATGCGATGAACACCGCCATCGGCATCAGCAAGGCGACGACCTGCGGCACGGCGAGTATCGTCACCCACAGGAAGACGAACAGCGTCTCGCCCCGGTCGGCGACCAAATTCAGGTTCGAAAGCGACTGGGTGAGTATGGCAAGGCCTGTCAGCGCGCCAAGCGTTGTCAGGAAAGGCCATAGGGCCTGCCGGAAGGCATAGCGCTGGAACAGTTTCATCGGGTGGCAGGTCCGGGCCTTGCGGTCTTCGGTGTGCGCACTGACTTCTAACCCGTTCAAGGATCGGATACCACTTTGCCCGAACACCTTCGCGCAGTTCGGCCAGCATGGCTATGCGTGATTGCGCGAACGCTCCCGTGCCGGCTCCTGTGAGCCCCCGCCTGTCAGAAAGGAAACCCATGCAGATCAAGTTCTCCGCCGCGCCCGCAGGTGATGCGATAGCCGCAGGCGTTTACGAGAAGTCCGCCCTGTCGGCCTCTGCCAAGGCGCTGGACGAGGTGTGCGGCGGCGCGATCAGCCGCGCCATCAAGGCCTCGCGCTTTACCGGCGAGGCGGCGCAGGTGCTGGAGATCGCCGCGCCATCGGGCGTGAAGGCTGACCGCGTGCTGGTCTATGGCCTTGGCGCGAAGAAAACCCTGTCGGCCAACACGGTGGAGAAGGCGGTCGCGGCGCTGACCAAGCACGTCCTCCTGAACGGCACCAAGACGCTTTCGGTCCATGTCGACAGCGAGGATGGCGAGATGGCGGGCCGGGCGGGCCTTGGCGCGACGCTCGCTGCCTACCGCTTTGACCAGTACCGCACCAAGCTGACGCCGGAGAAAAAGCCGTCGCTCGCCACGGTCGAGATCGTGACCGCCGACGAGAAGGCCGCGAAGAAGGCCTGGAAGAGCTGGGCTCCGGTTGCCGAAGGCGTGCGCACGGCGCGCGATTTCGTGATGGAGCCGCCCAATGTCCTGCATCCTGAAGAATACGCCAAGCGTATCGCCAAGCTGGACAAGGAAGGCCTCGAGATCGAGGTGCTGGGCGAGGCCCAGATGAAAAAGCTCGGCATGGGCTCGCTTCTGGGTGTCAGCCAGGGCTCCGTGCGCGAGGCAAAGCTGGCCATCATGCGCTGGAATGGCGGCAAGGAGGGCGACAAGCCGCTCGCCTTTGTCGGCAAGGGCCTGACCTTCGATACCGGCGGTATCTCCCTGAAGCCCGGCCAGAGCATGGAGGAGATGAAGGGCGACATGGCGGGCTCTGCCGCCGTGGTCGGCCTGATGCGCGCTCTGGCGGGCCGCAAGGCAAAGGTCAATGCGGTCGGCGTCGTGGCGCTGGTGGAGAACATGCCGGACGGCAATGCCCAGCGTCCGGGCGATATCGTCACCTCCATGTCGGGCCAGACCATTGAGATCCACAATACCGACGCGGAAGGCCGCCTCGTGCTGGCCGATGCGCTCTGGTACACGCAGGAGAAGTTCGACCCGGCCTTCATCATCGATCTGGCCACGCTGACCGGTGCCATTCTGGTGGCGCTGGGCCATGAGCATGCCGGCATCTTCACCAATGATGACAAGCTGGCGGACCGCCTGTTTGCGGCTGGCAAGGCGGCCGATGAAGGCGTGTGGCGCCTGCCGATCGGACCGGAATATGACCGCCATATCGACAGCGATATCGCCGACATGAAAAATCTCGGTCAGGGCCGCAATGCCGGCTCGATTGCCGGCGCGGTCTTCCTGCAGCGCTTCGTCAACGGCAAGCCCTGGGTCCATATCGATATCGCAGGCACGGGCATGTATGCGGGCTCGAAAGATCCGCGCCTGCCTGCCTTCGGCACCGGCTATGGCGTGCGCCTGCTCGACCGGTTCGTGCGCGACTATTACGAGCGCTGATGGCCGAGCTCTGGTTCTACCATCTGGAGAAGGCCGGGGTGGACGATGTCCTGCCCGGTCTCTTGCAGAAAGTGCTGGAGCGCGGCGCGCGCGCCGTTATCGCGACGCCCGACGAGGATCATGCCGCGCGGCTGGACACCCATCTGTGGACCTTCCGCGATGACAGCTTCCTGCCGCACGGGCGGGACACTGGGCTGCACGCCCCGCGCCAGCCCGTCCTGATCGCGTCGGAGGCGCGCAATATCAATCAGGCCAGCATGCTGTTCTGCCTTGATGGGGCGGAGCCGGGAAACCTGGAGGAGTGGGAGCGCGTTGTCGTCATGTTTGAGGACAGCGATGCCGGCGGCAAGGCACAGGCGCGCCAGCTCTGGTCTGCCTCGAAAAAAACAGGAATCCCGGTATCGTACTGGAAGCAAAACGAGCAGGGACGATGGGAGAAGCAGGGATGATGAGATTTTTCGCCATGGCCGGGGCCAGCGCCCTTCTGGCAGGCTGCGCCACCATGACAGACAGCGAGGACACCGAACCCGTCGTCGTTGACCGCTCGGGCGGGGAATGCGCCGCCCCGCAATTCCAGCTGCTCGTGGGCCAGCTGCGCGGCGAGATCGATGTCTCCACCCTGCCCGTGCCCTACCGCATCTATGGCCGCGGCGACGCGGTGACCATGGATTACCGGCCCGACCGGATGAATATCGTGATCGGCGATAATGACCGGGTGGAACGCGTAAGCTGCGGCTAGACCCCCGCCGCCTCGCGGGCCTGTTCGTAGGCTTCGTCGGCTTCCAGCCATTTCATCTCGGCCGCGTCGATAAGTTCTTCGGCGCGGGCGCGCTTCTTGGTCAGCTCGGTGGCAAGGCCGGGGTCTTTCTCCCACAGGCCCGGCACGGCGAGCCCCTTGTCGATGGTGGCGAGCACGCCTTTCAGGCGCTCGGCTTCGCGCTCCCATCTGTCGGCCTCGGCCTTGAGGGGCTTCAGCTTTGAGCGCGCTTCGGCGGCATCGCGGCGGCGCTCCAGCTTGGCATCCGGCTTGATTTTCCCGCGTCCATTGCCGTCGGTTTCAGGGCGCAGCAATTGCTTGCGGTACTCGTCCATATCGCCCTCATAGGGCTTCACCGTGCCGCCTTCGGCTATCCACAGCCGGTCCACGCACGCCTCGATCAGATGGCGGTCATGGCTGATCAGGATCACCGCGCCTTCATAGGCATTGAGCGCATCCATCAAAGCGGCGCGGCTGTCCATGTCGAGATGGTTGGTCGGTTCGTCGAGGATCAGGAGATGCGCACCGTGAAAGCTGATCAGGTTCATCAAAAGGCGCGCCTTCTCCCCGCCTGACAGGGATTTCGCGGGCGTTTCCTGCCGGTCGCCAGGCAGGCCGAAGCGGGCAAGGCGCGCGCGGCGCTGGGCCTCGGTCGCGTCCGGCATCAGGTCGAGAATGTGCTGATAGGCCGAGGTGTCCGGGTGCAGTGCGTCGATCTGGTGCTGGGCGAAATGGGCGATCTGCAGCTTCTTGTGCATGCGCATGGCGCCGGAGAGCACCGGTATCTGCCCGGTCAGGAGCTTGGCGAAGGTGGACTTGCCCGCGCCATTACGGCCCAGAAGGCCGATCCGGTCATCAATATCGATCCTGAGATCCATGTTTTTCAGGATCACCGCATCTTCGCCATAACCCGTGGCTGCGGCTTCAAGGCGCACCAGCGGATTGGCCATACGGCGCTGCGCTGCAGGGAGGTCGAACGGCGCCACCGGATCATCAACCGAGGTCGCGACGGGCTGCATCTTCTCCAGCCGTTTGACGCGCGACTGGGCCTGTTTCGCCTTGCTGGCCTTGGCCTTGAAGCGGTCGACAAAGGCCTGCAGGCGGCGGCGCTCCTCCTCCTGCTTCTCCACCAGCTTCATGGTCAGGCGCTGACGCTCGGCGAGCTGCTTTTCAAACTGGTCATAGCCGCCATCCCAGACGGTGAGCTTGGCGTCTTTGAGATGCGCGATCATGTCGATGGAGGCGTTCAAAAGCCCGCGATCGTGCGAGATCAGCAGCACGGCGCCTGGAAACTTCTGCAGATAGTTTTCCAGCCACACCGCGCCTTCAAGGTCGAGATAGTTGGTCGGCTCGTCCAGCAGAAGCAGATCAGGCCGGGCAAAGAGGGTGGCTGCCAGCGCGGCGCGCATGCGCCAGCCGCCGGAAAAGGCCGAGCAGGGGCGCTTCTGCTCCTCGTTGGAAAAGCCTAGCCCGTGCAGGATCGCGCCTGCGCGGGCTTCGGCTGAGTGCGCGTCGATATCGGCCAGCCGCGTCTGGATATCGGCGATGCGGTTGGGGTCGGTGGCGGTTTTGGCTTCTGCGAGCAGGCTCGCGCGCTCTGTGTCGGCGGCCAGCACGAAATCGATGATGGAGATGGGGCCGCCCGGCGCTTCCTGCTCCACGCTGCCCATGCGCATGCCCGGCTGGATGCGGATATCGCCGGTCTCCGGGCTCGCCTCGCCGCGGATCAGCCGGAACAGGGTCGACTTGCCGGTGCCATTACGCCCGACAAGGCCCATCTTGGTTTTGGCCGGCAGAAAGAGCGTGGCCTGATCGAACAGGACGCGCCCTTCAATGCGGTAGGTGAGATCGTTGATATGCAGCATGGGGCAGGCGCGTAGCATGCCTTGCTGGCGGGTAAAAGCGCCGCTATAAGCCGCGCCAAACCACACCTCCCCAATCATCACCCAAGGGACAACACACCATGGCGCTGCAACGCACCTTCTCCATCATCAAGCCCGACGCCACCAAGCGTAACCTCACCGGCAAGATCAACGCCATGATCGAGGATGCGGGCCTTCGCATCATCGCCCAGAAGCGCATCCACATGACGAAGGCGCAGGCCGAGACCTTTTACGGCGTGCACCGCGAACGCCCGTTCTTCAACGATCTGGTGTCCTTCATGACCTCCGGCCCGGTCGTGGTGCAGGTGCTCGAAGGCGAAGATGCGATTGCGAAATACCGCGCCGTCATGGGCGCCACCAACCCGGCCAATGCTGATGAGGGCACGATCCGCAAGGTGTTCGCCGAGTCCATCGAAGCGAACTCCGTACACGGCTCTGATGCCCCGGAAACGGCTGCCGAAGAGATTGCCTATTTCTTCGCCGGCCTGGAGCTGGTGGGGTAACTGGCTGCCACATAACGGGAAAGGCTGACGGCCATGCTCACCGCGTTTGTACTCGGCCTTTCCCTCCAGCTCTCCGCCGGGACGTGCAGCGATCTGCGCGTCACGGACGGGCGGGTCTGGACGGATATCACGATCAATGGCGTTGCCACCGAGGCGCTGTTTGATTCCGGTTCGGAAATCACCGTCGTTGATCTTGCCTTTGCCGCGCGCGCCATTCAGGGCGAAGCCGAAACGGTGGAGGCCCGCGGCACGGGCGCGGCGACCGTAAGCGCCGGGCTGGTGCCTGGCGTCACCATCGGCGCGGCCGGGCTCGAACTGGCCGGTTCCGTCATCGCGGTCATGGACCTGTCGGATATTTCGCAGCGCCTTGTCGGGCGTCCTGTCCCTGCGATACTCGGCCGGGAAGTATTCGACGCTTCCCGCCTCGCCATTGATTTTGACGCGGGCCAGGTGTGCCGGATGGACCGGGCCGCAGAACCGGACGGGGAGCGCCGCACCCTGGTGTCGCGTGACGGCATCATGGCCTTCGAGATCGCCATTGAAGGCCAGGCGGTTCTGGCTGATTTCGACACCGGCAACAGAGGCGCGCTTCTGCTCGACACCACCGCCGCAGAGGCCGTGGGCCTGCTTGATGGCCGGGCCGGGGCGCTCCGCTCCGGCGGCGGCATTGGCGGCGCGGTTGACCGGCGCGTTCTGGAAGCGCGCAGCGTGGAGGTGGCCGGCGCCGAGTTCGGCGCGGTGGAGGCCGAGATCGATCCGCGTGCGAGCGAGGCGGGCAGCGCCAATATCGGGCTCGGCCTGTTGACGCGGTTTCATCTGGTCGTGGATTTCGCCGAGAACGCCATCTGGCTCTCGCCCCGGCAGGACTGAAAAAAGCCCGGCGTTTGCCGGAGACGCGCAGAGGCTAACCGCTAGCCTCGAAGCGCCATCTTGAGCGCCTCCGGATAGAGAAGGTGTTCTTCCACCAGCACGCGCGCGGCAAGGGTTTCGGGAGTATCACCCGGCAGCACCGGCACGCGGGCCTGCGCGATCACGGGGCCCTCATCCATGCCGGGCGTTACCCAGTGGACGGTGCAGCCATGTTCGCTCTCGCCCGCCTCGATGGCGCGGGCATGGGTGTCCACGCCCTTGAATTTCGGCAGCAGGGACGGGTGGATATTGATCATCCGGCCTTCCCAGCGGTTCACGAAGCCTTCCGTCAGGATGCGCATGAAGCCTGCAAGGCAGACAAACTCCGCGCCCGCTTCGCGCAAGGCCGCATTGAGCGCCGCTTCGAAGTCCTCGCGGGTGTCAAAGGCTTTGTGGTCGATGGCGATGGCGGCGATGCCCGCCTCACGCGCCCGCTCCAGCCCATAGGCGTCTGGCCGGTTGGAAATGACGGCGACGATGCGGGCGGGATAATCCTCGCCCATGCAGGCATCGATCAGGCATTGCAGGTTCGATCCGCGCCCGGAGATGAGGACGGCAATCGGTGTTTTGCCGCTCATTTCGCGGTCAGGTGGCCGATGATGGCGGCTGTCTCACCTGCGTCTTTGAGAGCAGCGAGCACGTCACCGGCGTCTTCGGCGGCGACCGCCGCGATCATGCCGATCCCGCAATTGAAGGTGCGGCGCATTTCGCTTTCTGCGATGCCGCCCGCGCTTTCCAGCCAGCGGAAGACGGCGGGGCGTTCAAAGCTCGCATAATCCACCTCGAAGCCAAGGTGAGCCGGGAGCATGCGCGGCGTGTTCTCGGTGATCCCGCCGCCCGTGATGTGGGCAAGGCCCTTGATCTTGCCGGCGCGTACCAGCGGCATCAGCGATTTCACATAGATGCGGGTCGGCTCCAGCAGGGCTTCGCCGAGCTTGCGGCCCGGCGCGAAGGGCGCCTCGCTGTCGAACTTCAGGCCTGCATGCTCGATCACGCGGCGCACAAGCGAATACCCGTTCGAATGCGGGCCGGAGGAGGCGAGCCCGATCAGCACATCACCGGCCATCATGTCGGCTTCGCGGGGCAGGAGATTGCCGCGCTCGGCCGCGCCGACGACGAAGCCAGCCAGATCGAAATCCTCGCCCTCATACATGCCCGGCATTTCTGCCGTTTCCCCGCCAATGAGCGCGCAGCCCGCAAGGCGGCAGCCTGCGGCAATGCCTTTGACGATCTCCGCGCCGCGCGCCGGGTCCAGCTTGCCGGTGGCGAAATAGTCGAGGAAGAACAAGGGCTCGGCGCCCTGCGCTAGCACGTCATTGACGCACATGGCCACCAGATCGATGCCGACCGTGTCCACGATGCCGGTATCGATGGCGAGGCGCAGCTTGGTGCCCACCCCGTCCGTGCCGGAGACCAGAATCGGATCGTTGAAGCCAGCGGCTTTCAGATCAAACGCGCCGCCAAACCCGCCAAGGTCTGCCGCCGCGCCGGGCCGGGCGGTGGATTTCGCCAGCGGCTTGATCGCCTCGACCAGCGCGTCGCCCGCATCGATATCGACACCGGCAGAGGCATAGGTGAGGCCCTGTGAAGGCGGGGTGCTGGCCAAGGTCATTGCTCCGGCAAGGGGGTGCGTGCTGGCGCGCAAACAACTGCAAGGGGGCGGGCTTGGCAAGAGGGCGGGCCTGCAATTCGCGTCTATCCCCGCTCTGCCCGGCGGACTTTCCTTTTCATTCAGGGCTTTGCGCGAAATATCCGGCTATCAATCCCCGGCGGGTCATTGGGGTGTATAGTCCTTGTCCTGGCCGGGTGTGGCAGGCGGGACGCCCCGCCGCGCTGCCGGTGCGGGTACTGGCCGTCAGCCCTTCACCGGGCCGCGGGTCAGGGTATAGTCAGCTCAACACGTCTTGCGTCAGGACAGAACGATGATTTTGCGGACCCCGACTTCCACGGCCATGCCCGGCTCCGGCCTCATGGCCTTCATCACCGCCCTGATATGCGTGGTGATCTACACGATGCCCGCCATGGCGCAGAGTGTTTTCACCGTGCCCGGCATTCCCGTCGACGAGCGCGCCGACACCACCACGGCGGCCCAGCAGGCCGCCTTCCGCTCCGGCCAGATCGCGGCTGCGCAGGTGCTTCTGGAGCGCCTGACCCTGCCTGAAGACCGGATCAATGCCGGGCTGGTATCGATCCCCGCGGACATGGCGCAGGAGCTGGTGGCCGGTCTGCAGGTGGCCGACGAGCGCCGCTCGGCCAACCGCTATATCGCCACCATGACGGTGGAGTTCGATCCGCGCGCAGTGCGCGCCTTCTTCAACAGTCAGGGCGTGGCCTTCACCGATGCGCAGGCCGCGCCGGTTCTCGTCATCCCGGTTGTCGAGCGCGCCGAGGATGCGGGCCTGTGGGGCGGTGGCTGGTATGAGGCTTGGCGCGGGGCGCGCCATGCCCATGCGCTGACGCCCTTTATCGGGCTGGGCTCGCGCAGCGAAGGCGAGGGCGATAATGCGCGCCCGCTTGGCCGTTCGGTGATCTCTGCCTCCAGCGCGCTGGCCGGTGACGAGACGGCATTGCGCGCCATTGCCAGCCTTTACGGTGTCAGCCAGGTCGCGGTGATCGTAGCACGCGAATCAGAGGGCGCGGTGCGCGCCAGCGGCCAGATCCATGATCTCTCGGGCGCACAGATGATCAGCGAGCCGCTGGAAACCATGGCCGGGCAGGGCGGCTTTGCCGAGGCCGCGCGCCGTATCGTCCAGACCCGTCAGGAGAACTGGAAGCGTCAGGTGACCGTGCGCGATGGCGAGGCCGGTGAGGTCGTGGTGACCTTGCTCTACAGCTCGATCGGCCAGTGGCGCGCCCTGCAGCGGGCCATTACCGGGGCGTCGCTGGTCTCCGATGCGCGCCTTGATGCGGTATCGACCAGCGGCGCGGTCATGACCCTCACCCATCGCGGCGAGCGCGAGCAACTGATCCGCGAGCTGTCCCAGCGCGGCGCGCGGCTGCAGGAGGAACCGGGCCTTGGCTGGGTGGCACGGCCCCGGAGCTGATTTCCTCAATGGCAACTCCCCAGCTTGCCCTGGACCTGCTGCTGAAGCCTGATTACCGCGCGGAGAGCTTTGCGGTGAGTGAGGCCAATGCCTCCGCCCTGGCGCTGGTCAATCGCTGGCCGCGCTGGCGTCATGGCCACTTGCTGCTGATCGGCCCGGCCGGGGCCGGCAAGACCCATCTGGCGCATATGTGGCGGGTGCGCACCGGCGCGCGCTTTCTTGATGCGGCCACGCTGTCAAAGGCGCTGCCGGGCGTGCAGCGCGGGGCCTGCGTGGTGGTGGAAGATTGCGATGCGGGCGTGGACGAGACGGGCCTGTTCCATCTGCTGAACCGGGCGGCGGGCGATTCCGGGATCAGCGTGCTGATGACCGCGCGCAGGCCGGTGGGCGACTGGCCGGTGCGCCTGCCCGATCTCGCCTCGCGCCTGATCGCGGCGGAGACGGCGGTGCTGAGCGAACCGGATGACGCGCTGCTGCGTCAGGTGCTGGAAAAACTGTTCCGCGACCGACGCACTCCGCTGGGGCCGGGCATTATCGACTATATTCTCATGCGCATGGAGCGCTCGGTCGACTTTGCCCGCGCGCTGGTGGCAAGGCTCGACAATGCGGCGCTGGCGGCCAAGGGGCCGGTCACACGCACGCTTGCGCGCGAGATGCTGGCTGGCCTATCCAGCCTAGAGGCAGTTCAAGAGGACACGCAGGCCCCGTCATGACCGAGATGAGCGATGGAGCGATGCCGGTCAGGCAGGCAGGGGAGGGCGCTCAGGCGCCCGCCGGCCTGATGGAATCGCCCGAGCGCTTCCTGAACCGGGAGCTGTCCTGGCTGGAGTTCAACCGGCGGGTGCTGGAAGAGGCGGAGAACAGGGCCCATCCGATCCTTGAGCGTCTGCGCTTCCTGTCGATCTCGGCGAGCAATCTCGATGAGTTCTACATGGTGCGCGTGGCGGGCCTGCGCGCCCAGCTGCGCAATGGCGTGGACCGGGCCGGTCAGGACGGGCTGACCGTCACCGAGCAGCTGGAGCAGATCAACGCCTCGGCCTCCCAGCTGATGAAGGCCCAGCAGGCGCGCTGGCGCGAGATCCGCACGGTGATGCGCCGCGAAGGCGTGCAGCTTGTCGTACCCGAGCGCCTGACCCGCGCGGAGAAGGCGTGGCTGCGTGATGATTTCCTCGCCCACACCCTGCCGGTGATCACGCCGCTCGCCATTGATCCGGCCCATCCCTTCCCCTTCATCCCCAATCTGGGCTTTGCGCTGGTGCTGAAGCTGAAGCGCACGCGCGACGGGCGGGTGATGAACGCCCTCCTGCCGCTGCCGGCGGGGGTGAAGCGGTTTGTGGAAATCCCCTGCAACCGCAAGGACCGCAAGGGCCGGCCCGTGCGCCGCTTCATCGCGCTGGAAGACGTGCTGATCGTCTTCATCGATGCACTCTTCCCCGGCTATGAGCTGATGGGCAAGGGCGCGTTCCGCATCGTACGCGACAGCGATATCGAGATAGAGGAAGAGGCCGAGGATCTGGTGCGCGAGTTCGAGGCGCGCCTGAAACAGCGCCGCCGCGGCGTGCTCGTCCGCCTGAAGATCGAAGCCTCCATGCCCGAGGAGCTGCGCCGCTTCATCATCCAGCAGCTGCATGCCGAGAGCCGCGATGTGGTGCTGGTGGACGGCATTCTGGGTCTCGCCCAGGTGTCCCAGCTTATCCCCGATGACCGGCCAGAGCTGAAATTCGAACCCTATGAGCCGCGCTTCCCCGAGCGCATCAAGGATCATGGCGGGGACTGCTTTGCCGCGATCCGCGCCAAGGACCTGATCGTCCATCACCCCTATGAGAGCTTCGATGTGGTGGTGCAGTTCCTGCGGCAGGCCGCGAACGATCCCGATGTTGTCGCGATCAAGCAGACGCTCTACCGCACCTCGAAGAACTCGCCCATCGTGGCCGCCCTCATCGAGGCGGCGGAGGCGGGCAAGAACGTTACCGCTCTGGTTGAGCTGAAAGCCCGCTTTGACGAGGAAGCGAACCTGAAATGGGCGCGCGATCTGGAGCGGGCGGGCGTGCAGGTCGTCTATGGCTTCGTGGAGTACAAGACCCACGCCAAGATTTCCCTCGTGGTGCGCCGGGAAGGCCCGACCCTGCGCACCTATGCCCATTTCGGCACCGGCAATTACCACCCCATCACCGCGCGCATCTATACCGATCTTTCGCTCTTCACGGCGGACCCGGCCTGCGGGCGTGATGCGGGGCGCATCTTCAACTATGTGACCGGCTATGCCCGCCCGACGGGGCTGGAAAAGCTCTCCATCTCGCCCATCGGCATGAAGGAATTGCTGGTGGAGAAAATCCGGCGCGAGGCGGCCAATGCGCGCGCCGGCAAGCCGTCAGGCGTGTGGGCGAAGATGAACTCGGTCGTGCATCCGGAAATCATCGATGCGCTCTACGAGGCCAGTCAGGCCGGGGTGCGCATAGAGCTGGTCGTGCGGGGCATTTGCTGCCTGCGCCCCGGCGTGCCGGGCCTGTCGGAGAATATCCGGGTCAAGTCGATCGTCGGCCGCTTCCTGGAGCATTCGCGCATTGTCTGTTTTGCCAATGGCGCGCCCATGCCGTCACCCAAGGCCGAAGTGTGGATATCGTCTGCCGACTGGATGCCGCGCAATCTGGACCGGCGCATCGAGACGCTGTGCCCGGTGGAGAACCCCACCGTTCACCGCCAGGTGCTGGACCAGATCATGGTAGCCAACCTCCAGGACGAGGCGCAGAGCTGGCTGATGAACCCTGATGGCAGCTATGCCCGTATCGATACCTCGCAGATCGAGCATCCGTTCAGCGCCCATGACTACTTCATGACCAACCCGTCGCTCTCCGGGCGCGGCGAGGCGCTGCGCCATGATCAGCCGCCCTCCGTGCCGCAGCTGGTCAAGCGGTAGTATGGGGACGCAGGACCGCGATATTGCCGTCATCGATATCGGCTCGAACTCGGTCCGGCTCGTGCTGTTCCGGGTGGAGGGCGAGGCCCTGTGGCCGGTCTTCAACGAGAAGACGATGGCCGGGCTCGGACGCGGCGCGCGTGAGCGCGGCACGCTCAATCCTGACGGCATCACTTCCGCCCTTCTGGCCCTGCGGCGCTTCACCAGCCTGCTGGATGCCCGCGGCGTGACCGAGCGCCATGCGGTGGCTACCGCAGCTGTGCGCGAATGCGCTGATGGCGCAGACTTCGTTGCCCGCGCCGAAGCGCTCACGGGGCTGACAATCACGGTGCTGGAAGGCGAGGAGGAAGGCCGGCTCTCCGCGCTTGGCGTGGTCGCCGGCATGGGGCCGGTCCACGGCGTGGCCGGCGATCTGGGCGGCTCCAGCCTCGAACTGGCAAGGCTTGAGGGCCGGGAGGCAGACCGCGTGATCTCGCTGCCGCTCGGCCCGCTGGCCGTGCTCAATGGCGGCTCCGCCGATCCCAAGCGCATCCGCAAGGAGATTGATGCCGGGCTGGAGGCGGCCTCGGCCGTATTTGCCAAGTCAGGGCCGGACTTCTTCGCGGTGGGCGGGGCGTGGCGCGCCTTTGCCCAGCTCTCCATGGCGCTTGATCTCTACCCGCTGAAGCTGGTGCATGAATATGCGCTCAGCGCCGCACAGGTCGCCCGCGTGGCGGATTTTGCGGTGTCGCAGAGCGAGGCCTCGCTGGCGGCCACACCGGGCGTGTCCTCCAAGCGCGCGGCCACGCTCGCCTATGCGGCCCTCCTGCTCAGGCGCATCATGAAGCGCGGCAAGTTCAGGCGCGTGGTGTTTTCCGCCAAGGGGCTGCGCGAAGGCGTTGCCTTCAGCCACTGCCCGGAACTGCGCGGACGCAGCGATCCGCTGCTGGCCGGTGCCGGGGCAATGGCCCGCCACGCGCTGAGCGAGCCGGGCTTCGGACCGGCGCTGGCGCAATGGCTGGAGCCGGTATACAGATCCCTGCCGCCCGTGTTTGATCCGGTGCGCGATCCGGTCCTGCGCGGGGCGGCGGCGCGGCTGTCGCAGATCGGCGCGCGCATGCACCCCGATCACCGCGCGGAGCTGGCCTCCACCGAAGTGCTCTACGCGCCGTTTGGCGGAATCAGCCATCCTGAACGGGCCTTCCTCGCGCTGGCGATCCATCACCGCTATGCGGGCCGCCAGTCCCGCCCCGAGGACTGCCCGTCCCGGCGTCTGCTTGATGATGTGCAGGAGGAGGCTGCCCTGCAGCTCGGCTTCGGGCTGCGGCTGGGCACGGCGCTGTCGGGCGGCTCGGCGGGGCTGCTCAAATCCTTCAACCTGACGCGCGATGATGGCTCGCTGGTGCTGGAGGTGGAGCCGGGCCGGGAAGATCTGGCGGTCGAGCGCGCCCTGTCACGCTTTGAGGCGCTGGCAAGCGTCCTCAAGCTGAAGGCGGCGCTGGCTTAGGGCCTGTACTCATCAAGGTTTCGGGCCCCGGAGCGAACTTTGGTTCGCTCCGACTCTTTGCCAGGTGAGGCAAGCGGCTTGCAGCCGCTTGCCGGGGCGTAGCGGATTTGGTTCCTGACAAGGAGAGACGTCCGCCGTGGAGCACTCCTCCACAAGGACGGCTCGACGC
>JBKBNS010000014.1:0-14342 GCA_046295255.1 Glycocaulis sp.
ATCGACTTTTCGAGCTTCAACTCCACGCCCGCGTCCGGCCCTTGCGCCAGCACGCGGAACATGGCCTGCCATTCATGCATGATGAGGCGCAGGATCACCCCGATGATCAGCGCCAGACCATAGGTCAGCACCTTGGCGGCATACCATTTCTGGCCTTCGCCCGCCTCGAACGGACCCATGCCGAACAGCGAGGTGAGGCCGGTGATGATCAGGAGCGGGATGAGGATGTAGCGGCTCCAGTCCTCCATCCCTGACAGCAGGTGCCAGATCGGCTTGCCGCGCGTCAGGAAGGCGCCCCAGGTAATGCCCATCCAGATCACCCAGATGAGCCACATGGCCACCATCCACCAGCCGCCGAGCGGCTGCACGCCCCACAGATACCCCATATGGATGCCGAGTGGCAGCAGGGTAATGATGCCGGTGCGGGCCAGGATGTCGATGCGGTAGGCGGTGTCCATGTGGCGCTGGCGCTCTTCCAGCGGCAGGCGCGGATTGACCACCTTGTAGGAGGTCTGGAACACGCCCCATTCCCCGCCCAGCCAGTAGACCATCGCCAGAATGTGAAGCCAGCGCAGGATTTCCAGCTCGTGCGCGCTGATCCATTCGCCCATATCTGCCTCCCCTGATTGGCCCGGCCGGCCTGAGGGGGCAGGGCGCGTTATCACCCCATTTCCTGTAAAAGATATATCATTTCGGTGCAAGCGGCATGGTGCCGCCGGTGTGCGTGGCGGGTTCCGCTATGGCCGGGTCCGTGGTGAGGTCGCAGGCGGGCAGGGAGGCGCGCATGCATGACGTGATCATTATCGGGGCGGGGTTTTCCGGGCTGGAGGCGGCAAGACGGCTGGCGCCCGGCCATGATGTGCTGGTGCTGGAAGCGCGCGCGCGCGCCGGTGGCCGCGTCCTCACCCACCGCTTTGCCAATGGTGACGAGACCGATCTTGGCGGGCAATGGGTCGGCCCCGGTCAGGACCGGCTCTATGCGCTGATCGCCGAGATGGGCTTTGCCATTTGGCCGCTATGGGACAAGGGCGAGCATGTGGTGCGCTCCGGCGAGCGCCTGAAGCGTTACAAGGGCACGATTCCCGCGCTGCCTTTGCCGGTCCTGCTCGACCTCAACCGCATGCTCTCGCGCTTTGAAAAGATGGCAGCCGAGCTTGATCCCGCTGCGCCGTGGACCCACCCGAAGGCGCAATACTGGGACCGGATGACGGTCGCGGATTTCATGGCCCGCTCCAGTGTCACCAGCGGCGCGCGCGAGATGTTCGCCATCGGCATCGGCGCGGTGTTCTGCGCCGAGCCGCACGAGCTGTCGCTTCTCCATGCGCTCTTCTATGCGCGCTCGGGCCGGTCGCTGGATGCGCTGCTCTCGGTCAGTGGCGGCGCGCAGCAGGACAGGGTGCATGGCGGCATGGGCGGGCTGGCGAGCCATGTCGCGGGAACGCTTGAGGGCAAGATCCGCTATGAGGCGCCGGTGCGCGCCATCCGCTGGAACGAGACAGGCGTCGAGGTGGAGGCGGGCCGCGAGATATTCACTGCACGCCGCGCGATCCTCGCCATTCCGCCCAATCAGGCGCTCGCCATCGCGTTTGATCCGCCCTTGCCGTCAAACCGCGATGCGCTCTGGCGGCGCATGCCTGCCGGAGCCTGCATCAAGTGCGTGGCGCAGTATGAGCAGCCCTTCTGGCGGGAGCGTGGCCTCTCCGGGCAGGCGGTGGGCGGAAAGCTCTCCGTACGCGTGACCTTCGACAATACCGAGGAGGGAAAATCCGCCGGATTGCTGCTCGGCTTTATTGAGGGTGATGAGGCCCGCCACTGGTCAGCGGCGAGTGCGCAGGAGCGCCGCGCCGCCGTGCTGGAGGCGTTTGCCGGTTTCTTCGGGCCTGAGGCGCTTGAGCCCATCGACTACGCTGATCAGGACTGGACGGGAGAGGCTTGGACGCGCGGCTGTTATGCCGCCTTCATGGGCCCCGGCGTGTGGACGGCGCTGGGCCATCAATTGCGCGAACCCATCGGGCCGATCCATGTCGCTGGCACCGAAACCGCCGTCATGGGCTATGGCTATATCGAGGGCGCGCTGGAAGCAGGCGCCCGCGCGGCTGATGAGGTGAAGGCGGCGCTCGCCTAATCCTCCACCCACAGCACGACGACCCGCCCGCCTGCATGTTCCGGCGTGAGGCTTGCCCCCTCGCGGGTGACGGCGATCGCGCGGCCATCCGCGCCGAGATCCCACAGCGTTCCGCCCAGAAACGCCGTCAGCCCCGCCAGCGCCTGCGTGGAGGAGAGCCGCCCGGCCAGCGCATGGGTCTGCCATGCCTCGCCTTCGGTGAGGCGGCCGGCATCGCCGCGCGGCACGTCATCGGGCCAGGGCGTGACATAGCCGCCCCAGGGCTCGTCCCATGCGCCGGAGGGCTGGAGATAGGCGGGCACGGCCAGCAGCTCGGCCTCGCCAATCGCTGCATAGACATCTGGGTGCCAGGAATCGGCGCAGATCAGCACCCCCAGCCGCCCGGCAGGCGTGTCGAACAGCGGATAATCCTCCAGCGGCGCGGAGGCGGTAAATCCGGCCTCTGAGGGAATCGGATAGGCCTTGCGCACAAGCTGCGGGTGGGGCGAACCATCGGGGCCGAACACGGCCGTGACATTGTAGAGCGGGCCATCGCGGCGCACTTTGATCTCACCGTCCTCGACGAACGGGTCTGCCAGCACGATGGACCCGGCCACGATGGTGACGGCGTATTCGCGGGCGAGCCCGGCAAAGATGGTCTGGTAATCGCGCGCCATCGCAGCCGAGCGCATGCGGAACAGGGCCGCGGCCAGCCTGTCATCCTCACCACTGCCGATCAGCGCGCTGGCAAAGGAGAACGGATGCGCGCCCGCCAGACTCATCATCGCGCCATCGACCGTGCGGGCGTAAAAGGCACTGGCGGGCGCACCGCTCGCCACCAGCCAGGTGCCGACATGTTCGGGGAAGATCACCACACTGCCGGGCACAATCGCGCCTTCATCGCGGGCGGCATCCAGATAGGCCGCCAGACGGCTCTGGAGGGCTGCGGAAGCGCGATAATCGCTCTGGTGCAGTGCCGGCTCCACCCCGATCAGATTGCGCCCTGAGGGGCTTCCAAGGGCCGTTACGGAGATGGCCTCGAGAGGGGGCGTATCGCCGCTGACCGGCCAGTAGCGCCAGCCTGTCCACGCGAGCGCCAGGCCTGCAAGAATGAGAGCGATGATGAGCAGGGCGCGCACGCTTTAACCTCCGGCAGATACCGCGCCATTCTGGCCGAGCCGGGGGCGGTTTGGCGAGAGCGGGCGCACACCGGGCCGGTGGCTGCAGCATTTGACGCCCGCGCGCCATCGGCTAGAACCGGCGCGCCGATCCTGCCGGTCATTGTCTCATGGAGCCCTGTCCCCCGTGCCGATCAATTTCTCCGCCATCTTCCTGCCGACGAGCCGGGCAGATGCCGACACGTTCTGGCTCGGGCTTGGCATAATCGCATTGCTCGATGCGTTGCGGCTGACCCTGTTTGACGCCTCGCTGGCGATGATGGGATGGCTGGTCATCCTGTTCTTCACCGCGGCACTGCATATCAACCGGCTGCGCGATGCCGGCCGTCAGGGGCCGCTGGTCATCATTCCGCTGGCCGCGGGTGTGGCCACGAAAATGGTGACGGCGCTGATCGCGGTGACCATCGCCATGCTGCCCATGTTCATGCGCTATCTGGAAGCCTCCGGCGTGGATATCAACGATCCGGCCGCCGTGCAGGAGGCCGGGCGCGATCCGGCGATTGTGGACGGCTTCCAGCAGCACTGGCTGGAAAACGAGACGGCTGCGATGGCTGCCTTCGCGGCAGGCGACTGGCCCTCGGCGATTGCCTTCTGGGCGGTGGTGTTCGCCATCGGCTTCTGGTTCGCCCGCATGCCGCGCAAGGGGTGAATGCGCAGCTTTGGGATCGACGATTTGCTTAAGGAGGCGTAAATTTTAGCCGCGCAGGCGCTTGCGCAATCAACGGAACATAAGTAGAACATTACTATGGCGTACGATCCACGTTCAATTGCCAACGCAATGCTCGACATCGCTGATGCGGTTGGCTTGTCTATTACCAACATAGATATCAACAAGATTTTGTATTTCGCGCATGCATCGCATTTGGTGTTTTTTTCTAAGCCGCTCGTGAATTTGAATTTTGAGGCGTGGCAATTTGGGCCTGTAATGCCAGTGGTTTACCACCAATTCAAAGCGCACGGCGCAGAACCTATTTCTACGCGCGCTACGATTATGTGCGCCAAAACTGGGAACGACATCGTCGCTACATATTGTGGTTTGGGCTTGGACGACTCGTGGCTATTGGATATAGTGGAACACTATGGCAACATTCCGACCCGCGCCCTTGTTGCATTGTCGCATGAACCAGGAGGGGCGTGGGACGTGGTATGGAATAGGAACGAGCCGAATCGATTTGGTATGGCGATCCCAGATCGCTTGATAGAGCAGACATTTAAGGGGAGGTTGTCTGGCTCTGCTAGGAGAGAAAATGTCCACTAAAGACCCCACCAGAGCGCCGTCTCTGCAGCACTTCCTTAAGCATAAAGCCGGTTCAGTTGAGAAAACGGCAAAAAATTTGATCGAAGCAGAAGCGCGACCGATAACGGTCTCTGTCCTCGGCGCTCGGAAATACATTCTAGCTTTGTTGTCTGGCAGTATGGAATACGACGCTCTGGTTCGGCAGGCGGTGTCTGATGATTCGGTGTCTGGTCGTGCAGCTCAAGAGATATTGCCGTTGATTTACGCGTTTATGCTGGATCACGACGTGCGAGGATTCCGGCCTGTCGAAGAGATTGTTTTTGAAATTTGTCCCGGCTTGAAGCTGCCAATACACATTTATGGCTGTGCCGTAGTGGATGGGCGGCTTTGCGTTCTGCACTGTCAGATTTGGAAGCACACTTCATTGACCGCCGACCAGTTCAGCCTGTGGTGGGCTATCGTACTCAGGGCCATCAGACAAAGGTATCCTGAAGTCACGAACCTCTCGTGGCTTGAACTATCTGCTGTTCGGGGAAATGTTAGGCAGCTTCGCGTTCGGGACCAAACCGCAGCCCGCGTTATACCAGAAGAAGAGCTGGTAACGTTCCGACATCATTTGGAGGAAGCTGTCGCCATATACAAGGCCGCACCTCGCGCGAAACGTCCTCCCAAACGCCCCGATCCACATACGCCTAGCTTTATATAAACGTTTGCAATTATCTGCTCGTCCGTTTGGAAGGTGTTCGCGTTTTCAGACCGGCGGCTCGGCCTCCGCTACCGCGCCAAACACCTCCGTGAATGCCTGACGCAGCGCGTAATCTGCATCCTCCATCGTCACCGGCAGGCCAAGCCCGGCAAGGCTGGTCACGCCATAGCGCGGATCGGTGATGCCGCATGGCACGATGCCGGCAAAGTGGGAGAGGTCCGGCTCCACATTCAGCGCGATGCCGTGAAACGAGATCCAGCGGCGCAGGCGTATGCCAATCGCCGCGATCTTGTCTTCACGTTCCGGCCCGCCGGGTTCGGTGCGGTCCACCCACACGCCCACCCGGTCACAGCGGCGCTCTCCCTTAACGTTGAAGCGGTCCAGCGCGGCAATGATCCAGCCTTCGAGATTATTGACCAGCTTGCGCGCGTCGCGGCCCCGCTCGCGCAGATCCAGCATCACATAGGCCACGCGCTGGCCGGGACCGTGATAGGTGAACTCGCCGCCGCGCCCGGTGCGGTGAACAGGGAATCGCTCCGGTTCGCGCAAGTCGGAGGCGTCGGCACTGGTGCCCGCAGTGTAGAGAGGCGGATGCTCCAGCAGCCAGACCAGCTCGCTCGCCTCGCCGCGGTAAATCGCGTCCACGCGCGCTTCCATGGCGGCCACGGCGGCCTCGTAATCCACCGGCGCTGCAGAAACTGCCCATTCCACGGTTTTTTGTGCCATTTCGGGCCTTTTGATTAACGCCTCGGAAACCGGCCCGGAACATCGTTGCTCACGGCCCCGGTTTCAAGTGAGCTGTCAGGGCCAAGAGGCGGGTAAGGGCAAAAGGCAGTCCATGAGTCAGCTTGGTGCAGTCCAGATAGAGATTTCGGTGCTGCTCGGGCGTTCGCGCCTGCCGATCCAGCAATTCCTGCGCATGGGCCGCGGCGCGGTGATCCCGCTGGATGCCGGCGAGCATGACGAGGTGTGGATTCTCGCCAATAACCACCCCATCGCACGTGGCGAGATCGTCATGCAGGGCGACCATATCGCGGTGTCCATCACCGACGCCGCCGACGTTCACGACTATTTCGCGGCCTGAAGCTTTCCGCGCGCGGGCACGCAGTGAAGGGCTTCCCTTTCGCCTCCGCTCTTGCTAAACGCCCGTCCTCCAGTTTGCGGTCGTGGCGGAACTGGTAGACGCGCAGCGTTGAGGTCGCTGTGGGGCAACCCGTGGAAGTTCGAGTCTTCTCGACCGCACCATTCTCCTCCTTGCGGGGGCGATGAGACAGACACCCGGCCGGTCCCTGACCGCCGGGTGTTTTCTTTTTCTGCGCTTTTCTCTTCAGGTGACGCGGGCGCGGCTCGCCTCGCGGCGCTGCGCGCGCTAGGCTGTGTGCCATATTCCTGCCGCGCTGGGGCGGAAAGCTCCCGCCTGCCGGTTCCGCAACTGATGAGGGCTTTCCCGTGCATGCACTGGTCGATTGGCGCCTTTCCCTGACCGCTCTCTCTCTGGCTCTGGCGATGGGGCTGTGCGCGCCTGCGGGCGCAGCCGAAGAGGAAGCCGGCGAGATACTGGCAGCGGCGCCCTCCGGCTTAATGCTGCGTCCGGGCTGGCAGCCCGGCCCGCAGCTGGACAGCGCGCGCGCCGGCCTTGGCGCGGTGGTGCTGGACGGGCGCATCTATGCGGCTGGCGGGGCAGGGCGGGTCAATCCGCGCGACAATTTCGAGATGCTGGAGCCCGGCCTCAACCGCTGGCTCTCCCTGTCTGCGCTGCCCGAAGGGCTGGAGCGCTTCGGCATTGCGGCGGCGGACGGGCGCATCTGGGTGGCGGGCGGCTATAGCGCCGAATCGGGGCGCGGCCCCATCGCCTCCATGTGGTCCTACGATCCTGAAAGCGATGTCTGGCAGAGCGAGCCGCCCATGCCGGCCGCGCGCTCGGCCTTTGCCCTGATCGGCGTGGAAGGACGGCTTTATGCCGTTGGCGGGGCTGACGAGCCCGGCGGCGTGTTCGTGTTTGATCTGGAAGCGCGCGAATGGTCCACGCTGGACGCGCCTGCCGGGGTGCGCCGCCGCGATGCGGGCGTGGCGCTGGCGGGCCGGGATATCTGGTTTACCGGCGGGATCGAGAACCGGCGCGCCGTGACCCGCGTGGACATTTTCAATCTCGACAGTCAGAGCTGGCGCAGCGGACCGGCTTTGCCCGAGGCGCGGGCTGGCCATGCGCTGGTCCATGATGGCCAGCGCCTTCTGGCTCTTGGCGGGCGTGGGGAAGATCTGCGCTCCACCCGGCAGAGCGTGGCCACGCTGATCCCCGGTGCGGCAGGCTGGCAGGCGCACACCCCGCTGCCCGCCGCGCGCACGGAAGCGGCTGCCGTCTCGCTTGAGGGCGTGGTCTATGTGATTGGCGGCGGTGTGGGCGGCGGCTTCTTTGCGCCCTTCACCGCGCTCGACAGTGTCGACATCCTCGCCCCCGGCCAGTAGGCAGGGCTGAGGCGGCAACGCTCTTGCAGGATGGGCGTGGAAGCCCCTGCCGGGCGTTTCGGAACGGGACACCATGAAGCCGCGCTTGAAATCCAGCCGCGCCGCGCGCGACCTAATCAAGGCCCACGAGGTCTTTCTGGGCGAAGCCCTGCCACGCGGGCGGCGCTGGGCGGTGGGCTATGGCCATACCGCTGCGGCAAAGCAGGGCCAGACCCTTACCCGTGAAGATGCCGAGCTGCTGCTGCTCTACGACGTGATGCAGGCCGAAGCGGCCATCGCGGCCGCGGTGGGCGATGACCTGCCCGGCCCGGTGCGCGATGCGCTGGTCTCGTTTGCCTGCTCGATCGGGCCGGGTGCGTTCAAGGTGTCCGATGTGGCGCGCCTTGCCCGCGACGGACGCCATCTGGAAGCCGCCGCTGCGCTGGAGACATGGGTGCGCGCGGAGGAGGATGGCCGCCTGGTCGTCTCCGAACGCCTGGTGCGCCGCCGCGCTGCGGAAAAGACGCTCTACCTGCAGGGCCTGCAACAGCCGAGGCCTGACCCCGCTCCCGCGCCGCAGCCCAGCGCACCGGAGCCCGCGCCGCAAGCTGCACCGGAAGCTGAAACACCCGCCGAGGCTCCGCGCCTTGGCCCGCTGATCGATCTGGAGCTGGAATTCGTCGATCCGCCCGAGCCCGCTGGCATGGTGACCGCCGAAGCCGCGGACGACGAGGCGAAAGACACCACCCGGGATGTGGCTGATACCGCCGCGGAAGCCACGGCACCGCAAGACGAGCCCGCACCGGAACCTGCACCGGCGCCGGAAGACGCCGCCGCTGACACGCCTGCCCTCGAAGCTGAGGAACAGGCACCCGCTCCGGCGGAGGAAACATCTGACCCGACCCGTTCGGTGATGGCGCGCATGGCCGCGCAGATGTCCGATACGCTGGCCGTGCCCGCGCCCGGCAGCGCCGGAGATGAGGCGCCTGCGCCTGAAGCGGCGCCTGAACCGGCAGCCGAGCCGCAGCCCCAGCCCATTCCCGAACCGGTCAGCGCCGGAACGCGCCTGGGTTTCAGCTTCCTGACGCCGGTTACCGCCGAGGTGAAGCCCGTGGCGCCTGCGCCCGCCGCGCCGCGCAGCCTGATCAGTTCCGGCCCCGTGCCGGTCTATGGCGGTGTCGTGGCTGGCCAGCCGGTGCAGCGCCCTGAGCCGGCGGAACCCGCGCCAGCACCGGTTATCGACCCGCTCCGCGCCGAGAGCCCCGCGCCTGCAGCCGGCTTCTCCGGCGAGGTGCAGGCGGTTGGCCGCCCGGATGATATTGACGAGGAAGAAGAGGACGCCGCTGCGGCTGATGAGCTGCACCCCGGCGTGCTGACCGGCTCCGCGCCGGAACCGGTGGCCGCTCCGCCGGTCATGGCCCCCGCCCCGGCCGCCAGGGCGCAGGGCAGCGGCAACTGGGTCTTCCTGGCCAATCTGGCAGCAGGCATCGTGCTCACCGGGCTCGGCATATGGGATATTCTCGCCCAGGATGCGAACGGTCAGGCCAGCGAGTTTGGCTGGTTCGGCCCTGTGGCCGCCGCGATGGGTGTGGTGCTGGTCATCTCGTCAGGCTGGATGCTGATTGCGCGGCGCAAGCCCGCCGCCAGCGAGCCGTCATGGGACGAGGAAGACCAGGCCTGACGCGCACCACGCTTGACCCATAGGCCGGGCGTGGTATCTCGCCTGCCCATGATAGCGAACCAATACCCGACGCTGGAATTCCCTCTGGGGGAGACCGCAGAGATGCTGCGCGACACCGTGCGCAGCTTTGCTTCCGACAATATCGCGCCGCTGGCGGCCGAGATTGATGCCAAGGACGAGTTCCCGCATCAGCTCTGGCGGCCCATGGGCGAGCTTGGCCTTCTCGGCATCACCGTGGGCGAGGAGTATGGCGGGGCAGGGCTCGGCTATCTGGAACACGTGATCGCGATGGAGGAAATCTCCCGCGCGTCGGCTTCGGTGGGCCTCTCCTACGGCGCGCACTCAAACCTGTGCGTCAACCAGATCAAGCTCAACGGCAATGACGCCCAGCGCGGCAAATACCTGCCGAAACTCGTCTCTGGCGAATATGTCGGCGCGCTCGCCATGAGCGAGCCGGGCGCAGGCTCGGACGTGGTCTCCATGCGCCTGAAGGCCGAGAAGAAGGGCGATCGCTACGTCCTCAATGGCTCGAAAATGTGGATCACCAACGGGCCGAGCGCGGACGTGCTGGTGGTCTATGCCAAGACCGACCCCAATGGCGGCTCCAAGGGCATCACCGCCTTCCTGATCGAGAAGGGAATGAAGGGTTTCTCCGTCGCCCAGAAGCTCGACAAGCTGGGCATGCGCGGCTCTGAAACCGGCGAGCTGGTCTTTGAAGACTGCGAAGTGCCGGAAGAAAACGTGCTCGGCGGCGTGGGCCAGGGCGTGCGCGTGCTGATGAGCGGGCTCGACTATGAGCGCGCCGTGCTGTCGGCCGGCCCGATCGGCATCATGCAGGCCTGCATGGATGTGGTCATGCCCTATATCCATGAGCGCAAGCAGTTCGGCAAAGCCATCGGCGAGTTTCAGCTCATCCAGGGCAAGATCGCCGACATGTACACCCGCATGAACGCCAGCCGCGCTTATGTGTACGCCGTGGCGCAGGCCTGCGATGCGGGCAAGACGACCCGCAAGGATGCCGCCGGCGCAATACTCTTTGCCGCCGAAACGGCGACCCAGTGCGCGCTCGATGCAATCCAGATTCTCGGTGGGAACGGCTATATCAACGAATATCCGACGGGGCGTTTGCTGCGCGATGCCAAGCTCTATGAGATCGGGGCAGGGACCAGCGAAATCCGCCGCTGGCTGATCGGCCGGGAGCTGTTTGGCGAGAGCGCGTAGGGTTATTTTCGTCATTAACAGCAAAATTTGACGTAAATCATTGTTTGCGTCATTATCTCTGTCCATACAGGACGGAGGGCGTGATGGCGCATGAGACCGTGCAGGACTGGGGGGCCTCCGTGGCCCACCTGCCCACCAAATCGGCCCGCATACGCGCGCTGGCCAGGCAGGGCTTGAAACGCACCGATATCGCGCGGGCGCTGGACATCCGTTATCAGCACGTGCGCAATGTTCTGGTGGCGGATGAGGAGCGCCGTCAGGCCAAGCCGGTCAAACCAGATTCAGTGACAGTTTCTGTTGATAGTGCCGGACGGGTATTGATACCGGCTGCCTTCCGGGAATGGTTTTCCCTGCAGGAGGGGAGCCGTCTGGTGCTCCATGCTGGCCCTGACGGGCTGGAGCTGATGCCGCCTTCACGTGCGGCAGACAAGGCGCGCGCGCTTTTGAGGCCGTTTCTGGAGCCGGTCCTTGGCCTGTCTGACGAGCTGATCGCGGACCGCCGCGCGGAGGCGGCCCGTGAAGACGGGTGAGGGTGCGGTCCTTGATGCCTCGGCCTTGCTGGCGGTTCTGCTTGGTGAGCCGGGCGCGGAGCGCGTGGAGCCTTACCTGCCCGGCGCGGTGATCTCTGCGGTCAATTTGAGCGAGGCCGCGGGCAAGCTTCTGGAGAAGGGCGCGCCGCTGGAGGCCGTCAAGGCCGCCATTGCGGCGGTGGGCCTTGAAGTGATCGCGTTTGACGAAGAGCAGGCCATGGCGGCGGCGGACTTGCGGGTGCGCACGCGCGCGCTCGGCCTGTCTCTGGGCGACCGGGCCTGCATCGCGCTTGGCGAAATGCGTCGCACCACCGTGTTCACGTGCGACAGGGCGTGGGCGCAGGTCGACAGCACGGCGGACATCGTGGTGGCGCGCCCGGAGTAATGAGAGTCCTCACCCCACCGGTTTCAGCTTGTGCATGAGGCGCGGGTCGGCGTCGCTGAGGAGTGCGGTGGCGGTGCGGTAGCCCGCTTCCAGCGCATCGTCATAGCGCCGCCATTCCCTCAGATCCATGTCGATATCGGGTAAGACCAGCAGGTCGGCATATTCGCGCGTCGCCTCATGCTGGTCGAGCGTGGCAGCGGTGGCCGCGCGCATCAGCAGCGAGGCGATGGGCGGCGGATCAGACAGGCCATGGCGAACGGCCCAGCCGAAAAAGCCCGGCGGCTTGATGAAATCCTTCGGGTTGATCGCCCGGTTGCGGGTGACATCCATGCCGACATTGACGCCGCGATGGCTGGCTTTGAGCTCCTTGATGGGGAAGTTGTTGAACACCGCCCCGTCCACCAGCACGTTCTCGCCATCGATCACCGGCGGCAGCAGGCCCGGAATGGCAAGCGAGGCCCGCAGCGCATCGCGCAGGCGCCCGGTGCGGTGAACGCGTACAGAGCCATCGGTGAGGTTGGACGACACGCAGAAGAAGGGCCGCTGCAGATCGGCAATGTCCACATCGCCGAAATGCTCGTGCAGGCGCTTTTCCACCTCCTTGCCGCGCACCAGGCTCACCACGGGCAGCGTCCAGTCGCTCAACGGGCTGGTTTCCACGAAGGCCTTGCGCAGCCGCCAGTCGATCTCCTCATCGTCCCAGCCCATGGCGACACCGGCTGCGATGATCGCGCCCATGGAGGTGCCGGCAAGGAAGTCGAAGCGTATGCCCCGGTCATGGAAAGCCTTGATGGCTCCGATATGGGCATAGGCCCGGCTGCCGCCGCCTGACAGCACGAGACCCACCGACAGGCCGGCAATGGTGCGGGCCAGATGGGCGGTGTCGCTGCGGTCATGCTGGCGCCAGTGGAAGCAGCGCGCCGCCTCGGCGGCGTTCATCCATTCCTGGGGGCTGGCTGCCTTGCGGTCGCCGCCATGATGGACCAGCACCACGTCGATCAGGCGCAGCTTGGCGGCGGGCGAGGGGTCTTCGGGCAGAAGCGGGATGGAGGGGCGCGCATCGGCGCGTGCCAGCAGCCAGATCCGGTCGGCCCGGCCCATGGCCTGGCGCACCCAGATGAAATCGTTCATCCGCGCGATCAGGATGACGATATCGTGCTCGTCTTCCAGCGCATTGAGGCGCGAGGGCGGCCAGTCCGCCGCCTCTTCGCCCGCAATCACCACCTTGCGGCCCAGCGCCTGCAGCGCGTCCTTCATCTCGCTGGCGCGGAAGTGCAGATCAATGGTCGGCGAGGTGGAAACGAAGGCGAAGACGCGCGGTTCCGACTTGGCCCTCAGCGTGCCGCCGCGCAGGCGGAACAGCATCATGCGCGCCAGCTCGCGCATCAGGCTGGCATGACGCCGGGTCAGCTTTTCAAACGCGCTCTTGGGCAGGCGGATCAGCTCGCTATCGCGCAGGGCGTAGATATTGGCCGAATGGGGCCGGTCCTCGACCAGCGCCATCTCGCCAATGGGTTCACCGGCCCGGATATGGCCCACAAGCTCGGGCCGCCCGTCCGCGCCGGTGCGGAAGGCGGCCAGCGCACCGGAGCGGACCAGGTAGAAGGCGTCTGCGGGATCGCCAGCTTCAAACAGGGTCTGGCCCGCCGGCAGGCAGAACCACTCCACCTCGGCTTCCACAGCCTTGAGCGCGGCTTTTTCAAGCCGGTTCAGGAAGGGCAGGAAGCCGAGCTGAAGGTCCATCAATCCGCCTTGCGATGCGACACCGGACGGAAGGCTAGCTTGCGTCGCGCCCGCCTGCTAGCGGGCAAGCTCGGCCTCCACCCACGCATCCACCAGCTCTTCGAGAATGGCCAGCGGTACGGCGCCATCACGCAGGATCACCTCGTGGAACATGCGGATGTCAAAGCGGTCGCCCAGTCGTTCCTCAGCGCTCTCACGCAGTTCGAGAATCTTGATCATGCCGATCATGTAGGCGGTCGCCTGACCGGGCATGACGACATAGCGCTCGATGGCGCGCGCGGCGTCGCCTTCAGGGTTCGGCGTGTTTTCAATCAGGTATTCAATCGCCTCTTCGCGCGTCCAGCGCTGGTCGTGCAGGCCGGTATCCACGACGAGGCGCGCGGCCCGCCACAGCTCCATGGCAAGCCGGCCAAAGTTGGAATACGGGTCCTCGTAATAGCCCATCTCCAGCGGCAGATACTCGGTATAGAGCCCCCAGCCTTCCGAATAGGCGGTGAAGCCGCCAAACCGGCGGAAGGCCGGAATGTCGGTGAGATCGGTCATGATGGAGAGCTGCATGTGGTGGCCGGGATTGCCCTCGTGATAGGCCAGCGCCTCCATCTGGTAGATCGGCATTTCGCGCATGTCATAAAGATTGGCGTAGTAGATGCCGGGGCGTGAGCCATCTGCTGCCGGGCGCGAATAGAAGGCCTTGCCGGCCGAGCGCTCGCGGAAGGGCTCCACGCGGCGCACCACCAGTTCGTGCTGGGGCAGGGTGATGAAGTATTCCGGCAGGCGGGTATTGATGGTCTCGATCAGGCGGGTGGCGTCGGCCAGATACGCCTCGCGGCCCTCATCGGTGTTGGGATAGTAGAACTGGTCGTCCTCGCGCATAAAGACGAAGAAGTCCTGTAAGGACCCCTCAAACCCGACCTCGTCCATGATCCCGCGCATCTCGCCATGGATGCGCGCCACATTGGCAAGGCCGAGTTCGTGGACCTGGCTTGCGGTCAGATCGGTGGTGGTGAAGTTGACGAGGCGCGCCGCGTAATAGGAATCCCCATCGGGCAGCCGCCATGCGCCGTCGCCAGCAGCCGCACCTTCGCGATGGCGCTCCATCGTGGCGATCAGCG
>JBKBNS010000014.1:14352-52905 GCA_046295255.1 Glycocaulis sp.
CATAGGCAGGCACCCATGAGAGCAGCGCCTCGCGCGCATCAGCCAGCATGGCCGCTTGGTGGTCTTCATGCAGGTTCAGGCTGTCAATGCTGGCCTGGAAGATCGCCCAGACATCATTGTCCGCACCATCATCAAACGGTGCGCCGGAGATGATGTTGCGGGCGGTATCGATCACATGGTCATAGACCCAGACCGGCGGGGCGACGCCCATCTCGAAGCGCGCTTCGGCCTCTGCGATATGGGCGGCCATCAGCTCAGGCACGCCGCCCGCGCGCTCGATCCATTGTTCTGCGGTGCGGGCCGAATTGATGCGGTGAATGGTGGTCATCACCACCGGCACCTGCGAGTGCGGCCCGCCCATCTGGTTGAACACATAGCCATGGCGGCGGAAGGGATGGTTCATCGCCGCCTGTTCCTGGCGGTATTCAAACAATCTCCAGCTCAGCTGGGCGGAGGCATCGAGCGCCTCGAAGTCGAAGTTTTCGCGCATGTAAGCGACGCGCACTTGCCCCAGCTCGAACGTTTCGACGGCGAACGCATCGTTGACATCGCCCCACTGGCCGTAATCCTCGTCGATAATGCCGCGATAGGCCTTCATCAGCGGGGAGCGGGCGAGGTCTTCCTGCTCGATTCTGTCAAACCAGGCATTGAGACGCGCCGCTTCGCTGGGCGCTTCGGCCGTTTCCTGTGAGACCCGGTTCGCGCTGGCAGGCGCGGCGGCCAGCGGCACGGCCAGCATGAGCGCAGAAATAGCGGCGCCGGACAGATAGCGGCGGATGGAATGCGTCATCGATGTGAACTCCCCGTTCTTTTTACGGTTTCGAGCCGAGCCGCTTTATCGGCGTCAGCGGTGTGAACTGGCCGTCGCGCTTCTCGCTGCGCGCCGCGAAAGCCTCCATGATATCAGCCGGATTCCAGATGGAAGCCTGCAATGTCATCACATGTTCGAGACTGTCGGCCACCGAATGGTCGCGGGCATAGAGGTGGGAACGCTTGATGCCGGAAATGGTCAGCGGGGGCTTGGATGCGATACGCTGCGCCACGCCGTCCACAAGCGCCCTCAGAGCCGTTTCGTCAGGCGCGACACCATTGAGCAGCCCCAGCGCGTGGGCGCGCTCAGCGGTCAGATTTTCGCCGGTATAGGCCAGCTCCAGCGCGACCCCTGACGGGATGAGCTTGGGCAGGCGCTGCAGCGTGCCGACATCGGCCATCATGCCGATATTGGTCTCCTCGATGCGCAGCCACGCATCCCTGGTGCCGTAGCGCAGATCGCACGCCGCAATCATGTCCACCCCGCCGCCAATGCACGGCCCCTGCATGGACGCGATCACCGGGAAGCGTGCCTTTTCAAACGCGGTAAAGGCCTCCTGCAGCGAGAGCGCGGCTGTCATGAAGGCTTCGCGCGCGGCAGCGCTGTCCGTGCTGAGCGCGTTCGGATCGGTGAAGACCGACACATCCATGCCGGCGGTAAAGACCGGGCCTTGCGCCTCGAGAATCAGGACGCGTGTCTTTCCCTCATCCGACAACGCGTTCACCGCCTCTGGCAGTTCACGCCAGAAGGCGGGCGTCATCGCATTGCGCTTTTCCGGCCGGTTGAGCGTCAGGCGGGCGACAGGGCCGTCAGTGACAAGCGCGAAACTGGAATAGGTCATGGAAGGAAAACCCTTGAGACGGTGCGGGCGTGCATCCTTGCATGGGCGTTCAGGGGCGCAAAGGCGTTGCGCTGCACCGGGCTGGCAGGATAAGTGGCGCCTTCAAAAGCCGTCCGGAGTTCCTTCATGTCCCAGCTCACCACCAGGCTCGATCCCGCCTCCGATGCCTTCAAGGCCAATGCTGCGCGCATGGACGAGCTGGTAGCCGAGCTGCAGGCGAAGACGGCCGAGGCCGCGCTCGGCGGGCCGGAGCGGGCGCGCGAAAAGCATGTGTCCAGAGGCAAGCTCCTGCCGCGCGAACGGGTCGAGCGTCTGCTTGATCTGGGCTCGGCCTTTCTGGAGATCGGCGCTCTGGCCGCCAATGGCATGTATGAGGGCGATGTCCACGGCGCGGGCATGATTGCCGGTATTGGCCGCGTATCCGGCCGCGAGGTGATGATCGTCTGCAATGACGCCACGGTGAAGGGCGGGACCTATTACCCGCTGACCGTGAAGAAGCATCTGCGCGCGCAGGAGATTGCCCGCGAGAACCGGCTGCCGTGCGTCTATCTGGTGGACTCTGGCGGCGCGAATCTGCCCTTCCAGGCCGATGTCTTCCCCGACCGGGAGCATTTCGGCCGCATCTTCTTCAATCAGGCAAATCTCTCCTCCGAAGGCATCGCGCAAATCGCCGTGGTCATGGGCTCATGCACGGCGGGCGGCGCCTATGTGCCCGCCATGAGCGATGAGACCGTGATCGTGAGGAAGCAGGGCACGATCTTCCTGGGCGGTCCGCCGCTGGTGAAGGCGGCAACCGGCGAGGTGATCTCGGCGGAAGACCTTGGCGGCGCGGATGTCCATGCCCGCCGCTCCGGCGTGGTGGACCATTATGCCGCCAATGATGATCACGCTTTGCAGACCGCGCGGCGCATCATTGCGGGCCTCAACACCGTAAAGCGCGTGGAGATGGACATTGCCGAGCCGGAAGCCCCCGCCATCGATCCGGCAACGCTGAACGGCGTGATCCCGTCAGATGTGCGCACACCCTATGATGTGCGCGAGGTGATCGCGCGCATTGTCGACGGCTCGCGCTTTGACGAGTTCAAGGCGCTCTACGGGGAAACACTGGTCTGCGGCTTTGCGCGCGTGCAGGGCATGCCGGTCGGCATCATCGCCAATAATGGCGTGATCTTCTCCGAAAGCGCGCTCAAAGGCGCGCACTTCATCGAGCTGTGCTGCCAGCGCGGCATCCCGCTCCTCTTCCTGCAGAACATTACCGGCTTCATGGTCGGCTCCAAATATGAGGCAGGCGGCATCGCCAAGGACGGGGCCAAGCTCGTCACCGCCGTCTCCTGCGCGCGGGTGCCGAAAATCACCATCATCATTGGCGGCTCTTATGGCGCGGGCAATTACGGTATGTGCGGGCGCGCCTATGGTCCCCGCTTCCTCTTCATGTGGCCCAATGCCCGCATCTCGGTCATGGGCGGGGAACAGGCGGCCAGCGTGCTCGCCACGGTAAAACGCGACGGGATGGAGGCGCGCGGTGAAAGCTGGAGCGCGGAAGATGAAGAGGCCTTCAAGGCCCCGATCCGCGAGAAGTACGAGGCCGAGGGCTCGCCCTACTATTCCACTGCCCGGCTGTGGGACGATGGCGTGATCGCGCCTGCACAGACCCGCGACGTGGTGGCGCTCGCCCTGTCGGCCTGCCTCAACGCCCCCATCGAGAAGACGCGCTTTGGCGTGTTCAGGATGTAAGGCATGCGCCGGGGTGCTATACTGGCCGTATGAGCACGCCGGACCCGATCCTGATTGACCGCCTGAGAGCGCTCAAGCCCGAACTGCGCCAGCGCTTTGGGGTGTCGGCTATCGGCGTGTTTGGCTCGCGCGTGCGCGGTGAACACCACCCGGATAGTGATCTCGATATCGTTCTGGATTTCGAGACGGTGCCGAGCCTGTTCCGTCTGGCGGAGCTGGACGCGCTGCTGGCCGACAGGCTGGGCCTGACGGTCGATGCGGTGCCGCGCACCTGCCTGCACCCGGCGCTGAAAGACCAGATCGAGCGTGAGCTAGTTGCCGTATGAAGCGGGTAAGGCCGCTGCTCGAAGACATGGTCAGCTATGCCCACCGGGCGGTCGACATAGCCGCGCAGGCAGGCGAGGGCGGTCTGGCGCGTGACGAGGTGCGTAATCTGGCCGTCCAGCGCTGCCTCGAAATCATCGGTGAAGCGGCTAATGCCGTACCGCTAGAGGTGCAAACCCAATTTTCCGAGATTGCATTCAGGCAGGCCATCGCGATGCGTCACCGGATCATCCATGGGTATAGCCGCATCGATACGGCAATCATTGAGGCCACGATCCGCGAGGATCTGCCGGATCTAATTCAGGCTTTGGAGAGCGCTCTGGCGAGCGCGCTTCTGGACGAATAGCCGCTTTCCAGCTTTCGCCGGGAGAATGACAACCCCACCCTTCCGCGCGATTAAATCTTGGTAGGAAAGCGCTGATCCCTCTTTGCCGTATTGGCGGGCGGGATAGAGTGGCCGAATGATCACCACACCCGCCCTGCGCACCCTTGCCTGCTCCGTTCTGCTGGCCGTTCCGGCCACGGCTGTCATGGCCGATGATACGCCGCCGCCAGAGGAGCTGTTCGCGCGGGCGGTTGCCGCCGCGCAGGCCCATCGGGACCGGGCTGACGAGGTGTGCGGGTTCCGTTACGCGCCCAGCTGGAACGAGGATGGCGGCTTCCTCTATGCGGAGGAGGATGGCGATGGCCGCTGGCTGGACGCCAGCGCGCAGCCGCTCGATCCGGAGCTGGCCGGAAACTTTCCCGAGGATGCGCGCCAGATGATCCGACAGTCGCCGGACCGCCTGCTGGAGAGCGCCGGGACGCCGCGTTTCGCGCGCTGGGAGGACGGGCTTGCCATCTACCAGTTCCGCCCGGTCAGCCTGCCCCTGTCGGGCGGCGGGTTCAGCTTTGACATTGCCGAAAACGTTCTGGCCGAGGTGGGCATTGATCCGGAGACGGCGATGGTGGCCTTCCGCGAGGTCAAGGCGCCGTCCAGCTTCCGTCCCAATGCCATCGTGCGCATAAGGGGGTATGAGACGCGGGTGAATTTCCGTCCCGCCTGGCCAGATGGCCCTGTCGTGGTGGCAGACCAGCGCTATGCGATCATCGCCTCGGCCATGCTGCAGACCCATAACATGAACGGGTCGAGCACCTATTCGGGCTTCTCGCGCTGCGGGGGCTGACCCGTCCATTGCGCCGCATGGCCTTCGCTCCGGCTCCGCGCTAAAGTCGCCTTGCCTGACAGGGAGAAACAACTCATGGCGCGCTCCATCCTGCTTGTAAACGGCCACCCCGACGCCTCGAAGGACCGGTTCTGCAACGCGCTCTGCGATGCCTATCAGGAGGGCGCGCACGAAGGCGGCAACATGGTCGCGCGGGTCGATATCGGCGCGCTGGATTTCGGGTTCATGGAAAACGCTGTGGCTTTCACCCAGCCGCCGCCTGCCGACATTGCCGCGGTGCAGGCCATGCTGGAGCGGGCCGACCACATGGTGCTGGTCCATCCGCTATGGCTGGGCACGCTGCCTGCGCGCACCAAGGCGTTTCTGGAGCATCTGGCCCGCAATGACTTCCTGGTGAAGACCGAGGTGAAGGGCATGTGGCCGGCCAAGCGCATGCGCGGCAAGTCGGCCCGCATCGTGATGACGATGGGCATGCCCGCCTTTGCCTACAACATTTTCTACCGCGCCCATTCCCTCAAGGCGCTGGAGGCGGGCGTGTTCCAGATGGCCGGGTTCGGCCCCGTCCGGCACACGATTTTCGGCGCCATCGACTTAAGCGCGGACAGCCGCACGCGCATGCTGGCGAAAATGCGCACGCTCGGCCGGGCCGGGCAGTAGCCGCGCCCCGCGCTTTTCCTTGCCAAGGCCGGGGTGAACCGGTTTGATATGGTTAATGGCCCGCGCAAGCGCGCGGATGGCGTGACCAATGGGGGGATCATGGAATTTCTTGAGTCGGTGCTGGACTTTTTCCGGCAGGGCTTCAGCACGGTCAATGGCGTGCAGGGGCTGATCATTGCGCTGGTGGCGGCCTTCCTGCTGCCCTCGCTAGGACGCCTGCCGGTTTTCGTGCTCGGCGCGACCGTGGTTCACATTGTCGTGGACGCGCTTCTGCCTGTGCTGGCACGCGGTGCGCCCTTGCGCCTGCCCGAAATTCTCGGCCTACCCTTCTGGCGTTATGTGGCGGTGCTTCTGGCGGGATATCTGGTGGTGATCGCCCTCCTTGCACTGATCAAGAGGGTGGTGCTGCGCCGCTAGGATTTCGCACGCGCAATATGCAAACCGACGCACAACCGGCCCGTGTGGTTCGCCTTTTTGTTTGCTTTTTGGTAAGAATTTGGCACGGTTGCTTCCGGGAGCAGCCCGGACCGGGCTGGTGACTGAGGGGAAATGCAATGGAAATTCTTGATACCGTTTGGGGTTACCTTGAACCTGTCTGGGCGTGGCTGCGCGCCGGTCTGGACGTTCACGGCCCCGGTGACTGGACCCAGCTTGGCATCCAGATGGGTGTGATCGGCGTTGTCATGGCGCTGATGATGCAGAGCTTCGGGGCCATTCTGATCTTCACGGTCGTCGCCATCATCATCCATATCGTGGTCGATCAGGTCATGCCGATGGTGCGCGATGGGGCGGCCTTTGCCATCCCGCCTGTGGCCGACATGAGCTACTGGCAGTATGTGGCCTTCCTGGCGGTGGCCTATTTCGCCGCCCTGTTCGTGCTCTTCCTGGTCAAGAGCATCATTTTCCGCCGCTAGACGCGCGGGGCTTTCCATTGCAGGCAAGGGCGCTGGCCGGGGGCCGGCGTCTTTTGTCTGCTGGTTTGACAAGGGCGCTCCGGTCATATGGCCGGAGCGCTTTGCTTATGGGCACGCGCTGGCCTAAAAGGGCTGCCAAACCAGTCAGGGAGGGCAGGTAAGTCCCATGAGCCAGAACGATGTCCTTCTGTCCGTCACACCGGGCGGCACTGCGATCATCACGCTGAACCGGCCGGACAAGCACAACGCCTTCAACGCCGATGTCATTGCCGCCCTGTCGGACATGTTCGAGACGCTGCGCGCCAATACCGACGAGGTGCGCATGGTGGTCCTGCGCGGGGCCGGCCCCAGCTTCTCGGCCGGCGCAGACCTGGAATGGATGAAGGCCGCCGCCGACTGGACCCATGAGGACAATGAAGAGGATGCGCTGGGCCTGGCGCGCATGCTGCGCCGCCTGCATGACCTGCCGCAGCTGAGTGTGGCGCTGGTCCACGGCGCGGCGATGGGCGGCGGAGCGGGCCTCGTGGCCGCATGCGATGTCGCCATCGCGGTGGCGGACACGAAATTCCGCTTCTCCGAGGTGCGCCTCGGCCTCACGCCGGCCACCATTTCTCCCTTCGTGGTGCGCGCCATCGGGCCGCGCTGGGCGCGGGCGCTGTTTGCGACCGGTGAAGGCTTTGACGGGGCTTTCGCCCACAAAATCGGCCTCGTCCAGTATGTGGTCGATAGCGCGGATGATCTTGATGACCAGCTGGAAATGGTTGCAAAGCTCGCCTTTGCCGCTGCGCCCGGCGCGGTGAAGGCCGCCAAGGCACTGGTCGATGATGTGTATGGCAAGGAAATTGACGACCGGCTGGGCAAGCACACGGCCAAGCTGATCGCAGACCGTCGTGTCAGCGCAGAGGGCAGGGAAGGCCTTGCCGCCTTCCTTGAAAAACGCAAAGCCAAGTGGGCGGAGTAGACATGGGCCAGATCAAGAAGCTCCTCATCGCCAACCGGGGCGAGATTGCCTGCCGGGTCATGCGCACCGCCCGCCGCATGGGCATTGCCACCGTCGCCGTCTATTCTGATGCCGATGCGAACGCCGTGCATGTGAAAATGGCCGATGAGGCGGTGCATATCGGCCCGTCGCCTGCGCGAGAGAGCTATCTGATCGCGGAGAAAATCCTGAAAGCCGCCAAAGACACCGGCGCGGATGCGATCCACCCCGGCTATGGCTTCCTGTCGGAGAATGCGGACTTTGCCCGCGCCTGCGCGAAGAACGGCATCATCTTTGTCGGCCCCGGCCCTGAAGCCATTGAGGCAATGGGTCTGAAAGACCGGGCCAAGGCGCTGATGGAAAAGGCCGGTGTGCCGGTAACGCCCGGCTATCACGGCGATAATCAGGATCCGGCCTACCTGCAGGATCAGGCCGACCGGATCGGCTATCCTGTCCTTATCAAGGCCGTTGCCGGTGGTGGCGGCAAGGGCATGCGCAAGGTCAACCGGGCTGCCGACTTCGCTGCCGCGCTGGAAAGCTGCAAGCGCGAGGCGGCGTCCAGCTTTGGCGATGAGAATGTCCTCATCGAGAAATACATCACCAATCCGCGCCATATCGAGGTGCAGGTGTTTGGCGATAGCCGGGGCCGGGTGATCCATCTCTATGAGCGTGACTGCTCCTTGCAGCGCCGCCACCAGAAAGTGCTCGAAGAAGCGCCTGCGCCCGGCATGACGCCGGAGGTGCGCGCGGCCATGTGTTCTGCGGCGGTGCGCGCGGCAGAGGCCGTGAACTATGTCGGCGCCGGCACGGTGGAGTTCATCGTCGATGGCTCCGGCGCGCTGCGCACCGATGGCTTCTATTTCATGGAAATGAATACCCGCCTGCAGGTGGAGCATCCGGTGACCGAGATGGTGACGGGGCTGGACCTTGTGGAGCTGCAATTGCGCGTTGCTGCCGGGGGCTCTGTTCCCTCGCAGGACGATGTCAGCCTCAAAGGCCATGCCATCGAGGCCCGGCTTTATGCCGAAGACCCCAATACCGGCTTCCTGCCCTCCACCGGGCCTCTGACCCAGCTCGATCTGCCGCCTGAGAGCTGGAATATCCGCGTCGATTCCGGGGTGGAACAGGGCGGCGAGGTCACCATGTTCTACGATCCCATGATCGCCAAGCTGATCGCGCGCGGGAGCACGCGCACCGAGACGATTGAAGAGCTGGTCGAGGCGATTGATGCAGGCGTCGGCGTCTGGCCGGTGCGCACCAATGCGGGCTTCCTGCGCCGGGCGCTCTCCCATCCCGAGTTCATGGCCGGTCATGTCTATACCGGCTTTATCGACACCCATCTGGAGGCGCTGGTGCCGCCGGGCGTGCCGGTCCTGCACTATGCGGCCGCCGCCATGGCGCTTGCCGATGAGGGGCGCACCCGCGATCCCTGGTCACGCAAGACGGGTTTTCGCCTCAACGCCGCTCCGCGCATCGAGTTCGGCTTTGATGCAGGCGGTGAACGCCTCGCGGTCCGGCTGGTCGAAGGGGGCGTCGAGATCGATGGCCAGCGCCTCGATCTGACCGGCGCGCAGGCCATGATGGCGGGCGATGGCGGCTATGCGAGCTTCAGCCATGAAGGCGAGCCGGTAACGGCTACCATCACCACACGCCCCGGCGGCCTGCTGCTGGTCACCCTGCGCGGCGAGACCATCCCCATACGTTTCCACGATGCGGCTGCTGATGCCGAGGCGCTGGCGGGCGGGGATGTCATCAAGGCGCCCATGCCGGGCAAGCTGCTCTCACTGGCCGTTTCGCCGGGCGACCGCGTGGAGAAGGGCCAGACCCTCGCCGTGATGGAAGCGATGAAGATGGAAATGGCGCTCACCGCTCCGCGCGACGGCGTGGTGGATGCGGTCAATGCGGCTACCGGCCAGCAGGTCAATGAAGGCGATGTGCTGATCGCGCTGGCCGCTGAGGAGAGCGAAGCGGCTTGATGGGTTTCCCCTTGTCCTTCGAGACGGTCGCTTCGCTCACCCTCTGGATGAGGGGAAAGGCGCCAACTACACCCTCATCCTGAGGAGGCCTGAAAGGCCGTCTCGAAGGACGAGGGCTCCATTTACTGATGCTCAGCCCATCCGGGCTTCGCTCCTCGCTCACGCTGCGGGCGCGCGGTCGCGCTCTTGCCTCGGCGGAGCCGGGGCCCCGCTCCGGCGTAGCAGGGTGCGGCGCTGCGCGCCGGGGAGTTGGTCCGGCCCTATCAGGGGCATTTCCATCTTCCCGGTGGCCGAAGGCCGCCGCAAGGCCGAACGGCCGCCCGCGACTTTTCGCGGAACATCGCAACGCGGATGTGTTGCGGAGCTGAAAATGGCACGTGCTTCGCATGTCCGGCCTCATTCCGCGCCCGCCTGTCCCCTTATGGGGCGCGAGGAAGAGATGAGGCTCACCCATGGCTGTTCTGGCAGAATGGACTGACGAGACCGGCGCCAATTTCCGCAACGAGATTGTGCGCGCCCGGCACACCCTTCACACCTCGCCGCTGTTTTCCGATGAAGCGATTGTGCGGCTGATCGAGATTCACCCGCGCGAGCACGCCGATTTCGCCACCATGGACGAGACCGGCTCGCGCACCTCGTGGAAGACCGGCAATCCCGGCAATCTTTCTGGCGCGGAGCTGATCCGCGCGGTGAAGAATGGCCGGCTCTGGATCAATCTGCGCAAGCTGTTCGAGATTCATGGCGAGTACCGCGCCATGCTGGACGAGATGTTCGCCGAGCTGCGCGACGCCAATCCCGGCTTTCATCCCGTGCGCATTCTGGGCGGCCTCCTGGTATCCTCGCCGCAGGCCAAGGTGCCCTTCCACATGGACCGCACCGACACCATGCTCTGGCACATACGGGGCAGGAAGCGCGTCTTCGTCTATCCCCACCATGACGAGGTGGCGACCGATGAGGAGCGCGAGGAAGTGCTGCTGCACGACTTCAATGACGAGCTGGCCTACCGCGCCGAGGCCGAAAATCACGTGAAGTATTTCGACCTCGAACCGGGCGAGATGATCTGCTGGCCGCTGCACACCCCGCACCGGGTGGAAAACATGGGCACGCTCAATATCTCGCTCGCCACCGAATACACCACGCCCGAAGCGCGCCTTGTGAACAATGCGATGTATTTCAACGGGGTGATGCGCCGCCGCTTTGGCTGGAGCCCTGCTCCGATTGCCCGCTGCGCAGGGCTGGACCTGAAAGCCCGCTTCGCGGCCGGCATGATGATGCGCAAGCTGGGCGTGTCGGTGCCGGTGGATACGCCCCATGAAGGTGGCTACCGCTTCGAGGTCGATCCTGATGCGCCGCTCGGGGTGCGTGCGTGAGCCGTGTTCCACCGCCCTTCCTGAACTGGACAGCGGAGAACGCCAGCGAGTTTGGCCGCGGTGTCGTCACCGCGCGCCACCAGCTGGCCCGCCTGCCGCTCTTCACCGACGAGGCGCTGGCAGCGCTTCTGGACCGGCATGACCGCTCGCTCATTGATGTCTGCACGATGGGCCGCGATCCGGCGGCCCGGTCGAGCTGGCGCGACATGGAAGTGTGCCGTCATCTGCCCGGTCATCACCTGTTGGAGGCCGTCCACCAGACCCGCCTGTGGGTGCAGGTGCGCGAGGCGCTGAACGGCGATAGCGAACTTCGGCCCGTCTTCAATGCGCTGCTGGACCAGCTGCGCGTGCTCAATCCGGGCTGGGCGCCCTTGCGGGCCTATGGCTCGGTGGTGATCGCCTCGCCCGGCGCGCAGGTCTTCCTGCACAGCGATGTGTCTGAAACCATGATGGCGCAGGTGCGCGGCACCCAGCGCCTCTTGGTCTATCCGCCGCGTGAGCCCTGGGTCAGTGACGAGGCGCTTGAACGCGTGCTGATGGGCGAGGATCACGGCGATCTGCCTTATGATGCCGCCTGGGACCGCGAGGCGGCCATCGCAGACATGGGGCCGGGCAGCTTTGCCGCCTGGCCGCTGCATGCGCCCCACCGCATCGAGATGACGGGCGGGCTGTCGGTTACGCTGGTGCTCGAAGCGGTGACGCAGGCCTCTGTGGTCAGGAACGGCGTGCTGCATGCCAATGCGATGATGCGCCGGACAGGCTGGCGTCCGAGATCAAGCGCCACGCACGGGCCGGGTGCGCTGGCAAAGCTTGCTTTCTCGCGCGGGCTGAAAACCGTGCGGGCCTTGCGCCGGAAGGTGCCGGATGCACCGGCCAGCGCGGCGAGCCTTGCCCAGCTGGAGCGCGCCTGAACCCGCTGACAGCCGGTTTTGACGCCAGCGCGGATTCGCCCTAGCTCAGGGGTCATGGCGCTGCACATGATAAAACTGTGCGTCGGGGTCGACAGTATCGAGGATCTGGAGGCCCGGCGGGCGAAGTCCGCACCGGGCTCCGGCCCGGTCTTTCACGTTACCCGCATGAACCCCAAGCGCCGCGACGAGGTGCTGGATGGCGGCTCGCTCTACTGGGTGATCAAGCGTGTCATCCAGGTCCGCCAGCGCATCATTGATCTGGAAGAGATCACCGGCGAGGACGGGATTTCGCGCTGCTGCATCTGGATGGACCGCGAACTGATCCGCACCGCGCCGCGCCCGAAAAAGCCGTTTCAGGGCTGGCGCTATCTCAAAGACGCCGATGCGCCGCCCGATCTGTCTGCGCCCAGCGCAGGCGGCGAAGAGCTGCCGGGCGAGCTGCGCCGCCAGCTGATCGAGCTGGGGGCGTGGTAATATTAAGGCCCTCGTCCTTCGAGACGCACTACGTGCTCCTCAGGATGAGGGCCTTTCATCGCTTCCAAGCCCCCTCATCCTGAGGGTGAGCGTTAGCGAACGTCTCGAAGGACGAGGGGGCTACTCCCCCTATTGTCGATGAGGCGGGTGGAGCACCCGTGCAGGCACGCTCACGCGTCCTGTTCGGCCAGCTTGCGCAGCGCATCGTCAATGCGAGCCTGCCAGCCCGGTCCCCCGGATTTGAAATGCTCCACCACCTCCGGCGACAGGCGCAGGGATACGGGAATCTTTTTCGGGGCCTTCTGAGGCCCGCGCGTGCGCGGGAAAGCCTTGCGGATTTCGGGGGGCAGTTCACCTGCCGGACGCGCTTTGGCGAAATCTTCCTTTGTCCATTCGGGATTATCGGGATCAGTCTTGCGGGGGGACATAGCGGTCCGTCTCCTTTTTGTGGGCGCGGCGCAGGCTGATCACCCGAACCCGGCCGTCGCGATAGGTGAAGGCGAGACAATAAGCCTCGCCGTCTATAAGGCCCCACGCCCGATAGCGGGTTTCGCCATAGGGCGCGCGGCGGTCTTCGAGGAAGGCGAGCATTTCGAAATCAACCGCGCGGGCAAGGGACACACCGTGCTTGGCGACGTTGGTGGCGTCTTTCGCGGGATCGAACTCGATCTCCATAAATTGTATATACAATAAATTCCTGATCTGGCCAAGCAGATTGTATATACGATTTTATTTTGCTCCAGCCCGGACTTGGCCCGGGATCCAGCTTTTTCGTTTCATCGAAAAGGCCGGAAGAATTACTCCCCCGTCCCCACCGCCATATTGTCGATGAGGCGGGTGGACTCAACGCGCACGGCGGCGAGCACACGGGCCGGCCCGCGCACCCGTCCGGCGGGCAGGGGCGCGAGCGTTCCGGCATGGCGCACCTCGATATAGTCCACCGCATCGAACACGCTGGCCGCCAGCGCGCGCGCATGGGCGAGCGCGGCATCCGCCGGTTCGCCATCTTCCAGCGCGTGGGCAAGATCACGCAGGATCACATTGAGCCGTCCGGCCCGCATGCGCGCGGGCGGGGAGAGATAGCGGTTGCGCGAGGAGAGGGCGAGCCCGTCGGTCTCGCGTACCGTCTCCCCGGCGATGATCTTCACCGGCAAAGCGAGGTCAGCCACGAGCCGCCGCACGACCAGCAATTGCTGGTAATCTTTCTCGCCGAACACTGCGATATCGGGGCGGACCTGCCCGAAAAGCCGAGCGACGACGGTTGCCACGCCGGAGAAGAAGTGCGGGCGCGCCTCGCTTTCCAGCTCCAGCGCCGGTCCGGCCATCTCTATCGTGGTGGCAAACCCGTCCGGATAGATTTCCGCCACCTCAGGCGCGTAGAGCAGATGGCATCCGGCCGCCGCCAGCAGGGCGGAGTCCGCCTCCAGCGTGCGCGGATAACGGTCGAGATCCTCATTGGGCGCGAACTGGGTGGGGTTGATGAAAATGCTCACCACCACGCGGTCAGCCAGCTCCAGCGCCTTGAGCACCAGCGCGATATGGCCGTCATGCAGCGCGCCCATGGTCGGCACGAAGCCCACCGAATGCCCGTCCGCCCGCCATTGCGCAATCACGCTGGCAAGGCTGTCGGCGGTATGGGCCGCAGGCAGGTGCAGGGCTGGCAGCATGGGCGGGAAGCTCCCTTCGGGCGAGACGGCGCGCACGCTAGACGGGTGAGCGTGCTGGAGGCAAGCGCGCGACTCGGCTAACGGTGGAGCCCATGCGACGCGCCCTTCTCATCCTTGCCGGTATCGCCGCCTCAACTGGCCTGAGCGCCTGCTCGGTGACGGGCGGAACGCCTGCGCTGAGCGCCGATGCCCGGCAGGCCGAACGGCTGGCGGCGCTGCTTGCCGGTCACGCCCGGCGGGATGATCCCGCGCTGGCTGGCGCGCGCGATGAAATGACGGCGCTGGAATGGGCACTCTCCGCGCCGCGGGCGGGCGGCGAGCCCGAGCCCGAGCCGGAGACGCCCATCGCGCCCGCACGGGTCGCCGCGCCCGGCACGGCAGGGGGCTTGAGCCTTTTTCACGCCATCCATCTGGCCTCCTACCGCGAAGCGCGTCACGGCGCGGAGGGGTGGACGGCGCTGCAATCCCAGCACGCCTCGCTGGAAGGGCTGGAGGCGCGGCTGGTGCCCGCCGATCTCGGCGCGCAGGGGATTTATCTGCGCCTTCTGGCCGGGCCGTTTGACACACCAGAAGCCGCCGGCGCCGCCTGCGGGCCCATCCAGTCCCGCGGAAGCTGGTGCGCCGTGCTTCCCTTTGATGGCGAACCGCTTATTCCCTAACCTGATATCTGTGCCGCATGGCTTGCGCGCGGCCCCAGTCCCGCTATCTGATGAGGCAGGCAATCTGCCCGGAGCCGACACGTCCATGAACGGACCGTCCCATCTGCGTCTGCCAGAAACCTTCCTGCCCGGAGGGGTGCGCCCCGCCGTGCGCGAAGGCCATGTCATCGTGGTGGGCAATGAGAAGGGCGGGGCGGGCAAGTCCACCGTGGCCATCCACCTTGCCATCGCGCTGATGCGCATGGGCCAGAAGGTGACGGCGATCGACCTCGATCTGCGTCAGGCGAGCTTCACCCGCCATCTGGAAAACCGCGCGCGCTGGGCCGAGCAGCGCGGGATAGACCTGCCCATACCCGACCGGGCGGTGCTGCGCCCCAGCCTGTCGCGCGACATGGACCAGGCCGAGGCCGAGGAGCGCGCGGTGTGGATGCGCGAGCTGGCCGCGATTCGGGCGCGCAGCGATTTCATCGTGGTCGACGCGCCGGGCCATGACACGCATTTCTCGCGGCTGGCCCATGCCAGCGCCGACACCATCATCACCCCGGTCAATGACAGCTTTGTCGATTTCGACCTTCTCGCCGACATCGATCCGGACACGTTCGAGGTGGGCCGGCCGAGCTTCTATTCGGAGATGGTGTGGAATTGCCGCAAGCAGCGCGCCCAGACCGACAAGCGCTCGATCGACTGGGTGGTGATGCGCAACCGCGTCTCCACGCTGGATGCGCGCAATACGCGCCGCGTGGCGGAGGGCCTGCGCAAGCTGTCTGAGCGCGTCGGCTTCCGCATCGCGCCCGGCTTTTCCGAGCGGGTGATCTATCGCGAGCTGTTCCCGGTGGGGCTCACCCTCATTGATCTGACCGAATCCGGCTCGGCCATCCCCTTCACCATGAGCCATGTCGCCGCCCGCCAGGAACTGCGCGACCTGCTCATCGTGCTGAAACTGCCCGCGCTGGCGGGCAAGCCGTTCCCGTTCTGATGGGGGAGGCGGCCCGATGAGCGTGCTGTTTGGCGTGATCGCGGCGCTGGGGGCCATGGTGGTGCTGGCGTGGCTGTTCTCGCGCGCGGATCCGGGCCGCATGGCGCGCCTCATGCGCCTTGGCGCGGCGCTCGCCGTGACGGGGCTCGGCATCCTGCTGACCCTGCGGGGCATGGGCATTCTGGGCGTGCCGATGGCGATAGCCGGCTTGGGCTTCATCGTGACGGGCAGCTGGCCTGCGCTGGGGCGGCGTTATGGCATTGGCGGCGGGCAGGCAGGAGGCCAGCAGGGCCCGCGCCCGCGCGATTCCGGGGCGATGAGCGTGGAAGAGGCGCGCGAGACGCTGGGCGTGAAGCCGGGCGCCAGCCGTGAAGACATCCACGCCGCCTATCGCGAGCTGATGAAGAAGGTCCACCCCGATACCGGCGGTAATGATGCGCTGGCCCGCCGTGTCCAGCAGGCGCGTGACGTGCTGCTGGGGCCCTAGTCCTTAAGCGTCCGGGCTGACCGCGAAGCAGGCTTCGTTCATCCGCGCCAGCCGGGCACAGACCGTGCGCGCCGTATTCTGTTCAATGGCATCAAAGCGCGCGCGCCACAGCGTACGGCCATCGCGCTGGATGGCTTCGGTCACGGCTCGGCCTGAGCCCAGCTCCGGGGCGAGGCCCAGCACGGTTTCCAGCCGCGCGCGGGCGACCGCCTCTGATCCGAACGCGCCCACCTGCACCGCCCACCCGGAGAGGGCAGGCACGGCGCTGCTCGCAGATGCGGCCGCAAACAGGCTCGGCTCTTCCAGCGCAACGCGCGTGGACACGGCCGGGCGGGCAAGATCGGGCGTGTCTTCCAGCACCACGCGAACCGGCGGAGCCGCATCGGTAGAGCCCATCGCGGTGGGGCCGGGCAGGCCGGAAAGCTCGGCGGTCAGGATTTCCTGCTCGCGGATCGGGCTGAGACGCGGGGCGTTGAGGCTGGCCAGCAGGACACCCTGATGGCGCGCATCCAGCGTGGAGAAGGCCGCCTCGACCAGCTCCTCGGCATGGGCATCGCGCACCGGCGCGGTCGCCCCGCCCATCACCACGGCAACAAGGCGTGCGCCGTCACGCTCGCCGGTGACAACCACGTTGAAGCCGGAGGCGCGGATATAGCCGGTCTTCAGCCCGTCAATTCCGGCAACCCGGCCGACAAGCGTGTTGTGATTGGTGTAGGTGCGGCCATCATGGCGGAAGCTGCGCTCGCCGAAATAGTGGAAATACTGGGGAAAATCGCGGTGCAGGGCATGGGCGAGGCGGGCCATGTCGCGCGCCGTGGTGCGCTGGTTGGCATCGGGCAGGCCCGAGGCATTGCGGAACACGGTCGCGCTGAGGCCCAGCTCCATGGCGCGCGCAGTCATGGCCTCGGCAAAGGCGCTCTCGCTGCCGGACAGATGCTCGCCCACCATGGCGGCGACATCATTGGCGCTGCGGATGACAAGGGCGCGGATGGCCGTTTCCACCGTGACCGTGCCGCCTGCGGCCACGCCGAGCTTGGAGGGCGGGCGCGAGGCGGCCTCCCGGCTCATCGTCATGCGGGTCTGCAAGGTCAGCTCCCCGCGTTCGATGGCCTCGAACAGCATGTAGAGCGTCATCATCTTGGTCAGGGAGGCGGGATAGCGGCTGGCATCGGCGCGCCGGGCATGCAGCACCTCGCCGGTGTCCATATTGGCCACGAAGGCGGCATAGCGGTCCTGGCCATGCGCGGAGGTGCCGAACGCCGCAAGCGTCAGCACCAGCGCCAGATATGCACCCAATACCCGAATGGTCATAGGCCCGCATGATGTTGGCAAAGCCTTGCCGGGCCGTTAACCGCCTTGCGTAAAAGCATTTTTGTGCGCCGCACAAAATTAGGTTGACGGGGCGGAGCGGAATCGGCATATTTGCTGCAGTTGCGAAGGGCAACCGAGGACGAAACCGATGTCAGACGACGCACAGACACCGCTGCCGGCTCCGGCCGAAAGCGTAATTGCTGAGCCGAAATCCGCGGTTACGCCGGAGCCGGCCCGCAAGAGCCCGGCGTCCAAGCAAGCCAGTGTAACCAAGACGGCGGCCGCACCTGCGAAGAAGGCCGCCCCGAAAAAGCCGGTGCCTGCACCGGCTGCCAAGAAAGCGGTCAAGGCGGCGATCCCCGCCAAGGCCAGTTCAGTCACCGCCCCCGAGGCGAAACAGCCGGCACGCCGCCAGCCTTCGCCGCCGCGCAAATACGCGGGCAAGATCACAGGAGAGAGTTTCATGGCCACTGCCGCCAAGAAAGACTTCGCCAAGGAAACCATCGAGACCTTCACCTCGGCTTCGAACGAAGCCCTGAAAGAAGGCTTTGAGAAATCCCTCGGCGCGATGAGCGAGTTCAGCGCCTTCCAGAAAGACTCCGTGGAAGCCGTCATCGCTTCGGCCACCACCACCTCGAAGGCTTTTGAAGAGCTGAACGCCTTGGCCGTCGGCTACGCCAAGAAGTCGATGGAAGACAGCATGGGCGTTGCCAAGTCGCTCGCCTCGGCCAAGTCGGTTCAGGAAGTCATCGAAATCCACGCCGACTTCACCAAATCCTCGCTGGAATCCTACCTCGCCGAGATGAACAAGGTCTCTGACCATGTGTCCGCGATGGTGAAGGACTCCATGAAGCCGCTCAATGACCGCTTCGCCGCGGCCGTCGAGATGATGCAGTCGCAGCGCTAAGTCTTAAAGCGCATCAAGACGACGCATCGCCAAAAAATTTCCGGGCGCGCCCCAAGTGAAGCGCGCCCGGTGACAGGTCCTCCCTGACTGGCCCGGCTTTTACGCCGGGCCTCTTTTTTTGTATCAAGACCCTACATCCAGCAGGTCTGTCACACAAATGAAAAAGAGCGGCCACAAGGGCCGCTCTTTATTTTTCCGGCGTGTGCTAAGCCGCTCAGGCCTTGGAGGAGGCAAACGGGTCGGCATTGGCCGCAGCCGCCGGGCGCGCACCCCCCGCTGCCGCTGCGCTGCTAGGCGGGGCGGGCGGCATGGAGGCGACTTTCGGCTTGTCGACCGCTTGTGCAGACGCGCTGGAAGACGTGCCGGCAGACTGGGCAGGGATAGCCGGTTTGTCGGTAAGCGGGTCGGAGGCGCGGCGGCAATGGCCGTCAAAGAACGCGCCGCTTTCCACCGCCAGCGTGGCATGGACGATATCGCCCTCAATGCGCGCGGTGGAGGCAAGCTGGACCTGACGGGCGCGCAGCGAGCCCTCGATGCGGCCGCGCACGACAACGCTTTCGGCGACCACTTCGCCTTTTACCGAGGCTTCCTCGCCGATGGTCAGCGAACCGGCGCGCACATCGCCTTCCACCGTGCCGTCGAGCTGAACCTCGCCTTCAGAGGAAATGGACCCGACAATCGTCAGATCAGCGCTGAGAATGGACGGGGCCTTGTTCGATTTCATGGCGGACCTTTTGGCTGGGGGAGGTGGGGTTCCCGCGTCGGGGGCGGGGGTGTCCTTTTTACTGAACATAATGTCCTGCTCTCAAGAAATGTTCCGGGTCCAGGTGGTTACCCCTGAACCAGACTTCATAGTGCAGATGCGTTGCCGTTGAGCGGCCAGTCGTGCCCATACCCCCAAGACGCTGGCCTGCTTCGACACTGTCACCGCGGCGGACGTCGATGGTGTGCAGGTGCGCATAGCGCGTCCTGAAACCATAGCCGTGATCAATCTCCACGGTTCTACCATAACCCGAGCGCCAGCCCGCGTAAACGACACGGCCTGCAGCGCCCGCCACGATCGGCGTGCCGCGGGCCCCGGCAAAGTCCTGCCCGGTGTGGAAGGCCGGGCGGCGGGTGAACGGGTCAATGCGCGAGCCATAGCCGCTGGTCTCGCGATAGGGACCACTGACGGGCATGCGCACCGGCGTGGCCGTCAGCACGCGCTCCAGCTCCTCCAGCTCCACGAGCCGGGAGGCGATACGCGCCACGCGCGCATTGAACGGATCGCTCAGATCAAGCCCTTCGCCCATCAGCGCGCTGTCTTCCAGCGCCACGAACGGGCCGCCCGTGCCGCCATCGCCGCGCGGGGTCTCGCGCACGACTTCTTCAAGCCGCAGACCGGTCAGGCGCAGCACGGCGCGCAGGTTTTCCAGACGCGCCTCGGCAGATTCCTCCGCGCGCGACAGCGCCTCTTCCTGCTGGGACATCAGGCTGACCACGCGCTCCTCGGCGCCGCTGCCTTCGCCCGATGTGCTGGTGGTGCGCAACAGGGACTCGCGCGGTGCGGCATCGGAAGTGACGGCGGCCATCAGGATGCGGCCATTATCAAGGCTGGGGCTGAGATTGCGCTCGCCCACCTGCAGATCCTCGGCGAAATCGAGCAGGCGGCGCAGCGTGTCATGGCGCACCTGGAACTCGCCCGCCGTGCGGTCGAAGGCGTCAGAACGCGATTCCAGGAAGGCGATGGCAGCAGCCTCGGCCGCGCGCGCTTCTTCAAGCTGGGCCTGATAGGCCGTGATCGTTTCGTTGAAACGGGCGGAGCGGGCCAGCTCGGAGCGCCCGTCCAGTATCATGTTCACGGTGGAAATGGTCAGCCATATCGCCAGACCGCAGGCAATGGCGAGGGCGCCAACCTGCATCTCTGTCGTTACGGCAAAATACCGCACATGACCATCACTGCGATGGTATATCTGCCGGTCCGGGAAGCGCTGCTTTACGAGCTCCCATGGGCCGGCGAGAAGACGTTTCACCATGCGCTCCCGCCCGGATTTTGTGTGCGTTGACACCCCTTAGCGGGCGGAGCTTCGCACAACACTGTGACAGTTATCAACCACCGCGATGCAATCGCGGGGCCATTGAAAGCGGTCCGGACACGCTCATTCAGATTGTATTAAGCATTTCAGCCGGTTACGCCGGTGGCGGGCAGAAGTGGCTGATAGAATTCTGCTTCCAGTCCCGCCTGTTCGCGGGCAATGGCGTTCACGGGCAGTTTCAGTCCGCCCGGGAATCGTGCGCGCACAAGTTCATGAAAGCATGTGCGTGCATCCTCCCCGCGCATGGCGCAGACATGGCCGAACCAGCGCCGTCCGGCCGCGACATGGCCGATCTCCTCGGTATAGATCACGTCCAGTACCGCCGCGCTCTGCCCATCGCCGGCCGCCGCCAGCCGCTCCCTCATGCCGGGCGTCACGTCGAGCCCGCGCGCTTCCAGCACCAGAGGCGCGATGGCGAGGCGCGCCGCAGGTGGCAATGGCTGCGCCCCACAGCCCGTCATGGGCGTCCATGGCGCCGTAATGGCTGTCCAGCGCGGCCAGCCGGTCAGACACCATCCGGAAATGGCGCGCCTCGTCCGCGCCCACGCCGAGCCAGTCGGTGATGAAGGCGGGGCGGGCCTCGCCTTCCAGCTCCGGCGCGCCGGCAAAGCGGGCCACCAGATCAACGGCGAGATCGATGGCGTTGAACTCGATATGGGCGACCGCATGCATCAGCGCTGCGCGGCCCGCCACGCTGTTCAGCCGGCGCCGGGGCACCTTGCCCGGCGGCACCAGGCGCGGCGCGTCCGGCCGGGCAGGGCGCTGCGGCACCGTGCCCTGCCAGCCCGGATCAAAGACAAGCGCGCCTTTTTCCCAGCCTGCCTGCACCGCGAGCGCCAGTGCCGCCTTTTCGGGCGGTCCGGGCGTTGCCAGCACGCTTGCGGCAGCGGCCTGCACGCAGGCGGGCACCCGCCTCAGCCCTGCACCGCGGCCAGCACGTCCTCGGCATGGCCGGCGACCTTCACCTTGGGCCAGACCCGCTGGATGACGCCGTCCGGGCCGATCAGGAAGGTGGCGCGTTCAATTCCCATATAGGTGCGCCCGTACATGCTCTTCTCGGCCCACACGCCATAGCGTTCGCACACATCGCCCTCGGCGTCGGAGGCCAGGATCACTTTCAGCCCGTGCTTGGTGCGGAACTTGCCGTGCTTGGCTGCCGTATCTTTCGACACGCCGATGACAACTGCACCCGCCGCCTCGAACTCGTCAATTTTACCGCTAAACCCGATAGCCTCTTTCGTGCATCCCGGAGTGTCATCTTTCGGGTAGAAGTAGAGAACCACGCTCTTGCCCTTGAAATCAGACAGGGTGACGGTTCCCGCACCGTCCGTCGGCATCGAGAAGTCCGGGGCCTTGTCGCCGGGATTGAGGCTTGTCATGGGATTTCTCCTGATCGGGCGTCCGGCCTGTCCGGACCGTCTGGCCCCCAATGTGGGTGTGATCGCGCCCACGTCCAGTGTCCCGCAGTGAAACAGGTATTGGTTTGCTAGTCCGCATCGCCCGTCTCGCCCTGATCTACCTACTGGAGGCGATAGCCGTCCTGCTGGCGCTGATCATCTTTGCGGCGGCGGCCCTGCTGTGGCGGCTGGCGAGCGGTCCGGTCGATCTGGACGTGCTGGCCGCGGGCCTGCGTCCGGCGCTGGCCGAGGCGCTGGGCGGGGACGAGGCGCGCTATGGCAGCGCCACGGTGCGCTATGCGCCCGACCTGACCGCCCTCGTATTCGACATGCGCGCGGTGCAGGTCGCCGGCGCCGGGGGCGAGGTGCTGGCCGCTGCCGAACGCGTCGAGCTGGCCATGGCGCTCGACCAGATCATTATCGGGCGGGTGCGCCCGGTCGCGATCACCGCCGAAGGCGGGGTGTTCTCGCTGCGCCGGGATGCGCATGGGGAGATTTCCGCAAGCCTTGGCGCGCGCTCCGCCCGGCCGGGGGCCGGTCCTGCGGACGGCGCGCTCCTGTCACGCCTGCGCCGGGCCGGGATCAGCGGGGCCGAGCTGCGCATAGAGGACGAGATCAGCGGGCTGTCGGTACGCTTTGTCGACACCGCCATGACGCTGAGCCTTGAGGACGGGGCGCGCAGGCTGTCGGCTAACGCCCGCCTGCTCGCGCCCGCCGGGCCGGTGCCGGTATCGCTCAATCTGGAGACGGGCGCGCGCTTTGAGGAGGTATTCCTCGCCTTTTCCACCGAAGGGCTGGTGCCCGCCTCGCTCGGCCCTCTGCGCGGGCCCTGGGCGCTGGTCTCGCGGCTGGATGCGCCGGTGGATGCCGAGATCGTCATGGATGCCAGCCGTCAGGAGGGGCTGCGCGCCCTGCAGCTCAGCCTGGAGGCCGGCGCAGGCGCGCTGCGCAATCCCGAAGGCAGCCTTGCCATCACCTCCGGCGCGGTCAGCGCCTCGCTGGATGCGGGCGCGGGCGAGCTCGATATCCGCACGCTGCGGCTCGACAGCGCGCTCGCGCGGCTCGATCTGTCCGGGCGCATTCATGACTTTGCCGGTTTTGACAATGCCCTGCCATCGCGCGCCCGCTACGCGCTGGCGCTGGGCGCGGGCGGGTTCACGCTGGAGGGGGTGTTTCCCGGCCCGGTGGAGTGGGAGGAGGCCGCCGCGCACGGCGTCATTGATCTTGACGCGCGCGAGATCGGCTTTGAGGCGCTCACCGCCTCGCTTCTGGGGGTGGAGGGCCGGTTCGGCGGCGCGCTTACCCTGTCCGAGACGGCGCTGGGCCTGCGCCCGTCCATCGCGGTGGAGGGCGCGATTGAGGGCGTGATCACCAAGGAGGCCGTGCTGGCGCTGTGGCCGGTGGAGTTTGCCCTGGGCGCGCGCGACTGGGTGAGCGATTCCATTCTGGCAGGCCAGCTGCGCAATGCGCGCCTGCGCGTTGCCATCCCCGCCAGCGCCTTCGAGGCCGGCCAGCTAGAGGATGAAGATCTCTCGCTCGCCTTCGACTTTTCCGGCGCGCGCGTGCGCTACATATCGCAGATGACGGCGCTGGAGGGCCTGTCGGGCTCGGCAGAGCTGCGCGGCAGTTCGCTGTCCCTGCAGGGGCGCGACGGCCGGATCGGCCCGCTCGCCATCGACACGCTGTTTGTGGAGATACCCCGCTTCGTGCCGCGCGGCGCGCCGGCGCGCTTTGGCGGCGAGGGCCGGGGCACGCTGCCGGACTTCATCGCGCTTCTGAACCAGCCTCCGCTGGAGCTGGCGGCAGGCTACGGGCTGGATGTCGATGCGCTGGCCGGGGAGGGCAGTGTGCGCTTCGAGATCACGCGCCCCATGCTGCGCGACGTGCCCTATGAGGATATCGGCTTTGACGTGTCAGGCCGGTTTGCCGGGGCGGCGGGGCCGAGCGGGATTGGCGAGATACGCTTCGAGGACGGCGATCTGGCCTTCCAGGCCGATGGCGAGGGCATGCGCGTCGAGGGCGAGGTGCGGGTGGGGCGTTCGCGCGCGCAGCTCGACTGGACCGAACGCTTCCGCACGGGGGAGGACCAGTATTCCACCCTGGTGCGCATCGTCTCCAACGCCGATGTGCGCGATCTCGACCTCGCGGGCATCCCGGCGCGCAGCTATATGGACGGGCGCATCGGGCTGGACGCGGCCTTTACCGGCAACGGGTTCAGCTTTGACCGCCATGTCGTGCTGGCCGACCTTACCGATGCCACCCTGGTGCTGCCGGACGGGCTGTGGACCAAGCCGCGCGGCACGCCGGCCGCGCTGGAGCTGGTGACCGGGCGCACGCCGGAGGGCGGGCTGGCGATGGAAAGGCTGGCCATGCTGGGCGAGGATGTGGATCTGCGCGGCCAGGCAGTGCTCGGGCCTGAGGGTCAACTGGTCAGCGCCGTGCTGGACCGGATCGTGCTGGGCGGACGGGCAGACCTTGCCGCCGCCGCGCACCGCCCGGACGGGCCGGACGGGCCTCTGGCGGTGCAGGTGGAGGGGCGCTTCTTTGATGCCAGCCCGATCGTTTCCAGCCTGTTGTCCGGTAGTCTGGCCGGCGGAGAGGGCATGGGTGCCTTCACGCTGAGCGCGGATATCGAGACCGTGCAGGCCGGCGCGGTGCGTTATGGCGCGCTGAGCCTCATCATGGCGGGCGATGATGCGGGCCTGCAATCGCTGCATTTCGATGCCGTGCTGCCGCGCGGGCCGCTGAGCTTTGCGCTTGGCCCTGACGATGCGGGCGGGCGCAGCCTTGCCATAGAGAGCGCGGATGCGGGCGCGCTCCTGTCCACGCTTGGCGGGTTCGGCAATGTCACGGGCGGGCAGCTCAGCCTTGAGGGCACGCTGCCCCCGGCCGGGGTGCCGGGCGGCATTCACGGGCGGATGGTGGCGGCGGGCTTCCGGCTGGAAGGCATGCCGCTGCTGACGCGCATTCTTGCCGCAGGCTCGCTGGAGGGGCTGGGCAGCCTGCTTTCCGGTCAGGGGCTGGATTTTGAACGGATGGAGCTGGGCTACACGCTGGCCGATGGCATGGTGGAAATGCGCGACGGGCGCGTGGCCGGTCCGGCCCTCGGCCTGACCTGGACCGGCGTGGTGGACACGGCAGGCGAGCGGCTGAACCTGTCGGGCACGATCCTGCCCTCCTACGGGCTGAACTCCGTGCTCGGCAATCTGCCGGTGGTGGGCGAGCTTCTGACCTCGCGCCGGGGCGAGGGGGTGATCGGCGTCACCTTCACCGCGGAGGGGCCGTTTGCGGCCACGCGCGTGACCGCCAACCCGCTCTCCGCGCTGGCGCCGGGCGTGTTCCGCCGCATTTTCGAGGGCACATCGGCCCTGCGCGAGCTGGACGAGCTGGAAGCGCGCCGCCGCGAGGAGGCCCGCCTGCGCGGCGAAGCGCTCGAACCGGCCGAGACCGGCCCGCTGCCCGAGGGCAATGACAAGCCGGACGAGGACGAAACGCCCTCCGGCGAGGCAGAACCGGACGCGCCGGAGGCAGATGACGCAGAGCCCGATGAACCAGAGCCCGGTGAAGCCGACGCCGAACCCGGCCAGCCCTGATCGCGGGGCGTTGCACTCTGCTGGAAACATGGGTCCCGGTTCGGGGACCGGGACCCCGGAGCGTGTGGCACTGCTCTCTCAACCGGGACCCCGGAATGTGTGGCACCGCTATCTCAACCGGGGCCCCGGCCCCCGAGCCGGGGTCCAGAAAATACCGGGTCCTGTTCCTCCGGAACGGACGTGCGGGAAACGCCCGACGAATCCACGTATCAAGAGCCTGCGTAAAAATCGCACGGGGGCGGTCGTATCGGTATGTCCAGGAAGTATTGGATCGCAATCCCTGTGGGCGGGGTAATTCTTGCAGTTGCCTTGGGACTATGGGTGTATCAGCACCATCAACACTGGGATCGCGAGCATCAAAGCGCCTATCAGGCCAGTGATCTTCGCTTTGCGCTTGACCAGTGCGCGCAGGTGGCCGGACTGACAGACCGCGTGGCGTGTCAGCTAGAGGCTATAGAAGCCGACCGGCAGGCCCGGCAGGCCGCCTACGCGGCAAAGGCCCAGCAGCATGTCGCGACCTTCACCATGGGCATCATGCTCGCCAGCGCGATTGGCCTGACGCTTTCAGGGTTCGGTGTCATTCTGATCTATCAGACGCTGAACGAGACGCGCTCGCTAACCCGTGAAACCCGCCGGATCGGAGAGGCTCAGGTTAGGGCGTATCTCAGTTGTACAGCAGGGGTGGCCCACATACCTACAGATGAAGTTTCCCTGTCCATTACGCTTGAGAATCATGGGCATAGCCCAGCGTACGATGTAACCGCGATTGGGGTTGTCAACGCGATTTCGGGGTTTAGTGAATTCATATTTGAAGAAATAGATTGCATTTACCTTCCCCCAAAGGAAACAAGAGATATTGATGTCGAGTTTGGGTCGATAAAAGCGGCTAATAAATTGAAAGATAACTCTGAGGAATTTTATGTGACGATAAAGATAGAATGGCGAGACGTGTTTGATCGGCCGCATCATGTTTGCGCTCGTTTAATGTTTCCTGATAGCTGGGAGGTTGCGCAAAGTGGTTTGTCCATGTCAGAGCCGCGTGCCGTTAAAATCTATAATTATCTGTCAAGGCATGATCATATGAATCAACGGGTCGGTTGACGCCAAAGTTGTTGGGTGCCGTTGTTGCGGAGCGGGGCCATTGCTGAACCCGTTGCATCAAGGCGGAAACCTTCCTCTTGCGGGCGGCGCGTTGTTATCCGTCTTGAGCATTGCCGAAGCCATATTCTCATGCCGGCTCGCAATCGTGCCAATGTGTTAACACGATTTGGGGCGCAGCAGAGCGGGAAAGTCCGGGGCGAGGGGGGTAGTGAGCCACTCGGCCTGCTAGCCCGGCCTGCCCCCGACGTTTTCCGGCGTAAGCCGGGATCTAGAAAGGACTGGGCACCGGCTCATCGCGGTGACACCAAGAAAAGGGAGATCGGGGGCAAACTGTTGGCCCGGCCCGCAGTGACGGGGCGGAGGCCCCGGAGCATCAACAAGAGCTGGGTTCCGGGTCGGCGCTCCGCTCCGCCCGGAATGGCGCGGGGAGAGGGCATGCGCACGCCGCGTGCGCCGTGCGGCCCCTACAAGCCCCCTACATCAGGGTTTCCATCCGGTAGCCGGGCGCATAGCTGAGCGTGACCGAGGTGATCGGGCCGGTGCCGGCAAAGGTGGTGCGGTCAATCGCAAACAGGCTCGCCCCGTGCGCGCAGCGCAGCAGCCGCACCAGGGCGGCATTGGCCGGGCGGGCATAGAAGGCGAGCGTGCCGGAGCTGAAGGCGACATGGCGCACCAGCCATTCATTCGCGCTGACGCTGGCAAAATCAGCCTCGCCAGCCGGGGCGAAGGCGGGGTTCAGCCAGCGGTCCTCCACGCAGAAGGGCTGGCCATCGGCCAGATGCAGGGCGGTGACGCGCCGGAGCTGCATGCGGCTGCCGAATTTCAGCGCCTCGCACACCTCCTGCGGGGGCGTGGTCAGCCGGTCGGTGATCAGGCGGTAGCCATGGACCGCGCCGCGCTGTTCCACCTGCTGGCGGATGATGGCGATCTCGAACACGGCCTTGCGCACGGGCGTGGCGGTGACGCGCGTGCCGCCCTTGCGCTTGCGGTCGAGATAGCCTTCATCGGCGAGGCTCTGCAGGGCGCGGTTCACCGTGGCGCGCGCACAGCCCAGCTCGTCGGCCAGATCAGCCTCGCGCGGGATGGTCTGCCCTGCCGGCCAGTCGCCGGAGCGGATGCGGGTGAGGGCGGTCTCGCGAATGCTCTGCCAGCTCTTGTGGGGTCTGTTCATGATGCGGTGAGCCGTGCGGTTGCGGCCATATAGGCCCGGGTTATCGCTTCGCGCCGGATGTGGCGCCCGTCCGTGACGAGATGGCGTCCGGCGGACCAGACATCGCGGACGAGCCGGTCATCACCAGCGAAGATATAGCTGTCGGTGAGCGTGTCGCCCACCCGCCCGGCGAGATCGGGGCCGGTATCATCCAGCGCCATCAGGTCGGCAAGCTGGCCGGGCGCTATCTGGCTCGCCTGCCGCCCGGCGGCCTGTGCCCCGCCAAGGCACGCGCCCTCATGAAGCACCCGCCCGGTGGAACGCTGCGGGCTTGCCAGCGCCGCGCGCGAGCGGTCACGCAGGCGCTGGGAATATTCAAGCGTGCGCAGCTCTTCCGACAAGGTGATGCGGATATTGCTGTCTGATCCGATGGCGAATTTTCCCCCGGCGCCCAGATAGGCCACGCCATCGAAAATGCCGTCGCCCAGGCTCGACTCGGTAATCGGGCATAGCCCCGCCACCGCCCCGGAGCGCGCCAGCGCCAGCGTTTCATCGCGCTCCATCTGCGTGCAGTGGATGAGGCACCAGCGGGCATCGATTTGCGCATGGTCCAGCAGCCAGCGTGTGGGCCGCGCGCCGAGATGGGCCTCCACCTCCTCCACCTCGCCAATCTGTTCGGCCAGATGCATGTGGAAGGGCGTGCCGGGGCGCAGCTGGCTTGCAAAATCAAGCGCTTGCGGAGTCACGGCGCGCAAGGAATGCGCAGCGATCCCCAGCCGGCAATCCTCCGGCAGGGGGGCAAGGGCGGCCTCAGCCCCCTCCACCAGCCGGGCAAACTGCTCATCGGAATTGCCAAACCGGGTCTGCCCGCCCTGCAGCGGACGGCCATCGCATCCGCCCTGCTGGTAGAGCACGGGCAGCAGGGTCAGCCCGATCCCGCTCTGCGCGGCGGCTTCGGCGATGGCCACGCTCATCTCGGCCAGATTGGCGTAAGGCGTGCCGCCCGGCGCGTGGTGGAGATAGTGGAACTCCACGCTTGCGCCGTATCCGGCCTCCAGCATCTCCATCTGCACGAAGGCGGCGATCGCCGTAATGTCTTCAGGGGTTAGCGCTTCCAGGAAGCGGTACATCAGCCGCCGCCAGGTCCAGAAGCTGTCGGACGGATCAGGCCCGCGCCGCTCGGTCAGGCCCGCCATCGCCCGCTGGAAAGCGTGGGAGTGGATATTGGCGGGGGCGGGCAGCAGCACACCTACGCGCGTGGCATGCGCCGGTGCGGGCGCGCCGGAGGAGACCGCAGCGATGCGCGCGCCGTCCAGCGTGAGGGTGACATTGTCCGCCCAGCCATCGGCCAGCAGCGCCTGTCTCGCGTGAAGGATGGTCATGGGCAGGTCCGTTGACTCGAAAAATAAGTCTATACTTAATATGGCCGGAGCGGAAGGAAAACACCCGTGAGCGAGCCCGATACCCGGATTTTGACCCATGCCCGGATCTGGACCGGGCTTGGCGGGGAGCTATTCCTCGGCGCCATCGTGATCGAAGGGGGCGAAATCGCCTGGGTGGGACATGTTTCAGAGCTTCCCGATAGGTGGAATCAGGCCCCGAAACAGGATGTTTCGGGCCGCCTCATCACGCCTGCGCTGATCGACTGTCATACCCATCTGGTGCATGCGGGGAATCGGGCGCGCGAGTTCGAAATGCGTTTGGAAGGAGCGAGTTACGCCGATATCGCCCGCGCGGGCGGGGGCATTCTCTCCACCGTCGCCGCCACCCGCGCCGCGAGCGGGGACGAGCTGGTGGAAACCGCCCTGCCGCGCCTGGATGCGCTGCTGGCTGAAGGGGTGGGTGTGGTCGAGATCAAGTCCGGCTATGGCCTTGATATTGAAACGGAACTGAAGATGTTGCGGGCGGTCAGACGGCTCGAAACCCTGCGCCCGGTGCGGGTGCGCACCAGCTTTCTGGGCGCCCATGCCATACCCCCGGAATATAAAGGCAATTCAACAGCTTATATCAAGGAAACGGTGATCCCGGCCCTGCGCGCGGCGCACGAAGAGGGGCTGGTCGATGCGGTGGACGGGTTTGTCGAGAATATCGCATTTTCTGCCAATGAGATGGAAGAGGTTTTTAATCTTGCGTTAACTCTTGGCCTGCCGGTGAAAATCCATGCTGAACAGCTCTCCTGGCAGGGCGGCACGGCGATGGCCGCGCGTCATGGCGCGATGTCAGCCGATCATCTTGAATATGCTGATGAAAATGACGTGAAGGCGATGGCGGAGGCCGACATGACGGCCGTGCTCCTGCCCGGCGCCTTCTACTTCCTGCGCGAGACAAAACTACCTCCAATCAAGGCCTTACGTGATTTCGGCGTGCCCATCGCGCTGGCAACTGACTGCAATCCCGGCTCCTCGCCGCTGACCTCGCTCCTGCACGCCATGAATATGGGCTGCACGCTCTTCCAGCTCACCGTGGAGGAGGCTTTGAGGGGCGTCACAATCAACGCCGCCAGGGCTCTAAGCCTTTCTGATTGCGGTGCTATTTCGCCAGGGCTTTGCGCCGATCTCGCCATCTGGGATGTCCAAAGCCCGGCCGAGCTCTGCTACCGGATCGGCTTCAACCCGCTGCACCAGCGCTATTTTGGAGGCCGGCCATGCTGACCCTTATTCCCGGCGAGACCCGGCTGAAAACACTTGAAGCGATATGGCGCTCTGGCGCGCCTGCACGCCTTGGCAGGAACTGCCGGGAAGCAGTTGAAAAATCAGCGCAAATCGTAGCGCAGGCGGCACGCGGCGAGGCGGCTGTCTACGGCGTCAATACCGGGTTCGGCAAGCTCGCCTCGGTGAAAATCGCGCCCGGCGACACCGCCACATTGCAGCGCAATCTCGTCCTGTCGCATTGCTGCGGGGTGGGTGAGGCGCTGGACGAATCCACCACACGCCTGATGATGTCTCTGAAACTATTGAGCCTTGGGCGCGGAGCATCCGGCGTGCGCTGGGAGGTGATCGCGCTTCTGGAGGCCATGCTGGAGCGCGGCGTGACGCCGGTCATCCCGGTGCAGGGCTCGGTCGGGGCGTCGGGCGATCTCGCCCCGCTCGCCCATATGAGCGCGGTGCTGATCGGGGAGGGCGAGGCCCTCTTTGAAGGGAGAAAGCTTCAAGGAAAAGAGGCGCTTGCCGCGGCGGGGCTGGGGCCGGTCGTGCTCGGGCCGAAGGAGGGGCTTGGCCTCATAAACGGCACGCAGTTTTCCACCGCGCTGGCGCTCGCCGGGCTCTTCGATGCCTGGCGCAATGCGCAAAATTGTCTTGTAACATCAGCGCTTTCCACCGACGCCATCATGGGCTCCACCGCCCCCTTGCAGGCGGAAATCCACACCCTACGCGGTCATCGCGGCCAGATTGAGGTCGCCGCCGCCATGCGCGCCTTGATGGCGGGCTCGGTGATCCGCGAAAGCCATCGCGAGGATGATGCCCGCGTGCAGGACCCGTACTGCATCCGGTGCCAGCCCCAGGTGGCCGGCGCGGCGGTGGACATGCTGCGCTTTGCGGCTTCCACGCTGGAGATAGAGGCCAATGCCGTCACCGATAATCCGCTTGTGATTCAAGCCGGTATCGTATCGGGCGGCAATTTCCACGCCGAGCCAGTGGCCTTCGCCGCCGACACGATTGCGCTCGCCATTGCCGAGATCGGGGCCATCGCCCAGCGCCGTGTCGCGCTGATGGTGGACCCGACGCTGAGCCATGATCTGCCGCCCTTCCTCACCCCTGAGCCGGGGCTCAATTCCGGCTTCATGATCGCGGAGGTGACGACCGCCGCACTTATGAGCGAAAACAAGCACCTGGCCAATCCGTGCTCGACCGATTCCACGCCCACTTCCGCCAATCAGGAAGATCATGTGAGCATGGCCGCCCATGGCGCCCGGCGGCTGAAGGCGATGAATGCCAACCTGTCGGTGATCCTTGCCGTGGAGGCGATGTGCGCGGCCCAGGGCATCGCTTTCCGTGCGCCGCTGGTCACGTCAACATCTCTGCGAAGCGCATTGAAAACGCTTGAAAAAGCCGCGCCACGGCTGCACGGCGACCGCTATCTCGCTCCTGATATCGAAGCCGCTGCGGCTCTGGTCCGCTCCGGCGCGCTGGTCGAGGCGGCGGGGCTGGAGTTCGGCCTGTGAACCCGGTGCGGGTCATAAGGGGAGAAGGCCCTGTTATCATTGGGGTTCCCCATGCGGGCACCTGGCTGCCAGAAGCGGTGAAAGCGCGCCTCAACGCCCGTGGTAAACGGCTAGCCGACACAGACTGGCATGTGGACCGGCTCTATGAGGATCTGCTGCCCGGCGCGTCCATGGTGATCGCGAATTTCCACCGCTATGTGATCGACCCGAACCGGCCGCCCGAGGATGAGAGCCTCTATCCAGGACAAAATACTACTGGATTGATTCCGCTGACGGATTTCGATGGCGAGCCGATCTGGAACGAACCGCCGGGCAAGGCCGAGCAGGAAGCGTATCTGGAGCATTATCATGGCGCCTATCACGCGGCACTGAAGGCGGAGATTGAGCGCGCGAGGGCGGCCCATGGCGTTGCCATCCTCTTTGACGCGCACTCGATCCGGTCTGAAATTGCCTATCTGTTTGAAGGCGTTCTGCCGGATTTCAATATTGGCACGGCAGGCGGCACGAGCTGCGATCCGCGTATCGAGGCGGCGGTCGCCGAGGCGTGCGCGCGCGCTGAAGGCTATAGCCACATCGTGAATGGCCGCTTCAAGGGCGGCTGGACGACCCGGCATTACGGCCGGTCGGAAACGGGCGTGCACGCCATCCAGATGGAGCTCGCCCAGTCCACCTATCTGACAAGCGAAACCGAACCCTTTCAATACGATACGGCAAAGGCAGCGTCCTTGCGCAGCGTCCTTTCGGACGTGCTCGGCGCGCTGGAAACCCTTGCCCCAGAGCTAAAGGTGAGATGATGACCGGCACGCGGCGCAATATGCGCGATATCTACCCGCCCACAGGGCCCGAGATCAGCGCAAAGCACTGGCAGGGCGAGGCCGCCATGCGCATGCTGATGAATAATCTCCACCCGGATGTCGCTGAAAATCCACATGAATTGGTGGTCTATGGCGGGATCGGCCGGGCCGCGCGCACCTGGGAGGATTTCGACCGGATCGTCGCCGCGCTGAAAGCCCTCGAGGCCGACGAGACCCTGCTGGTCCAGTCCGGCAAGCCGGTCGGCGTGTTCCGCACCCACGCCGATGCGCCGCGCGTGCTGATCGCCAATTCCAACCTCGTGCCGCACTGGGCGAACTGGAAGCATTTCAACGAGTTGGACCGCAAGGGCCTGATGATGTACGGCCAGATGACGGCAGGATCGTGGATCTATATCGGCACGCAGGGCATCGTGCAGGGCACGTATGAAACCTTCGCCGAGGCCGGGCGCCAGCATTATGGCGGTGACCTCAAGGGGCGCTGGATTCTCACTGCAGGGCTTGGCGGAATGGGCGGGGCCCAGCCGCTCGCCTCGATCTTCGCCGGGGCGTCGTGCCTTGCCGTCGAGTGCGACGAGACCCGCATCGATTTTCGCCTGCGTACCCGCTATCTCGATGAAAAGGCGCACAGTCTCGACGAGGCGCTGGACAAAATCGCGCGCTGGACCAAGGCCGGAGAGGCGAAATCGGTGGGCCTTGCCGGCAATGCCGCAGACGTGTTTCCAGAGCTGGTAAGGCGCATGCAGGCGGGCGGCCCGCGCCCCGATATCGTCACCGACCAGACCTCCGCCCACGATCCGCTGCACGGCTATCTGCCGCAGGGCTGGAGCGTGGCCGAATGGCGCGCCAGGCAGGAAACCGATCCTGAAGGGGTGGAGCGCGCGGCCCGCGCCTCGATGAAGGTACAGGTCGCGGCCATGGTCGCCTTCCATGAGGCAGGCGTACCGACACTCGATTATGGTAATAATATCAGGCAGGTGGCGCTGGAAGAGGGGTTGGAGAACGCGTTCGCCTTCCCCGGCTTCGTGCCAGCTTACATACGCCCGCTCTTCTGCCGCGGTGTCGGCCCGTTCCGCTGGTGCGCTCTCTCCGGTGACCCGGAAGACATTCACCGCACCGATGCGAAGATGAAAGAGCTCTTCCCGGACAATACCCATCTCCATCGCTGGCTGGACATGGCGCGCGAGCGCATCGCCTTTCAGGGCCTGCCGGCGCGCATCTGCTGGATCGGCCTTGGCGAGCGCCACAAGGCGGGCCTCGCCTTCAACGCAATGGTGCGCAATGGCGAGCTGAAAGCGCCGATCGTGATTGGCCGGGACCATCTCGATAGCGGCTCTGTCGCCTCGCCCAACCGCGAGACCGAAGCCATGAAGGACGGCTCTGATGCCGTCTCCGACTGGCCACTCCTGAACGCGCTTCTGAACACCGCGTCGGGGGCGACCTGGGTCAGCCTGCATCATGGCGGCGGGGTGGGCATGGGCTTCTCCCAGCATGCCGGCATGGTGATCTGCTGTGATGGCAGCGCGGATGCGGACCGGCGGCTGGAGCGTGTGCTCTGGAACGATCCCGCGACCGGCGTGATGCGCCATGCCGATGCGGGCTACGACATCGCGCTGGACTGCGCACGCGAGCACGGGCTGAACCTGCCGGGCATAGGGTGAGAGCAGGCAGGGTAATTTGCCAGACAGCGGATTCCAGTGCTGCCCAGACTCCGGAAGCGCGATATGCGGATCGCTATTTGCTTGTTATTTAAAGCAATAAAAAATTAACCACGCTGATCTTGCTTTTGTCTTCCTGTTCATCCGTGTTTGCGGTATCCATTCACAAGCGGCGGTTGAGCAGGGGTGGGCGCAATTATGGGCAAGCACATCGTCTTTCTGGTGCACGGCATGGGCACCTATGTCAGGCAGAATGGCGAGCTGAATAATTCGTGGCATGAATACGCCAAGGCCTGCATGAAGGCCTGCTATGAGCAATATGAGGAATTCACCGGCGCTTCCACTTTCGAGGAGGCGTATGAAATTGTGGAAATAAATTATGACACTATATTCAACAGTGTTCTCCGAGATTGGAGAGATTTGGCAGAAGAGATCAATGCTTTTGCTCCCAATGACGCGATAAGGTTCCTGAGCGACGTCTTCGAACGCGGGGGCTCCGTGGAAGACAACTTCCTGTGGACGCATTTCGGCGATGTTTTGTTCTACCGTTTCGCGCCGACCGTGCGCCACTATGTTCAAGTCGCGGTTGCAGACCAGATCGCCAGGAAGCTGCGGGCCGAGCAGGCGGCGTCGAACAGGCAATTCTGGCAGAGCCGGCAATGGAGCATTGTGGCCCATTCGCTCGGCACCCGGGTCGTACATGATACGCTGTCCAATGTTGCAGCCCACATGGTTAGAATGAACGCCGACGGTAATTGGCCCGAACCATCTGTCGTGGCCATGATTTCGAATGTATCAAGGGTCATTGAGCTGCGGGCCAACGGACTGCCGTCCGCATATGCGGCCAACCTGCGGCCCGGAGTGAATTGTTTCCATTATCTCAGCGTTTGCCACCGGTTTGATCCGTTCACCGTGCTGGATCCGTTTCGTCCGGGCGGTAGTTCCCAATGGCGCAACCTGCGAAGCAGACGTGGCGATTATGTAGAATTGAACGACCTTCGGCATTTGCCGATCCCTGAAATGTCAAATGATGATGGCGAATTGAGATCTGTTATCACGAAAGCGCTCGTGGATTTTGTTCCTCATCATTTTACAACGTTATTTAATCACCCCATGGTGCACCTACATTTTTTTCATAAAACTCTCGTGGACATTCCACCCACATTCAATTTCGCCGCTTGGAGGCAGCAGGCGGCTGATGCATACGAGGCCGGCCTCAACAGCGGCTGGACCCGTAGCGTGCAGGAGGGGCTGGAGGCCAAACTGCAACAGTGGATAGAGACCGCTATTTCTCGTCCAAGTAATGGTGATGCCCTTTTGAAGGCATACCGCTTGTTCGTGCAATCAATGGAGGGCTGAAAGATATGCGTCTCTTGCTGGTTACTGCTGTTCTCATTTCGCTTGCTACAACAGGTATGGCAATAGCAGGCGAGAGTGGCGTGGACTGCACTCGCGGTCCTGCAACCGATGTTCCGCCGGAGGACCGGACTGTTAATGATGCCACGCGCGTGTTGCGGGTTTGGGCGTACTACTGTGCGCGGGACGAGAGCTCCTCCGCTGCGGATCGCTTTCGGTCGCTTCTGGGAGAGCGGCGGGAAGCCGTTGTGATCGATCTGGAGATCGGCCTTGGCGAAAGCGCGGGTGATAACCGGCTAGCGGCAACGGAGAATGTGCAGTTGAGCGTGCTCTTCCGCCGGGCGGCTGCGCGCCGCATCGACGCCGTTGCAGATGGCCGCTGCCCCTCCGGAGAGGCCGGCGGCGATTGCGAGTTGATCCAATTTCTAAGGCTGAGGGTGGAAAGATTAGCCGAGGCACATCGTCAGAATGTCCGAGCAGCGCAGTTTCGCTTGAACCTGCAGTCTGTCAACGACCAACCCGACCTGCTGATCGGGGGGCAGGGCATGGGAGGCGTGGCCGTGGGAGACGGGTTGACCGACGCCAGTTTAATTGTAAGGGAGCTCGATTCGTTCAGCTTGAGGGACTACCTGCTTGGCTGTCCTCAGACAGGGGAATGCCTCTTCTTAGGCGATAACCCTCCATGTAACGAGCTCTGCGAACGCCGTTTCGTGCTGGCGAGTCGGTTGCTGCCGGCGGCGCTGTTACTGTCGCTTGCTGCGCAACGTGCAACCGAGAGCCGCGTGGAAGCGTTCACCCAGCATCTCAATGGCCTCCACGACCGCTGGGCCGCCTATCATTTCGGAGGGGGGTATCGGCGCACGCAATTGCCGTGGGAGTTGGCGATCAATGGCTATTTCTTCGAGCAGCAGAGCCGGGGCGAGGGCTTTCATGAGCCGCCTCGCGGCGCGATCATCTTCATGCGCCCGGCGGTGGGGGGCGAGTGGGACGGCGATGGCAATACGGCCCGCCTTGCCTTTGTCGGCGAACTCATCGGCTATTCGCGCTGGGGCTATCGCGCGAACAATACGCGCGGGCCGGAGTGGGGCGGCGCGCTGATCGCGTCCTACAACGCCGATGCGCGCAATCGCTGGGGATATGGCGCCCATATCCGCACGCCGCTGGAAGGGGTTACGGTCGGGGCGGTTCATCGCCGGGATGATGGCTGGTCAGTGGTCGTCTCATCAAACCTTGTCGGGTTGTTCAACGAACGCAAGAGGTTGGCCGAGACGCTGTGCGACCGTTTCTCTGTCGGGCCGGTCTGCGATCTGCGCTCCCGCCAATAGGCGGCGCTCCTTCAAGCGTGCGGGGTGGTCTCAGTCCCTGACGTCCAGGCCCGGCCTCTGCGGCCGGTCGGATATCGTCTTGACATCCACAAACTTTGTAATAAAAAGTAATTTGATAAAGAGATTTGTGGAGCGGGCCGCGCTGTGACGTGATGGCGGCCTCACAGCGTTGGTGGGCTGGCGAAATGGTGTGGACGCGCAACATTACGAAAACTTATAGTAAAGCGCCCTTTACATGCATCGGCGCGGTCTATAGCGGTGATAGACGGAGCATAGCCGGGCAGCTTGCGCGGCAGGGCGGCATTCAAGGGGGCCTTGATGAAGACGCATGAGGGCGGGCAATGAGCGATGACAGGCGTGACCAGTTGCGCTCGCTGAGCATTGACCGCGGCGAGGCGTCCGGCGGCGGAGGAGGGGGTGTGTCCCTTCCGGTCCTGCTGGGCACGGTTGCCGTTTCCGTGGCGCTGACGGCCGGCGCGGCGTGCTACCTGCTGCAGGGCAATGCCCCTGCCGGTCAGGCTCCGGCACCTGGCGCGCAGACGGCGGCCCCGGCGGGCACGTCTTCCGGCACGCCTGCAGGCGCGCAGACCGGTACGGGCGAGGCACAGCCTGCCCGCGCGCCGCGCGCATCCGGGCTGGTCGCTTCGGGCTATGTCGTGGCGCGCCGTCAGGCGACGGTGTCTGCGGAGATTCCCGGCACGATTGCTGAAGTGCTGGTGGAGGAGGGCACGCGCGTCGCTGCGGGCGAGGTGCTGGCCCGGCTGGACGATACCCGCGCCCTGCTCGATCTCGATCTCATCCAGTCCCAGATCGCCGCGGCGCAGGCCCGCGTGCGCTCGCTGGACTTCCAGGCGCGTGAGGCCCGGCGGGTCAGCGAGCGCGCTTCGCGCCTGTACGAGCGTGATATCGCGGCGGAAGCCACGCTGACAGCGGCCGAGGCCCAGCAGGCGAGCCTGCAGGCCCAGCTGCGGGCGGCGCAGGCCGAGCTGGACAGCGCCCGCGTGCGCCTGACCAGCCAGCAGGACCTCATTGCCCGCCACACCGTGCGCGCCCCGTTTGCAGGCGTCGTGATCGCGAAGAATGCGCAGGTCGGCGAGATACTCTTTCCCGGCTCTGCCGGCGGCGGGTTCACCCGCACGGGCGTCGCCACGCTCGTCGACATGGACTCGCTGGAGATCGAGGTCGACGTGAATGAAGGCCAGATCCAGCGCGTCACGCCGGGACAGCGCGTGGAAACGGTGCTGGACGCCTATCCCAACTGGCGCATCGCCTCGCGCGTGGAGGCCATCATCCCGACCGCAGACCGCAGCCGGGCGACGATCAAGGTGCGTGTGGCGCTGGAGGAGCGCGATGCGCGCATCCTGCCTGACATGGCCGCGCGCGTGACATTCATCGAATAGGCCGTCCGGGCTGGCGGACGGAACGCAAAACCGAGGACAGGATAATGAACGCAACCTCCCCGCTTTATGAGCTGAAAGGCCTCTCCAAGCGCTATACGCGCGGCAAGGAGACGGTGACGATTTTCGACGCGCTCGACATGACCATCAATGCGGGCGACTTCATTGCCATCATGGGCCCGTCGGGCTCTGGCAAGACGACCCTGCTGAACCTTCTGGGCGGTATCGACAAGCCGTCTTCGGGCGAGGTGGTGTTCGAGGGCCAGCGCATCGACAATCTCAGCCAGGGCAGGCTGGCCAAATGGCGCGCGGCCAATGCCGGCTTCATCTTCCAGTTCTACAATCTGATGCCGACGCTCACCG
>JBKBNS010000015.1:0-50365 GCA_046295255.1 Glycocaulis sp.
GTTTTACCGTGTGGGGCCGGAAGCCGTGACCGTCTTCCATGACGAGCTAGACCTGGCGCCCGGCAAGTTCCGCCTGAAGGCCGGCGGCGGGCATGGCGGCAATAACGGCATACGCTCCATCGCCGCCCATCTGAGCCCCGATGTCCGCCGTGGCCGGATCGGGATTGGCCATCCCGGCGACAAGAACCTTGTCACCAATTATGTGCTCTCCGACTTCCCCAAAGCCGATCTTGACTGGTTCGAGCCGCTAAAGGACGCCATTGCGCGCAGCTTCCCGCTGCTGGCGGGCGGCGAATATGACGCCTTCCAGACGCGCGTGACCCATCTGGCTCCTGCGCCCGGCGGCAACGGGGAAGGCTGACTTCCCGACAGGGCGCAAGGGCGGTATCCTTGGCGTATGAGCTTTGCTTGTCTCATTGCCAGCCTTGCCCTGCAGGCCACGGCGGCTCCTGAACCCGGCGCGGTGCTGGAGCGTGATACGCCCTATGCCCATGCCGGAGCGGGCTTTTACGTGACCCTGCCTGCGGGCTGGCAGTTCGTCCCGTTCGAGGACGGGTCCGGCGTCGTGCTGCTCAATGCAGAGCTGGATGCGCGGCTGGAGGCCTCGGCGCTGGAAGCTGAAGCCATCGGCGTGCCGGGCCTGCCCGATGACAGCATTGATGCCCTGGTCCTGCGCCTCGATGGCCCTGGCTTCAATCCGGGCGCGCGCACGCGGGTGCCGCTGGTGGTGGCCAGCGAAGGCGGCGGCGCGCCTTCCCGCACCGGCGATGTGGAGGCCCTGACCTATACCGGGCGCAGCGATGACCGGCGCTGGAGCGGGATTGCCGTCACGCGCTGCGGGGCAGACTATGTGCTGGCACTGGAAGCGCCCCAGTCGCGCCATGACGAGGCGCGCGCCGCATTCGAAACGCTCGCCCGCAGCTTTGCGCTGGAACTGATGGGCGGCGCCGATTTCCCCTGCGGGGGACGGTGACAACACCCGCTCCATTGACGCTGGACCCCCACGCGTCTAACCCCACGCCAGCTTATCTCACAGCGCGAGCACGGGTGCGTCCATGGGTTTCAAATGCGGTATTGTCGGCCTGCCCAATGTTGGCAAATCGACCCTGTTCAACGCGCTCACCCAGACCGCTGCCGCGCAGGCCGCGAACTATCCGTTCTGCACGATCGAGCCCAATGTCGGCGACGTCGCCGTGCCGGAGCCGCGCCTTGAAAAGATCGCGAAAATCGCAGGCTCGGCGAGCATCATCCCGGCGCGGATGAGCTTTGTGGACATTGCAGGCCTTGTGAAAGGCGCAAGCCAGGGCGAGGGGCTGGGTAACCAGTTCCTGGCCAATATCCGCGAGGTCGACGCCGTCGTGTACGTGCTGCGCTGCTTCATCGATGACGATGTGACCCACGTTGCGGGCAAGGTCGATCCGCTGGCTGATTTCGAGACCGTCGAGACCGAGCTGATGCTCGCCGACATGGAAAGCCTCGAAAAGCGCCGCGCCAATGTCGAGAAGAAGGCCAAGTCCGGCGACAAGGACGCCAAGGCGCAAATCGGTCTCATCGATCTGGCGCTGGAGCAGCTGAGCGAGGGCCGTCCGGCGCGCTTTGCCGAGGTGCCAGAGGACCAGCGCCGCGAATGGCGCATGCTGCAGATGCTGACCTCCAAGCCGGTGCTGTTCATCGCCAATGTCGATGAGAACGATGCGGCCACCGGCAATGCCATGAGCGACGCGGTCAGCAAGCGCGCAAGCGAAGAGGGCGCGGTCAGCGTCGTCATCTCCGCCAAGATCGAAGCGGAGCTGGCCCTGCTGGACGCGGATGAGCGCGCCGAGTATCTGGAATCGCTGGGCCTTGCCGAGCCGGGCCTGAACCGGCTTATCAAGGCGGGCTATGACCTTCTCGACCTGCAGACCTATTTCACCGCCGGACCGAAAGAAGCGCGCGCCTGGACCATCCGCAAGGGCTGGAAAGCCCCGCGCGCGGCCGGTGTCATCCATGGCGATTTTGAAAAGGGCTTCATCCGCGCCGAAACCATCGCCTTTGACGATTATGTTGCCCTCAATGGCGAGGCGGGCGCGCGCGAAGCTGGCAAGCTGCGCCAGGAAGGCAAGGAATACGTGGTGCAGGACGGCGATGTGATGCTGTTCAAGTTCAACGTCTAGGCCCCGCTGCCGCTTTACACCTTCCTCAGCCCCGCCCATCCTTGCCGGTGTTCAATCGAGAGGGAGGAGAAGCTGATGCGGCAGCTTACAGGCGTATTTTTGGCGCTCAGCCTGCTCGTGCCCGCAGCGCAAGCGCAGGAGCCATCCATGAGCGCACACACCGCTACAGGCAGCTTCACCGTCCAGATGACGCCGCAGGGAGAGGCCATGCCCGGCGCGCACACGCGCTATGTGATCACCAAGACGTTCAGCGGCGGTTTCGAGGGCAGCGCCTCAGGCGAGATGCTGGGCTTGTTCGATGCACAGGCAGGCTCGGGCGCCTACGTGCTCATCGAGCGGCTGGAAGGGCGCCTAGAGGGTCGGGAAGGGGCCTTCTCGCTTGTCCATCGCGGTGTGATGGATGCTGGTGCGCAATCCCTCTCCATCACCATCGTGCCGGGTTCTGGTACAGGTGCGTTCACCGGCATTGCAGGCGAGTTCCTGCTCGACATCGTGGACGGCGCACACAATTACACGCTTGCCTACACACTGCCGTCCGGGGAGGGACAATGAGCTATTCCACCATCACCTATTCGGTTGCCGATCACATCGCGCTCATCACGCTGAACCGGCCGGAGGCGATGAACGCCTTCACCCACGAGATGGGCCGCGAACTCGTCGCTGCGTTTGATGAGAGCGATGCCGATCCGGATGTGCGCTGCGTGATCGTGACTGGGGCGGGCAAGGCCTTCTGCGCAGGCGCGGACCTCTCCACCGGCGCGGAAACGTTCAACGCCGTCGCGCAGGCGGCTGCCAGCGGCGAGCTCGAAGAGACCGATCCCAAATGGCGCGATTCCGGCGGTGTGCTGAACCTGCGCATCTTCAACTCCGCCAAGCCGGTGATCGGCGCCATTAATGGCGCGGCGGTGGGCATTGGCGCGACCATGATGCTGCCCATGGATATCCGCATCGCGGCGACGGGCGCCAAGATGGCCTATCCCTTCACCAAGCGCGGGATTGCATGGGACGGGTGCGCCAGCTGGTTCCTGCCGCGCGTGGTGGGCATAGAGACGGCGCTGGACTGGGGCCTTACGGGGCGCACCTTTATGAGCGAGGAAGCGCTTGAGAGGGGGCTTGTGAGCGAGCTGGTGCCGGCTGACAAGGTGCTGGAGCGGGCCTATGAGCGCGCGCGCCTGATCGTGGATACCGCAGCCCCGGTATCGGTCTCGATGAACCGTTATCTCGCCTGGCAGATGCTCGCGGCCACCCACCCGATGGAGGCCCATCGCCTCGAAAGCCGGGCGATATTGCGCCGGGGCATGAGCGAGGATGCGCGCGAAGGCGTGATGAGCTTCCTTGAGAAGCGCCCGCCCGCCTTTCCCGGCCAGATGCCCGCAGACCTGCCGCCGGGCTGGCCCTACCGCTCTGAACCGGAGTATTGAGCTGTCATGTCAGACGACAAACCCACCTTTGAACCCGGGCTTCTCCGCCGCATTTTGATCTACACGCTGCCGTTTGATCTGGGGATTTTGGCTTTTGTGGCCGTGATACTGATTGGCTGGGAGCTATGGACCGGAATCGGCTTTATCATCGCCGGCGCGCTTGGCTCGCTCATGCTGATCGGCAATCACTACCGGATCGGGCCTGACCGGTAGCGGCGGCTAGCCGAGATTGGTCCAGGCCAGCAGGCCCAGATACCCGGCATAGATGAGCAGGAGGCTCGCGCCCGTCAGGCGGCCCACCTTGCGGCGCGTGAAGACCAGCCAGGTGACGAACAGGGCGCTCGCCAGGAACACCCAGAAATCGAGCCGGAAGAAGGTCTCGTCCACCGCGACCCCGCCGGCGAATGCGCCTGCGGCAAGGCCGGTAATGCCGCCTACTGCGAAGACGTTGAAGATGTTCGAACCGATCACATTGCCGATCGCCATGTCGGCCTGACGCCGGATGGCGGCGACCAGCGAGGTGGCCAGCTCGGGCAGCGAGGTGCCGATGGCCAGCAGGGTCAGGCCCACCACCGCCTCGGGCACCCCCACGCTGACGGCAAGGCCGGAGCCTCCCTCCACGATCAGATTGGCCCCGATGGGCAGGGCAACAAGGCCCGCCAGCAGGCTGAAGGCGGTGCCAAGATTGCTTCTGGGCAGTCCTTCCATGTCGTCGACACTCGTCAGCTCTGCCACCACGGGGTTATCGCGCGAGCGTATCGCCACAATGGCCAGATAGAGCACGTAGAGGACGATCAAAGCTGCGAGGATGCCGCCCTCCACATAGGAGAGCTGGCGGTCCCAGGAGAGGGCGATGAACAGCATGCTCGCCAGCAGCGCGATCGTGGCATTGGTGCGCACGCCCTTGGCGGTCGTGCCCATGGCCGCGATCAGGGCGGGCAGGCCGAGCACCAGGAAGATGTTGGCGATGTTGGAGCCGACAATATTGCCGACCGCGAGGCCCGGAGCACCGGCCAGTGCGGCAAACACGCTGACCACCATCTCCGGCGCGCTGGTGCCGAAGGCGACGATGGTCAGGCCGATCAGCAGGGAGGGCACGCCGGTCTTGCGCGCGACCGACACGGCCCCGCGGACCAGATAGTCGCCGCCGAACAGGATGATGATGATCCCGACACCCAGAAGGAGCGCATCAAGCAGGATTGCCGACATGGAAGCTCCGGTGCCGCTGGATCGGGGGCTGGTTTCCTAGTCGAGCCGCTTGAACTCGATCAGGTTGAACAGGGCAAAGAGGCCAAAGCACAGGCCGAGCGCGATCAGAGCCGCCATGGTCGAGTTCCTCATCAAGCTGACAGGGACAGCCGAGGCTGCCGGTCCGGTTGGGATGATCTATAGCGCGAGCCGCGGGGCTTCGCCAGAGGGCTTTGTCGGCTATCCCGGCGATCTTCAGGGCCCGGCCGGATGGCGAGCATCTTGACTCTGGTAACGCTTCGTTAACCATGTTGCCAAGCGCTGCATCAGGCAGCGTCCAAGGGACAAGAAACCAGTCAGGGAGGAGATATTTCCATGAAAGCGTTTGCCACGGGCGTCATTGCTGCGGTCGGTCTTGCCGGGATGGCGCTGGCCGACGGGCCGGCCGGTCATGTCTACGAGGTCAACATTCCGTCGGCGGAGGTCACTTTCACGGCTACTTTCCATGCCGACGGCCGTATGGAAGATACGCTGGGTCAGTCTGCCAGCTGGACGTATGCGGACGGCCTCCTTTGTATCGGCGAACCCGAAGCCATGAACTGTCAGCCGTTTCAGACGGGCGAGGTTGGCGACAGCGTCACCACGACCGACTGGACAAGCGATGGCAGCGAAATGATCATTACCCGCGTCGAGTAAGCCACTGCGGCGCTTGATGAAACAGGGCTCGTTGCCATGACAGGCGACGGGCCTTTTTCTGTTTGCTAGACTGGCTGCCGGTTACGGGCGGAACGGTCGGCTTGAGGGGATCAGCGCCGGGTTCCGGCCTTCGCATGCACTGGAGGGAGTTGCATCATGTTCCGTATTTTCGTGCGTCCGCTGTCCGCATCCATGACGCTTGCCCTGTCGGCGGTCATGGCGCCCATCCTTCTGGTCATGTGCGCCCTGTTCCAGCCGACCTGGCTGCTGCTGGTGCAGGACTGGTCAGGGGTCGTTTACCGCTTCATCACCAGCACCGATCTGCCGCCGACCTACCGGGCGGCGCTGCGCCAGTGGACGAGCGAGCCGCAATTCACGCTGGTCTTCTTCACCGTCATTGCCCGTGTGATCATCGCGCTGTTTGCCACCTCGTTCACCGCCGCGGTGCGGCCCCTGATGAAGCGCCACAGCGCCCGCGCCGCCTCGCGCTAGATCATCGCGGACAAAAAAAGAGGCGGTGCCGGCGCACCGCCTCTCATATCGGTATTCTTTGCAGCGCGCCTACTCAGCGGCGTCCTCAATGGCTTCGCCAGCGCTCTGTATGTCGCGCCCGGCGCCCTGCACCGTGTTGCAGGCAGCCAGAATGAGAAGGATGGCGGCAAGGCCGGAGGCGATAAGAGTCAGCTTCATCGTCTTTCTCTCCAGTTGCAGGCGCACCATCGCGCCCCGCTTGTGGAGGATAAACGCATGAGCGTCCGGTTTGGCTCCCGCCTGGCGCGGCAGAGCCGGCGTGTCAGTTCGTCAGGTCTTCGAGGACTTCCCCGGTACGGGTGATGTCACGGCCGACACCCTGAATGGTGTTGCAGGCCGAAAGGGTCAGCATCAGGGCCGCAAGGCCAAGGACCAGAAGCGCAGTTTTCATGAGCGGTACTCCTTGCCATCAATGAAGGCCGCGAGCCTTGGAGGCGGACCTTCCGGCACTATACGCAGCAGCCTGTCCGCTGGCTCCCCAAAACCGCTATCAGCTGGTGATATCTTCCAGGAATTCGCCGGCCCGCGTGATATCGCGGCCCACGCCCTGGATCGTGTTGCACGACACCAGTGCCAGCGCGGCGGCGGCGATGGCGGCAGCTTGCCAGATCTTTTTCATGGACCTGCTCCGGGGCTATCAGGCGCAGCGCCTGCTGGTCAGGGGAAGCCTCATCCCGCTTATCATCAGGCCATGGTGGAAAAAGCCTTAACGCAGCAGCAGAAATGAAAACGCCCGGCCACAAGGGCCGGGCGTTTCACTTAAGTGGCCGTGCGGCCTACCAGATGCGGACGCGCTCTTCCGGCGGCAGGTAGAGCTCATGCTCTTCCGTCACCCCGAACGCCTCGTACCAGATGTCGAGATTGCGCACGACACCGTTGACCCGGTACATGCCCGGCGAGTGCGGGCCGGTGGCCAGCTGCGCACGCAGCGAGTCGTCGCGGAACAGGGTCCGCCACACCTGAGCCCAGGCCAGCAGGAAGCGCTGGTCGCCGGTGAAGCCGTCAATGACCGGCGGCTCGCCGTCGGGATAGTTGGCTTCGGCATAGTTGCGGTAGGCCTCATAGGCCATCTGCATGCCGCCCAGATCGCCGATATTCTCGCCGAGGGCCACGCGGCCGTTCACGCACTCGTCGGGGAAGGGGCAGAAGCCGTTATACTGCTCCACGAGACGGTCAGAGCGCTCCACGAAGCGTTCATTGGTCTCTTGCGTCCACCAGTCGCGGATGCGGCCCTCAGCGTCGAAGCGGCGGCCATTATCGTCAAAGCCGTGGCCAATCTCGTGGCCGATCACCGCGCCGATGGCGCCGTAATTCATCGCCGGGTCCGCGTTCATGTCAAAGAACGGAGCCTGCAGGATGCCTGCCGGGAAGGTGATCTGGTTCATCAGCGGGCTGTAGCTCGCATTGACGATCTGCGGCGGCCACCCCCACAGGCGGCGATCCACCGGATCGGGGAAGCGGCGCAGCTGCTCGGCCCAGGCAAATTCGCCAAGGCGCACCCGGTTGCCGAAATAGTCATCGGCGCGGACTTCCAGCCCGTCATACTCGTTCCAGATTTCCGGATAGCCGATGCGCGGCTCGAAGGTGGACAGCTTGGTCAGCGCTTCGGTGCGGGTTTCGTCATCCATCCATTCCAGACGCTCGAGACGGCCGCGGAAGCCCACGATGAGGTTCTGGATCAGCTCGTCCATCTGGCGGCTGGCCTCGGGCGGATAGTGCCGCTCGATATAGACTTGGCCGACCGGGTGGCCGAGTGCGCCATTGACCAGCTGGACGCCGCGCAGCTCGCGCTCGCGCTGCTCCTCGGTGCCCGACAGGGTGCGGCTGAAGAAGTCGAAGCTCGCCTGATCAAACGCTTGCGGCAGCCAGGAGGCGCGGGCGGAGATGAAGTGGAAGGCGATCCAGGATTTCAGCACCTCGACATCGGTACCTGCCATCAGCTCGCCCGCGCCGGTGATGGCGCTCGGCTGGGCGACGATGATCTCGCCATCGGTCGGCAGCGACCGGGCGGCAAGGGCCTGCTCAAGGTTCAGCTCCGGAGCAAGCGCATAGAAGTCCTGCATGCTCATACGGTTATTGGTGCGCGTGACGTCGCGGGAGTGTTCCCGGGTCCAGTGCACGCCCGCCAGAGCCGTTTCCAGCGCGAGGATGTCGGTAGCCCGCTGTTCGCCATTCTCCATGCCCGCCAGCTCGAAAATGCGGGCGATATAGGCGCGGTAGGCGTCGCGGTATTCGGGGAAGCGCCCGGTGTCGAGCAGGTAGTAATCGCGGCTCGGCAGGCCCAGCCCGCTCTGGCCGGAGCGCACGATATAGCGCTCCGGGTTTTCCGGGTCGGCACCGATGAACACGCCATAGGGCGCCTGGAAGTCACGTTCGGCCATCAGGGCCGTGACGTCCTCGAACGTGCCCGCAGCCGCGATACGGTCGAGCCACGGCATGGCCGGCTCGAGGCCGCGCGCCTCGATGGTGTCAGCGTCCATCCAGCTGGCGAAGAGATCACCGATCATCTGCTCATTGGAGCCCGGCGCACCGCCGCGTTCGGATGCATCGAGGATGATGGCCCGCACCTGCTGCTCGACTTCCAGAGACAGCATGTCGAACACGCCGTAGCGGGCGCGGTCGGACGGGATTTCGGTCTGTTCAGCCCAGACGCCATTGGCGTAGGCGAAGAAGTCGTCACCGGGCGCGACCGACATGTTCATGCCGGCCGTGTCGAAACCGAACGTGCCAAAGCGCGGCGCTGCGGGGGCTTCGGCTGTTGCCGTGCCCTGCCGGGCGCCCGGCTCGGCGCCGGTCATCGCGGCATCACACCCCATCAGGATGGCAAGGCAGCTGCCTGCCAGCAGTATCTGTCTCATAATCTCACTCCCCTTGGGCGCAGGCCATCATGCCCCGCCCTCCAAATCATGCCGCGAACTCTAGTCACTGGCGGCTGCAGATGCCATTGCAGGGCGCACATGGAGCGCGCCCTGCAACGGATGGCCGGCCTTACTCGGCAGGCTGGCTGGACTGGCCGATATCGATATCAGTGCCGCTGGTATCGCCGTGATAGCCAGACCCGATTCCCGGATGCTTGCGCCCCGTCCACAGCGACAGGACCGAGCGTTTTATGTCCACGCCGATGGCGTAGAGCGCGGGTACCATGAACAGGGTCAGGAACAGGGCGAAGATCACCGCAAACCCGAGCGAGACCACCATCGGCTTGAGGAACTGGGCCGCCGTGGAGCGCTCCGCGATCATCGGCAGCACCCCGATAAAGGTGGTCACCGTGGTCAGCAGGATCGGCCGGAAACGCTGCACGCCGGCATCCACCAGTGCCTGGAAGGCACCCACACCGCGTTCCCTCAGCCGGTTCACGAAGTCGACGAGCACGAGGTTGTCATTGATGACGATCCCGGCTGCCGCCCCGATGCCGAACATGGAGAACATGGCGAAGGGCACGCCGAGGAAGAGGTGTCCGAACACCGCCCCGGCAAAGGCAAAGGGTATCGCCGTCATGATCAGCAAGGGCTGGGCGTAGGAGCGGAAGGCGACAGCCAGCAGCACATACATAAGTCCGAGCATGATGAGCTGCAGGGTCGCGATCTCGCCCATGAACTCGGCCTGACCCTCTGCCTGCCCGATCGCCCCGATGGAGATGCCGGGATAGCGCTCGCGCCAGGCCGGGAAGAACTCCTCGGTGATCTGGGTACGGATCGCGCGGGCAGCATCAGGATCGGTGACATTGGCGCTGACACGCACGGTGCGCTGGCGTTCGCGGCGCTGGATGCGGTTGATGCCGGGAGCAAACTCGGCGTCAGCGACCGCGGCCAGCGGAATCTCCCGCCCGTCAGGGGTGCGGATGCGCACCTGGTTGATGGAGTCCAGGCTGTCACGGGCCTCGCGGGGATAGCGCACCATCACCCGCACATCCTCACCGCCGCGCGGCAGACGCTGGACTTCCTGCCCGTAGAAGGCCTGACGCACCTGGTTGGTGACATCGGCGAGGGTCAGGCCCAGAGCCTGGGCATCGGGCCGCAGGGTCAGGCGCAGCTCCTCGGCTGCCGTCTGCAGGTTATCGACCACATCATAGGTGGCCGGGAAGGCCCGCAGCGCGTCTTTCAGCTCGTCGGCCGCTGCCCGCAGCACGTCGAGATCAGGGTGATTGACCGCAAAGTCGATGGCCGGTCCGACCTCGTTGATGGTCGCGTCGAAGCGGATTTCCTCAGCGTCCGGAATCGGGCCCAGCTCGTCGCGTATGCGCTGGGCAATGTCGGCGGAGGGGATGCGGCCGGGACGGATTTCCGGCGGCGCCAGCCCGATCCAGGCGCGAATCTGCGCGTTGGTGGCCAGGGTGGAGCGGTTGCGGATCACATCGATCTCGCCGGGGAACTCGTCGCGATAGGCCTGCTGGACACGCAGCTCGGCCTCATCAAGGCGCTGGCGGATTTCCTCGGTGCGTTGCCAGGGCGTGCCTTCGGCGAGCTGGATATTGACCTGGATGAGGTCGCTCTCGATTTCCGGCATGAAGCGGAACGGCACCCGGTTGGTGTTCATCAGCACGATGGCGAGCGCAAACAGGCCGACGAACACGGCCAGCGTCGCATAGCGCTGGCGGATCGTCACCGCCAGGAACGGCCCGTACACATGGCGGGCAAACCAGACCAGCGTATCGGCGATTCCCGCCTGCGCGCGGATGAAGACGCCGGAAACGCCCTTGGGCTCCTGCGGCTTGATGTGGGCAAGGTGGGCCGGGAGGATCAGGAAGGCCTCGATCAGCGAGAAGGTCAGCGCTGCGATCACCACCAGTGAAATCTGGCGGGTGAACTGCACTTCGGGGCCGGACAGCATCATCCACGGCGCGAAGGCCAGCATGGAGGTGATCACCGCAAACAGCACCGGCTTGGCCACCATCTGCACGCCGATCACGGCGGCGGTCAGGCCCTGCTCTCCGCGCTCCACCCGGTTATGGATGTTCTCGCCGACAATGATGGCGTCATCGACGATGACCCCGATCACGATGAGGAAGGCAAACAGGGACAGGAAGTTCAGCGTGACGCCGATAAACGGCAGCAGCATGAACGCGCCGGCAAAGGCGGTGGCAATACCGATCGTTACCCAGAAGGCGACGATGGGGCGCAGGAACAGGACCAGCACGATCAGCACGAGGCCAAGGCCGAGCAGCGCGGAATTGCCGATCACGGTGAGCTGGGAGTTGAACTGGTCAGCCCCGTCCCACCATTCCGACAGCGACACGGTTTCAGGCAGTTGCGGCCGCTTTCTGTCGATATAGGCCGCCAGCTGGCGCGACACGTCGATGACGTCGGAATTGCCCGTAGACATCAGCGTGATGAGCACCATCGGCTCGCCGTCAAACGTGGCGGCGAAATTGCGGTCCTCCAGCCCGTCAGTGACGCGGGCAATGTCGCGCACGCGGATCAGGCCGCCGCTGGGCGTCTGACGCACGACAATTTCGCCGAACTCGTCGGCGGTGTCGGCGAGATGGCGTGAGGCGATGCGCACATCGCCCAGATCGGTGCGCACCGAGCCGGCAGAGCGGTTGATCGAGGCGTTCGCGATGGCGCGCGACACTTCAGCGACCGTCACCCCGTAGCGGAGCATGTCCTCTTCGGAGATCTCGATGGAGACCTCTTCAGGCAGGCGCGCCTGGAGGTCCACCGAGGCGATCTCGGGGATGGCAGCGGAGAGTTCATTGCGGATTTCGCGGGCGATACGCTGCAGCTCGCGCCGGTCGATATTGCCGTGCAGGGCAATGCCGGCGATCTGGCTGCGCGATTGCCACTGGGTCACGCGCGGCTGGAAGGCCTCCACCGGCAGGTTGTTGATGGAATCCACCTGCAGCTTGACCGCGTCGAGGAATTCCTTGGGGTCGACTGTGGAATTGCCCTCGATATTGACCCAGCCGCTTCCCTCGACGGCAGTGGCGGTGATCCGGCGTACGCCGTCCACACCGGTGATGGCTTCCTCGATGCGCAGGATGATCTGTTCTTCCACCTCCTGCGGCGAGGCGCCCGGCCAGGCCACAGACACCGTGGCGCCTGCAAACTGTGCCGCCGGGTTCTGGTCACGCTGGATGACCGAGAAGCCGATAATCCCGCCGATCAGGGCGATCAGCATCAGAAGGTTTGCGGCAACCGAATTGCCGGCCCACCAGGCAAGCAGGCCGCGATGGGCGTGTTCTCCGGGACGTTCAACCATGTCCTTGTCTCCCTTCGCGGCCGGTTAGCCGGCGCTCGCCAGCGGCGCAGATTGCGTGTTGGGCTGCGGGGCCTCGATCGGGGTGTCGGTTTCCGGGAATACCGGCTGGCCGTCCGTATCAAGGGCGCGGATGCGCATCCCGTCTGCCGCACCGCGCAGGGGCGAGGTCACGACATACTCGCCGCTTTCCACCCCGCCAGTGACCACCACCCGGTCCGGGCGGCTCTCGATCACGCTGACGGTGCGGATCGACAGTGTGCCTTCCGGCATGGCCACCAGCACCTGGTCGGCCCCGCGCAGCGCGCTGCGCGGCAGAGTGATGGCGCGCTCCAGGGCACGTCCGGGAACGCGCGCATCGACGAACAGGCCCACGGCCAGCGGCGCGCCTGCGGCTTCGGCGGCGGCCCCGTAGGGATCAGCCACTTCCGCGATGGCGTAGAGCGTGCGGGTCTGGGGATTGATCGCGCTGTCGGTCCGCACGATACGGGCTTCCCACTGGCGCTGGGCGCCACCGAGATTGGCGGTCAGGGTGATGCGCGGGGCGCTTTCCCAGTCAGCGGCGCGGAAGGCAACAGGAATGCCTGCCCGGCCAAGCTCGCTATCGGTCAGGGGCAGGCGCACCTGCGCGGTGTCGGTGGAGAACACGTCCCCGATCCGCGCGCCCGGCCCGACATATTGCCCGAGATCGGCCAGCTTCTGGCGCATCCGGCCGTTGAACGGGGCGGAGATGCGTGTGCGTGACAGGGCAAGGCGGGCTTCACGCAGCCCGGCCTCGGCGGCTGCCAGCTGGGCGCGGGCGTCGGCGAGCTGGGGCTGGCGCAGGGTCAGCGGCGAGGCTTCACCCCGTCCGATGGCACGCCATTCCTCGGCGGCCAGCGCGGCCTCGGCTTCTTCGCGGATCAGGGCCTGCTGGCGCTGGGCGACGAGCGCTTCGGCGCGGGTAACGGCGAGGCGGTAGTCCTCGTCCTCCAGCCGCACCAGAACCTCACCGGCCTCGAAGAACCCGCCCTGGACGAAGCTCGGATTGACATAGGTGATCCGGCCCGCGACCTGGGCCACCAGCCCGATCTCGGTCAGAGGGGTTACCTCGCCCTGGGTCTGGACCTCCAGCTGCACCGATGTTGCCTCCGCTTCGGCCACGAACACCGCAACCGGCCGGGGGACGGGCGTCTCCCTTTGCGGGCGGGGCTGTGTGGCGTTCAGCGCGATGAAAAGAGCGATGAACCCGACAATGATGAGCAGGGGCAATCCGAAAAGAACAAAACGTCCCGCAATCTTACTCATGACCAACCTCTTGAACTTGTGTGTTCTTATTGTTGTGTGTCTGCTTACTCGGCCGCGGCCGCGAACGGCCCGGCAATCGCCAGATGCAATGCGACCCGGTTATCGATGCGCTCGCGGCGCGCGCTGATCAGCTGGCTTTCGGCCTGGGTCAGGCGCGTCTGCGCGTCGATCAGCTCGAAAATGGTGCCGACGCCCTGCGCATACTGGCGCTCGACCAGTTCCAGCGCGGCGGCCGCCTCTTCCAGTGCGGTCTGCTGGGCCGCGACGCGCTGGGCGAGGAACCCGTCCGACTGCAGGGCGTTTTCCACCTCGCGCAGCGCGGTCAGGCTTGTTTCCACATAGCGGGCGGCCTGCGCACGCGCTGCTGCTGCGGCGCGGTCACGTTCCGCGCGCAGCGACCCGCCGCGGAAGATCGGCGCGGTGATGGAGGCCGTCAGGCTTTCCACCAGATTGGCACTGGAAAACACGTCTGAGGGGCTGGCGGCCTGGCCAGAGACCACGCCGCGCAGATTGAGTGTGGGGTAGAGCGCCTTGCGGGCCGCCTCGGCCGAATAGCCGGCGGCTGCCAGGCGCCGCTCGGCGGCGATGATGTCCGGCCGGCGCGAGATCAGCGCTTCGGGCGTGCCGGGCGCCGGCAGATCGCGCAGGTCCGGCAGGGTGTCAGCCGCTGCCAGCGTGCCGTCAGGATAGCGGCCAAGCGCGGTCTGCAGTGCGCGCGCGGCATTGGCCTCGGTGCGCTGGCGCACGGCGAGAGCGGCCTGCGAGCTGGCAAGGGCCGAGCGGGCCGTGCGCACATCGGAAGACCGCGACACGCCGCGCACGAAGCGGCGCTCCACGATCTCCAGCTGGCGCGTGCGGGTCCCGGCATCGCGTTCGGCCAGCTCGCGCTGCAGGCGGGCCTCGGTGAATGCAAACCAGGAATTGGCGATGGTGGCGGCGACAGAGAGCTGCGCGCCCGCCAGATCAGCTGCCGAGGCTTCGGCGGATAGCGCCCCGGCGCGGGCGCCGTCGGCAATGCGGCCCCACACATCGGCCTGCCAGGTGATCTCGATCCCGGCGGAGTAGACTTCAGGCGAGCCGACCGCGATGTCGCGCACTGTGCCGCTCGTGGTGGCATCGGCCGAGGGCAGGCGCGGCGCGCCTGCGGCCCGCGCAGACGCAAGCGCCGCCTCGAGATTGGCTCGGGCGGCGGCAAGGTTCGGGTTGGTCATCATCGCTTCGGCAACAAGGCCGGGCAGGGCGTCATCGCCGAGGGCGGACACCCAGTCCGGTTCCTGCGGGCCGGGCGCGTCAGGCGCGCTGGCAAAGCCCGCAGGCAGGTCGAGTTGCGGCGCAGTAGCCAGCGGCGGCGTGCCGGCGCAGGCCGTCACGACAAGGGCGGTGGAGAGTATGAGGCTGTACCGGAGCACCCGGGAATCCTTCTTGTTAGGGTATTCATGTTGAGCCGCACCTTAGCGGCCACTTCCTGAATGTCAACAAAACTTTATCGAAAAACGCTAAAAATATCTCGAATTACGAAAAATTCATCTAGGGCGGCGCGAGCCGATTTCCAGTCCTGCGCGCATTGAGCCGTCAAATTCCCGTGCTAAGAGCAGGCATGGCCAAGGATGATCCCTCAACCCAGACCCGGCGCGCGGCAGACCGTCCGCGCCGGCGGGACATTGTGATCACTGCAATTCTCGGCCTTGTCGTGCTGTTCGTGCTGATGGCGGCGGGTGTGCTTGATCCTGCGCCCTATGCCGGCGCGAGCCTGACGCTGGCCGCGCTGGCCTTCGTGTATTTTCTCACCGCCGTGACGCAGGCGCAGCCGCGTGGGGTGGCGGTGCCGGCCCCGGCGGTGCGGCCCAGCGAGGACAGCGTGGTGGTGGCCATGCTGGAAAAGGTGTCGGTTCCGGTGCTTCTCATCGGGCCGGGCGGCCGTATAGAGCAGGCCAATCCTGCCGCGCGCGCGCTTCTGGCGCTGGGCGTGGAAGGGGGGCTCCTCTCCACCTCGCTGCGCCAGCCGCGCGTTCTGGAGGCGGTGAGCGCAGCCCTGCGCGGAGAGCGCGGCTCGGTGGTGGAATATGCCACGCTCGCTCCGATCGAGAGCCATGTACGCGCCTTTGTGGAGCCGATCCGCCTGCCCGTGCCGGGACCCATGCCGTGGCGTGCCATGCTGGTGCTGGCCGACGAGACATCCTCGAAACGTGCCGAGCGGATGCGCGCCGACTTTCTCGCCAATGCCAGCCATGAATTGCGCACGCCGCTGGCCTCGCTGTCGGGCTTTATAGATACGCTGCGCGGGCCCGCCCGCGATGATGAGGAGGCACGCGACCGCTTCCTTGTCATCATGCGTGAGCAGACAGACCGGATGCGCCGCCTGATTGATGACCTCTTGTCACTGAGCCGGGTGGAGATGAATGAACACCTGCCTCCGACCGGCCAGGTGGATCTGCGCGGCCTGGTGCCTGATGTGATCGACAGCCTGCGCCCGATGGCCGAGGCGCGCGCCATCACCCTGTCTTCCAGACTGCCCGATGGTCCTGTGACAGTCACCGGCGACCGCGACCAGCTCCATGAGGTGGTGGAGAATCTGGTCGAAAACGCCATCAAGTACTCGCCCGAGGGCGGGCAGGTGGAGATCAGCGTGGCGGATGACTGCCCGCGTGACAGCGCCGAGCACGCCTCAGAGCGCATCGGCGAGAACAGTGCCCGCCTCCTGCTGGCTGGTCCGCCTTTTGACGTGCGCTCGCGCTATGGCGTGGTCAGGGTGCGCGATCACGGCAACGGAATTGACCGGCGCTATCTGCCGCGCCTGTCGGAGCGCTTCTTCCGCGTGGACGGGCAGAAGAGCAGCCCCACGGCCGGCACCGGGCTCGGCCTTGCCATCGTCAAGCATATCGTGACCCGTCACCGGGGCGGGTTCTCGGTGGAAAGCGCGCCGGGCAGCGGCTCGGTATTCACGGCCTTCCTGCCCAAGCCCCCTGCCATGCCGGTTGCCAGCAGTGACACCGCAGCTCCGGTCAGCCCGTCCGGCCAGTAGCTTATGCGTCTGACAGCGTGCCGTCGTGGCCGGGGCGTGTCACAAAACTGTTATTCAACCGTCATATTTGAGTGACCGATCTTCGCCAGTTTGCGCCGCTACTGCGGGCGGGGTCAGCCAGACCGCCCGCGGGCCGAGGTTTGCGAGCATGCAATTGTCCCTGTTCACGGCACTGGCGCTGCTGGTGCTCACAGCTACCGGCTTCCTGATGGGCCGGACGCGCGCAATCGCCATTGCCGCGCGCGCGGACGCACGCCTGCACTCTTTGCCCAATTATCACGGATATTTCGTGGCGCTATGTACCGGCCTGCCGGGCTTTGCCCTTCTGGCGGTCTACGCCCTTTTTGGCGGCATGGTCGTGAACACGCTGTCGCTGTCGGAGCTGGATCGTGCCAGCGATCCGCTGACCGCGCGCTATGAGGCGCTGCTGGCTGGCGATGCCGAATACCAGTCCACCGGGGCGCAACTGGCGGCGCTGGAAGCGGCGATTGCGGACCTGCGTGCCCGCGCCGACGCGGTTATCGCCAGCGAAGGCCCGCATGCCGAGGCGCTGGCTGGCCTGCGCGCCGAGCAGGATGAGCGCCTGTTCGAGCAGGATGATGTCCGCTTTGCGATGACGGCCCGCGAGGCGGCCCTGTCAGAAGCGCTTCTTGAGGCGTTTGGTGACGGCCCGGAAATGGCGCGGGCGCGCGCCGGCTTTGAATACCGCCGCCTTCCGGTGGAGCAGCGCGAGCTGTTTGTTGCCGATGCGCGCGCGCTGGCCTTCGGGGACGCGCTGGCAAGCCGGGATACGCCCGAGCTGCGTGCGGCGGCAGAGGCGTTCGCGCCGCGTCAGCACGCCCTCGCCTGGGCGGCCTCGCTTGGTGCGCTGGGGCTGGCGCTGACCGGACTGGTACTGGCCCGCAGCCGGATCAACCGGCAGTTCCGGGCCCGTAACCGGGTGGAATGGGTGGTCTCCGCCGCGCTGATGCTGGCCTCGGCCATCGCCATTCTCACCACTCTGGGGATCGTGCTTTCGCTCCTCTTTGAATCGCTGCGCTTCTTCGCCTCGATTGACTGGCGGGTGCAGGACTTCCTGTTCGGCACCCAGTGGAGCCCGCAGACCGCCATCCGCCCCGGCCAGATCGGCCAGTCCGGATCGTTCGGGGCAGTGCCGCTGTTTGCCGGCACGGGCCTGATCATGCTGATCGCGATGATGGTGGCAGCTCCGGTTGGCCTGTTTGCTGCGGTTTTCCTCTCCGAATATGCCGACAGCCGCGTGCGGGCCTGGGCCAAGCCGCTCCTTGAGATCCTCGCCGGGGTGCCGACCGTCGTATACGGCTTCTTCGCGCTGCTCACGGTCGGTCCGCTATTACGCGATTTCGCGCTGTTCCTCGGCTATGAGGATGCGGTGACGCAGAGCGCGCTCGCTGCCGGCCTCGTCATGGGCGTGATGATCATCCCCTTTGTCTCGTCGCTGTCGGATGATGTGATCAATGCCGTGCCGCAATCGCTGCGTGACGGGGCGTATGCGATGGGCGCGACCAAGTCGGAGACCATCCGCCATGTCGTGTTTCCGGCGGCCTTGCCGGGCATTGTGGGCGCGCTGCTGCTGGCGGTCTCGCGCGCTATCGGCGAGACGATGATCGTGGTGATGGCAGCCGGTCAGGCCGCGAACCTCACCGCCAACCCGCTGGAATCGGTGACCACCATCACCGTGCAGATCGTCATGCTGCTGACCGGCGACCAGGAGTTCAACAGCCCGAAAACCCTGTCAGCCTTCGCGCTGGGGCTGGTGCTGTTCGTGCTCACCCTGATCCTCAACATCATCGCGCTGCGCGTGGTGCAGAGCTACCGGGAAAAATATGACTGACGCGCCCCGCCCGATAGCGGACGCCGTCCGCCAGCGCCTTGCCCGGCGCCATCGTGCCGAGAGCCGTTTCCAGGCGTTCGGCGCGGGCGCGATCGTGCTCGCGATCAGCTTTCTTGCGGTGCTGATCGGCTCGATCATCATCCAGTCCACCGGCGCGTTCACCAGCTACACGCTGACCCTGCCGGTAACCATCGAGCGGGAAATTGCCGATCCGCGCGGGGATATGAGCGAAGCCTCGCTGCGCCGGGGCAGCTATAACCAGCTCCTCCAGCGCGCCCTGCAGGCGGAGATTCCTGCCGCCAGCTCCCGCGCCGAGCTGCGCGACCTGTTCAGTCTCTATAGCGGGCTCAATGCTGCCTCCATCATGCGCCGTGTGGTCGCCGATCCTGCCCTTGTGGGGCAGGACATTTCGGTCTCGCTGCCCGTCAATCACGAGATTGACCTCTATCTGAAGGGCATCACCGTGCGCGAGGACCGCCTGCCGGGCGAGGGCATGCTCGCAATCGAGGCGGAAGGCAGTGAGGTGACACTGTCCGGCGCCACGCCGGTATTTGCCCGTTTCGTTTCCCGCATCCGGGCCCAGGCCGAAGCCGAGCGCGCCGAGGCGCTGTCGCGCGCCGCCCGCCACCGCGCCCAGGCCGAAGCCGCGCCCAGCCGGGACGAGCGCGAGGCCGCCCTTGCCGCGGAGCGCCGCGCGCTCGCCGATGCGGAGCGCTTCGAGACGATTATCGACCCGCAGACCTCCATCGTCCTTGGCGCGCGTACCGCCAGCCTGCTGGTGGGGGTCAATGACGGGGTGATTTCCGTCAGCGCTGTCAGCCCGGACGGGCGCACCGCACAGGGCCGTGCCCTGCTGCCGCTCACCAGCGGCGGGCAGAGCGCAGACTGGACCGAATGGGTGATCGAGACGCCGCCCGCCGCCCGCCGGGTCAATGACCAGCAGGCGGTCTATGTGCGTGCTCTTGAAGCGCGCGGCCTGATCAGCCAGCGCTTCAACACCCGGCTTTTCCTCAATGCCGACAGCCGCGAGCCGGAACTGGCCGGTGTCATGGGCGCGTTCATCGGCTCGATCCTGACCATGCTGGTGACCATGCTGCTGGCGGTACCCATCGGGGTCGGCACGGCGATCTATCTGGAAGAGTTCGCGCCGAAAAACCGGCTGACCGGCTTTATCGAGGTGAATATCAACAACCTTGCGGCCGTACCCTCCATCGTGTTCGGGCTTCTGGGCCTTGCCGTTTTCATCAATGCGTTCGGCCTGCCCCGGTCTGCGCCGCTGGTAGGCGGTATGGTGCTGGCGCTGATGACGCTGCCGACCGTCATCATCTCCTCGCGCGCAGCCATCCGGGCGGTGCCGCCCTCCATCCGCGAGGCCGCGCTGGGCGTGGGGGCCTCGCGCACGCAGGCCGTGTTCCAGCACGTATTGCCGCTGGCCATGCCGGGCATCCTCACCGGCTTCCTCATCGGACTGGCGCAGGCGCTGGGCGAGACCGCGCCGCTGCTGATGATCGGCATGGTGGCCTTTGTGGCCGATGCGCCCTCGCTGGGCCTGTCGGGACTGACCCAGCCTGCCACCGTAATGCCGGTGCAGGTCTTCCTGTGGTCCGGCGCGTCTGAACGCGCCTTCGAGATGCGTACGGCAGCGGCCATTCTGGTGCTGCTGACCCTGATGATCCTTTTCAATGCCGTGGCGATCTATCTGCGCCGGCGGTTCGAGCGGAGATGGTAATATGGCCGAGGACGCACGCAACGAGGCGCGCACGGGCACGGTCTATCACCCGGTGACGGGGAGCCAGCCGGTCAAGGTCGCCGCATCCGGCGTGGACGTGTTCTATGCGGACAAGCAGGCGCTGTACGGCGTCAGCGTGGAAATCCGTGACCGCTCCGTGACCGCTTTCATCGGTCCGTCTGGCTGCGGGAAATCCACCTTCCTGCGCTGCATCAACCGGATGAACGACACCATCGATACCGCGCATGTCCACGGCTCCATCCGCATTGATGGCGAGGAGATCAATGACCGGGGCGTGGACCCGGTCCTGCTGCGCGCGCGCGTCGGCATGGTGTTCCAGAAGCCGAACCCGTTCCCCAAGAGCATTTACGACAACGTGGCCTATGGCCCGCGCATTCACGGGCTGGCGTCCACCAAGGACGAGCTGGATGCGGTGGTGGAGACCTCGCTGAAAAAGGCGGGGCTGTGGGACGAGGTCGCCGACCGGCTGGACCAGCCGGGCAATTCGCTCTCCGGCGGCCAGCAGCAGCGCCTCGTCATCGCGCGGGCCATTGCCGTGAACCCGGAAGTGATCCTGATGGACGAGCCGTGCTCGGCGCTTGATCCCATCGCCACCGCGCGCATCGAGGAGCTGATTGACGAGCTGCGCGAGAATTACTGCCTCATCATCGTGACGCACTCCATGGCGCAGGCCGCGCGCGTCTCGCAGATGACGGCCTTCTTCCATCTCGGCCGTCTGGTCGAATACGGGCCGACGGAAGAGATCTTCACCAATCCGCGCGACCGGCGCACCCAGGACTATATTACGGGGCGGTTCGGATGACGCGCGCGCATCTTCAAGGTGGGGCCATCCCGGCCCCTGAAAGGCCAATGCCATGACCAATCCGGTTCAGGGTCATCATATCGTCCGGGCGTTTTCCGAGGAGCTGGAGCAGCTCTCCGCCAGCGTTGCCACCATGGGCGGGCTGGCCGAGAGCCTGATCTCCGATTCCATCGACGCCATCGTCACCCGCGACAGCGATCTCGCGCTGGACGTGGTCGAGCGCGACAAGCGCCTTGATGCGCTCCAGCGTGACATCGAGCGCCAGATCATCCGCCTTCTGGCCCTGCGCCAGCCGCTCGCCTCCGATCTGCGCGTATGCATTGCCGCGCTGAAGATCACTGCCGATCTGGAGCGCATCGGCGATCTCGCCAAGAACATCGCCCGGCGCACCCGTGCGCTGAACGAGGCCGAGCCGCTCGCGCTAGCCAAGTCGGTGGAGCGCATGGGCCGTCTCGTGCAGGGCCATCTGCATGAAGTGCTCGATGCCTATTCCAGCGGCGAGATCGGCGGCGCGGTCGGCGTGTGGGAGCGCGACGACGCGGTGGACGAGCATTACAACACGCTGTTCCGCGAGCTGCTGACCTGCATGGCAGATGATCCGCAGCTCATCGGGCCGGGCGCGCACCTGCTCTTCATTGCCAAGAATCTGGAACGGGTGGGCGATCACGCCACCAACATCGCCGAAGTGGTCCATTATGCCGTGACCGGTACCGAACTTGTGGCCGAAAGGCCCAAGGGCGGCTTTTCCGGCACGCCTTGAATGACGGGGTAAGCAGCCATGCAGCCGCATGTTCTGGTGGTCGAAGACGAGGACGCTCTGGCCGAGCTCCTGCAGTACAACCTCAAGAAAGAAGGCTTCCGCGTAAGCGTGGCCGCTGACGGTGAAGAGGCGATGATCCTCGTGGAGGAGCGCCAGCCGGACGTGATCCTCTTGGACTGGATGCTGCCCAAAGTGTCCGGGATCGAGGTGTGCCGGCGCCTGAGGAGCGTGCAGGACACGCGCAACATCCCGATCATCATGCTCACCGCGCGCGGTGAAGAGGCTGACCGCATACGCGGGCTCGACACCGGGGCGGACGATTACATCATCAAGCCCTTCCTCATGAAGGAGCTGTTTGCCCGCGTACGGGCCGTCCTGCGCCGTATCCGCCCCGGCCTTGCAGATGACACCGTGGCGGTCGGCGACATCACGATCGACCGGGTGGCCCACAAGGTCACCCGCGCCGGACGGGATGTGCATCTCGGCCCGACCGAGTTCCGCCTGCTGGACTATTTCATGCAGCATCCCGGCCGGGTGTTCTCGCGCGAGCAATTGCTCGATGCGGTCTGGGGCTCGGATGTCTATGTGGAAGCCCGCACGGTGGACGTGCATGTCGGCCGGTTGCGCAAGGCGCTCAACATCCCCGGCACTAATGATCCCATCCGCACGGTCCGTTCTGCGGGCTATGCGCTGAACGCGGACTAGAAAAAAGCCCCGGTGATCCACCGGGGCTTTTTCATGAGGCCGAAGGCTTATTGCCTAGAAATTCATCCGGCGGGCCGAGGCGAGGCTGTCCAGCACCGCGCGCGCATCATCGGCGGGCTTGCGCTTGCGCTTGGCCTGCGGCTGGTAGGCAAGCTGGGCGTGGGCCTCGCAATAGGCATCGCCCGCGCTGGTCTTGCGCCCGCAGAAGCGGAAGCTGGGGTCAGCCGGGTCGCCGACCGGCCATTTGCACATCCCCTCGCGCAGGGTCAGCACGGTAGCGAACTCGCCCGAGGGCAGGCGCTCCGGCTCCACCGGGGCCTGCACCGGAGTGACCGGGCGCAGGGCCGGCACCGCAGCGCCATTGGCCGTGGCAGGCTTGCTGCGTGAGGCCGTTGTGTTGCTCGCCGGGCGCACACGCGGGGCGAGCTTGGGCGGTGCCACCCGGCGGGTGGGGGGGGTGGGGGCGGCCCGGCCGGACAGGCCAAGCCGGTGTACCTTGCCGATCACCGCATTGCGGGTTACCCCGCCAAGCTGCTTGGCAATCTGACTGGCGCTGAGGCCATCGGCCCACAGCTTTTTCAGGGTTTCAACGCGTTCATCAGTCCATGCCATGGCGGTGCGCTCCTCGCCTGCTACGCTCCAAAACGGCCCCCAGCCATTGGTGTTGCCTCTCGGGCACCGCCTACATATTGGGGCCAGACACGAGATACAGTACCCGGCGAGTTCCGATACACAAGATGCGCCACTGATTCGGACGTGGAAAACTTGCTGTGAGCGCACTCGCATGTGACCGGCGGTGCGTGCTAGAGGGGGTGCAGGCAGCCCGCCACAGGAAGGAAAGACGATGCCGGATCTCACCGGTGCCAGCGAACAGGATGCGTCATCGCGTGCAGCCGGCCTGCCGCCCCAGCCGCGCGCCATGGGGATGGTGAACTGGCTGGGCCTGTGGACACTTTACAAGAAGGAAGTGCGCCGCTTCCTGAAAGTGAGCTTCCAGACGGTTCTGGCGCCGGTGGCGACGACGCTGCTTTTCATGATGGTGTTCGCGCTGGCCATCGGCGTGACGCGCGAGGCGCCGGGCGGTGTGCCGTTCGTGATGTTCCTCGCCCCCGGCCTCATCATGATGGGGCTGTTGAACAATGCCTTTGCCAACTCGTCCTCCTCGCTGATCGTGGCGAAGGTGCAGGGCAATACGGTCGATTTCCTGATGCCGCCTCTGTCGCCGGCAGAGCTGGCGGCGGCCTTCATTGGCGGGGCGGTAACGCGCGGGGTGATTGTCGCGCTGGCCTCGGCGGTGGTGATCATCCCCTTCGTGTCCCTGCCGGTCACCCATATCTGGGCGATCGTCTTTTTCGGGCTGGGCGCTGCGGCCATGCTGGGCATGGTCGGCGTGATCGCGGGCGTGTGGGCGGAGAAGTTCGATCATCTCGCCGTGATCACGAATTTCATCATCATGCCCCTGACCTTCCTGTCGGGCACGTTCTACTCGATCTCGATCCTGCCCGAGCCTTTCCAGACCATCAGCCATATCAACCCGTTCTTCTATCTGATCGACGGGTTCCGCTATGGCTTTATCGGCTATGCTGACGGCGATATCGCTGTCGGCGCCGTGATGGTGCTCGTCATCAACGCCGTCCTGCTGGCCGCGACCTATATGGTGCTGCGCTCCGGCTGGCGTCTGAAAACCTGATCCTGTCCCTCCTGCCGGAGTTATGCGCGCTCATGCCTACGCCGCTTTTTGACACCTATGCCCCGCCGCCGCAGATTTTCGAACGCGGTGAAGGCGTCTATCTCTTCGAGCGCGGGGGCGAGAAATATCTCGACTTTATCTCCGGCATTGCGGTGAACGCGCTTGGCCATGCCCACCCCAAGGCCGTGGCGGCCCTCAAGGCGCAGGCGGACAAGCTCTGGCACACCTCCAACATGTTCTCCGTGCCGGGTCAGGCCGAGCTGGCGGCGAAATACTGCAAGGACAGCTTTGCCGACCGGGTCTTCTTCACCAATTCCGGCACCGAGGCCGTAGAGTGCGCGATCAAGACCGCGCGCCATTACCACTATGCCAAGGGTCGTCCTGACCGTTACCGCGTGATCAGCTTCACCGGTGCATTCCATGGCCGCAGCTATGGTGCCATCAATGCGGGCGGCAATCCGGCCTATCTGGAAGGCTTCGGCCCGCGCATGGAAGGCTTCGACCAGGTGGCCTTTGCCGACCATGATGCGGTCAAGGCTGCCATCACCGAGGAAACGGCGGCCATCATCGTCGAGCCCGTGCAGGGCGAGGGGGGCGTGCGCGCCATTCCTGACACCTGCCTGCGGGGCCTGCGCGAGCTGTGCGACGAGCATGGCCTGCTGCTGATCTATGACGAGGTGCAGTCAGGCGCCGGGCGTACCGGCAAGCTGTGGGCCCATGAATGGGCGGGCAGCGCCCGGCCGGACATCATGGCAGTGGCCAAGGGCGTTGGCGGCGGCTTCCCGATGGGCGCCTGCCTGACGACGGACGAGGCCGGGGCGCACATGGTCGTGGGCACGCACGGCTCCACCTTTGGCGGCAATCCGCTCGCCATGGCGGTGGGCAATGTCGTTTATGACGAGATCACCGCGCCGGGCTTCCTCGATCACGTGGTCGAGGTCTCCAACTTCTTCACTCAGCAGCTTCACGCGCTGGCCGACAGCCACAAGGACAAGGTGGCCGAGGTGCGCGGCAAGGGGCTTCTGGTAGGCCTGAAAATGCAGGACGGCTATGTGAACAAGTCGCTGGCAAAGCAGGCGCGCGATCACCATCTGCTGATCGGCGCGGCGGGCGACAATGTGGCCCGGATGGCTCCGCCGCTGATTATCGGAGAAAACCATGCCCGCGAGGCCGTCAACGCGCTGGATGCAGCGCTGACGGACCTGAAAGAGGGCTAGAGACCCAAAAAGGGTTCGTGATGAACGAGTTCACTACCGGCCAGATTCCGGATCAGGCTCCGGACACGCTGGGCCGGGACGATGATGCTGTAGCTGCCTTCCAGATCGAGGCGCGGCCGGTGTCCGGGCGTATTGCGCGTCTGGGCGCGGTAGCTGACGCCATACTGGGCGCGCACGGTGCCCCGGCGAGCGTGTCGGCGCTCACCGGCGAAGCTGTGCTGCTGGCCCTGCTGATCGGTGACACGCTGAAATTCGATGGCCGCCTCGTTGTGCAGGCCAGCGGCTCCAACGCTGCGCCGGGCGGTGTTGACGGCCATGGCGCGGTGTCCTTCGTGGTGGCCGATTACGTGCCGGGCGAAGGCGTACGCGGCTATGCGCGCTATGATGCGGACAAGGTGGCTGCGCTGGAGGCCGAGTTCGGCCCGCGGCCCGGCGCGCAGCGCCTGCTGGGCGAGGGTGCGTTTGCCATGACGCTCGATCAGGGCGCGGACATGGACAGCTATCAGGGCGTTGTCGCGCTGGACGGGCCGAGCCTTGCCGCGTGCGCAGAGCATTATTTTGCCCAGTCCGAGCAGGTGCCGACGCGTATCCGCCTTGCTGTCGGTCAGGAGATGCTGCCCGGCGGCGAGATGCGCTGGCGCGCGGGCGGCGTGGTCCTGCAGCGCATTGCCGGGGACGAGAACCGGGGTGATGACCCCCACGCGTTCGAGGACGCGCGCGTGCTGTTCGACACGCTGGAGGATTCAGAGCTTCTGGACCCGAACATCTCGTCCGGGCGGCTACTTTACCGCTTGTTCCATGAGGACGGGGTGCGCCTGCATACGCAAAGGCCGGTGGCCCGGCGCTGCACCTGCGACCGGGAGCGGCTGTCGCGCATTCTGGCCGGCTTCCCGCCGGAGGATCATGCCGAGATGATGCGGGATGGCCAGATCATCATGACCTGCCAGTACTGCAACCGGGACTGGGGCTTTGACGCGGCCGAGATCGCGGCGGCACGCTAGCTCCGCCAGAAGGCGGGCGTGAACAGGGCCAGCATGGTCAGCACTTCCAGCCGTCCAACCAGCATGGTGAAGCTCATCACCCATTTGGCCGCATCGGGCAAAGGCTGGTAGGTGCCGGCCGGGCCGATGGTCTCACCCAGGCCGGGGCCGACATTGGCAATGGTCGACGCCGCGCCGGACAGGGCCGTCACCGGGTCCAGCCCGATCAGCGACAGGGCGATAGCCGAGCCGATAAAAGCCCCGAAGAACAGGAAGACAAAGCCCAGCACCGAGCGCACGGTGGCTTCGGGCACAGGCTTGCCATCATAATGCACCGAGCGGACCGCGCGCGGGCGGGCATAGCGGTGCAGATAGGTCAGCATGGCCGAGGCCGCGATCTGGTGGCGGAAAATCTTGATCGAGCAGGTGCTGGAGCCTGCGCATCCGCCAAGAAACATCAGGATGAAGAAGATCATCACCGGGCCCGTTCCCCACTGCGCAAAGTCCGTGCTGCCATAGCCGGTGCCGGTCATCACCGAGACCGCATTGACCGCCGCTACCCGCCAGGCGGGCAGGCCGTCTGTATCCACATCGTTCAGCATCAGGAGGGCGGTCAGCAGCGCGCAGGCGCCAAGCGCAACCGCCAGAAAGGTGCGCACCTGCGGATCGGTGAGGATACGATCCGGCCGACCCTGCACTGCGCGCAGATAGACCAGGAAAGGCAGGGCGGAAAGCAGCATGAAGACCAGCGCTACAAGGTCGCCGCCATCTTCGGCAAACGCCCCGATGGAGCCGTCATCGGTGGAGAACCCGCCCGTGGCCACGGTGGTCATGGCGTGGGCGGCGGCGTCAAACGCGTCCATCCCGGCAAAGCCATAGGCCAGGAAGCAGGCAAAGGTCAGCACCAGATAGATGAGGCCCACCGCGCCGGCGATCTCGCCTGCGCGCGGCAGGGCCTTGTCCACCTTGTCGGAGCTTTCCAGCCGGAAGAGCTGCATGCCGCCAATGCCCAGCACCGGCCAGATCGCCATCGCGGTGACGATAATGCCGATCCCGCCAATCCATTGCAGGATGGCCCGCCAGATGAGGATGCCCTCTGGCAGGTCTCTCAGGCCCGTCAGAACCGTGGCGCCGGTGGTGGTGATGCCCGATACGCTTTCAAACACCGCATCGGTCCAGCTCATCCCGATCCCGGCCAGATGCAGGGGGATGGCGGCGGCGAGCCCCAGCACGATCCACGAGCCGGAGGTGACCAGGATCGCGCCTCTGGCATCAAGATCGTAATGGCTGCCCCGGCCCATCAGGGCCATCACCCCGCCGGTAAATCCGCACAGCACGGCCGAGCCGAAAAAGGCATGGGCGGACTGCGCATCGGCGTGCAGGTCGATAATGGCGGGCACGAGCATGGCGATGGCCAGTGCTGCCAGCAGCACGCCGAGAACGAAGATGACCGTGCGTGTGGAGGTGCTCACGAGAGCCCTAGTGCCGGGTCGCCGGCATGTAGGGCGTATCCAGCGCGAAGGCGGGAACGGGCGCGTCGAATATCTCGCCGTCCGGTCCGCGCATGCCGTACTGCCCGCTCATGAAGCCCGAAGGCGTGGGCAGCGGTGCGCCGGACGTATAGCGGAAGCTGGCGCCGGGCTCGATCACGGGCTGCTCGCCCACCACGCCGTCCCCGCGCACGATGCGCGTGTGGCCCTTGGCGTCTGTGATATGCCACTCGCGGGTCATGAGCTGGATCGGCTCACCGGAATGGTTCTCGATCTCGACCGTATAGGACCAGACATAGCGGCCCTCATCGGGCTCGGACTCTGTTTCCAGATAGTCCGGCTCGACGCGGATGATCACACCCTTGGTCTCGCTCTTGTACATGGCTGAACCGGCTCCTTCTGGTAACAGATGAGACACCCGATAGGCCTTGCACACAAGAGGGTAGCTCATTGCACCGAGATCGCCCATTGCGGCAGGCGCGCGCTTGGGCAAGGCTGGCACTCTCATTGAGTCGGCGCGCCGCGCACTCCAGTCTGAACAGGTCCCATGTCCCGGCCCGGCATCCTGCCCGATACCGATCTTGAAACGCTTGCCCGTGAAGGCGCGATCCGCGCGCCGCGGCTGGAGGCTGGCCAGATCCAGCCTGCGAGCCTTGACCTGCGTCTGGGCCGGACCGCGATCCGCCTGCGCGCGAGCTTCCTGCCCGGTCCGGAGCGCAGCGTGGAGGCGTGTCTGGAGAGCGGGCTTTCCATGCACGCCATCGACCTCACCGAAGGGGCGGTGCTGGAAACGGGCTGTGTCTATCTGGTCCAGCTCGCCGAAAGCCTGGCCCTGCCGGGCGATGTTGCCGCGGCGATGAATCCCAAGAGTTCAACCGGGCGGCTGGATGTCTTCACCCGCGTGATCGGAGATCATGCCGCCGCCTTTGACCAGCTGCCGGCCGGCTATGCAGGGCCGCTCTATGTCGAGATCGCGCCGCGCACTTTCTCCATTCTGGCCCGCACCGGCGACCGTCTGGTGCAGGCACGCCTGCGCCGGGGCGCGCGGGAGACCGGCCGGTCGGTGGTTCTCAGCGTCGATCTGCAGGCGCAGGGCGGCCAGCCTGTCGGCTATCGCGCCAAGCGCCACAGCCCGCTGGTAAACCTGCAGAAGGTTGGCGGGCACAAGGCGGCCGAGTTCTGGGAGCCGCTCCATGCGCCGGACGGTCGGATCGTTCTGGATCCGGGCGAGTTCTACATCCTCGCCTCACGCGAGGCGGTGGAAATCCCGCTCCATGAAGCCGCCGAGATGGCCCCTATCGCGCCGGAAATCGGCGAGTTCCGCGCGCACTATGCCGGCTTCTTCGATCCCGGTTTCGGGGTGGGCGCACCGGCGCGCGCCGTGCTGGAGGTGAGGGGACGCGACGTGCCCTTCATTCTGGAACACGGCCAGTCCGTCGCCCGGCTTGTCCATGAGCCGATGGCGGGCAAGGTGGCGTCCGCCTATGGCGCTAACGGCTCCAACTATCAGGGCCAGGGCCTCAAGCTTGGCAAGCACTTCGCGGGGTAGGGGGCGGTTTGCGGTGGTGGGCCCGGAGGGACTCGAACCCCCAACCAAGCGGTTATGAGCCGCCGGCTCTGACCAATTGAGCTACAGGCCCACCGTGAGAGGCGTGATAGCGCAGCGCGCGGCAGGGGGGAAGCATAAGGCTCACGCCACAGGGAACCTCGCCCGCTTGCCATCGGCCCGTCTCCAGCCCGCCTTGTTTTCGCCGCGCGGGCATGGCGATCTCGGTTATACTGAGCTGGTCAGATAAAAGGATTTCCCCGATGTCTTTGTCCCTTGTGCGATTTGCCCGTGCGGAGGCGTCCATCGCCCTGCGCCAGCGTGCGCTGCTTCTGGCGACCGGCCTTGCGCTGGCCATTGCCCTGCTGGCTGGCAGCCATGCCAGTGCGCAGGAGGCGGCGGGCAATGAAGGCAGGCTTTCCCTGTCGGCCACCGGCGAGGTGCGCCTGACCCCCGACATGGCGAGCGTCACCGCAGGTGCCGTAACCCGCGCCGATACCGCGTCCGAGGCGCTGGCGGCCAATGCCCGCCAGATGGCGGGCGTGTTCCGCGCGCTGGAGCAGGCCGGCATCGCCCGGCGCGATATCCAGACCTCCAATCTCTCGGTGAGCCCCGTCTACGCGCCCTATGATGCCTCGCGCGGTTCCGACCAGCGCATTATCGGCTATGAGGCCACCAACACGGTGCGTGTGACGGTACGCGATCTGGACCGTCTGGGCCGCACGATTGACGTGCTGGTCAATGCCGGCGCCAACCGCCTGCAGGGGGTGAGCTTCGCCCATTCCGATCCGGCAGAGGCACGTGATGAAGCCCGCCGCCGCGCGGTTGCCGAGCTCGGCCGCCTGCGCGCGCTTTACTCCGAAGCCGCCGGTATCCGCACCGGGCGTATGCTGTCCCTGTCGGAATCGGGTGGCTATCAGCCCTATGCGGGCGCGTTCCTGCGCGCTGAGGCGGTTGCCGCTGATGTCTCCACCGAAGTGGCGCCGGGCGAGATTACGATCTCGGTGCAAGTGGAAGCTGTCTGGGCGATCGAGCCGTAAGACTTACCAGATCAGGGCCGGTGCCTGCCAGCGGGGGTGAAGCCCTTCCGGCAGGGCCGCGCCCTCCTCATTGATACCGGCGCTGATGAAGAGGCAGTCGAGCCCCTCGCGCGCGGCCCCGGTCAGATCGGTTGGCACGCCATCGCCGATAGCCAGAAGCCTGGCCTTGACCGGGGGCTCGCCGGAAACGCCTTCCAGCGCCGCATAGGCACGGTCATAGATGGGCGGGTGCGGCTTGCCCGCATAGTGAACTTCGCCACCAAGCTGCTCATAACGCTCTGCCAGCGCGCCCGCGCAATAGAGCAGGCTCCCGCCCGGCCCCTGCACCACGATATCGGGATTGGCGCACACCATGGGCAGATCGCGCTCGCGGGCTGCCAGCAGCAGCATCTCATAATCGGCGGGCGTTTCGTTGAAGAAGTCCACCAGCCCGGTATTGGAGATGAAGGCGGCCTCCTCCAGCGCGGCAAACTCCAGCCTCGTGCCCTCATAGACCGGGTCGTCCCAGTCTGGCCCCAGCTTGTAGGCCGGGCCCGGCGCGAAACGCGAGAGGAGGGCATGGGTGGCGTCGCCGCTCGTCACCGCCGCGTCCCACACGCCGTCCGGCGCGCCCATGCTTTTCAGGAAGTTCTGCAAGGAGGCCGAGCGGCGCGGCGAGTTGGACACCAGGCACACCTGTCCTCCCTCATCGCGGAAGCGGATCAGCGCCTCGATAGCCGGGCCTATCAGCGCGTCGCCGTCGCGGATCACGCCCCACACATCGCACAGTATGGCGTCGTATTGCGGGGCGAGATCGCGAAGGCGCGCTGAGGACTGGGTCATGGGCCGGGTGAAGCAGCCCCGTGCCGGTCCGTCAAGCGCGCTCAGTTACCGTTGCGCTCTATCCGGTGCTGCAGGGCACGCGTGGCGGCCCGGATATCACCGCGGGCATTGCCGATAATGCCCGTTATCTGCTCGCGCTGGGTCTGGGCGAGCCAGACTCCCATCACTTCTGCATCAACCACTCTCAGTCCTGACGGCCCCTCAAGTACCCGCCAGTTGACGGCCATGTCCGGCTCGCCGTTTGTGCTGCGCACCACAGAGCGGATGACATAATCGCCCGGCGCGCGCGTCACCGATCCTGTGACCTGAAGCGTCTGGCCGGCATAATGGCCCAGCTCGCGCTCATAGACCTGGATGGCGAACTCGCGGAACACGCGGGAAAACTCATCAAGGGCGGCCGGGTCGGCGCCCCTGCGGTACCGGCCCAGCACGAAGCCGGTAATGCGGTCCACATCGGCCAGATGATCAATGCGCTGCCGGAAGTCCTCATGCAGGGAGTCCAGCCGCATTTCGCCCTGCTGATAGGCCCTGAGCGCGTCAATCACGCGCTGCGCCTCGCGCTGCACGAAACTTTCAGCGGCCCCCGCATCGCGTGCGTGGGCGGTTCCCGGCATCAGACAGATGAAAAGGAATAGCGCGGCAGGCGCGGCCAGCGCTGCAATAACCCGATGGAGCATTCCGTCCCTCCCGGGGGCTGAGTTATCCTCCAGCCCATGCCCGATGCGGCTCCCATCGCATCAGTCGAAATCCGGCAAGTCTTCGTATGTGTCGTCACGTCTCAGCTGACGGGCGCGGGTCTGCCGGTAGACCGAGCGCAGCTGTATGTAGGGATCGACCGCAGCACGGTCGAGCGTAGCGAAGGTTTCCTCAAGCTCCACCCGCACGTCAAGCACGGTCTTTGCCCGGACAACCCAGATCGCGTCGCCATCGCGCACATTGGTCAGCCACCAGGTGGGGTGGGGATAGCGGTCCACAAACCGTCCGGTTGCATCGCGCACACTGGACGGGCCGAGGAAGGGCAGCACCACATACGGGCCGCTTTCAATACCCCAGTGGCCCAGTGTCAGGCCGAAATCGGTATCGTGGCGGGGTATCTCGGCCTGGCCGGCGACATCGAACAGCCCGCCAACACCAACAACCGTATTCAGCGCGAAGCGCCCGGCCGTTTGCAGGGCCGGGCCCGGCCGCCCCTGCAGGATCAGGTTCGCGAACACGACCGGCTGATTGAGATTGGTCAGGAAGTTGGACACGCCCTTGCGACCCGTGGCGGGTACGGCGTAACGATAGGTGCGCGCCGCCGGACCGATAACCGCCCGGTCAGCGGCCAGGTTGAAATCGAGCACGGCGCGGTTGGCGGGCTCGAACGGATCGTTCGCCTCGAGCGATTGCGGGTTGGTGGTACAGGCCTGCAACGCAAGGCCGATCAGGCCCGCAGCCAGCACGAGCCCGCCTCTTGGCTGCCCATACCCTTGATATGGCATGTAGTTCCCTCACCCCTCAACGGCGCAATGCTACGCACACATAGGTGCGCGCGTCCATCCGGCCAGCGGGAAAGGTGTGGGTTTGGCGTTGTAACGCAGCAGATAATCGCATAAGGATATCCTTATGTAGTTTTGCAGGGCGTCATGATGCCAGACGGGCGTGACATCCCGGACCGGACCGGGCCGGACATATCCTTTGAGTTCTTCCCGCCCAAGGACGAGGCGATGGAGGCAAGGCTGTGGGATTCCATCTCGCGGCTTGCCCCCCTGCGTCCGCTCTACGTGTCGGTAACCTACGGGGCAGGCGGATCGACGCGCGACCGCACGCACCGCACGGTGCGCCGCATCGTGGAGGAAACCGCCCTGAAGCCTGCCGCGCACCTGACCTGCGTCAATGCCGGGCGCGCCGAGGTGGACGAGGTGATCGGCGATTACTGGCAGGCGGGCGTGCGCCATATCGTGGCGCTGCGCGGTGATCCGCCGAGCGGCGTCGGCGAGCGCTATGAGCCTTTCCCCGGCGGCTACGCCAACGCTGCCGAGCTGACAGCGGGTATCCGCTCGATCGGCGATTTCGAGGTCTCCGTCGGCTGCTATCCGGAAAAACACCCGGAGAGCGCCAGCTTCGATCACGATCTCGACCTTCTCAAAGCCAAGATCGACAACGGTGCGACACGCGCCATCACCCAGTTCTTCTTCGAGCCGGACGTGTATTTCCGCTATCTCGACCGGGTACGCGGCGCGGGTATCGATATCCCCATCGTGCCGGGCATCATGATGCAGTCCAACTTTGCCGGTCTTGTGCGCATGGCGGGCCTGTGCGGGGCGACTATCCCTGCGCGCCTGTTTGACCTGTTCGACGGGCTGGAAAGCGATCCGGGCACGCGTGAGCTGCTCACCGCCAATGTGGTGGCCGATCTCTGCCACGACCTGTCAGATCAGGGCGTGGATCAGTTCCATTTCTACACCTTGAACCGGGCCGAGCTGGCGCTGGCGACCTGCCGCCTGCTGGGTGTGCGCCCGGCCCAGATCGCGGCGTGACGTGATGGCCTTTGACAGAACTTCCCGCCTCGCGGCTCTCGAGGCTGAATCGCAAAAGCGCATTCTCGTGCTGGATGGCGCCATGGGCACGATGATCCAGCGCCTCAAACCCTCCGAAGAGGATTATCGCGGTACGCGCTTTGCTGACTGGGAGAAGGCGCTCAAAGGCAATAACGATCTTCTAAACCTCACAAAACCCGAGGCCATCGCCGATATTCACCGCGCGTATTTCGAGGCAGGGGCGGATATCGCCGAGACCAATACCTTCTCGGCCACCTCCATCGCGCAGGCCGATTACGCGATGGAAGACCTTGCCGCCGAAATCGCCCGCGAAGGCGCGCGCATTGCCCGCGAAACGGCCGATGCGGTGGAGGCCGAAACCGGTACGCCGCGCGCGGTGGCGGGCGCTATCGGCCCGACCAACAAGACGCTCTCCATCTCGCCTTCGGTAGAAGATCCGGGCTATCGCGATGTCACGTTTGATGCCGTGCGCGAGGCCTATGCCGAGCAGACACTCGCCATGGCCGAGTTCATCGACTTCATTCTCATCGAGACCATATTCGACACGCTGAACGCCAAGGCGGCGATCAAGGCCGTGCTGGATCTGCGTAACGAAGGACGGCTGGACCCTGCCATCCCGCTTATGCTGTCGGGTACCATCACGGATGCGTCGGGCCGCACCCTGTCGGGCCAGACGACGGAAGCCTTCTGGAACTCGGTGCGCCATGCACGGCCCTGGGCGGTGGGGCTGAACTGCGCGCTGGGTGCCAAGCAGCTGCGCCCTTACGTGGCCGAGATGAGCCGCATCGCGGAAACACGAGTGCTCGCCTATCCCAATGCCGGCCTGCCCAATGCCTTTGGCGAGTATGACGAGACGCCGGAGGAAACTGCCGGCTTCATCGCGGACTGGTCGAAAGGCGGGATGCTGAACATTGTCGGCGGGTGCTGCGGCACGACGCCGGACCATATCGCCGCCATCGCCAAGGCGGCTCGTTCAGGCCAGCCGCGCACCCTGCCGGAGCGCCCGCGCGCCATGCGCCTGTCCGGCCTTGAACCGTTCGAGCTGGCATCGTGAAGAGCGGAGGGGGGCATCAATACCCCCTATAACCCCCGTTGACCCCCTGTACAAGTTCGGGTATTCCTAGGCTGCAGATTGAGGAGTGAGATATGAATATACATCACAAATCACCGGGTGCAGCTAAGGTTCAGGTGTCTGACTGGTCGCTGTGGGTTAAGCACGTAAAAGGAAATCCGGAGCTGGCCCGGCGCCTCGAAATTCTTCCTGCAGGAGACGTCATCACCCTGCGCATAGGGGGGCATGAGGGGGTGTGGGAGAAAAAGGCTGACGGCAAGGATGGCCGCCCGACCCCCGGCCTCAAGCCGCTCGGTCAGATGAAGGACATCTGGTTTGCGTGGTTCGACAGCAAGCGCGGCACGCTGGTTGATATTGAGGCGGTGGACGAGGCCCCTGTTCCGGCGCGCCTGCGTCCCGCTGCGCCTGGGCTGATCGAAGCGGGTAACCCGCAGGATCGTGAGGCGGCGTGGAGTGCATTTCTGGCCCTGCGCAATGCAGGTTGGCGTTTTGCGCCTGCAGGCAAGTTTGATCGGGAAGCGCTGCATGACAGAGGGGCGTCGTGATGGTGACGCTCGACACCAACATCTTTGTCTACGCCATTGACGAAACCGAGCGGGAAAAATCGGCCGTAGCGGCGGAACTGGCGGACCGGGTTCAACGCGCGGGAGCGCCGGTCGCGCTGCAAGTGTGCGGCGAGTTTTTTGTTGCCGCCAGCCGCCGCAGTGGCCGCGCGCCGTGGGAGGTAGCGCAGTCTGCCCGTAACCTGCTCGCCGCCTACCCGAGTTTTCGCACCAGCCGCGCGGCTGTTGAGCGTGCTTTGGCCGAAGCAGCAGCGGGCCGCTTCTCCTACTGGGATGCCGTCCTTCTGGCGTCTGCTGATGAAGCGGGCTGCACGGCGCTTCTGACCGAGGATATGGCCGATGGCGCCCGGCTTGGCGGCGTGGAGGTAATCCACCCCTTTGCTAATGGCGCGATGTCCGAACGAGCAGAAGCGGCTCTGGCCCGCATGGAGACTCACTAACTTATGACCGATAAGCCTGCCCAATCCCGTGCCGTTTTCGTGAACGTTGGTGAGCGCACCAACGTCACCGGCTCTGCGCGCTTTCGAAAGCTGATCAAGGAAGGCGATTACGCCGCCGCCCTTGATGTGGCGCGCCAGCAGGTCGAGGCCGGGGCGCAGGTGATCGACATCAACATGGATGAGGGTCTGCTCGATTCAAAGCAGGCCATGATCACCTTCCTCAATCTTATCGCCACCGAGCCGGACATTGCCCGCGTGCCGATCATGATCGACAGCTCCAAGTGGGAGGTGATCGAGGCGGGCCTGAAATGCGTGCAGGGCAAGGCCATCGTCAACTCCATCTCGCTCAAAGAGGGCGAGGAAAGCTTCATCCATCAGGCGAAAGCCTGCCTTGCCTATGGCGCGGCCGTGGTGGTGATGGCGTTTGACGAGGACGGTCAGGCCGACACCAAAGAGCGCAAGGTCGAGATCTGCGAGCGCGCCTATCGCATCCTTGTCGATCAGCTGGGCTTTCCGCCCGAAGACATCATTTTCGACCCCAATATCTTCGCTGTGGCGACGGGGATCGAGGAGCATAATGATTATGCCGTCGCCTTCATCGAGGCGGCGCGCGAGATCAGGAAGCGCCTGCCGGGCGTGCATGTCTCCGGCGGGCTTTCCAATATCTCCTTCTCCTTCCGCGGCAATGAGCCGGTGCGCCGCGCCATGCACTCGGTCTTCCTCTATCACGCCATCAAAGCGGGCATGGATATGGGCATCGTCAATGCCGGTCAGCTCGACATTTATGACGCGATCGATCCGGAATTGCGCGAGCTGGTCGAGGACGTGATCCTCAACCGCCGCGAGGATGCCACAGAGCGCCTTCTGGAGGCCGCTGAAGCCTATCGCGACACCGGAGAGGCCGAAGAGAAGGCCGCCGCCGAGTGGCGCTCCCTGCCCGTTGCAGAGCGCCTGAAGCACGCTCTCGTGAAGGGGCTCGACGAGTTCGTGGTGGAAGACACCGAGGAGGCCCGCCAGCTCGCCGAGCGACCGCTGCACGTCATTGAAGGCCCGCTCATGGACGGGATGAATGTGGTGGGAGACCTCTTTGGCGAGGGCAAGATGTTCCTGCCGCAGGTCGTGAAATCAGCGCGCGTGATGAAGAAGGCCGTCGCCCACCTCATCCCCTTCATGGAGGCTGAGCGTGAGGCGGCGGGGCTGGAGCAGGAATCCAATGGCCGCATCATCATGGCGACGGTGAAGGGCGATGTGCACGATATCGGCAAGAATATTGTCGGCGTCGTCCTGCAGTGTAACGGCTATGAGGTGATCGATCTGGGTGTGATGGTGCCGTGCGAGAAGATCCTCGACGCGGCGCGTGAGCACAAGGCTCACGCCATTGGCCTGTCGGGCCTGATTACGCCCTCGCTCGACGAGATGGTGTTTCTGGCGAGCGAGATGGAGCGCGAGGGCTTTGATATTCCGCTCCTGATCGGCGGGGCGACGACCAGCCCGGCGCACACGGCGGTGAAAATCGAACCGGCCTACCACAAGGCGCCGGTCATCCATGTTCATGATGCCAGCCGGGCGGTGGGCGTGGTCTCCAAGCTGCTCTCTGACACCCAGCGCCAGCCCTATTGGGAGGAGATACAGGCCAATTACGCCCGCATTCGCGAGACCCGCGCGCGCACACAAGGCAATCGCCGCCGTCTGACACTCGCCGAGGCGCGCGCCAAGGCGTTTGACGCCGATGCCACTGGCCACCAGCCCGTCAAACCGCTGCAGCCGGGCCTGACGACGATTGATGATGTGCGCCTTGCTGATCTCGTCCCTTATATCGACTGGACGCCCTTCTTCTTCAGCTGGGAGATGAAGGGCACCTATCCGGCGATCTTTGATGATCCCAATCGGGGCGAGGCGGCGCGGGCGCTGTTTGAAGACGCGCAACTCATGCTGAAACAGATGGTCGATGGCGACTGGCTCAAGCCCAAGGGCGTTGTCGGCCTGTGGCCTGCCCGGCGCGAGGGCGATGACATCGCCGTCTTCGCCGACGAGGCTTGCAAGGCACCGCTCGGCAAGTTCTACGGCCTGCGCCAGCAGGCGGAGAAGGATGGCGACAAGCCCTATCTCTCCATCTCCGACTTCGTGCGCAGCGATGTGACCGACTGGGTGGGCGGCTTTGCCGTCACCTCGGGCCATGCCGAGGACGAGATCGCCGAGCGTTTCAAGAAGGCCAATGACGATTATTCCGCGATCATGTTCCAGGCGCTCGCGGACCGCTTTGCCGAAGCCTTTGCCGAATACCTCCATGAGCGGGTGCGCAAAGAGATATGGGGCTATGCGAGCGACGAGCGGCTTTCCAATGAGGAACTGATCAAGGAGGCCTATGCCGGTATCCGCCCCGCGCCCGGCTATCCGGCCCAGCCTGATCACACCGAGAAAGACCTGCTCTTCAAGCTGCTCGAAGCGCCGGAACGTACCGGCATGATCCTCACCGAGAGCCGGGCCATGTATCCGGCAGCATCCGTATCAGGGCTTTATCTGGCGCACCCTGACAGCGTCTATTTCGCCGTCGGCCGCATCACCCGCGATCAGGTGGAGGATTATGCGCGGCGCAAGGGCTGGAGCATGGAGGAGGCCGAAAAGGCGCTTGCCCCGGTGCTCGGCTATGAGCCGGACGCATCCCGGCTGGAGGAAGCCGACGCGGCCGCGTGACCCGTGCTCAGCCCCGCCCGTCTGCCACATGCACTGCGGGGCCCGCAGGCACCACGCCGGACGGATTGATCATGTCGTGGCTCTCATAATAGTGCCGCTTGGCGTGATCGAGGTTGAACAGCTCACCAACGCCCGGATGGCCATGCAGGCGGCGCGCGTAGGATGCCAGATGCGGAAAATCGATCAGGCGTTTCAGGTTGCATTTGAAATGGCCGTGATAGACCGGGTCGAAGCGCACCAGCGTGGTATAGAGCCGCCAATCGGCCTCTGTCAGCGTATCGCCGGCGAGATATTTGCGGCCATCGCTCAGCATGCCCTCCAGCCAGTCAAGGCTCTCGAAAAGCTCCGTGACGGCCCCTTCATAGGCTTCTTGCGAAGTGGCAAAGCCGGACTTGTAGACGCCGTTATTCACCGTGTCATAGATGCGGGTGTTCAGGGCATCGATCTCTTCGCGAAGCGCTTGCGGGTAATAGTCGCCGGGCTTTGCGCCCACGCCATCAACGGCGGAGTTGAACATGCGGATGATGTCCGCGCTTTCATTGGAGACGATGGTGCCGGTTTTTTTGTCCCAGAGAACGGGCACGGTCACGCGGCCGGAATATTCCGGCTCGGCGGCGGTGTAGACCTGATGCATGAAGTCGGCCTGATTTACCGGGTCGGCGATCACGCCGGGGCCGTCCTTGAAGGTCCAGCCATTTTCCTTCATCAGCCAGTGCACGACCGAAAGCGAGATCATCTCCTCCAGCCCTTTAAGGCGGCGGAAGATCAGCGTGCGGTGCGCCCACGGGCAGGCGAGCGATACATAGAGATGGTAGCGCCCTGGCTCTGCCCTGAAGCCGCCCTTGCCGGTGGGGCCGGGCTCGCCGTCAGCGGTCACCCAGTTGCGGAACACGCTGTCCCAGCGCTCGAACTTTCCGCCCGTGCTTTCGGTGTCATACCATTCGTCTTTCCAGACGCCATCAACGAGCCGGCCCATATCCGGTCTCCTTCGTTTTCTGCTTCTCAGGTCTTTGCGTGGCCGCCGATCAGAAACGGCCCATCTGGTAGTCCAGCATGGCCTGACGCACCTCGCCTTCGGTGTTCATCACGAACGGCCCGCCCCAGGCGATCGGCTCTCCGATCGGATAGCCCGCCGCCAGAATGGCGCGCGCGCCTTCCGGGCCCGCTTCGATACGCACCGTATCGCCCGGACCAAACACGCCAAGATGGGCTTCAGGCAGGGCAATGCCGGAGACGCTCACAGAACCAGTGTGAATGGCCAGGATGGTGGTCTTGTCAGCCAGTATCGGCTCCTCGAACACAGCGCCCGGCTCCATCACCAGCTCGGCATAGAAGGGCTCCACCGTGATGCCCTTTACCGGGCCTTCCACGCCCGTGGAGGTGCGGCCCGCCACGATCTTGGCCGTCACGCCGGGGCGCTTGTCGGCGGGCACCTGGGCTGCGTCATATTCCTGATAGCCTGCGGGCTTCATCTTCTCGGCGGCGGGCAGATTGATCCAGAGTTGGAAGCCGCTTATCAGCCCGTCTTCCTGCTCGGGCATTTCCGAATGGATGATGCCGCCAGCGGCCGTCATCCACTGCACCCCGCCGGGCTCGATCACGCCCTCATGGCCCTTATTGTCCTTATGACGCATGCGGCCTGCGACCATGTAGGTCACGGTTTCAAAGCCCCGGTGCGGGTGCTCGGGGAAGCCCGCGATATAGTCGTTCGGATTATCCGAGTGGAACTTGTCCAGCATCAGGAACGGGTCCAGCACGCGCAATTCGGGCGTACCCAGAAGCCGCGTCATCTTCACGCCGGCCCCGTCGGAAGCGGCCATGCCGCGCGTCACTTTCACGAGCGGCCGGTGGATGCCTGCCATGATTGTGCCTCCTTGCGGTGATTTTGCTGGGCCCAGACATGGGCGCTGGGGCGCCGCCTGTCGAGGCTTGGCGGGGCAGAGTTCTCTTTCCACCGGGGAAGCAATCATATCGTACCCGTAACCGCGCGGGAGCGATGGACGCCGCCCGCCCGGCACGCTAAGGCAGGTTTCAAACAGTACCTGGAAGGGCTTTGACAGGCTGATGAGCGAGAGTTTCACGCTGGGCTGGGAAGAATGGGCGTCATTTCCCGAGCTCGGCATTCCGGCAATCAAGGCGAAGGTGGATACCGGCGCGCGCACGTCTGCGCTGCACGCCATTTCCGTCGAGCCGTTCGGGCCGGACAAGAACCCCCAGGTGCGTTTTGTCATTCACCCCATCCCCTCCGAGCCGGAGGTGGAGATCGTGTGCGCGGCCCCGGCCATTGACCGGCGCGAGGTGACCTCCTCCAACGGGGAATCCGAACTGCGCTGGGTGATCGAGGCGAAGGTGAAGGTCGGCGCGCGCGAATGGCCCATCGAGCTGACCCTGACCAATCGCGAGACGATGAATTACCGCATGCTGCTGGGGCGCACCGCCATACGCGACGGCATCGTGGTCAATCCGGCTGTCTCCTACGTGCAGGGCAAGATCGGCTACAAGGTCTATGCCGATTTCCCGCGCCAGAAGCCGGTCAAGCGCCCGCTTCGCATCGCCATCCTGACGCGCGAGCCGAACAATTACTCCTCAAGGCGCCTGAAAGAGGCCGCCGAGGTCCGCGGCCACGTCGCCGAGATGATCAATACCGCGCGCTGTTCCATGGGCATCAACACGCTCTCGCCTGCGATCTATTACGATGGCCGCCGCCTGCCGCGCTATGATGCGGTGATCCCGCGCATCGGCGCCTCGATGACGAATTACGGCATGGCCGTGATCCGCCAGTTCGCGATGACTGGCACTTATATCCTCAATCCGGCGGCCGCTATCGGGGCGAGCCGCGACAAGCTCTATGCTCACCAGCTGCTCGCCCGCGCCGGGATCGGCATGCCCTCCACCGCCTTTGCCCACTCGCCGAAAGACACCAAGACGCTGATCGAGCTCGTCGGCGGCGCGCCGCTGGTGGTGAAACTGCTGGAGAGCACGCAAGGACGCGGCGTGGTGCTGGCCGATACCAAGAAAGCCGCCGAGAGTGTGATCGACGCCTTCCGGGGCCTGGATGCCAACTTCATCGTGCAGGAGTTCGTTAAGGAGGCGGGCGGCGCGGACATTCGCTGCTTCGTGGTCGGCGGCAAGGTGGTCGCGGCCATGAAGCGGCAGGCGCAGGCCGATGAATTCCGCTCCAACCTGCACCGGGGCGGCAAGGCGGAGAACGTCAAGATCAGCCCGGATGAGCGCTCCGCTGCCGTGCGCGCGGCCAAGGCGATGGGGCTTTCGGTCGCCGGTGTGGACCTTCTGCGCTCCGACTCGGGCCCGAAAATCCTCGAGGTCAATTCCTCGCCGGGGCTTGAGGGGATCGAGCGCACCAGCGGCAAGGATGTGGCCGGGATCATCATCGAGCATCTGGAAGGTCAGGTGCAGACGGTGACCCTGCCGCGCCCCTCGCGCCGCAAGAGCGCGCTCAAAGCCGCCGATGCGCCGGAGCTGACCGAGATCGCGGCCATCGAGGCCAGCGGCAAGAACGCCAGCGAGTAAAGGAAAAGGCCCGCGCCAGGGGAGAAGCGCGGGCCTTTATGATGCCGAACCCCGGGGGAGGGATCAGTTCGGCAGGATGACGGCGTCGATGACGTGGATCACGCCATTGGACGCGGCGATGTCGGCGGCGATGACATTGGCGCCATCGACCGTGATCGCGCCGTCTTCAGCCACCACGATGGTCACTTCAGAACCTTGCAGCGTTGCGAGGCTATAGCTGCCCGGTGCCACGTCGCCCGAAGCATAGCTGCCCGCCACGACGTGATAGGTCAGCACGCCTTGCAGCTGGGCGATGTTCTCCGGCCGCAGCAGGGTTTCCACCGTGCCTTCGGGCAGAGCCGCAAAGGCCTCATCGGTCGGGGCGAACACGGTGAAGGGGCCTTCGCCCTTCAGCGCGTCCACCAGGTCTGCGGCCTGAACCGCAGCAACCAGCGTGTTGAAGCCATCAGCTGCCACAGCCGTATCGACAATGTCGGCAGGGCCGGAGTGATGATCTGCCAGCACGGGCGCGGCGAGCAGGGCGGCGGCAGCGGCGGTGGAGGAAATCAGGGCAGTCAGGCGCATTGCGGGGGTCTCCATTTCAGCTCTGATGCAAACGGCAGGGGCGTCATGCCCGCGCCGCCAATACCATCGTGGTATTTGATATCGTATACGCGATACCAGAAAGGACGGATCACACGGGACTGGGAAAAATGAATCTGTTGGGAGTGGGGGAGGCAGGTGAGGTAGGTGAGGCTCCGCATATCCCGTACGCCGCGACCACCGCCCGGCGACCGATCGGCCTTGTGGCCCCTGACGGAGCCGGGCTGGCTCCCCGGCGCGATAGCGCCGCACCCTGATACGCCGGAGCCGAGCCCCGGCGCGCAGCGCCGCAAGCGCGAACGCGCGCCCGCAGCTTTAGCGAGGAGCGAAGTCCGGATGGGCTGAGCATAAGGAAATGGAGCGGGTGAAGGGAATCGAACCCCAAGGGCGCGCGTAAGCGCCCGTCAGAGCAAAAACGAGGGTTCGCTGGCACGATCAGAGAGACTGGAGCGGGTGAAGGGAATCGAACCCTCGTCGTAAGCTTGGGAAGCTTCTGCTCTACCATTGAGCTACACCCGCATTGCCACCTGATGTACGGGCAAGGCGAAACGCACGCAAGGGGGCTGAGCGGGATACGCATCGGAGGGCTGTAAACGGCCCGCCTTTCGGCCTACATCTCTGCTCAACCCTGCCCCCGGAGGTCCCCATGGCCGAGACCCTTTCCAGAGCGCCTGAAGGCGAAACACTCAGCGAAGCCTATGCCCGTGTCGCCGAAGAGATCGCGGCCATTGTGGCGGGCGAGACGAGCGAGACCGCGCGCTTCGCCACGGCGGCCTGCGTGCTGGCGCAGAATTTCGCGCCGCGCTTTTTCTGGACGGGCTTCTATATCGTCGACCCGCAAAAGCCGGGCGAGCTGGTGGTTGGCCCCTATCAGGGCACGCTGGGGTGTCTGCGCATTCCGTTCGGCAAGGGCGTATGCGGCGCGGCGGCGGCCAACGGCAGGACCCAGCTGGTGCCGGACGTACACGCCTTTCCCGGTCACATCGCCTGCGACAGCCGGTCCAATTCGGAGATCGTGGTACCGGTCTTCCGCAGCGACGGCTCTCTGGCCGCCGTGCTGGACGTGGATTCCGAAAGCCTTGATGCCTTTGGCCCCGAGGACCAGCAAGGCCTTGAGGCGATCTGCAGGCTGCTGCTTACAGCCTAGATCCAGCGATGAAACCCCGGACGCGCAGCGATCCGGGGCCTCTCTTCGCTTCGCCTGCATGAGGTCCTGGATAGCCCGTCGGGCTTCCGGGAGTTCAGCGATATCGGCCTAGAAAATTCCAAGGAATTTCCGGCGCTTGCGCGGCGCTTCCGGGGCGGGAGGCTCATCCGCCTCCGCCGGCGCGGCGGCCGGCTCATCAGCCGGGACGCTGAGCGCGCCGGGCTCTGCCTCGCCGGAAAGTCCGGCGGCGGGCTGGCGCTGATGATGGCTGACCGGATCGGGTGCGCCGGGGCGGGGCGCGGTGCTGGCCGGCAGGTCCGGCATGCACACGTCCGCATCGCAGAGCGACGCGCCAAGGACGCCCGAAGCGCTGACCGGAAGGGCGGAATAGGGCCCCGACGTATCAGCAAGGCCAAGCGCGGAGCGCACTTCCATGCGGAAGCTGCCGGCGCGGCTCTCGATACGGTGGCGGCGGGCCTCCTCCTCGCGCAGGCGCGACAGGTCTGCCGGGCGCGGGGCGCGCACCGCTATCGTGCTTTCGCTGCGTGCCTTCACCAGCGCTGCGCGGGCGCGGTCAAGGTCCAGTCTGGGTGTGTCCTGGCTCATCGGTGTTTCCTGCCTTCAGCTCTCAGGCCTTGCGAGCATACCATTCAAGCCCGCCGGTACGCGAGATCATCACCACATCCACATCCCCGCCCACGCCGGTCTGGGTCATGTGCAGATTGCTCTTGAGGATGTTCAGCTCCACGAGGGATTTGGCGGTCTCGGCAATCTGGCGCTTGCCCGATGCGGCCACGACCTGAATGAAGGGCTCAATGAACTCGGCATGGCTTACCGCGTGGGTGGCGCGGATGAACTGGCCCGTCAGGGATGACAGCGCCCCCTGATGGAGCTTTTCCATCACCTCGCCTGCCGCCTCAGGGCCCAACCCTGCCTCGCGCAGCGCGGCCTCGGCGGCGGCTTCATTGGTGACGAAGTTCATCGAGATCATCATGTCGAACATGAGCGGGTGGATGCCGCGCAGGAAGGCATGGGTCATGTCGGCCTGTGCGAAGGTGCGCACAAACGCGTTGGGCCCGTCATTGACGCCCACCTGTGTCGTCTCGTCATGGGAGCGCTTCATCACGCCATCAACAAGGATGGAGGCGTAGTGATGGTCCACGACGGGGAATGTGTCGCCCGCGCCGAGGCCGGCAAAGACCAGCCCGGCGAACGGCTCCAGAAAGGCCGGCTTGGTCACGATCATGTAGGCGAAATCGAACAGGCGCGCGCGCATCGCTTCTTCCTGTCCGAACGCGCCCAGCGCCTCGGCGATGAGTTGGTCCAGCAATTCGCCGTAAAGCTCGTAGAAGCGCTCGCGGGTTAGCGCTTCGAAGACTTCCAGATCAGGGCGCGCCCGCCCGCTCTCATCGTGCGCCAGATGCGCCCGGTACAGTTCCAGCGTGGCCTCGAACGCGTCCGCATCATCTTCATACCCCGCACCGGGATAGCTCGCCATGGCGCGGGCATGGTTCAGGAGAGTGAGGAAGGCGGCGCGCATCAGCTCTTCGAATTCCTCGCGCTCCTCGCGTTCGGGGAAGAGCTTGCGGTTGCCGTCCACGAAGGCGAAGAAGGCTTTGGCGCATTCGGAGACGGTCTCGAACTCGCGGCTGCCATGCTGCTGCCGGAAGGCGTGGGCGATCTGCGACCAGGACCGGCCGAGCACATCCCCGCGCGAGTACACCATCAGCGCCACAGAGCCGTTCAGCGGCAGGATTTTCTCCGCTTCCAGCGTCACCACCGGATCCGGTCCGCCGCCATAGGTGACCGCGCTGTCGGCGGCCAGCGCCACAGCCTGTCGGTTCATGATCAGCACTTCAGACGTCATCGGCCCAGCTTCCCCTCATCAGTGTGCCTTTCAGCTCTACCGGCCTGTATCACGGTCCCTCTGCTGCCCGGCCGGGCAGCCCGTTAATGGAACGTTACCGCGAAAAATCGGGCCTTGTTAAGGACAATCCTGCCCGTTAACCGATATTGGACGGCCCGCGTGTGCGCTAAATGACACGCAATGCCTGCCCTGCCGGGCAGGTCCGTCAACCGGCCGCGCCTCCGCCGCGCTTTTCCAGCCATGCATCCACCGACCAGCGCCCCGGCCCGGCGAGGGCGAAATGCAGCGGGATGAAGATCAGGACGAGGGCTGGCCACCAGTTGCGGAAATCGCCGCCCCAATGGACCATCGCGATGGCCACGATGAAGTTGAACACCATCACCAGGCTCGCCGCGCGGGTGAACGCGCCCAGAAGGATCAGCGCGCCGCAGATGAACTGGGCATAGACCGAAAGCGGTGCCATCAGCTCCGGCCAGATGAAGCCGTGATGGCCTACAAAACCCACAAACTCTGCCATGCGTTCGGCCGACAGGATATTGTCCTGCGTCTCCCACATCAGGAAGCTGCCGGTCAGCAGCCGAAGCGCCAGCAGGCCCATGTCGGCTGGCGCCCCTTGCGCTGGTGCGCCGCGCACGAACAGGATGGATTTGAGCATGATGGCCTCCCCGGTGTTTTCCGGGGAGGCTAGAGCATGATGGCGCGGCTGCAGATTAAAGCGATGTAATCTTTGGCGCGCCTATTCGCGCAGATGCCGGTCGAAGAAGGCCATCTGGGTCTTGAGAAGGTGGATCTGCAGGGGCGGCGGGCGGATGCCGTGGCGCTGGCCGGGATAGGTCATCATGTCGAACAGCTCCCCGCGCTCCTGCAGCTTGGCAAACAGGCGCGTGGAATGGTCGAAGGTGACATTATCGTCGGCCATGCCGTGAATGATGAGAAGCGGCGTCTGGTAGCCCTCGATATGGGCGAAGGCTGACCCGGCCTCATAGCCTGCCGCATTCTCCTGCGGGGTGGACATGTAGCGCTCGGTATAATGGGTGTCGTAGAGCGCCCAGTCGGTGACCGGCGCGCCTGCAATTCCGGCGGCGAACCGGCCCGGCGCCTGCAGCGTGGTCATCAGCGTCATGTAGCCGCCATAGGACCAGCCCCAAAGGCCCACCCGGTTGCCGTCGACAAAGTCACGCGCCTGCAGCCAGTCCAGCCCCGCCAGCTGGTCCTCGACCTCAAGAATGCCCATGCGCAGATGCAGTTCGGCCTCGAAGGCATGCCCCCGGTTCCACGTGCCCCGGTTATCGATCTTGAAGAGCACATAGCCGGACTGGACGACTATCTGGTCGCGCAGGGACTGCCAGCCCTGAGACACCGTCTGCACCAGAGGACCGCCATAGACCTGCACGATGGCCGGGCAGGGGCGGGCGGCGGTGCAATGCGCCGGGCGGTACATCTGCCAGTAAAGCTCGGTCTCGCCGTCTGCAGCGGTCAGCGTGCCGTATTCCGGCGTCACGTGGGCCGCGAGATAGGGTGCGTAGGGGTGGCTCTCGTCGAGGCGGTTTTCCTCCACCCAGGCGATGCGCGTCCCATCAATGGAGTAGAGCGCGGTCTGGGGCGGGGTGGAGAGATCCGAATAGGTGCCGATAAAGCCTGAACCGCCCGAGCCTACCGTCACGCTCCAGCGGCCTTGCCCGGAAGTGATGCGCACCGGCTCGCCGCCCTCAAGGCCGACCGAATAGAGATGGCGCTCCAGCGGGCTTTCCATCCAGCCGGTAAACCAGATCAGGCCTTCCTCCTCATCAACGCCTTCAAGGCTGTCGATCACCCACTCACCGGATGTGATCTCGCGCATGTCACCGTCCGCGCTGACATGGCGGATATGGCGGAAGCCGGACTGTTCGGAGAGGTAGAGCAGCCCCCCATCGGAGAGCGGGCGCAGCTCATGGGTGAGGTTAATCCAGCTGTCTGCACGCTCGGTGATGCGCCGGGCGCGATTCTCTGCGCCGGTGCGCGGATCGAGGGCCAGCAGGCTCCATTCGGTCTGCGCGCGGTTCTGGCGCTGCACCCACAGTGTGCCGCCTGACCGGCTCCAGTTGACGCGGCTGAGGTAGATATCGGTCTCGCTGCCGAGATCCATGTCGGTAACCTCGCCGGAGGCAAGATCGATCACGTGCAGGGTGACAAGGGCGTTAGGGGTGCCGGCGCGCGGATAGCGCTGCTCGCTCACCGATACGCCCTCTGCCGTGATGCCGAAGCGCTCCACGATCATGACGGGGTTCTCGTCCACGCGCGCCACGGCTATGCGGCTGTCATCGGGCGACCACCAATAGCCGGTATAGCGGCTCATCTCTTCCTGGGCGACGAACTCGGCCATACCCCAGCTGATCGCCCCGCCGCCTTCCGTGGTCAGGGCGCGCTCCTCGCCGGTCGCCAGATCATGCACCCACAGATTCTGCTCGCGGATGAAGGAAACATAGCCGCCGCGCGGACTGACCTTGGCATCGGTCTCGAACTCTTCCGTTTCGGTCAGGCGGCGGGCCTCGCCAGTCTCCACATCGACGTAGAAGACATCACCATCCAGCGGCACGAGGACGGCCGACCCCGCCTCATCCCACTGATAGCTGACAACGCCGGAGGCGGTGATACGCGCGCGTTCGCGGAACTGGATTTCCGCCTCGGTCAGCTCACGCTCTTCAGGCGCCAGCTGGCGGGCATCGACGAGCACGTAGGAGCGGCCCGTCTCCACATCCATCGCCCAGAGGTCCTGAACCGTGCGGTCTTCCTCCTTGGCGCGCAGGAAGCTGATCCGGCTGCCATCGGGAGAAAAGCGCACCAGACGCGCCGTGGGCCCGTTCAGGTCCGGCGAGCCGTAGAGCCGCTCAATGGTCAGTCGCTCGCCCTGCGGCGCGGAAGCGGGCGGCGGCGACCCGTTTTCGCAGGCGGTAAGGAGAAGGCCAACGGGCAGAACAGCAAGAAGGATAGCGCGCATGAAAAACGTCCGGTCAGCTGAAACTGACCGGACGCTACAGGGCTGATCAATTTATGGCCAGTACGGGATGGCTCACCCCGCCTCGCGGAAATTGTCCACGTCGAGATCGTATTCGCGCACCTTGCGGTAAAGCGTGGAACGCCCCAGACCCAGCCTGCGGGCCACTTCGGCCATGCGGCCCGAATAGGTCTCGATGGCAAACGCGATGAGGTCGCGCTCGATGGACTCCAGCGGCCGCAAATGCCCGCCCTCATCGGTGATGTCCACCGGGAAGCCGGCCCCGTGTCCGCTGGACGCAAAGCCCGCCTCGTCGCCCGGCTCGGCGGGCGCGGCGGTCTCGGCTACAGGTGCCGGACGCTCAGGCTCTGCCTGACGCAAAGTCGGGTTGAGGCCCGAAATCTGCGGGAAGTCCTCTGGCGTCAGATAGTCGCCATCGCACAGCACCACGGCGCGGAAGACCGCATTTTCCAGTTGGCGCACATTGCCCTTCCAGTGATGGCGGGCAAGCATGTCCATGGTCTCTGACGTGGCATCGAGCACGGACTTGCCTTCCTGCGCGTTGAAGCGGGCAATGAAGTGGCGCACCAGCGCCGGAATGTCGTCCGCGCGCTCGGCAAGGCTCGGCACCTCGATCGGGAACACGTTCAGGCGGTAGAACAGGTCTTCGCGGAACGCGCCGCATTTGACCTGCTCGGCGAGATCCCGGTTCGTCGCCGAGATGATGCGCACATCGACCTTGACCGGCTTCTTGCCGCCGACCGGATCGACCTCACCTTCCTGCAGGGCACGCAGCAGCTTCACCTGCATGTCCAGCGGTAGCTCGCCGATCTCGTCAAGGAAGAGCGTGCCGCCATCAGCTTCTTGGAACTTGCCCATATGCTTGGCGACAGCGCCGGTGAACGCACCTTTCTCGTGACCGAACAGGGTCGATTCAACGAGGTTTTCCGGGATCGCGCCGCAATTGACAGCCACGAAGGGACGGCCCGCGCGGTCGGAGGCGGCCATGATGGAGCGGGCAACCAGCTCCTTGCCGACGCCGCTCTCACCGGTGATGAGGATGGGAATGTTGGACTTGGCCGCGCGCTCGCCGAGCCGCACCACCTGGCGCATGGCCGGGGCGGACGCGATCATGTCTTTAAAGCCGAGCTGGCCGGACTGGGTGCGCTTCAGACGCGACACCTCGCCCGCCAGGTCCTTTACCTTGAAGGCATTGCGGATGGAGACCGCGATACGCTCCGGGCTCGCAGGCTTCACGAAGAAGTCCACCGCACCGGCGCGCATGGCTTTCACCACCGTTTCGATACCGCCATGGGCGGTCAGCACGATAACCGGCAGGTCCGGCTCGCGCGCCTTGATGACCTCCAGCGTCTCCTGACCGTCCATGCCCGGCATGACCATATCCAGCAGCACCACATCAATGCCGCCGCGCTTGATGCGCTCCAGCCCCGCTTCGCCGCTCTCGGCCATTTCGGGGTGATGCCCCTGCTTTTCGAGAACCGCCTGCATCAGCCGGCGTTGCGTCGGATCGTCATCGACGATCAGGATTGTCTTGGCCATCTCACCCACACCCTTTCATGTCCCACCCAAGGGCGCGGGCTGGCTCTGTGATGGCGCTTCCGCAGTTTTCTGCGTGAAGGCCTGGCCGTAATCCCCGCGTCCCTGATGCGCACCGTTATGGGACACTCCGGGTAAAGATCGCGTGTAGGGCATGGTGAGAATTGGTTAGGGTAAATAGAGGGTTAGCGTAAGCTGATGCCTGCGTGCTGGCCTTGCCTGATTGACGCCCCGCCATGGCGCGCCTACCC
>JBKBNS010000016.1:0-49933 GCA_046295255.1 Glycocaulis sp.
GACGGCGCGCACGCCCAGAAGGCGCGTGCCCTTGGCCGCCCAGTCGCGAGAGGAGCCGGTGCCGTATTCCTTGCCGCCGAAGATGACCAGCGGACGGCCCTCTTCCATGTATTTCATGGCAGCGTCATAGATCGGCATCTGCTCGCCCGACGGATGATGGATCGTCACCCCCCCTTCCACGCCCGGCACCATCTGGTTCTTGATGCGGATATTGGCGAACGTGCCGCGCATCATCACATCGTGATGGCCCCGGCGCGCGCCATAGGAGTTGAAGTCCAGCGGCTCGACGCCATTGGTCTGCAGCCATTTGCCCGCAGGGCTTGCCGCCTTGATGGAACCGGCAGGCGAGATGTGGTCGGTGGTGATCGAGTCGCCAAAGAGGCCCAGAATGCGGGCGCTCGTTACATCCGTCGGCAGGGTCACATCGGTCGACATGCCCTCGAAGAAGGGCGGATTGGCGACATAGGTGGAGTCCGGCCAGTCATAGGTGAGGCCGGAGACCGACTGGATCGCCTGCCAGTGCGCGTCACCCTTGAAGACGTCGGCATAGCGGCTGGCGAACATCTCCGGCGTCACGGCCGAACGGACCACTTCGGCGATCTCCGCCGAGGTCGGCCAGATATCCTTCAGATAGACCGGCTCATTGGCGTCATCATAGCCGATCGGATCTTCGGTCAGGTTAATGTTCATCGTACCGGCCAGCGCATAGGCGACGACGAGGGGCGGGCTCGCCAGATAGTTGGCGCGCACATCCGGGTTCACCCGGCCTTCGAAATTGCGGTTGCCCGACAGGACCGAGCAGGCCACGAGATCACCGGTCGCGATGGCTTTCGAGATCTTCTCAGGCAGCGGGCCGGAATTGCCGATACAGGTCGTGCAGCCATAGCCCACCAGGTTGAAGCCCAGCGCATCGAGATCGTCCTGCAGGCCCGCCTTGGCGAGATAGTCCGTGACGACCTGTGAACCCGGAGCGAGCGAGGTCTTCACCCAGGGCTGCACTTTCAGGCCGCGTTTGACCGCATTACGGGCGACGAGGCCCGCACCCAGCATCACGGACGGGTTGGAGGTGTTGGTGCACGAGGTGATCGCGGCGATCACGACGCTGCCATGACCGACGGAGTATTCTTCGCCTTCGACGCGGACCTGACGGCCGCCATCTTCCAGCTTCTTGAACTCGGCATCGAGCGTGATCGCGAACTCGTCGGCTGCATCGGCGAGCGCGACGCGGTCCTGCGGACGCTTCGGACCAGCCAGAGACTGCTCGACCGTATCAAGTTCCAGATGCAGCGTATCGGTATAGACAGGCTCGTCCTTGCGTTCGGGGCGGAACATGCCCTGCGCTTTGGAGTACTGCTCCACCAGCTTCACGCGCGAGGCGTCGCGGCCCGTGGAGGCGAGGTAGGCGAGGGTCTCGTTATCTACCGGGAAGAAACCGCAGGTCGCGCCGTATTCCGGGGCCATGTTGGCGATGGTGGCCGCGTCTTCCAGCGACAGGCTATCAAGGCCCGCGCCATAGAATTCCACGAACTTGCCGACCACGCCCTTCTTGCGCAGCATCTGCACCACGGTGAGCACGAGGTCGGTTGCCGTCGCGCCTTCGGGCAGCTTGCCGGTCAGCTTGAAGCCGATCACCTCGGGGATGAGCATGGAGACCGGCTGGCCGAGCATGGCGGCTTCGGCCTCAATACCGCCCACGCCCCAGCCGAGCACCGCAAGGCCGTTGATCATGGTGGTGTGGCTGTCGGTGCCGACCAGCGTGTCGGGGAAGGCATAGGTGACGCCGTCCTCATCCTTCGTCCAGACGGTCTGGGCGAGGTATTCAAGATTGACCTGGTGGCAGATGCCGGTGCCCGGCGGGACGACGCGGAAATTGTCAAACGCGCTCGCGCCCCATTTGAGGAATTTGTAGCGCTCGCCATTGCGCTCGTACTCGCGTTCCACATTGCGCTGGAAGCTGTCGGCGCCGCCGAAATAGTCCACCATCACCGAGTGGTCGATGACGAGATCGACCGGCACCAGCGGGTTGACGCTTTTCGGGTCACCGCCGAGCGCCTTGGTGGCGTCGCGCATGGCGGCAAGGTCCACCACCGCCGGCACACCGGTGAAGTCCTGCATCAGCACGCGCGCCGGGCGGTACTGTATCTCGTGATCGGACTTGCCGGTCTTCACCCAGGCGGCGATCGCCTCGATATCTTCTTTCTTGACCGTGTAGCCATCTTCAAAGCGCAGGAGGTTTTCCAGCAGCACTTTGAGGGTATAGGGCAGTTTCGACACGCCGGAGAGGCCGTTCTTCTCGGCCTCCTTCAGGTCGAAATACACGTAAGATTTGCCATCGACGGTCATTTCGCGGCGGCATTTGAAGCTATCGAGAGAAGCCATGTCACATCCTTATCGAGGGTCGGCCAGGACCGGCGCTGGCGAGGGGGGTGAGGGAGGCCCCGCCATCCGGCACGCAAGGCTGCGGAGAAGACGGTTTCCGGCTGGTTTCGCATCGCGCACGAACCGGCCATGTCCCGCCTTTGGCGCGCCTTTTAGACCTGCTTCTCTTACGCTGCAATGCATGGCGGCGCTATTTCACCGCGCGATACCCTGCCGCGCCCCCATTCCGTACTCCCCGGCTTTGCGCTAGGCCTTTGATCATGAGCACGTCCGCCGCCCTTACTGTCACAGACCTCACCCTGTCGCGGGGTGGGCGCGTGCTGCTACGTGGGCTGTCGCTGGCGCTTAAGCCCGGCGAGGCGCTGGTGCTGACGGGACCCAATGGCACCGGCAAGACAACGCTGCTGCGCGCGATGGCGGGCCTTGTCCGCCCCGATGCCGGAACGATCAACGCGCCGCCTCTGGCCTATCTGGGCCATGGCGATGCGCTCAAACCCTCAGAGACCGTGAGCGAAGCCATAAGCTTTGCCGCCCGCCTGCATGGAAGCGGCAGCCATGACGGCGCGCTTGCCAAGATGGGGCTGAGCGCGCTGGTGTTTCGTACCTGTGGCCAGCTTTCTGCCGGGCAGAAGCGCCGACTCGCCATCGCGCGCCTCACCCTGCAGCACGAGGCTCGCCTGTGGCTGATGGATGAGCCTGCCGCCCCGCTGGATAGCGACGGCAAGGCACTGCTCAGCCGTCTGGTGGCCGACTTCCGGGCAAGGGGCGGGATGGTGATTGCGGCTACGCACGCTGATCTCGGCTGGACGGACACGCAGACGCTGGAGCTGCGGCCATGAAGGCGCTGCAGGCCGTTTTCATCCGCGAATGGCGTCTGGCAGCTGCGGGCGGGGGCGGACCGGCGGGCCCCGCCGCCTTCATGCTCGCCGCTCTCGCTTTGGTGCCGCTGGCGATAGGTCCGGACCCGGACATATTGCGCGCCGCCGCGCCGGGTGTCATCGCCTTTGCCGCCCTGCTCGCGAGCCTGCAGGGTGCAGAGCGTATGTTCGGCGATGATCTTTCTGACGGCACGCTGGAGCTTTACGCCCTCTCTCCCGTTTCCCTGACGGTCCTCTCAGGTATCAAGGCGGCAGCCTATGTCAGCGCGGTACTCTGGCCCGCGCCGGTGATCGGGTTTGTCGCTGCCATGGCCTATGGGATGGACGGACCGAGCGCCGCCGCGCTCACTATCGGGCTTGTGCTCGCGCTTCCGGGCCTTGCGCTGGTATCCGGCTTTGCGGGCGCGCTGGCGGCAGGGGTGAAGCGGGCGGGCCTCCTCATCGCGCTGATCGCCGCACCCCTGCAGGTGCCCTTGCTGGTCTTTGTAGCCGGTGCAGGCCGCGCCGCACTGGAGGGAACCGGCCTAGCAGGCGCGAACCTGATGCTGGCAGGGGCATTTTCCCTCGCCGCCCTGGCGCTCGCCCCGTTCGGCATGGCGGCTGCGCTCAAAGGGCGGCTGGAGTAGAGCCGAGCCTCTTTTAGTTCCGCAACGCATCCGCGTTGCGATGTTCCGCGAAAAGTCGCGGGCGCGCGTTCGCGCTTTTCAGGCCGCGATGCGGCCTGTAAGGCCACCCGAGCCCGTGCGAGGACCGACCCCAGGCATGTGGGGGAGGGCAAAAGAAAAGGTGCGGCGCAGCGTCCGCTTGCGGATGATCGATCCGCAGACTAGGTGAACCCCCATGTGGAGCGCCTTTGCCAATCCTGAACGCTTCGAGCGCCTTGCCGCGCGGCTGGTGCCGTGGTTCGGCTGGGGCGCGGTGATCCTGTTTGCCATCGGCCTGCCCTGGGCGCTGATCATCTCCCCGCCGGATTATCAGCAGGGCGACACGGTGCGCATCATGTATGTCCACGTGCCATCGGCCTGGCTCTCCATGGCAGCCTATGCAGGCCTTGGCGCAGCGAGCTTTGTCTACTTCGTCTGGCGTCACAATATCGCAGACCTCGCCGCGCAGGCGCTCGCCCCCATTGGTGCGGTGTTCGCCTTCCTGACGCTTGCCACCGGGTCGCTCTGGGGCAGGCCCATGTGGGGCACGTGGTGGGAGTGGGATGCGCGGCTGACCTCCATGCTGGTTCTGTTTCTCCTCTATCTGGGATACATGGCGCTCAGGGCCGCCATCGAGGACGAACGCCTGGCCGCGCGCGCGGGCGCGATCCTCGCCATGGCGGGCCTGATCAATCTGCCGGTGATCAAATTCTCCGTGGACTGGTGGAATACGCTGCATCAGCCCGCGAGCGTCATCCGTCTTGATGGCCCGACCATCCATGCCAGCCAGCTCTGGCCGCTTGCTGTGATGGCGCTGGCCTTCACCGCGCTGATGACCGCGCTCGTCTTCATGAATGTGCGCAATATGAGCCTGGCAAAACGCGCCGAGGCCCGCGCCCGCCGCAGGATTGAAGGGGAGGGCGCGTGATGGCCGAGTTCTTCTCCATGGGCGGGCATGCCGTATGGGTGTGGAGCTGTTACGGCCTTACGGCAGGCGGCATTGCGCTCCTCGTCTGGCTGGCTTTGCGCCAGCGCGCCAGGGCGAAAGCCTGGCGCGGGATGGCCGGAGATGACCAGCCATGAACAGGGTCGTGCTGTGGGCGCCCCTCGCCTCCGTGGCGGTGCTGCTCGCCATCTTTGCGATTGCACTTCTGGCCCGGCCCGAAGGCACGCCCGGCGACCCCATGACAGGCCGGCCGCTTCCGCCCATGTCGCTGCAGCCCGTGGGTCCGGATTTCGTGCTCTTTGATCCGGAGACGATCGAGGGGCCTTACATACTGAATATCTGGGCGAGCTCGTGCGCGCCCTGCGAGGTCGAGCACCCGCTGCTGACAGCGCTCTCGGAAAGCGGCATTCCCCTTCACGGGATCACCTATGCGGACCGGCCGGAGAATAGCCGCGCCTTCCTCGCCCGGCTGGGCAATCCCTTCGCCTCGCTCGCCAGCGACCCTGAACGCCGCGCCGCACTGGATCTCGGTGTCACCGGCGCGCCGGAAACCTTCGTGATCGACGGCAATGGCGTCATCCGCGCGCGCTGGCGCGGCGCACTGACCGATACGATCTGGGAGCGGCACATGGCGCCTGCCTGGCGGGTGGCCAACCGGGAATGGGGCGCGCAAGCGGAAAGCTGAAGCGGAGGCTGACTGCCTACTTCTTCTTTTTCTTCTTCTTTTTCTTGTCCTTGCCGTCTTTCTTCTCGGCCTTCTTGCCCTTGGCATCCGTATCTGGATCAAGCGCACGGGAAATGCGCGTCAGCGCGTCCACAAAATTCGCCCGCTTGTTCTTCGGCAGGACCGACAGGATGGCGTCGTCCGCAGCGGTGGCACCATCCACGGCAGTCTTGTAGAGCGCGCGGCCCTCATCGGTGAGCTTGACCGCATTGGCGCGGGCATCGCCCGGCGCGCGTTCGCGCGATACCAGCCCCTTGGTGGTCATGCGGCTGATCAGCTCGGCGAGCGTGGAGCGGTCAATGCCGGTGCGCTGGACGAGCTGGGTCTGCGTCTGTCCGTCCTCCTCGCTCAGCGCGCTCAGCACGGCGAACTGGCGCTGGGTGATCTCCACCCCGCCCGTGGCCGCGGTAAAACGCTCCGAAGCGAATTGTTGCGCGCGATGGAGAAGCTGGCCGGGAGAGGCCGTCAGGTCGAAAATCTTGTTGCCTGCCACACCCGCCCCCTTCATCCGATGACTGAGCTTTCATTACCCTACACCCGAATTGTCACGGTTCAATGTCAATACCGTCCTGATACGGAGTGTGGCAGAGTAGAGTGCTGGAGACCCATGTGATGACACGCCCCCCACCCGAATTCCGCGCCGAGATTCCCGAAGGCGACAACCGCGAACGCCGCGTCTGCTCCACCTGCGGGTTCATTGATTATGTGAACCCGAAAATCGTCGCGGGCGCGGTGGTGACGGATGCGGACGGACGGGTGCTGATGTGCCGGCGCGCCATCGAGCCGCGCGCGGGCTTCTGGACGCTGCCCGCCGGTTTCATGGAACAGGGCGAGAGCGTTGAGGAGGCGGCGGTGCGCGAAGCCTGGGAGGAAGCCCGGGCCCGCATAGAGATCACCGATATTCTCGGCGTTTATTCCGTGCCCCGGATTTCACAGGTGCAGATTTTCTTCCGAGCCAGGCTCGCCGAGCCGGGAATCAGTGCGGGCCCGGAAAGCCTGGAGGTCGGCTTCTTTGCGCTCGACGCAGTGCCGGAGGCGGAGCTGGCCTTTCCTTCCGTGCGCTGGGCGCTGGATGACCATGTCGCCCGGCTGGGCCAGCAAAGCCCCGCTGCGGCTCTGCGCACCCAGACGAAGACCATCACGCCCTATTGAGCACTAAAGCCCCTGATAGGCCGCGTTGATAAGGCGCACGGCGCGTTCATCGCCGACCAGCACGTCCATCTGCCGGTTCATGACATAGGCGCCGGAGAGGCCGGTGACGGGGTCTGCAAACGCGCACGAGCCGCCAAAGCCGTAATGGCCAACCGCTGTGGGCTCCGGCCCGAACCAGCCGCTATCCCGGTTCACATTCACGCCTGCGCCAAAGGCGATGTCGAAGGGCAGGACACGGTCCTCGCCCTCAACCCGTATCGCCATCGCCTCTTTGACGACCGCCTCGCTGATCAGGCGTTCGCCGCGAAGATGCCCGCCCGTCGCGAAAACGCTCATCAGCTCGGCAAGGCCGCGCGCGGTGGCGTGGGTGTTGGCGGCGGGGAACTCGGCCGTGCGCCATTCGGCTGCGCCCCGGCGCCCCGGCGAAGACCAGGGTTTCAGGAAAGCGGCGTCCTTCTCCGCATTGATTTTGCCGAGGTGCGGCGCGCGCGGCGGCAATACATGCTCGCCTGCCCGGCCATGCTCAGCCTCGGGAAGGCCGATCCACACATCAATGCCACGCGGGCCTGCGATAATGTCTTTCAGGAGCTGGCCGGTCGTGCGCCCCTGCGGCTCGGCCCGGCGGATCGCGCCATCAACGAGAAAGCCGAAAGTGATAGGGTGATAGCCGGAGCCGTCTCCCAGCTTCCACATCGGGGCCATGGCGGCAAGGCGCGCCTCGATGAGCGCGCGGTCGAACCAGTCGCCCGGCTCCATCTCATCGCTAATGCCCGGCAGGCCCGCCTGATGGGAGAGGGCTTGCGCAAACGTCACGGCGTCCTTGCCCGCCGCGCCAAACTCCGTCCAGAGCGAGGCAAGCGGCGTGTCGTAGCTGAGCCAGCCCTGATCGACCGCATAGGCGGCCACCAGCGCCGTGATCGCCTTGCCGGTGGAGAAGACCGGGATCAGCGTATCGGCCTGCCAGTCACGCTCGCGCTTGCGGTCGGCATGGCCGGCATGAATGTCGATCAGCTTTTCGCCATGCCGGTAGAGCGCGAAGGCCGCGCCGATCTCGTTGCCGCTGGCGAAATTGGCGTCAAACGCGTCAGCGACAGCGTCAAAGCCGGGGGCGATAGTGCCGTGGATGTCTATGGTCATGGTCAGAGGCCCTAGCCCGCCGACTGCGTCTGATCAAGCGCCTCTATAAGCAGGTCTGCTGCCCTGGCGGCGAGGGTGGCACGGATCACGCGGTCGCAGGCCTCAGCCAGATGCCCGGCCATCTGTTCGAAGGCCATGCCGCCAAGCCTTGCGGCGATGGCCTCGGCGGCCAGAAGATCGCCCGTGCCGTGCGGCACGCCGTCCAGCCGCTCCACTTCAGTCCTCGAGACGGACGCGTCATCAATGCCCATCACGGCGAGACGGCCGGGCCCTGCCGGGACGGATGTGGCGATCACGGGCCTGCCGAGCATCTGAGATGCCGCCACGGCCCCGTCAGGGCCGCTTACAGGCCGTCCAGCGAGGAAAGCGAGCTCGAATGCATTGGGGGTCAGAAGGCTCGCCAGCGGCACCAGGCGGGCCTTGAGCGCCTCTGCGGTCGCGCGGCCGATATAGAGCCCGTCCGCGCTGCCATCGGGAGTGCCGTCTCCACAGATCGGATCAACCAGCACGAAAACGCCGGGATTGCTCGCACGCACGCTCCGGACAAAACCTGCAGCGGCCTCCACCTGCGCCGGAGAGGCGAAATAGCCGGTGAGGATGGCAGCACATCTCATGGCGGCCGGCGTGTTCAGAAGGGCGTCCAGCGCGCTCTGGAACACGCCGTCGCTGACCGCACCGCCACCCGGCGCGCCAAGGCGCGGATGGCGGCCAAAGATCACCGTCGGCACATGGGCGGGGGTAAAGCCCGCCCGGCTCAGCACATGCGCGCTCACCCCGCCGCCTACGCGGCTGCCCGCAACCAGCGAGCTGAGAACGATGACGGGCCGGTCCATAGGCGCGGGCGTCAGTTTGACCGCTCCACCCGCACCGACAGGCCGAGCCGGTCGATATCAAAATCGCCGGACGGGCTGGTCAGTGCATTCATCGGCACGGGCTGGGGCGGATCCAGCGTAAGCACGAGCGTACCGCCATCGCGCACGAACTCCGAAAGCGGGCGGGCAATCGCGTTGAGGAAGCTGCGCGGCACCTCGCGCGGCGCTGCCGAAAGGCCGAGCGTGACCAGCGCCGAGGCCTGCAGGCGCATCTGGTCAGGTGTCACACCCATCATCGCGCCATAGGCGGTAAAGCTGCGCTCAAGCAGGGACTGGTCCTCAAGACGGAGTTCCAGACGGTGCAGCATCAGCAGCCGGTCGAGCCCTTCCACCACGGTCTCATTGGCCTTGCCGGCAGCCTGCGCGGCAGCGACGGCGCTGCCATAGGCCTCGACCCCGGAAAGCTCCTGATGGAAATCCAGGGTCAGGCCATCACGCCAGATGAAGCGGTTGGTGTTCTGGGTGCGGGCCCGGTCCGTTGCCGGATCATAAACCGCGTCGGATTCAAAGCTGAGCACCACTTCCTCAAAGCCGAGAATAGCCAGCCCGCCTTCGATCTGCGCACCGGCATCGGAGTTGGGCCGGGCCCTCAGCGTCATGTCCGGCATGCGGATGCGGGTGCGGATGCCCTCGCGGGTCTCGCTGACATGGGTGGTGAACTCTTCCAGGGAAAAGGCGAGCCCGCTCACCGTGCCGGAGAGGCCGGACAGCTGCATTTCCCGGTAGAAATCGGCCGGATTGGCCGAGACGGCGAGATTGAGCGGATTGGCAGCCTCACCGGCCAGCAGGGCCGCGATGAAGCGCGCGCCGGCTCCCTCAAGGCGCGCCTCCTCGATGGCAAGGGAGAGACCGTCATCTGCGTGCGCGTCAAGGCGCAGGCCCTCAATGCGCGCGCTTTCCAGCCCGCCGGCATCAAGGCGCTCCAGCACCAGCGAGCTGATCTGCATCACCCCGTCAAACTCGCCGCCTGACATGGAGAAGCCGGTCAGGGACAGTTCGCGGAAGCTGTAGGCATCCAGATTGCCGGCAATGTCAGGCAAGGCCTCGTCCGCCCCGGTGAAAGACGCCGCCACCGAGCGCGAAAGCTCCGGGCCGGGACGGTCTATGACCAGGCGTTCAAAGCGGGCTGACGCCCCGTCATTGCCCGCCGGAAGGGTGCCGTTCTCCATCACCATCCGGTCGAAGCGGACAATCCCGTCCTCCAGGCGCGGAGAGGCGATCTCCATCACGTCGGCGGTAACGGCAAGCCCGCCCTCCTCGTCCTCCCCGTCATCAAGGCGCAGGGTGAAGCCGGTGAAGCGGTAGGTGCCGCCGGAAAAGCTGCGCTCGGCCCATCTCGCCCGGCCGGGCTCCTCCAGCCCCAGCAGGGCAGCGCCCTCGGCGGCCTCGTCAGCGGTGACGCGCGTGGCTCGCGGCCCGTCATCGGCTCGCCCGCAGGCACTCAGCAGCAGGGCGGCAGACAGGCCGAGGACAGCAAGGCGGAGAAGGATCATCGGAAAGCACGCCCTTGTTGAAAGCTGGCAGGTGACCGCCAGCCTAGCGGCTGGCGCGCGCCCGCGCGAGCCCCGAACGGCGCTGCTTACTGAGACGGGCTGGCCGGCAGGCGCGAGAGCAGGCCCGCGATGGGGTCCTCGGCAGGCGCCGTATCCGCCGTTTCGCTCTCATCGCGCGGATCGGGCAGATAGGTGATGTCCGCCGGAAGCCCTGTCTCAGGTGCACTAGCGGAAGCAAACAGCGCCTCATCCTCCAGCGCCGCCAGCAGGCTCGCCGGCCGGTCCGGATCAGGCGCGGGCAGCGGCACGGAACTGTCAGGAAGCGCAATGGCGGGAGCCTGCGCGATGAAACTGCCGAAAATGCGCGCAGGGCCTGTGCCGCCGGACCCGGCCTCGGTCGGCCGGTTATCATCATTGCCGGTCCAGACGACCGCCGTCAGGCCATCGGCCCAGCCGGCAAACCAGGCGTCGCGGAAACTGTTGGTGGTGCCGGTCTTGCCGCGCACCTCGCGGCCCGGCACCGCAGCGGCGCGCCCGGTGCCATAGCGCACGGTGGCCGCAAATATCCGGTCCATCTCGGCCACCACGCGCGAGGCCAGCACGACAGCGCCGGGGGCCTCCTCACGCGCCCAGACAATCTCGCCGGACGGTGTTTCCAGCCGGGTAACGGAATGAGCTTCCACCGCCAGCCCGCCATTCATGAAGGGCACATAGGCGCGGGCAAGCTCCAGCGGCGTCACCTCATAGGCCCCGAGCGTGAGCGAATAGGTGTTCTCCATGTCGCTCTCAATGCCAAGACGGCGCGCGGTACGCATCACATAGGCCCGGCCCGTCGCCTCGGCGAGCTGGACGGCGACCGAGTTGGACGAGCGCGCAAACGCCCGTTCCAGCGTCATCTCGCCCTCATAACGGTTCTCCCAGTTGGAGGGAGACCAGCTGCCATAGCTGACCGGCTGGTCCACCATGGTGTCGGTCGGTGACCAGCCGGCTTCGAAAGCAGAGGCATAGACAAAGGGCTTGAAGGCCGAGCCCGGCTGGCGGCGGGCCTGCGTGGCGCGGTTGAAGGGTGAGCGGGTGTAATCGGTGCCCCCCGCCATGGCGGCAATGCCGCCTGCCCCGTCGAGCGCCACGACCGCGCCATTGCCGGCACCGCGGGCGATTTCCGGATCGGCCAGCCCCGAGCTCAGCGCCCGTTCAGCCGCGCGCTGCACCTCGACATCCAGCGTTGTGCGTACAACCAGATCGCCCTCATGGGAGGGCGCATGGGCGGCCAGAAGCGCGCGCACCTCGCTGCTCGCATGGTCGGCAAACCAGCCCGCGCCGGGGCTGGACGAGCCGCGCGAGACGCGGATGGGCGCGGAGGCCGCTTCCAGACGCTCCGCCTCGGTGATGCGCCCCGTCGCCAGCATCAGGTCCAGCACGACAGTGGCCCGCACCGCAGCGCGCGTCGTGTCATTGGCCGGGGAATAGCGCGTAGGCGCCTTCAGAAGGCCCGCCAGCAGCGCCGCCTCGCCGATATCCAGCTCATGCACGCCCTTGCCGAAATAGCGTCTGGCGGCGTTCTCTGCGCCCCAGGCGCCCGCGCCGAAATAGACCCGGTTCAGATAGAGGGCGAGAATCTCGTCCTTGGAAAAGCGCGCTTCCAGCCAGAAGGCGAGCATCATTTCCTGCACCTTGCGGCGCATGGTCCGGTCCGGCGTCAGGAACAGGTTCTTGGCCAGCTGCTGGGTGATGGTCGAGCCGCCCTGCAACACCCGGCCGGCGCGCAGGTTTGCCAGCGCCGCGCGCGTGGTGCCGATGAGATCAATCCCGAAATGGTGGTAGAAGCGGCGGTCTTCGACCGCCAGCACGGCATCGGTCAGTGCGCCCGGCAGGGAACTGGCCGTGATCACCTCACCAGCGCTTCCGCCCCGGCGCGCAATCACCCGCCCGTGCCGGTCCAGAAACGTCATCGAGCCGCTGGCCGGAGCCATGACAAGGGCCGATGTATCCGGCAGGTCGCGTGCCAGATGGATCAGCACCGCGCCCGCAGCCAGCAGGGCGAGCACCACCAGCCCGGCCAGCGCGCGCACAAGGCGCGGCCAGAGCCGGTTGGCCTTGTGGCGGCCAACAGATATGCGCATCGAGCTCATGGCAGGCGTCTCGCGGAAAACCTGCGCTGAGAAAACCAGTTCAGCGTTAAGGCCACGTGAACCCTGTTCCTGCGCCCGGCAAGGCAATCGGTCCTTGCCAGCGGCGGGGCCAGAGGTGATCATGGCGGCAGTCAGAGGGGAATACCGTCATGTCCAGCCATCCTCGCGCGCGCCGCGCCTTCATCTTTCTTGCGGCGGGCAGTGCTGCGATCCTGACGGCCTGCGCCAACATGCCTGATGGCGACACCGTATGCCCCGACCGCGGACAGAACTCGGGCAGCTGGCCCTATTGCGCGCCGTCCGATCCCGGCGGGGGCGGCGGCATCATGCGTGACGACCGTATCAACCCGGCAGGCGGCAGAAGCTGACGCAAAGCCCGCCTGCCCTTATTGAAGGTTACGGGCCATGGCGGCTCTCCCACCCGAATTGCAGTTGTTTGCCATCGCGCTCGCCGCGAGCCTTGTCATCGGCCTGCCGGTCAGGATTGTAGGCTGGCGCGCGAGCGTACTGGCCGTATCGGCGGTGTGGCGGCTGACCCGGCGCTACCGCTTCTGGATACTCCTGATCGCACTGGCAGGCGTTCTGGCAGGCGCGTGGAGCTTTGAGAGCGTGCGCGGGCTGGTCTTCGGCTGGCTGGGCTAGCCGCGTCACCGAATTGTCACTGCCATGGCCGGACAAGGCGCGCTAACGTCCGGCGCTCAAAGCCATAATCGGGGGTTCGCGATGATCCTGTTCTGCACAAGCCTTGCTGCCTTTGCCGCCCTGACCCTTGCCGGGTGCAGCCCGGCTGCGGAACCGGAAAGCACTGCACCGGAAACGGCCAACCCCTTCCCGACCCTGACCGGAGAGCTTCCCGCCGTGATCGCGCACCGGGGCGCGAGCGGATATCTGCCCGAACACACCGAAGCCGCCTTCCAGGTCGCCTTCGAGCAGGGCGCGGACATTCTCGAGCCTGACCTGATGGTCTCGCGCGATGGCGTGCTGATCGTGCGTCACGACCCCTACCTCTCCACCAGCACCGATGTGGCTGACCGGCCCGAGTTTGCAGACCGCCGCCGCGAACTGATGGGCCGGGAAGACTGGTGGGTGATCGACTTTACTGCCGAGGAGCTGCGTTCGCTCAACGCCCGGCAGGTCTTCCCCGACCGCTCGCAGGAACATAACGACCAGTTCCCGATTCTGACCTTTGGTGACTTCCTCGACATGGTGGACGGCATGCAGGCCAGCTGTGACTGCGAGATTCCGGTGGAACCTGAGATCAAGCTGCCGGCAGAGCATGCGGCCATGGGGCTCGACCCGCTGCCCATCCTGATCGCGGAGCTGGACGCGCGCGGCCTCAATCATGAAGAGGCGCTCGTCATCATCCAGTCCTTTGATGCGCCGTTTCTGGAGCGCCTGCGCCCGCTGACCCCGCTGCCGCTGGCCATGCTGCATTACGGTGATGAGCCGGGCGGCAATATGAACGGCTACAGCCTTGAGCAGGTAGCGGAATTTTCCGATGCCGTCGGCGTCTATAAGGGCCTCCTGCTGAACGCAGATGGCTCCAGCACGGGCTATCTCGAACAGGCCCATGCGCTGGGCCTCGTGGTCCATGCCTGGACCCATCGCGATGACCGCCCCTCCCTGCTCAGCGATGGCGATACCGATGACGAGCTGCGCGCGCTGCTGGCGCTCGGCATTGACGGCATTTTCACCGACTTCCCCGATACGGCTGTGCGCATCCGCGACGAGATGCTGCGCGGGGAATAGATTTTTCAACTCTGTGCGGGCAGGCTTCACGCCTGATATCCGGCAGAGGATGACACGCGGATGGATCGCCGCTCGGCACTGAAACTGATTGCAGGCGCGGGGCTTGGCGTGGGCGCCGCTCCGCTGGTGGCCGCCCGCACGCCCTCGCTGGACCAGCCGCCGAACTTCGTGCCCGCAGACATCTCGCCCCGCCGGATCATCCGGCAGGTGGTGGGGCTGAGACCTTTCCGCGAGGCAGGCTATGTGGTGCGGGCCGAACGCTTCGACCGCCGCAAGACGCTTGTTCATCACTATGGCCATGGCGGCGCGGGCGTGACGATGAGCTGGGGCACGGCCGCCGAGGCCGAACGCGCGCTGCTGGCCGCCACGAATGAGCGCTCTGTGGCGGTGCTGGGCTGCGGCGTGATCGGGCTGACGACGGCGCTCCTGTTGCGGCGCCGTGGCATGGACGTGACGATCTATGCTGAAAGCCTGCCACCCCAAACCACCTCCAATATCGCGGGCGCTGTCTGGGGCCCCTCCAGCCTCTATCGCCGCCCCGCCGTGGACGAGGCCTTTGTGGAGCGCTTCGTCGCCGCCGCCCGTGTCAGCCAGCGCGCCTTCCAGCACTACGCACAAGACCCGCGCTACGGGGTGTACTGGCTGCGCCAGTATGATTTTTCGCTGCGCACGCCAGACGGCCCGCGCGAGCCCCAGCCGCTCGATGATCTCTATCCCGGCTTGGTGCGCCATACCGACCCGGAGCGCTGGTTTGGCTATCCAAGCGTCGTTGAAAATCACGTGCTGATGATCGATCCCGACATTTACCTGCGGGCCCTGATGGGCGATTTCGAGAATGCGGGCGGGCGCATCGTGAGGGCCCGCTTCGAGGATGCACGCGATGTCTCGCGCCTATCCGAGCGTGTGATCGTCAACTGCACGGGGCTGGGTGCGCGCGATCTCTTCGGGGATGACGAATTGCGGCCCATGGCAGGCCAGCTGACCATGCTGCTGCCGCAGCCGGAGCTCGATTACGCCTATAGCGCCTGGGAGGGCGGGATACTCTACATGTTCCCGCGCCGCAGCTCGGTCGTGCTCGGCGGCACAACGGATCTGGACGTCGCAGACACCACCCCTTCAGCGCAGGAAACCGCCCGTCAGCTGGACGGTCATGCCCGGATTGCCCGGCGGGTGGCAGGGATTGAGAGGGTGGGCGAGTAGTTTCCCCTCGTCCTTCGAGACGTTCGCTACGCTCACCCTCAGGATGAGGGGAAAAGAGCACCCAAAGCCCTCATCCTGAGGAGGCCGCAGGCCGTCTCGAAGGACGAGGGCCAGCGCCTTACTTGGGCCTGCCGGCCCGTTCGCTGCCTTGAAACAGTCCCCCGGACTGTTTCATCCGCTAAAGCAGACCGGCGCTCACCCCCTGAACGGGTCCTGCATCAGGATCACGTCTTCGCGCTCGGGGCTGGTGGAGACCATGGCGACCGGCGTTTCAATCAGCTCCTCGATGCGGCGCACATATTTGACCGCCTCGGCCGGCAGATCGGCCCAGGAGCGCGCGCCTTTCGTGGAGCCGCTCCACCCTTCCATCTCCTCATAGACGGGCTTTACGCGCGCCTGCTCGGCGGTGGAGGCGGGCAGGCGGTCAATGGTCCGTCCGTCCAGCTCGTAAGCGACGCAGACTTTGAGCGTTTCAAACCCGTCCAGCACATCGAGCTTGGTCAGCACGATGCCGTTAAGCCCGTTGATCTTGGCGGACTGGCGCACCAGCACGGCGTCAAACCAGCCGCAGCGGCGCTGACGGGCGGTGACGGTGCCGAACTCATGGCCCTTCTCGCCGATCAGGCGGCCTGTCTCGTCGGTCAGCTCGGTCGGGAACGGGCCTTCGCCCACGCGCGTGGTGTAGGCCTTCACGATGCCGAGCACATAGCCCGTCTTGCCGGGGCCGACGCCGGTACCGGCGGCCGCCTGTCCTGCCACCGTGTTGGAGCTGGTCACGAAGGGATAGGTGCCGTGATCGACATCGAGGAAGGCGCCCTGCGCGCCCTCGAAGAGCACTTTCTTGTCCTCCGCGATGGCTTCGTCCAGCAGGCGCCAGACCGGCGCGGCGAAGGGCAGGATTTTCGGCGCGATCTCGAGAAGCGAAGCCACCAGCTCGTCAGCGGAATACTCCGCCTCGCCATAGCCACGCCGCATGGCGTTGTGGTGGTGCAGGAGGTCAGCGACGCGGGCGCGCAGGTTCGTTTCATCGGCGAGATCAATGACGCGCACGGCGCGGCGGCCCACCTTGTCCTCATAGGCAGGCCCGATACCGCGGCGCGTCGTGCCGATCTTCATGCCGTCGTCGCGATTTTCGCGGAAGCCATCGAGATCGCGGTGGACGGGCAGGATCAGCGCGGCTGTTTCGGCGATCTTCACCAGATCCGGCGTAATGGCGACGCCCTGCGCGCGGACCTTTTCCACCTCGGCCAGAAAGGCCCAGGGATCGACGACCACACCATTGCCCAGCAGGGAGAGCTTGCCACGCACCACGCCGGACGGCATGAGCGAGAGCTTGTAGGTAACGCCATCCACCACAAGGGTGTGCCCGGCATTGTGGCCGCCCTGGAAGCGGGCAACGACATCGGCCCGGTGGGACAGCCAGTCCACAATCTTGCCCTTGCCCTCGTCACCCCACTGGGCGCCGACGACGACTACATTGGCCATGTCAGAAACTCCGCTGCGATACGCGGACTGACCGATTATAGCGCGTGCGCGCTGGCCGCAAGGGCGCTTGGCTTATCGCTTACCGCCCGAAGCGCCAGGAAATCCGCGCGCCGATCTCGTCCAGGCCCTGATTGCGGCCCTGGCCGAGGATCTGGCCGTTGGAGAAGTGCTCGTAATAGACGCCAAGCGCGAGCCGGTCGGTCAGCGCGTAATCAAGGCCGAGCTGGGTGTGGAAAAGAAAGCGTGAGCCCAGCAGCGCGCGCGTTCCTGCCAGGCGGATACGCACCGGATCACCGGGCGGCAGGTCCGATACATCGCGCGCGCCATCATGATAGGCAATGCCAAGTCCCAGATCGAGCGACCAGTTGTCGGCAAAATTGCCGGTCCACAACAGGCCGGCCGCGCCCAGATTGGTCAGGCCATCGGAATTGAACGAGCCATAGAGATAGGGGCGCGGGGAGAAGGCGAAGGAAAGGAGCTGCGGGCTGTCAAACACGATCTGCCCGGTGATCTGAACCCCGTCCTCTGTGTTGTTGTAGAGGTCGTGGGCGGCCACGCCGAGCCGGAACTCGCTGATCTGTGCATGGGCGGGCGCAGCAAGTACGCCAAGGCTGATGACGCAGGCAAGAGCGGCAGCGCGCATGGGAATCCCCTCAACAGAAACCGCGCGCACCTTATGGCGGAATTCGGCCAAGGAAAAGCGGGGATTGCGGGGGAGCAGGTGGGACCCGCCTCGGAGCCGCGCTGGCGCTCCATCGCCCCCCTCAGTGCGATTGTGTGCCGCGCTGGGACATCCGGGCGGATCCCGGCCCACACCCCGCAAGAATGATGCTGGCAGGGTGCGCACCGCCGGGTGGTCAGGGCCCGGCCTCTATTGCGATAAGGAGCAAGCGTGGCCGTACGCGTTCACGAATGGGGCATTTGCGCCGCGTGCAGGGCAGAAAAGAGGCGCGCCGCTTTAGGGCCTGTACTCATAAAGGGTTTGGCGCGTGATATGCGCGAAAATCGTTCAATATGAGGAGCAGGCCCGATGGAAGGGCCGTCCCCTTTCGAGGGACTGCGACGTCATAATGGGCGATTTTCGCCATACCTCTTTGAGGCGCGGCGGATTTCATCCCTGACCGCGTCGAGCCGCCCTTGTGGAGGAGTGCTCCACGGCAGCCGTCTCTCCTTGTCAGGAACCAAATCCGCTACGCCCCGGCAAGCGGCTGCAAGCCGCTTGCCTCAGTTAGCAAAGAGTCGGAGCGAACCAAAGTTCGCTCCGGGGCCCGAAACCTCTATGAGTACAGGCCCTAAGGCCGGTGGGGCGTGATCGAACCGAGTTCCAGCGTATAGGCGACAGCGGCCAGATCCGTGTCCTGACGCTGGATACGCATCACGCCTTCGGCGAACACCGGATCCCACAGACTACCCACATCCACCGGCTCTGATGTCTCTACATAGACCAGCTGGTTGGGCGGGGGCGGGGGCACGTGGACGCACGCGCCCACAAAAGGCACCAGCAGGAAGCGCGTTACCCGCCCGCCGGAAAAGAAGTCAAAGGGCAGGATAAAGCCGCCCAGCCGCACACGCTGGCCATCAAGCTCCTCGACCACGGCAAAGCTCATGATCTGCGGAAACTGCTCGGTGCCAAAATGGTCAAACCCCATCTCGATGGCCTGCATCTGCTGCAGGCGGGCAAGGCGCTGGGCCTCTCCTTCCGGCAGCAGGTCGGACCAGATGATCGAGCGCGCCTCACCGGACGTCCCGGCATGGGCAGGCGCAGCCGCCAGCGTAAAGGCCAGCACAAGACAGGGAAGAAGGGCGCGCAACAGGGTCATGCGCGCCAATGTGTGTTGCAGGACCGGCTCGGGCAAGCCCCGCTAACACGTTATATTATAACGTCAACTCTAGCGGATGGGCAGCCGCGTGGCCGACGGCACAAGCGTTCCCGATGCCGCGCGCGTGCCATCGAAGAACTGCACATTGACCCGTTCCAGCCGTTCGAACGCCTCAAACAGGGCCGCACCGTCGATACCGCTCAGGCGGGCCGGACTGGCACAGCTGAAGCTCCAGGTAGCAAAGCCGTCCGAATAGCGCGGCGCATCCCCGCCATGGGAGTGGCCGTGCGCGTGGCCGTGGCCGTGGTCGTGGTGGTCGTCATGATCATGATCATGGTGATCATGATCGTGATGGTGGCCATGATCATGGCCGTGATCATGCGCATGGTTACCGCCCTGCGCGCCATGCTCATCACTGTCTTCAGGCGCGTCTGCGGGCGGGAAGCCGGCAAGCTCCACACCGTCAAACACACAGCCCGCCTCGGCGTTGAAGGCAGGCCAGGCCCGCTCCTGAAGCGCGTCTACTGCCGCTGTCACCAAAGCGGCCTCGGCCGCATTGCGCGGGGCGCGCTCAAAGCCGATGAGATTATACAGCGGGCTTTCCAGCTCCGCAGCCAGCGTCCCGTCAGGGTTCAGCGCAATGGCCAGCTCGGCAAGCCCGTGCACATGGGTGCCCGCCTGACGCGGCGCATCAGCGAGCGCCGCCGGAGCGGCAGACGCCATGAGAAGAGCAACAAGAATTTGGCGTTTCATGACATGTCTCCCTGATTGGAACGGCGCGGAATTTGATCAGTCCGCGCGCTGACGGTTCGATGATGGTCCGCCGACAGGGCCGAAATGGGGCGAGAGCCGTGCCAGCTCGTCATGGCTGTGGTGGTGATGCTCATGATCATGATGGTGGTGATGGTGGTGGTCATGGCCGGCCCGGTGCGCTGCCGTCAGCCCGGTGGCGGCAACCGCGCCCAACACCACCATCGGCACAGCGCGGCGCAACCCGCCTGAACGGGCGTGGCTGAACAGGTGCGCTGCCGAGACGTGGATCATCACGCCTGCGGCCAGTCCCAGAAGGCTTGCCACCAGCGCAGGCGAGAGCGCCCCGGCAAAAGGCGCGGTGACAGCGGCAAACAGCAAGGTGGAAAGGCCCGCAGCGGCCAGCGACCAGAGCATGGCGCGGCTGTCGGACAGCCCTGCGCGTTGCAACAGGATGAAGCACACCGCCGCATCGGCCGGCTTGTGCAAAAGGAGGCCCGCCCCGGCGGCGAGGCCGCTGAAGGAGTCCGAGGCAAAGGCGATGGTGTAGGTGAGGCCGTCGAGCGAAGCGTGAATGGCGATGGCAAACACCGGCGCCATGGCCACGGCCTTGTCCGCATCGCCTGCAAACCGGCGCACGGTGCGCTGCAGGAGGAAACCGGCCGCCAGACCGGCTGCCACCATCCACAGCGCGAAGCGCGACCCTTCCATCGCTTCGGGGATCAGGTGCAGCACCGCTATCGTCAGCAGAAGGCCCGCGGCGAACGCCGCCATGAGCGGGGAATGCGCACGCGTGAACCCGGCCGCAAAGCGCAGGCCGGCAAGCGTGGCGATCACCACGCCAGCAGCGAGCAGGGCAAACACCAGGGTGAGCAGTAGGGGGCTCAAGAGCGCTCCAGACCGGCGGGCAAGCCGTAACGTTATTCTGTAACAGGTCCGGATGTAGCGTCTTGAAGGAGTGCTGGCAAGGCTGGAGGGCGGAGAAGCTGTGGGTATCGGGCGCGCCACACCGTGCCTGAATGCGAAAACCCCGGAGCCGTCACCGGCATCCGGGGTCTGATGCGCGACGCTGCCAGCAAAGGCCCGTCAGACGTGTCGCCTGGCCTGCTACCCTTCGTGGCCCTGCTCGCCCATCATCGACTGCATGTAGCGTTCCTCGCCGATGCGCCCGATCAGCTCCAGCTGGGTTTCGAGGAAGTCGATATGCTCTTCTTCCGATTTCAGGATCACTTCCAAAAGGTCGCGTGAACCGTAATCGCGCACGCTCTCGCAATAGGCGATCGCTTCCTTGTAGATCGGGTGCGCCTTGTGCTCGGCCTTGAGATCGCACTCGAGGCACTCCTTGAGGGTCTCGCCAATCATCACCTTGCCGAGGTCCTGCACATTGGGCAGGCCTTCGAGGAAGAGGATCCGGTCGATGAGCATGTCGGCATGCTTCATCTCGTCGATGGATTCCTCGTACTCGATTTTCGCGATCTTGTTGAAGCCCCAGTTCTTGAACATGCGCGCATGCAGGAAGTACTGGTTGACCGTGGTCAGCTCCAGTTTGAGCGCCTTGTTGAGATGCTCGATAACGCCGCTATCGCCCTTCATGAGCCTGATCCTTCCTGCTGCCCTGCGTGAACAAGGCGCAAGATAGGGTGTTCGGCAGGCGAGGCCAAGCCCTTGTTTTGATTGCGTTTGTTTCTAAGACGCGTTTGCAGCCTACTCGGCAGGCACGGCGTGCGGCAGGGCGGCGAGCTTCGGCATTGCGTCTTCGATGACGCTGGCAGCCTCTTCCAGGCAGCGCCCGCAGCGCGGTTTCGCCCCGCAGGCCTTGAACGCGCTCGTCACATCCTGCGCGCCGCTAATGGCGGCTTCGCGGAACTGGGAGCATTTCAGCGCATTGCAGATGCAGACATACATGAAAGTCAGACACTTAGCTGCTGGCCGGGCGCAAACCGCGCCGATTGCGACGCACTTGCAAGTGCAGATAGCCGCAAATGCGAATGATTGTCAATCACGGGGTGAAGAAAAAGTTTACCGATTGCAAACGCAGCGCCCTTGCGCGCCGCCCGTCTTCATGTTGCAATGCAGCAGATGTCCGGACAAAGACGGTTATTTCCGCCGTCCGGGCGTGAAGACCGACCCCGTCCGGATGGCGCCTCGAGCCCTTCATGCGAAGCAGGAGGGCAGATCTGCTCCAGCCGGCGGGTTTATGCGCGCCAGCAAACCCGCCCGCGCCGACTGACCGGGGAGACGGCCATGCTCAAATTTACCGGGCTGGACCAGCAATATCCTTCCAAGCGCACTGCCAAGGAGCGCCGCAAGGATTTTGACGAGATTTACGCCCCGTTCAGCGCGAAGGCGGGCGCGGATCAGGCCGAGCGCTGCTCGCAGTGCGGTGTGCCCTTCTGCCAGTCCGGCTGCCCCCTGCACAATGATATTCCCGACTGGCTGATGCTGGCCGCCGAGGGCCGCATGCAGGAGGCGTGGGAGCGCTCGAGCGCCACCTCCACCATGCCGGAAATCTGTGGACGCATCTGCCCGCAGGACCGCCTGTGCGAGGGGTCGTGCGTGATCGAGCAGTCCGGCCATGGCGCGGTCACCATCGGCGCGGTGGAAACCCACATCACCGAAACCGCCTGGAAAGAGGGCTGGATCACGCCGATCCGCCCGAAACGCGATACAGGCTTCTCGGTCGGTATTGTCGGCGCGGGCCCGGCAGGCCTCGCGGCGGCGGAACGCCTGCGCGAGCAGGGCCATTCGGTGACGGTCTATGACCGCTATGACCGCGCGGGCGGGCTGCTGGTCTATGGCATTCCGAACTTCAAGCTGGACAAGGCGGTCGTCACCCGTCGCACTCAGCGCCTGGAAAAGAGCGGCGTCGTTTTCAAGCTGAATACCGAGCTTGGCCGCGATATCAGCCTTGGGGATTTGCGCGCGCGCCATGACGCGGTGTTCCTCGCCATCGGCACCTACAAGGCCCACCAGCTGACCTGCCCCGGTGGCGGCAGTGCAGGCCTTGTCCCGGCCATGGAATATCTCACCGCCTCCAACCGGCGCGGCTTTGACGAAACACCGGAAGATTTCGCCTCTGGCCGCCTTGATGCGAAGGACAAGCGCGTCATCGTCATTGGCGGCGGCGATACGGCGATGGACTGTGTGCGCACCGCCATCCGTCAGGGCGCAGAGGCCGTCACCTGCCTTTACCGGCGTGACCGGGCGAACATGCCGGGCTCGGCCCGCGAGGTCGCCCATGCCGAAGAAGAAGGTGTGGTGTTTGAATGGCTCTCCGCGCCGGTTGCCGTGCTGGGCGATGCGGAAACGGTCACCGGCGTGCGCGTGCAGCGCATGATGCTGGGCACGGCAGATGCTTCCGGCCGCCGCCGCCCGGTCGCAGTCGCGGGCTCCGAACGCGATATGCCTGCCGATCTCGTTATCGCGGCACTGGGCTATGAACCCGAAGATGTGGACGCCCTGACCGCAGGCGGCGGACCGGTGCTGACCCCCCGCGGCACGGTGCGCGTCACCGAGCGCTGCCGCACCTCCCTGCCCGGCGTCTATGCAGGCGGAGATATCGTGCGCGGCGCGTCGCTGGTGGTCTGGGCCATAAAGGATGGTCAGGACGCCGCTGCGGCCATCCATGCCGATCTGATGGCCCGCATTGCCGCCGAAGCCATACCCGAGCTGGAGCCTGCCGAATGAGCGATATGTCTGAATATCTCCACGGCCGCCAGCGCCTGATCGAGGCAGGCAGCTATGATCCGGCCTCCGAGCGCGATGCGTGCGGCGTCGGCCTGATCGCGGCCATTGACGGCCAGCCCCGCCGCGAGGTCGTGGAACTGGCTATCAAGTCGCTGAAAGCCGTCTGGCACCGCGGCGCGGTCGATGCCGATGGCAAGACCGGCGACGGGGCAGGCATCCGCGTCGGCGTTCCGCAGGACTTCTTCAAGGAACAGGTGGCCCGCACCGGCCACGTGCCGGGCGATGGGCCGGTCGCGGTCGGCATGGTCTTCCTGCCGCGTACCGATTTTGCTGCCCAGGAGCGCGCCCGCACCATTGTGGAGACGGAAATCCTGCGCGCCGGCTTCCGGCTTTATGGCTGGCGGCAGACGCCGGTGGACCCGTCCTGCCTTGGCGAGAAGGCCAATGCCACACGGCCCGCCATCGAGCAGATCCTCTTTGACGATCCGCGCGGGCGCAAGGCGCTGATCTCCGACCGTCAGCTCTATATCGTGCGCCGGCGCATCGAGAAGCGCGCGCGCGAGGATAATCTGCCGGGCTTCTATATCGCCTCGCTCTCCACGCGCGATCTGATCTACAAGGGCATGTTCCTGGCCGAGGCGATCGACCAGTTCTATCCCGACCTGAAGGATGAGCGCTTCGTCTCTTCGTTCGCGATCTTCCACCAGCGCTATTCGACCAACACCTTCCCGGAATGGAAGCTCGCCCAGCCCTTCCGCATGCTCGCCCATAATGGTGAGATCAATACGCTCAAGGGCAATATCAACTGGATGAGGAGCCATGAGATTCTCATGGCTTCCAAGGCATTTGCCGACGCCGAGGATGTGGTCAAGCCCGTCATCCAGGCAGGCTCGTCGGACTCAGCGGCCCTCGATCAGGTGTTCGAGGTGCTGGTGCGCGCCGGGCGCTCCGCGCCGATGGCCAAGGCCCTTCTGATCCCCGAAGCCTGGTCGAAGCGCGCCGATATCATGCCGGACCGCTGGCGCGGGCTTTACGAGTATTGCAACTCGGTGATGGAGCCGTGGGACGGGCCTGCCGCCATCGCGGCCTGTGACGGGCGCTGGGCGATTGCCGGGCTCGATCGCAACGGCCTGCGCCCCCTGCGCTGGTGCCGGACGGGCGATGACCTGCTGATCGTGGGCTCTGAAACCGGGATGACGCCGCTGTCCGAAACCCGCGTGGTCGAACGCGGCGCGCTGCAGCCGGGCCGCATGATCGCGGTCGATCTCGATACCGGCAGCTTCTACCGCGCCGAGGAGATTCTTGATCATCTCGCCTCCAAGCACCCGTATGATGAGTGGCTTGCCAATGTGCGCGATGTGGAGACAGAGGTCGGCCCCGGCCCCGAACCCCTGATCTGGGACGAGGCGATGCGCACGCGCCGTCAGGCCGCCGCCGGGCTGACGATGGAAGATATCGAGATCATCCTCTCGCCCATGGCCGAGGACGGCAAGGAAGCCATTGGCTCGATGGGCGATGACAGCCCCGTGGCCGTGCTCTCCAACCACTACCGGCCCGTCTATCACTATTTCCGGCAGAACTTCTCGCAGGTCACCAACCCGCCCATCGATCCCTTGCGGGAAGGCCGGGTGATGAGCCTCAAAACGCGGTTTAAAAATCTCGGCAATATCCTCGCCACCGACGCGGCGCAGACCAATGTCTTCGTGCTCGACAGCCCGGTCCTGACCAACGGCATGTATGCCCGCCTGCGCGGCGTGCTGGGCGAGGGCGTGGCGGAAATCGACTGCACCTTCCCCATCGACAGCGCAAACGGCACCGGCAAGGCTCTGCGCGAGACGCTGGACCGTATCCGCGCCGATGCGGCCAGGGCCGTCACTGAAGGCAAGGCGCAGCATCTTGTCCTCACCGATGAGGCCATCGGGCCGGACCGCTGTGCGGTGCCAATGGCGCTGGCGGTCGGCGCCGCCCACACGCACCTCACCCGCGAGGGCCTGCGCACCTATGTGTCGCTGAACGTGCGCGCCGCGGATGCGTGCGATGCTCATGCCTGCGCGGTGCTGATCGGCCTCGGGGCCACTACCGTGAACCCCTATGTCGCGTTCGAGACGGTGACCGCGCGCACCCAGCGCGGCCTTGCCCAGCTCAGCCCGGAAAAGCGCGCTTTCAACATGAAGAAGGCGCTCGATGCCGGGCTGTTGAAAATCCTCTCCAAGATGGGCATCGCGGTCATCTCCTCCTATCGCGGCGGATGCAATTTCGAGGTGCTGGGCCTTTCGCGCGCGGTCGCCGCCGAATATCTCGGCGGAGTGACCAGCCGCATTTCGGGCGTCGGCCTGTCCGGCCTTGAGCAGAAGATTGCCGAGCTGCACCGCTGGGCCTGGGCCGGTGAGGGCGCGGTGCGCCTGCCGGTCGGCGGGTTCTACCGCCAGCGCAGCTCCGGCGAGGTGCACGCGGTGGAGGCAGAGAGTATTACCGCCCTGCAAAAGGCTGTGCGTGAGGAGGACTACGCCTCCTTCCGCCGTTTTGTGGAGCTGCAGCAGTCCAAGCCGCCCATCCAGCTACGCGATCTTCTCGATATGCGCCCCCTTGGGCCGACGCTTGATATTTCTGCCTGTGAGAGCGTCAACGAGCTGCGCCAGCGCTTCGTGACCCCCGGCATGAGCCTTGGCGCGCTGTCGCCCGAGGCCCATGGCGCGCTGAACGTGGCCATGAACCGGATCGGGGCCAAGTCGGTCTCCGGCGAGGGCGGGGAGGATCCGGCCCGCTACACCCCCCTGCCCAATGGCGACAACATGAACTCTGCCGTGAAGCAGATCGCCTCCGGACGGTTCGGCGTCACCGCGCAATATCTCAATGAATGCCGGGAGATCGAGATCAAGGTCGCGCAAGGCGCCAAGCCCGGCGAAGGCGGCCAGCTACCCGGCTTCAAGGTGACGCAGTTCATCGCGAAAATGCGCCACGCCATCCCCGGCACGACGCTGATCTCCCCCCCGCCGCACCACGATATCTACTCGATCGAGGATCTCGCCCAGCTGATCTATGACCTGAAGCAGATCAACCCGGATGCGCGCGTGGCGGTGAAGCTGGTCAGCGCCGCCGGTGTCGGCGCGGTGGCCGCGGGTGTCGCCAAGGCCCATGCCGATGTGATCCTCATTTCAGGCAATGTGGGCGGTACGGGCGCAAGCCCGCAGACCTCCATCAAGTTTGCCGGTGCGCCGCTGGAGCTGGGCCTGTCAGAAGCCCATCAGGTCTTGTCCCTGAACGGCCTGCGCGAGCGGGTGACGCTGCGCGCCGATGGCGGCATCCGCACCGGCCGCGATGTGGTGATCGCCGCCATGCTGGGCGCGGAGGAGTTCGGCATCGGCACGACCAGCCTTGTCGCTCTCGGCTGCCTGATGGTGCGCCAGTGCCACTCCAATACCTGCCCTGTCGGTGTGTGCACGCAGGACGATGAGCTGAGGAAGCGCTTTACCGGGCTTGCAGATCACGTTGTCAATCTGATGACCTTCATCGCGAGGGATGCGCGCGAAATCCTCGCCCGGCTCGGCGCGGCGTCGATTGAAGACGTGATCGGACGCGCCGACCTGCTTGATCAGGTCAGCCGCGGCGCGGAGCATCTGGACGATCTCGACCTCAATCCGCTTCTGGTGCGCGTCGATCCGCAAGGACGTCCGCCGCGCTCCACGCGCACCCAACGCAATGCGGTCGCGCCGAGCCTTGATGAGCAGATCCTGAAAGACGCGAGCGCGGTCTTCTCGCGGGCCGAGAAGATGCAGCTCGTCTATGATGTGCGCAATACCGACCGCGCCGTCGGCACGCGCGTCTCTTCGGCCATCGTGCGCAAGTTCGGCCCTGTGGGGCTCGAAGATGGTCAGCTGACCCTGCGCCTGCGGGGATCGGCCGGACAATCGCTCGGCGCGTTTGCGGCCAAGGGCCTGCGCATCGAGCTGGAAGGCGATGCCAATGACTATGTCGGCAAGGGGCTTTCCGGCGCAGTGATCGCCATCCGGCCCTTTGGCGGCTGTACGCGCGAAGCGCCCGGCGACGCCATCATCGGCAATACCGTGCTCTATGGCGCCACCTCCGGCGCGCTCTATGCGGCGGGGGCGGCGGGCCAGCGCTTTGCAGTGCGAAACTCCGGCGCCACCGTGGTGGTTGAAGGCTGCGGCGCCAATGGCTGTGAATACATGACCGGCGGCGTAGCCGTGATCCTTGGCAAGGTGGGCGATAATTTCGCCGCCGGGATGACGGGCGGGGAAGCCTTCGTGCTCGACGAGGAGGAGCGGCTGGAACCGCGCCTCAACGCCGAGACGGTATTCGTCAGCGAGCTGTCCGGCGAGGCCGAGGAACGCTGCCGGGCGCTGATCGAGACCCATATGGCCGCCACCGGCTCACGCCACGCCGCTGCCATCCTCAATGACTGGGAGACGCGCAAGCGTTCAATAGCTCATGTCCGCCCGCACGATGTCAGCTATGTGGAGGGCGGCCAGAGCCAGAAGGCGAAGGCTTGACGCATTACGTAATGCGTAATTCCATCGTTGGATGACCGAAGCCGCACCCAAATTTCTTCTGGGCCTTGATGTCCACCCGGGCGAAGTCCTGAAAGAGGACTTCATGGCGCCGCTTGGCCTGTCAGCCAACGCACTGGCAGCACGCCAGCCAATGTTTCGCGGATCGTCAACGGCAAACAGGCTGTATCGGCCGATATGGCGCTGCGCCTGGCACGGGCCTTTGGCACGACGCCCGGCTTCTGGCTGAACCTGCAATCCCAGTATGATATCGCGGTGCTGGGTGATCGGGTGTCGCAGATCGAGTGCGAAGTCGAGCCGCTTTAGCGCAACCGCCTAACTCGGCTTGCGGGCTTTGGAGCGGTCCTGCGACTCCTTCATACGGTCGATAGCCGAGCACTGCGGCGCAGCCGCCACCACTTTCGGCTTTTCCTTCTTGGGCTTCTTGGCTTCTTTATTGCCCCGCATCTGGCCTTTGGCCATGGGCGTCACTCCGCCGGCTGACCCGCGATAAACCGGCCCATGCCGGTGCGGGAAGGGCGCGCCGGTCTGCCATCCGTCCCATTGGCGGATGGCGCGCTGATCCCTGAAGCATCAGTCTTGCGCCTGAAAGCCTGCCCTGTCGATGGCGATTATTCCGCCGCCATCGCCATTTGCTGGCCGGCGCGGATGAGGCGGCCGGGGCGGGCATTGGTGAGCGTGTCATTGCGCACCACCACTTCACCGGAAACGATAGTGGCCCGGTAGCCGGTCGCCCCCTGCAGAAGGCGCTGACCGCCCGCAGGCAGGTCGGCGACCATATGCGGGGCTTCAAGTTTCAGATTATCAAGATCAATCACATTGATATCGGCTTTGAGGCCCGGCCTGATCCGGCCCCGGTCATGAAGCCCCAGATAATCGGCGATATCGCTTGAGAGCATCTGCACGGCGCGGGACAGCTCCATGCGTTCACCGCGCGTGCGCTCCTGCGTCCAGTACTTCAAAAGATAGCTCGGGAAGCTCGCATCGCAGACCGTGCCGACATGCGCCCCGCCATCGGACAGCCCGATCAGCGCCTTGGGGTGGCGCATCATGGTCAGCACGTTCTCATAGCTCATCTCGGTATAGTTATAGATCGGCAGATAGATGAGCTCGCGGCCCTCGCGGGCGATGACGATGTCGTAAAGCTCCTCCCACACGGATACGCCGCGCGCGCGCGCCTTCGCCGCGATGGATTGCTCGCCGGACTGCTCGTAATCGGGATCGTCCGACAGCATGAAGAGCTTCTCGGCGACGAACTCCATCGCTTCGAGCATCACATCGGCGATTGGAGGCACCGACGAGCCTTCCACCGCCACCTTGTCCGGCTTCTCAGAGAGGATCTGCGCTTTGACAGCCGGATCCTTCATGCGCGCCACCCGTTCATCCAGCGGCAGATGGGCGATGGCCTTGTAGGAAGGGTGACCCATGAAGGGGTGGAAGGTGTATTGCAGGCCCAGAAACACGCCAATGGCGCGCGGGGCGACCTGCACGCGCATGTCGACGCCATCCGCGTTGAGCTTCTCAACGCCCTTGAGAATGTCGCGCCACTGATTGGGGGCGAGATCACGCTGCATGAGGGAGATGGAGGCCGGGCGTCCGCCGCCCGCCTTCACATAACTCTCCACCACCTCCCACTCCTTGGGGAAGGCTTCCTCGGAGCGTTGCAGGTCAAAATCGGAGACGGCCTGCAGCACACCATGGGTGAGGCCGTGGAAGGCCTCGGCAATACCGGTCAGCTCCTTCGCGGTCGCTTCGGAAGCGGGCGTCCACTCGCCGTCTGCCGTGCGGTGCAGGTCTGAACGGCCGGTCGAAAAGCCGATAGCGCCGGCTTCCAGCGCCTCGCGCACCAGGCGGCGCATGGTCGCGATATCCTCGTCAGAGGCTTGCGCATCGAAACTCGCGCGCTGATCCATCACATATACGCGAAGCGGATCATGGGTGATCATCGCGGCGACATCGAGCGTGCGCGGCATGGCGTCCAGCGCATCGAGATAGTCCGGGAAGCTCTCCCAGTTCCATTTCAGCCCCTCATGCAGGGCGGTGCCGGGAATATCCTCCACGCCCTCCATCAGGCGCACCAGACGGTCATGGTCAGTCGGGCGCACAGGCGCAAATCCCACCCCGCAATTACCGAGAATAGCCGTGGTGACGCCATGACAGATGGACGGCTCCATACGGTCATCCCAGGTGGCCTGCCCGTCATAATGGGTGTGGATATCGATAAAGCCGGGTGTGACGATGCAGCCCGCCGCATCAATCACCTCTTTCGCATCGCCAAGATTTGCACCCACCGCGCTGATGCGGCCCTGATCAATGGCGATATCGGCGCGGACCGGTTCGCCGCCCGATCCGTCATAGACAAGGCCATTCACGATTTTCAGCTGATGGGTCATGGGGTTCCTCCGGCCAGTCTTTTGTTGCGCCAATGGTCGTTCAGGCGGAAGACGCTGGCAAGGGCGAGGCCGGTCAACAGATGCCACACCCCCCACAGCGCGATAATCGCGGCAGCGCCGCCAAGCCCGCCGAGCGCGCCCAGCAGGATGACAAGGCCGAGGCCTGCATTCTGGATACCGATCTCTATGGTCATGGCGCGCCGTCCGCGCGCATCAAAACGCATCGCCCAGCCCATCGCATAGCCGAGCGCCAGCGCCATGGCGTTATGCAGGATCACCATCGGCATCACGGTGATGGCGCCGATGGCCAGCGTATCGGCGTTGCCGGCAAGGCTGGACAGGATGATGAGGATGAGCAGACCCATCGCCAGGAAGGACATGGGCCGGCGCAGGCGGCGCGCAATATCGCGCCGGTAATGGGCCAGCGCCATGCCGGCAGCCAGCGGTACCGCCAGGATGATGGTCGTCTGCACAATGAAGGGCAGCGCATCGACCTCCAGCGTGTCCAGAAGCGCGTCCGTGGGCGCATAGAGCCCGCTCCAGAACAGGATCGAGACCGGCGTGGCGAGTGCGGCCAGCATGGAAGAGGTGGCCGTCAGCGAGACCGACAGCGCGGTATCGCCGCGCGCCATGTGGGTGAAGAAGTTGGACATCGACCCGCCGGGACAGCACGCCACCACGATCATCCCCAGCGCGATGGAGGGCGGTGGGTTCACGGCCATCACCAGAGCCAGCGTCGCCAGCGGCAGGACAAGAATCTGCGTGGCCGCCGCACCGAGAAACCTGAGCGGACGGTCTTTCAGGGCGATGAAATCCTCCACCCGCAGCGACAGCGCCACGGTGAACATGATCAGGCCCATGATGACCGGCAGAACGCTCTGGAAGCCCGGGCCAAGGCTTATTCGCAACGCATCAAGGCTTGCCGGATCGGTCATCATGTCTCGCTGGAAAGAGGTGAGAAGGGAGGGGGAGCTTGGCGGAGAAACGGCCCTGCTGTCGAGGGGGAGGGGTTAAGCCTTCCCCATCCCGGCCTGAAAGGGCATGGTGAGGAAAAGAGCTAAACCCTTGGGAGGGCGTTATAATGTTACGTTTTATCACCCTGGCGGCCTCAGCGGCCCTGCTGGCAGCGTGCAGTGAACAGGCGGTGGACGAGGACGCGTTTGCGCCTGCCCCGGTCAATGGCGAAAGCGCGCCGATCACCGGCACTGGCGAGGATGCCGACTGGCCGCCGGCCGGTGAAACCAGTCCAGGGATCACGCAGGATAATTTGCATTTCCGTATCCGCGTGCTGGCAGATGACAGGTTTGAAGGCCGCGCGCCGGGCACCGAAAGCGGCGAGCGTGCAGCGCAATGGATCGCCGAGGAAATGGCCCGCGCGGGCGTGCAGCCCGGAGGGGTGAACGGCTCCTGGTACCAGCCCGTCCCGCTGATCGAGGCGACGCTGGATGATGCGCGTTCTGACCTGCAGATCAGCGTCAATGGCGGCCCGATGGGCATTGTGCCCCATGAGGACGCCGTGTTCTGGACGCAGAACCCCGACGAGTTCGTGTCCGTCAGCGATACCGAGATGGTGTTTGTCGGTTATGGCGTGGTCGCGCCGGAATATGGCTGGAATGACTATGAGGGCATTGATGTCACCGGCAAGACGGTGGTGATCCTCGTCAATGATCCGGGCTATGCCCACCCTGATGCCGGGCGGTTCAACGGCGAGGCGATGACGTATTACGGGCGCTGGACCTACAAGTTCGAAGAGGCGGGCCGTCAGGGCGCCGCCGGTGCGCTGATCGTCCACCAGACCGCGCCTGCGAGCTATGGCTGGAGCACGGTCGTGGCGTCATGGACCGGACCGCAATTTACCCTCGACATGCCTCCCGCCGACCTGGTGCCGGTGCAGGGCTGGTTGCATGAGAACGCGGCGCGCGAACTCTTCGCCGCGACGGGTCAGGACTTCGACGCGCTGGCCGCCGCCGCTGCCCTGCCGGGCTTTGCGCCCGTGGCACTGGAAGGCGCACAGATGAGCGCAGAGCTGCATACAGGCCTGCGCCGCCTCAGCTCGAACAATGTCGTGGGCGTGATTCCGGGGTCGGAAGCCCCTGATGAATACGTGCTGCTGATGGCGCACTGGGACCATCTGGGCGTGCGGCTGAACTTCGCCGCCGACGACAATATCTATAACGGCGCCGTGGATAACGCGACCGGCACCGCGGCCATCATGGAGATGGCGGAGGCCTTCGCGCGGGGTGAGCAGCCGCGCCGCTCGGTACTGGTGGTGGCCGTCACCGCCGAGGAGCAGGGCCTTTTGGGTTCGGCCTGGTTTGCCGCCAATCCGACCGTCCCGCTCAGCTCCATTGTGGGCGGGCTCAATATCGATGCCGAGCTGCCCGTGGGCCGCACCGAGGACGTGGTCGTGGTTGGCTATGGCGCCTCCGAGCTGGAGGACATTCTGCGCGAGGAAGCCGCTGCGCAGGACCGCTATCTCACCCCCGACCCGAACCCGGAAGCGGGCTATTTCTATCGCTCCGACCATGTGAGCCTCGCGCGTGTCGGCGTGCCCATGCTCTATGCCGGCGGCGGCTCGGTGCATCGCGAGTACGGACAGGAATATGTGGAGCGCGCGGCGCTGGCCTACCGGGTGAACCGTTATCATCAGCCTGCCGACGAGTATAATCCCGACTGGGACCTGTCCGGCATGGAGGAGGATATCCGCCTGCTCTACGCCGTCGCCCGTCGCCTCGCTGACAGCGATGAATGGCCGAACTGGTATGATGGCAACGAATTCCGCGGCCTTCGCGATGCCATGATGGCAGGGCGGTAGTTTGCCAGACTCTTCCTGTCCCTCTACACGGAGGGACAGGAAGAGTGCTTACGCGTCGAGCTTGGCGGCCTTGCGCAAGGCGGCGTTGATACGGCTTTGCCAGCCGGGTCCGCCTGCCTTGAAGCTTTCCAGTACGTCCGGGTCCAGCCGTATGGTGGTAGAAACCTTAGGCGCATCCGACTTCGGACGCCCCCGCCTGACTTTCGCCTTGCCGAGCTTGTCTGCCCAATAGGCGCCAGTCAGATCGGGCGCATCCTCGTCAAAACCGGCCGGAATAGGCTTTCTGTTCTCGTTCATTGGCTTTTCTCATGCTGATGATGCGGCGGCTACGCAGGCGGGGCGTCCAAACCAGAACGATCATCTGACCATCCAGAAAGCCGATGGTGATGTAGCGGGTCTCGCCGTAATCGTACCGGTCATCCTCGACCGTCAGTGTATCGCCAGCGAAAATCTCTCCTGCCCGCCCCATATCCAGACCGCGCTCCCTGAGGATGCGGACCTGCTTGGCCGGGTCGAAGATGATCTTCATATTTTATGTTACCACATAAAATATGAAGATCAATCAATCGCCGAAATAGCCCTTCAGGTTCCGGGCTGCCTGACGGATGCGCTGCTCGTTCTCCACCAGAGCAAGGCGTACATGGCTGTCGCCACGCTCGCCAAAGCCCAGGCCGGGCGCGACAGCAACGCCGGTCTTGTCCAGCAGGTCCTTGGCAAACTCCACCGACCCCATGGCGGCAAAGCGCTCCGGGATGGGGGCCCAGGCGAACATGGTCGCCGGGGGGGAGGGTATCTCGAAGCCTGCGCGGGTGAAGCTCTCCACAAGCACGTCGCGGCGCTTCCTGTAGGTCTCGCGGGCGAAGGCAACATGGTCCTGCGGGCCGTCCAGCGCAGCCACAGCGGCGATCTGCACCGGCGTGAACGCGCCATAATCAAGATAGGATTTCACCCGCTTCAACGCGGCGATAAGGCGCTTTGACCCGGCAGCAAACCCGATCCGCCAACCCGGCATGGAATAGGTCTTCGACATGGAGGTGAACTCCACCGCCACATCACGCGCGCCCTCCACCTCCAGGATGGACGGGGGCGGATTGCCGTCGAAATAGATTTCCGAATAGGCGAGATCGGAGATCAGGACGAGGTCGTTGGCCTTGGCCACTTTCACCGCCTCGCGATAGAAATCGAGGTCCACCACCTGCGCGGTGGGGTTGGAAGGAAAGTTCAGCACCATGGCCGACGGAGCTGGCACGGAACGCCTGCAGGCCGTCACGGCGTCGGCAAGGAATTGCTCGGGGTTGGAGAAGCTCACCGCCCGCACCGCAGCGCCCGCGATGATGAAGCCGAACATGTGAATGGGGTAGGACGGATCGGGCACGATGATGACATCGCCCGGCGCGGTGATGGCCTGAGCAAGGTTGGCGAGGCCTTCCTTGGACCCCAGCGTCACGCACACTTCCGTTTCCGGGTCCAGCCCGACACCGAAGCGGCGGTCATAATAGCGGGTGAAGGCGCGGCGCAGGGCCGGCACGCCCTGGCTCGCCGAATAGCGGTGCGCCCGCGGGTCGCCCGCCACCTCTTTGAGCTTCTCCACGATATGCGGCGCGGGGGCGAGATCGGGATTGCCCATGCCGAAATCGATGATGTCACGCCCTTCCTTGCGCCATGCGGCCTTCATCCGGTTCACCTCGGCGAACACGTAAGGCGGCAGGCGGCGTTCCCGGTAGAAGGGTTCTGGATGCAGGGCGCTCATTGATGGCTTTCCGGTTGGTTCAGTCGTCCTCGTGATCGGGTTTCTTACGCGAGAAAATCCGTTTCACCGAGTCGGCATTGGCATGGCCGAGCGCGCCCTGCTGGAAAACCGAGGACGCCCCCCAGATGACAGCGGCCATGGTGGCCACCATCAGCGCGGTGGTGCCTGCAATCTCCCACAGAGGCGGCTCTGTGGGCAGGCGCGCGATCATGATGAAGGGCGTCCAGATCGGCACCCAGGAGGCAATCTGGACCGCCACCGCATCAATCGAGCGCATGGCAAAGCTCAAGATCAGGATCGGCACCATCAGGATCAGGATGACCGGCCCCATCAGGGTCTGGGCATCCTGAATGGTCTCGCACAGCGACCCCATGGCCAGGAACAGCGCGCCATACATCAGATAGCCGACGAGGAAATACCCCAGCGCAGCAAGCAGAAGGCCGGGCCGGAAGGCCTGGGAGATGAAGGCGGCGATGGCCGGGTCGAAGGCCGACAGGAACTGGGCCGCGGCCAGCGAGGCCAGCGACCCGATAAAGCCCCATATGACAAACAGGGTGAGGGAGACGCCGGCCACGCCCAGAAGCTTGCCGATCAGCAGGTCACGCACCCGCACGGTGGACAGCAGGAGTTCGATGATCTTGCCGCCCTTCTCCTCCACCAGGCTCGTCAGCAGCATGTTGGCGACCGAGAACACTGCGGTCCACAGGATGAAGGCGAGCATGATCGCAACAATGAAGGGGGCCCAGTCGGCCGCCGTGACCTCGCTCTCCTCCTCCACCGCCGCCGGATTGAGATTGCGGTAAAGCGGTTCAAGGCCGGACAGGGAACGTATCTCGGCCGGGTCCAGCCCGCGCTCCTGCAGGGCCTGATCGCGCAGATACTCGCGCAAGGCCCGCCGCGCCGCGCCCGACAGGCTCTGCTCCGTCACATTGGTAGCGTAATAGGTGATCTCCGGCAGGCCGCTCCCGGCATCCCGGCTGATGAAGATGGCGGCAAACAGGCTGCGCGGGCCGTCAGCGGTCTGAACGCGCAGCTCGCCCAGCAGATAGGGGCGCAGCCCGTCAATATCGCGCGCCGGCGCCTCCACACGGATCTGGCGTCCATTGCCCGCGGTAAAGGTGCCTGCGCTTTCCTCCAGCCCCAGAATGGCCAGCGCCTCGGGCAGACCGTCCAGTCCCGCCGGATCAGCGTCGAAGGCGGCCAGCGCCCGTTCCCGGCGCGCCGGATCGGGCACCATCAGGCTGGCCGCTTCCAGCGCGGCCCTCGCCTGCTCGCGCCGCTCGCGTTCAAGCGCGGCCTGCACCACACCGTCCAGCCCGTCCCCGGTCTGGTCGATGATCACATAATGCCGTACCGGCTGGGACGACTGGATCAGCGCCGGAATGGACGCGCCCACGATCATGAAGACCGGTACCGAGGCCAGCGACAGCCAGAACCCCCACGTCGCCACATAGGACAGGTACTCACGCCGGGCGATGAGATAGACGGAACGGAACATCAGGCATTCTCCGGCTGGCGGGCGTCTTGCGGATTGGAGACGAGGCGCACGAAAGCGTCATGCAGGTGCGGGCGCACCGGCTCGAACCGGGTCAGCTTCACACCCGCCTCCACACAGGCCTTGAGCACGTGCTGGGGATCGACACCGGCGTTCAGCGTCACCTTCCAGACCGTGTTGCCATCAGGATCGGCCTCGCCGCGCTCCACCGCGCCAAAGCCGGAGAGCAGCGCTGTATGATCGTCCGCCGATGCCACCCCGATCGTGACCACGCGCGGGACCACGGACAGCGCTTCATCCACCCGCCCGTCAAAGATTTTCTGACCGCGCGCCAGCAGCACGATGCGGTCGCATACGCGCTCGGCCTGCTCCATCACGTGGGTGGAGAACAGGACGGTACGCCCGGCAGCGGCCTGATCGCGGATCATCTGTTCCAGAAGGGCCTGATTGACCGGATCAAGGCCGGAAAACGGTTCATCGAGAATGATGAAATCCGGCTCGTGGATCAGCGCCGCGATGATCTGGACCTTCTGGGCCATGCCCTTGGACAATTCCTTGATTTTCTTCTGGCCACTGGCACCCAGCCCGAACCGGTCCAGCGCCTCGCGCGCCCGGCTACGCGCCACGCTGGCGGGGACGCCCTTCAGGCGCGCAAACAGGGTGATCACGCCTTCTGCCGTCATCTTGCGGTAGACCCCGCGCTCCTCGGGCAGGAAGCCGACCCGGTCCATCGCGCGCAGGGAGGGCGGCTTGCCAAACAGGCGCGCCCGGCCTGAATCCGGCCGGATGATACCGAGCGCCATGCGCAGCGTGGTGGTCTTGCCCGCCCCGTTAGGGCCGAGAAAGCCGGTGATCGAGCCTTGCGGGACCGTGAAGGACACGTCCCTGACGGCGCGGAAGCCGTTAAAGCTCTTCGTCAGGCCTTCCACCTCGAGGGCTGGCGCGTTCATTCTCATCACCTCATCATGCCTGCCAACAGGGATTCATGGCGTGTTTAGGCAGGCAGGACCGGCCTGTCATCCCGGCCTCCATGAAATAAATGTCATGTGACAGGGCTGGCCGGAGGAACCAGCGGCGGCGCACGCTTTTTTCCAGTGAATCTGCTTGCCGCGCCTCAGGCCGAGGGCAGCGCGAAATAGAGCAGGTCGAGGGCGGGCGGTTCGGCCACGCCGAGCTGGCGCAGGATATGGCTGGCCTGCCCGCGATGGTGGGTCTGGTGATTGAACAGGTGTGAGAGGATCACACCCAGCGGCAATTGCTTGGCCTCGCCGCGTGTATTGCCATAGTGGATGACACGGTCGAAATCGGGCGTCTCAAGGCTGGACACATAGGTGGCAAGGCGCTTGTCTTCGGCCTCGCGCGCTTCGCGCAGCTCGCCGAAATTTTCATAGAGGATGGTGTCCAGCCGGGCCGGTGCCTCACCCTCGCCCGTCAGCCGGTGCAACCAGATCCGGTCTGCAACGAGCAGATGGTTCAGCGTGCCGTGCAGGCTGCGGAAATAGCCCTTCACATCCTTCTTGCGCTCAATGTCCTTGAGCGCCGTCGCAGCATCATAGAGCCGGGCATTGGCCCAGGCATTATAGACGGCAAAGCGGCGGAAATGGTCCTGCACGGGCGCTGGTGTCCTGCTCAGAGGGATCTGACTGCTCCCTGTTTAGCCCATGGCCGGGAGCGGTCAAATCCTTGCTGCGCAAAAGCCCTTAGCGCCGTGCAATCGCCGGCTGGACCGCAAACTGCGGGGCGATCTTCAGATCGCTGGCCCAGTTGAGCTTCTCGAACAGGAGGAGCAGCGAGCCATTATAGTCCACCACCCGGTTGATGAGGCCCTTGCGGGGCAGGTGCAGTGCGCTTTGCGGGTGCTCGTGATGGTGGTCGTGAATCGCTTCCCCGCCGGTCAGGAGGGCCAGTGTCCAGTCCAGCCAGGCCGGGGTTTTCAGATGCCCGAACACGTTCACGCCGAGCGTGGTGGCATGGAACTGCACCCCGCGGGCGGTCACGGCAGCGGCATGCAGGAAGAAGGTCAGGATCAGCGAGCCGCCTGCCAGGAACACGGCCAGATAGATCAGGGCCGGGATAGCCAGATGCACCACCAGCGACAGCCAGTTATAGTGCTTGTCCACCCATTTAACGCCCGGCATGTCGCGTACCCACATCGCCAGCGGACGCTTCAAGTCGTTCTCGTCGCGGAAGATGATCCAGCCGAACCAGGCCCACACCTTGCTTTCGTGCGGGTTGTGCGGATCGCCCGGCTTGTCCGACAGGCGGTGATGCTGGGAGTGGTAGTTGATCCAGTCCTTGAACCGGCCCTGCATGGCCACAAGGCAATTGACCGCCGTGAGCACCTGGGCGGGCCATTTCAGCTCGCCGGAGCGGTGCTGCCACACGCGGTGCAGGACACCGATGCCGAAATTGCAGATCACAAGGGTCAGCGCGCCAACCACCATGCCCAGAGGCACATACCACCAGTGGAAGGTAAGGGTGTTGAGCGCGAGACCCGCCACCATGGCGCCAACCATGCCGATAACGCCGATGGCGGGATAGATGAGGGCGGCAAAAACGCTGGTCCAGTCCAGATTGGCCCAGCTCTTCTCGATGGCTTCGGAGCGGGGCCGGGCAATGACTTTATTCAAGGCGTAGTCCTTTTGGCCGTGGGTGCGGGGTCGGTGAGCAAGCCCGCAATCAGATCGGAACGCTGGCACGATCTGCCGGTTCTGACCAGTGACTTCGGCCATGATACCGTGATCAAATTGACGTCATTATGACCGGCGCGTTGACACGCGGGCGGCTCGACGCCGCAGCCGCCATGGGCTATGCGACGGGAAAGACATCGCTGCGGCCCGGTCAGTGGCGGCAGCGCGGCAGAGATTTCGGGAGGGATAACCCCATGAGCGACAGCGTGTTTCCGGGCGGCAATCTGATGAAGGGCAAGCGCGGGCTTGTCATGGGCGTTGCCAACAAGAACTCCATTGCGTGGGGCATTGCCCAGCAACTCGCCGCGCAAGGCGCAGAGCTCGCCTTCTCCTATCAGGGCGAGGAGCTGGAAAAGCGTGTGCGCCCGCTGGTGGAAAGCCTGCCCGGCGCGCCCTTCATGGTCACCGCTGATGTGACCGACGATGCCTCCATGGACGCCTGCTTCGAGGCGCTCCAGAAAAAATGGGGCAAGATGGACTTCCTCGTCCACGCCATCGCCTTTGCCGGCAAAGATGAGCTGCAGGGCTCCTTCACCCACAACACCACGCGCGAAGGCTTCAAGCGCGCCATGGACGTGTCGGCCTTCTCCTTCGTGGACGCCGCCAAGCGCGCCAGCGCGCTCATGCCCGATGGCGGGGCCATGGTGTGCCTGACCTATCTGGGCTCGGAACGCGTTGTGCCGAACTACAACGTGATGGGCGTCGCCAAGGCGGCGCTGGAAGCCTCCACCCGCTATATCGCGCGTGATCTCGGCCCGCAGGGCATCCGCGTGAACGCCATCTCGGCCGGCCCGATGCGCACGCTCGCCATGGCCGGGATTTCCGGTGGCCGCACGCTGATGAAGACCGGCAAGGACTGGTCGATGCTCAAGGAAGACACCCGCATGGAGGGCGTGGCCGGGGCCGCGCTTTACCTCCTGTCAGACCTCGGCCATTCCTGTACCGGTGAGGTGCTGCACGTCGATGCCGGCTTCCACGCGGTCGGCGTGCCGGACATCGCCGACGAAGGCTGATAGCGGCTGAGTTCTCCGCCCGCGGTTGAGTTGAAATGCCTGTCCTGATAGTATCCCGCTACGCAGATATGCGGAGAATAATCAGAATATGCTCGATGAAACACACCCCGTCTCGATAGACGAGACGGGGAAAGCTTCTTTTGACGATATATATAATTCAGCTGATCCGCGGCTCTACTTCAACAGGCTGTGTCAATACAACTATATGATTGCCGAGTGTGCGGCTCCGGTCTTGCGTGACTGCTATCAGGCCATCCGCAAGGCGCGCGGACTCAGCCGGTTGCACGTCACCGATGTGGGTTGCTCGTACGGGATCAACGCGGCCCTTCACAAGTTTCCGCTATCGGTCTCCCGGCTGCACGCCCATTACACCGCGCGCCTAATTGGCGGGCTGGACCGGGACAGGCTTCTGGCGGAGGACCAGGCCTGGTACCGGTCGCTGAAGCCGGTGGACGATCTGGTCTTCACCGGGCTCGACTGTTCGGCACCGGCCATCGCCTATGCGCGCGCTGCGGGGCTTCTCGATTTCGGCCTCGCCTGCGATCTGGAGGCGGACGGGCAGGGCCTGCCACCCGAACATGACGAGGCGCGGGTGTTTGCCCATAGCGATATCGTCATTTCCACCGGCGCTGTGGGCTATGTCGGCGCCGCCACTTTCACGCGCATTGCCGACGCCGCTGACGGCTCTCCGCCCTGGATGGCGCTGTTTGTCCTGCGCCAGTTCCCGATGGAGCCGATCTCGCAAGCCTTGCAGGCGCTCGGCTATGTCACCGAGAAGCTGGACGGGTATGTGTTCCCGCAGCGCCAGTTCACCGGACCGGCCGAGCGTGACGGCGCGCTCTCGCGGTTGAGAGAAGTCGGCCGCGCGCCGCTGGCGATGGAAGAAGCCGGCTGGTTTGCCGCCGAGTTCTTCCTGCTGCGCCCCGAAGCGGAAGCAGCAAGCGCCTCGCTGGACCGCCTGCTGCCGCCTGAAGCGCTGTCGTGCGCGGTCAGAGTCTAGGGTCTGAACTTCATCCCCATCAGAGGCCGCAGCGGCGCGATGCGCGAGGCGGCCTCTGCCACGGCCCAGCTGCCAACAAGCGTGATCGCTGCGACAACCGCAAATTCACCCGGTCCGCCAAGGCGGATATCCCATGCCGTGATCAGATAGATCGCGCTGACCGTGATGGTCTGGTGAGCGATGAAGACCGGAAAGATCAGCACGTTCAGCCGCGAGAGCAGGGTCGAGCCTGAGCGGATCAGCCGCCTTGCCAGCCAGATCAGCGTGACGATCATCCACCAGGCATAGGCAAGGCGCAGGGCGCGCCAGAGCGTGGCTTCTACGGAATCGGCAAAGCGGGCGTCGAAATCGAGATAGGCAAAGACCAGCAATGCGCCGCCCGCAACCGTCAAGCCAAGCGCAAACTTTCCCACCCGGTCCACCACCTGCCAGAAACCTTGTGATCTGGCGGCCAGCGCGCCGAAGATCACGAATGTCAGCGAGTAGGCGTGGGTCGCCCAGTCCCAGACCAGATTGTGCGTGGTCGGGAAGCTGTCCACCAGAGTGAAGCGGATCAGCAATAGCGGCAGGACGGGAAGGATGAGGAAGGCGATGAGGCCGGCATTCCCCTGCCACACCCGCTCCAGCCGCAAGCGCGCCAGCTTGCCCGTATGGGGCAGGAAAGGCGCGAGGATCAGCGCGTAGACGAAGATATAGGCGACATACCAGAGATGGTTCCAGGTCGGCGTGACGATCGAAAATCTGCTGCCAAAATCGAGATAGTGCGGCCAGAAGGCGAGAATACCCGGCTCGATCTCTCCATTAGTGCGCAGCTCGAAATAGGCTTGCGGCATGACGATCACCACCATGCCAAAGACGAGCGGCACAAAGAGCCGCCAGACGCGCTCCAGCATGAAGCGCCCGGTGCCGAGCTTGGCCGCCAGCATCGCCATCGCGACGCCGGAGATGAAGAAGAGCAGAGGCAGGCGCCACGGGCTCATCAGCATCATGGGCAGTTCGAGCGTGGTGCCCGCATAGGCGCTTTTGACGTGCCAGCCCCACGTCACATAGCCCATCCCGGTGTGATAGAGGATCAGCATGACGAAGGCGAAGACGCGCAAGGCGTCGAGATCCGGGCGGCGGGCTGAAGGCGGTGTATCGATCATGGGGAGACGTCCTGCGGGCTGAAACATGTCTGCCTGCAGGCTTTCGCCGGACTGGATGCCCTGTCGCGCGGCATGTGATGAAACCGCCCCCTCTCGGGATGAGGCGGTGCAGGTTCGGGCCGGGCGGCATCTGATCAGGGACGGGCGGCATTGCCGGAATCGCCATCCACCGCCATGCTCCACGCCATGAGTGACCGGGCAGCACATCTTGATCCGCAGCGCCGCGCCGAACGCCGGGCGGGCCTTCAGGCCGGGCTGATCTTCGCTGCCTTTGCCAGCGCTTCGGTGACGGTGAATGCGCTGTCGACCAATAGCGAGCTGGCGCGCGGCGCCGCCGCGTTCAACCCGGCTCAGGCTTGGTTATTGGAGCTGACAAGCCTTGTCGTGCTGCTGGCGCTGGTCCCTGCGGTGATCGCGCTCGACCGGCGTATTCCGCTGGCGCTCGGCTGGCGGGTCGCCCTGCCCTTGCACCTCGTCGCGGCGCTCGCCTTCACCACGGCCCATGTCTGGGGAATGATGCTGCTGCGCGAATGGCTTTGGCCGTTCGTGATCGGGGGCAGCTACTCCTATTTCGATCTCCTGGTGCGCGACTTCATCTATGAGGCGCGCAAGGATTTCCTAGCTTATGCTACGCTGGTGCTCGTGCTCCGCTTCGCGCGCCGGATCGAGGATTACCGGCTGGAACTGGCTGAAAGCCATGCCCGTGCGAAGGGCGATAGCGTCATCGTGCTGAAATGCGGCGGGCGCGAGCTGCGCCTGCCGGCGGCGGAGATCATCTCGGCAGAAGCGGCCGGCAATTATGTCGAGGTCTCCACCCCTGCCGGCTCCCATCTGGCACGCATCACGCTGGGCGGGCTGGAGACGCTGCTGAAGGAAGCCGGAAGCGACCCGGTGCGGGTGCATCGCTCGTGTCTCGTCGCCCGCCCTGCCGTGCGCGAGATCATTCCCGGCGACAGCGGCGACGCGGTGGCCGTGCTCTCCAGCGGCGCTCGCATACCCGTCAGCCGCCGCTACCGCGCGGGGCTGAGCGGGGGCTGATCGTCCATTCTTTGCTGTCAGAGGCAATCCGTGTTACATGTAACGCATGGAGGGCGTCATGGGCATCAATGAACGGGTCAGCAAACATCGCGAAACCCTGCGGGCAGCGGGCCTGCGCCCCTTGCAGATATGGGTGCCCGATACCCGCCAGCCGGGCTTTGAAGACGCCTGCCGCGAACAGGCTGCGCTCACGGCAGAGGCCGACCGTGCAGATGTAGGGATGAGCGCCTTCACTGACGCGATGCTCGCCGATCTGGACGAGCACTAGAGACGTGAAACGCGGCGATATCGTCACCGTCGCCATGCCCGGCGACTTCTCCAAGCCACGCCCCGCGCTCGTGCTGCAGGCGGATTATTTCGAGGAAACCTCTACCGTGACCCTCGCCCTCATCTCCTCTACTCTGGTGGATGCGCCTTTGTTGCGGATCACCCTTGAGCCGACAGAGGAGAACGGGCTGCGCGCCCGTTCGCAGATCATGGTGGACAAGGTGATGAGTGTGCGCCGCGAGCGCGTCGGCAAAATCATCGGCAAGGCCGATTCCGACACGCTGCTCAGCGTCAACCGGTCTCTCGCCGTGTTTCTCGGCTTTGCCTAAAACCGCCGCTTCAGCCAGTCGATGAGATAGGCGTTGAGTGCATCAGGTGCCTCGTACTGGGTCCAGTGGCCGATATCTGGGATGACATGCATCTCCAGATCCTTGCACAGGGCAGGCATCCAGGCGGTGAGCTTGGGCGGCAGCATGAAATCGCACTCAGCCGAGATCATCAGGCAGGGCATGGAAAGACGGTGATCGACACCGCCCATGCGCTCCCAGTTCGCATCGAAATTGCGATACCAGTTGAGGCCGCCCCTGAAACCCGATTGCGCATAGATGCGCGCATATTCGGCGCGTGCCACCTGCGGCACCACGACATCGTCTTCTGATTTCAGCCCGCCACGCCCGATGAAGCGCTCAAACCGCCTCGGCAAATGGGTAACCGAGGGTGGCAGTTTCGCGATATCAGCGGACGGAAACGAGGCGCCGAACACGAAGTCGAAGAAATCGCTTTCCCGGCCTTTGAAAATCCCGTCGGCCGCCTCCTCCTGAAAGCGCACGATATAGTGCTCCTCCCCGCCGAGCTCGCGGAACACGTCAGTGGGCGGCCGGGCGCCGCGCGGCAGGTGCGGCGTGTTCACGCCGACCGCACCCAGAAACCGCTCCGGGATCAGGCAGGCGGCCATCCACATGAGGATGCCGCCCCAGTCATGGCCCACGATTACCGTCTTCTTTATGCCCAGCGCATCGAGCAGGCCTGCAATATCGCCGGTCAGCCGGTCGACATGGTAGGCGCTCACCTCGTGGGGAGCATCGGATGCGCCAAAACCGCGATTATCCGGCGCGATGACGCGGTATCCGGCATTTGCCAGCGCCTCGATCTGCGCCGCCCATGACAGCGCCAGCTCCGGCCAGCCATGTAAGAGCAGGACGGGCAAGCCGTCCTTTGGCCCTGCCTCGTGAACGGACAGCGTCACCTCGCCCACATTCACTCGGCGGGCGGGCGGCATGGGCGGATGGGACATGGCTCAGCTCGTTCCTTTGAGGGCGCGTCTTCGCGAGCTTAGAAGATCATAGGCAAAGACGGCCAGCCCCGACCAGATGAAGGCAAAGGTGACGGCGTGGGCAAGCGTGAAAATCTCGCCCCAGATGATGCCCACACTGAACTGCAGGGTGGGCGCGACGAACTGCAAAAGCCCGATCGTGGCAAAGTGGAGCCCTCTCGCCCCGATGATGAAGAGCAGCAGGGGCGCAACCGTCATCGGGCCGGTAAGGATCAGGAGCAGAGCCTGCCACGGGCTCTCCAGGAAGCTGCCGCCACTGCCCGACACCTCAAGGAAGAACAGCGCGACGAGCGACGGCAGGGAGATGATTAGCGTCTCCCAGAACAGGCCCACCCGGCCATCGGTGGCGATGGTCTTCCTGATATAGCCATAGGCCGTGAACGAGGCGGCGAGGAAGAGGCCGATCCACGGGATCTCGCCCACGGCCACGATCTGGTTGATCACGCCAATCACGGCGAGGCCCACGGCCACCATCCGCAGCCGCCCGAAACGCTCGCCCGCGATGAACACGCCGACGGCCACATTCATCAGCGGGTTGATGAAATAGCCCAGCGATATGTCGAGCACCCGGTCGGCATTGATCGCCCACACAAACACCCACCAGTTCGAGGCGATGAGGATGGCGCTGAGGAGCAGGGTCGCCATCGCCCGCCGGTCGAGCATCAGCCGCCAGGCAGACGGCGCGCGCCCTGCCATCCACACCAGTAGCGCGAGCAAAGGCACAGACCAGATCGCCCGATGCAGCACTATCTCGGTGGCGCTGGCAAAGGCGAGGAATTTGTAGAAGGCCGCCGACAGCCCCCAGATCACATAGGCAGACAGCGCTGCCAGCCCTGCCCGGCCTGCATCGAGCCTGCCGCTATCGGGCGGCGGGGCAACGGGCGCAGCGGACGGGTCGGCGGGTGTGGCCATGCCCGCGCTCATACTCCCCGCCGGGCGCACACGTCATTCTGATTTTTGCGGCACGTGCAGTAGGCGCGGCTATTGCCCCGCGCCCCCCTCCCACACATCGGTGCGGAACAGGGCAGGTGGGCGGGCCTCACGTACCTCGAACACGATCTGGTCGGTATAGGTGCGGCCATGCCGGTCCGTGCTGGTCAGGCTGAGCACATGCACGCCTTCGGGAAGATCGACCGGCAGACGCGCGGTCCACAGATGCGAGTTGCGATCGGCCAGCGCGGTCTGCGGCTGGGGCGGGCCCTGAAAGGCCCGGCCACGGAAGGCTTCAAAGCCGCGATGGCGCTCCTCTCCGGACCGACTCTCAATCGCATAGCGGCCCACGGTCGCCTGACGCTTCACGGCGAACGGGTCAGCAAACATCGCGCCGATGCGGGGTGCCTCGCCTGCGCCTTCCTGCGTGCGGTTCAGGGCGAAGGCAGGGCCGTCATTGATGCGCGCTTCCACGACCGTCTCTGCCGCGCCATTCCACACATTCACCGCGATGAACGTACCCTCTTCTGCAAGGTCCTGCGGGGTGAGGATGCGGGTGTCAGGCAGGTCATTGATGGAGACGGGCGGGACGGAGTCGCGCTCGCGCCAGTTCTCATTGCGCCAGGTGTTGACCGCGTCAAACCACTCCCGGAAGGCAGGCGTGCTGAAGTCCACCCACTGGCCGCGATCTTCGCCGAGGCGCGAGCCAACATAGCGCTCCTGATAGCGGGTCCCCGCAAAGTCGATCATCAGTACGCCCTTGGGCGCGCCCATCCGCTGGAGGGCCTGCGCATCCCCATCAAGGTTGAAATCGCCCTGCCACCAGTTTCCTGATGCCGCGCCCGCAATGATGTGACGGAAGGGCAGCGGGCCAACGCCGACCGTTTCCTGCCAGCCTTCGAAATACTGGCCCGGAGAGTGGTTCTCGATGGTGTGGGTATGGCCGGAGAGCGAAAGCGCCTCCCGGCCTTCCAGAAGGGCATGGATAGCGGCGGCATTGTCGGTCTGGTGGACAGGGCTCGCCGCATCCACAAAGCTCACAAACGGCGCGTGGTGGGCGATGACGATGAGGCGGTCTTGCGGGATTTCGGCCAGCAGGTTTTCCAGCCATTCCATCTGCACATTGTCGACGCGGGCATTATAGCGGGCGTTTTCGCTCTCGGTGCAGAACTCGCGCCCCGGCACGTCCGCATCCTCGATCCCGCAGGGGAAGTAGATGTTGTTGAGGACGATGAAGGTCGCCTCGCCGATTTCGAAGGCGTAATAGGCCGGGCCATAGAGCCTGCGCCAGGTATCGGCAGAGTTGGCGTAAGCGGTCGCGTCTAGATCGATGTCGTGATTGCCGACTACAGCCCATTGCGGCACGCCAACGGCAGAGCCGACCTCGAAAATGCGGGTGAGAAGCTCAAGATCGTCGCCGACGACGTCGCCGAGATAAAGCATGCAGTCATTATCGCCCATGTCGCGGGCAACGAGATCGGCTATCGCGCTGTCGCGGAACTGGCTGATCTCATAGTTGGAATAGGTCTGGCTGTCGCCGATCACCGCGCAGGTGAAAGTGTCATCGCCTTCCACACGGCGCAGCGGGAAATTGACCGCGCGCGGGGCGGGGCCGGTATCGGGCAGCCCGCCATAGCGCAGGGCTTCGAGCGTGCCGCCGGGCTTGTGGGTATAGGAGAACTGCGGGATCTGGCGCTCATTGACCGGCACACGCCAGCCTGAAGGCTGGATGACGAACAGGTCCATGTCCTCTCGCACCGGAAGAGCGTAGGCGCCCGTCCGGCCGGTCATCACCACATCGCGCCCGTTGGAGACCAGGACGCGCTGCACACCCGGCTCATTGCGCTGATGGATGCCGTCGCCATTGAGGTCCTCAAACACCACGCCGCGGACAAAGCCGTCAGACGACCCCTCGATCACTTCCGGAGACGCGATCCAGGGCTCGGCCAGCGCAGAGGGCGGGAGCGCCATAAGGGCCAGACAGGCAAGTGCGAGGGGGGTGCGGTGAACCATGGCGTGAATCCTTCCGGAAGTGCGTCGTCACGCCTTTGTCTAGGCTGGCCCTTTGTCAGTTGTGTGAAACGGGCTGGAAAAGAAAAGGGCGCGCCCCGGTTGGAAGCGCGCCCTGATCATTGCCAGATGGCCGGATGCGGCCTAGCCTTCGACCTCGGTCAGCAGGCCCCGGTTACGCAGGAGCGGCTCCACCGAAGGCTCACGACCGCGGAAGCCGGTATACATGTCCATCGCAGGACGCGTATTGCCGCCGGAGAACACCTCGTAGAGGCGCTGCGCGGTTTCCGGATCGAAGATGTCACCGGCCTCTTCAAAGGCGGCAAAGCCGTCATTGTCGAGCACGCCGGCCCACAGATAGCTGTAATAGCCTGCCGCATAGCCCTCGCCGGAGAAGCTGTGCAGGAAGTGGGTGGAGCGGTGACGCATCGGGATCTGGCGCAGATTCTGGCGGCTTTCCAGAATCTCCTGCTCGAACGCCTGAACGTCGATGCTGGCCGGGTCTTCATGCAGGTGGAAGGCCATGTCAACAAAGCCGGAATTGAGGAATTCGACATTCTCGAACCCGGCATTGAAGGTGGAGGCGGCCAGAACGCGCTCCAGCAGCTCTATCGGCATGGGCTCGCCCGTTTCATGGTGCAGGGCAAAGCGCTGCAGGATTTCCGGCTGCTCCAGCCAGTGCTCCATGATCTGCGCGGGGAATTCCACGAAATCGCGGTCCACCGCCGTACCGGCCAGCGAGGGATAGTCGGTATTGGACAAAATGCCGTGCAGGCCATGGCCCAGCTCGTGGAAGAGCGTGGAGGCGTCGATGAAGCTGATCAGGGCGGGCTGGCCCTCATCAGGCTTGTTGTAGTTGCAGTTATTGAGGATGAGCGGGATTTCGCCGGTAATGCCGTTCTGGGCGCGGAAGCTGCTCATCCACGCGCCGGAGCGCTTGCCCGGACGGGCAAAGTAATCGCCGTAGAACAGGGCAATGGTCTCGCCTTGCGCGTTGTGGACTTCCCACACCCGCACATCGGGGTGATAGACAGGGATGTCGTGGCGCTCGTGGAAGGTGATGTTGAACAGGCGCTCGGATGTATAGAACATCGCGTCGATCATGCGGTTGAGATCGAGATACTGGGCAACTTCGGCCGGATCGAGATCATAGCGCTCGGCACGCACGCGCTCGGTATAGTAGCGCCAGTCCCAGCCTTCGGCCTCGAACTCACCGCCCTCGGCGTCAATCATGGCCTGAATGTCGGCGAGCTCCTCAAGCGCGCGCTGGCGGGCCGGCCACCAGACCTGCTCCATCAGCTCGGTTGCCGCTTCCGGCGTCTGGGCCATGGTGCCGCCCGTGCGGTAATGGGCCCAGCTTTCAAAGCCGAGCATCTGCGCCTGCTCCCGGCGCAGGACGAGGATGTCGCGGATCAGCTGGTTATTGTCGAACTCGTTGCCGTTATTGCCGCGCTCATAGAAGCCGCGCCAGGCGGTCTCGCGCAGATCGCGGTCGGGCGAGGTCTGCAGGAAGGGTTCCACGCTGGACCGGTCGAGCGTGATGATATGGCCTTCCATGTCACGGGCGCGCGCGGCGGCGCGCGCTGCGCTCACCATGGAGGACGGCAGGTTCTCCAGAGCGGCCTCGGGCAACTCCATATACCACTGTTCACGATCCCCCAGCTCGTTCTGCGAGAAGCGGGTGTAGAGCGTGGACAGCTCGGTGCGGATCGCCGCATAGCGCTCGCGCTGCTCTTCAGAAAGCCGGGCACCGGCGCGCACGAAATTGTCGTGCGTCACTTCGAGCAGGCGCGCCTGCTGATCGGTCAGGCCGAGGCCGTCACGGTTCTGGAACAGGGTGTCGATGCGCCCGAAAAGCTGGGGGTTGAGCGTGATCGAGGCAGAGTGGCCGGCCAGAAGCGGGCTCACCTCGCGCTGGATGGCGCGCAGCTCTTCATTGGAGGCAGAGCTGGTCAGATTGCCAAACACGGCAGCGACGCGGCTGAGATCGCGACCGGCGAGCTCCATGGCCAGCATCGTGTTTTCAAACGTGGGCGGCTCGGGATTATTGGCAATCGCCTCAATCTCGGCGGCATGGTCGGCCATGGCCGCCTGGAAGGCTGGCATGAAATGGGCGGGCTGGATCTGGTCAAGCGGCGGCGCACCGAAATTGGCGGTCCACTCCGCAGCAAACGGATTGCCCTCCAGCGCCGCCATGGCGCCACCCGGCGCGATCGCGTCCACAGCGTCCTCGGCAGCAGGTGCCACGGCTTCGGTCTCCCCATTGGTGGCGGGCTGAGTGGTGTCACCGCAGGCGGCCAGCAGAAGCGCGGCAGCAGCCACGCCATAAATCAGGCGATCAGTCATGTCCTCTCCCCGAGGCTGATGGTTGGAATTGAAACCAATTCTAGCGCGCGCGGCGCGCTTGGGAAGGCGCACACGCTGTTGTGATATTGTAACGCGTTGCGGGCAGAAAAAAGCGGAAGGGCAGCGCTGCC
>JBKBNS010000017.1:0-44594 GCA_046295255.1 Glycocaulis sp.
CAATTCGGACCGGCGCGCGCCAGCCCGCTTCAATGATGCAGACATAATCGAGGTGACCCGGCGCATCACGCGCGGCAAGGGCTCCGACTACAAGATCAATGGCGAGGACGTGCGCGCCAAGGACGTGCAGCTGCTCTTCGCCGATGCCGGCACCGGCGCGAACTCGCCCGCCCTCGTCCGGCAGGGCCAGATCAGCGAGCTGATCAACGCCAAGCCGGAAAACCGCCGCCGCGTGCTGGAAGAAGCCGCTGGTGTGTCGGGCCTGCGCGCGCGCCGGCATGAGGCCCAGCTGCGCCTCAATGCGGCTGAAGCCAACCTCACCCGCCTGCAGGAAGTGGTCGATACGCTGGAAGCGCGCCATGACGCCCTGCAGCGGCAGGCCCGTCAGGCCGGGCGCTACCGCAAGCTGTCGGGCGAGATACGCGAGCTGGAAGCCGTGCTCTGGCTGCGCCGCTGGCATGAGGCCAACGAGGCAGCGACCGAAGCGGCTACCCATCTGGAAGCGTGTGAGGCCGTTGTCGCCGAGGCCACCCGTCTTGCCGCCTCCGCCACCAAGGCCGCCGAGCTGGCCTCCAACGCGGTTGCACCCCTGCGCCAGGCAGAGGCAGAGGCGTCCGCCGCGCTGCGCCTCATCGAGCGGGAGCGGGACTCCCTTGAACGCGATCTGGATAATGCCAGGGCAGCGATCATCCGCCTGACCGCACGCCTTGAGGAGCTGGCCTCCAGCAAGGCGCGCGAAGCCCAGCTGCATGGCGAAGCGAGCGAATCCCTTGCCCGCGTGCGCTCCGGCCTTTCCCGCCTGCGCGAGGAAATGCGCTCCGACACCGAGATCCAGTCGCGCGCGGAAGCCGCCATGGCTGATGCCGATGCCAAGCGCAGCGCGGCAGAGAAAAAGCTGGACGAAGCCAGCGCCCATGCCGCAGGCATCCGCGCTGCCCGGGAGGCCGCCCGGCGCGAAGTGGAGCTTGCCCGCAAACGCCACGCCCAGCTCTCTGAAGAGGCCGGGGCCGCCCGCGCGCGTGCAGACAGCTTCACCACCGGGGACGGGCCATCCCTTGAGGAACTGGAAGCTGCCGTAAGCACGGCGGACGCGGCAATCCGGCAAGCCTCGGAGCAGCTCGCAGAGGCCGAAGCCCATGCGCGCACCCTGAAAGACGAGGCCGAAGCGGCGCGTGAAACCTTCCGCAACGCCCAGAGCGAAGCGCAAAGCCTTGCCCGCGAGGCGGAAAGCCTCAAACGCCTTGCAGGCAATGATGAGGGCGAGGACGGCGTGGTGAGCCAGGTGCGCGCCGCGCCGGGCAGCGAGCAGGCACTTGCCGCTGCGCTGGGTGATGATCTCGAAGCCGGGCTTGATGCCAGCAATGCCCGCCGGTGGGCCGGTACGGCGGCAGGCGCCGAGGCCCTGCCCAAGGGCGCAACGCCTTTAAGCGCGCTGGTCAAGGCCCCTGCGGCCCTCAAGGCCCGGCTGGACGCGATCGGGCTGGTTGACGCGGCTGATCTCGACCGGCTGGCAAGGGAACTCAAACCCGGCCAGCGCCTGGTAACGGCAGAGGGCGCGCTGCGCCGCTGGGACGGGTTTGCCGCCGAGGCAGGCGCGCCATCGGCTGCCGCGATCCGGCTGGAAACCCGCAACCGGCTTGAACAGACCCTTGGCGAACTCGAAACCGCGCGCGAGCGCGAAGCCGAAGCGGGCAACCTTTACGAACAGGCCGCAGCGAAGGCGGACGACGCCGGCATCGCTGCACGCTATGGCCGCTCCGCGCTGGACGAGGCGCAAGGCGCCCACCGCAGGGCTGAACGTGCGCTGGCCGAGGGACGCGAGGAAGCGGTCCGGGCCGAAGCGCGCAAGGCCAATCTCGTGGAAACGGCCAACCGGCTTGCCAGCGAGGCGGACGCGGCCCGCGCAGCGCTGGAGACGGCCGAGGCGCGCGAGACCGAAGCCCTTGGCAATGATGACGGCATGGGCGCGCTGGAAGACGCCCGCACGCTGGCCGAACGGGCCCGCGCTGGCGCAGCCGATGCGCGCGCGGCACTGGAAACCGCCCGCAAGGACGCGCAGAGCCGCCGACACCGCATTGCCGGGCTGGAGCGCGAGGAAGCCGACTGGGCCCGGCGGGCCGAGAGCGCGAAGGCCCGCCTCGACGAGCTGGAAACCAGCGAAGCGGCGGCCCGCACCGAACTCGCCAGTGCCGAGGCGGCGCCGGAGACGCTGGAGGCGCGCCGCTCGGCCATTTTCGACCAGCTGGGCGAAGCAGAATCACGTGCGCGCCTGGCCCGGTCGGAGGTGGAGGTGGCCGAAGCTGCCTTGCGTGAAGCCGACACGAGCCTGCGCGCCGCAGAGCGCGAAGCCGGCTCCGCGCGCGAAGCCCGCGCCGCCGCCGCCGCCACGCTGGACGCTGCCAAGGCGCGGATCGCGGAAACCGCAGCCCGGCTCTCCGATGCCACGGGCGACACCGCAGAAGCCCTTCAGACGCGCGCGGGCAGCAGCGAGTATGCCGCCCTCTCCTCCACCGAGCTGGAGCGCCGCCTTGACGAGGCGAGGCTGTCGCGCGAACGCCTTGGCGCGGTCAATCTCAGGGCCGACGAGGAAGCCGAGGAGCTATCCACCGAGCGCGACAATCTGGTGCGCGAGCGCGATGATCTGGTGGAAGCCGTCGCCCGCCTGCGCAAGGCCGTCGATACACTCTCGCGCGAAGGCCGGGCGCGTCTTTTGGCCGCATTCGAGGTCGTGGACGGTCATTTCCGCCAGCTCTTCTCCACGCTCTTTGGCGGCGGCGAGGCCGAGCTGCGCCTGACCGAGCATGATGACCCGCTGGAAGCGGGCCTGGAGATCATGGCCTGCCCGCCGGGCAAGAAGCTGGAGACGATGTCGCTGATGTCGGGCGGGGAGCAGGCACTTACCGCTACAGCCCTGATTTTTGCGGTGTTTCTGTCCAACCCGGCCCCGGTCTGCGTGCTCGACGAGGTCGACGCGCCGCTGGACGATGCCAATGTGGACCGGTTCTGCCGCATGCTCGACGAGATGCGCCGCCTGACCGATACTCGCTTCCTGATCATCACCCACAACCCCGTCACCATGAGCCGGATGGACCGGCTCTTCGGTGTCACCATGGGCGAACAGGGCGTATCCCAGCTTGTCTCGGTGAACCTGACGGCGGCGGAAGCACTGCTGGCAGCCGAATAGGCAAAAACACGAATTAAATCATTATGATAAGTCAAGACGAGCGCGTCTTGACTTGCCCATGCCCCCCTTATAGTGTGCGCGCGCTTTCCGGGGGGTGTCCTTCCGGTGAGTCACCAGGCAATCATGTCCCGCCAGAGCGATCATACGAGCAATCCAGACCCGGACGATTTCGAACACCGCCTTGCCGCAAAGCTCAAAGCACGGCAGGAGCGCGAAGCGAAGGAACAGGCCGGCCCTTCAGGCTGGTCCCAGGGGATACGGTATGGCTCGGAATTCTTTGGCGGGGTTCTCGCCGGAACAGGGCTCGGGCTGCTGGTGGACTACTTTCTCGGCTGGTCGCCTTTCGGGCTGCTGACCGGGGTCATTCTCGGGTTTGCCGCAGGCGCGCTCAACATCGTGCGAGCCGTACGCTCACTGGAGAAATAGGCCGCAGACCGGCCTTTAAGGGTCTGGAAGAATTCCTGGGCGGGCCATCCGGCCTGCCGGCAACACTAAAGCAAGGGGCCGGGCGTGGCTGACACCAACCCGATCAAGCAGTTCGTAATCACTCCGGTCGCCGAGTTCTCGGTGGGCGGTGTGGACCTGTCTTTCACCAATTCCAGCTATTTCATGGTGCTGGCGGTGGGTCTGACGGTGGCGCTTCTGGCCATGGCGACCTCGCGCGCCGCTCTGGTGCCGGGCCGTGCGCAATCGGTTGCCGAGATCCTCTACGAGTTCATCGCCGACATGGTACGCAGCTCGGCCGGTTCGGACGGGCTGAAATTCTTCCCGCTCGTGTTCACGCTGTTCGCCTTCATCCTGATGGCCAACATGCTGGGCATGATGCCCTACTTCCCGGCGCCGGGCTTTCACGGCTTCACCGTGACGAGCCATCTTATCGTCACCGTGGCGCTGGCCCTGCTGGTCATGGCGATCGTGGTCGGATACGGCCTGTTCAAGAACGGGCTGAAATTCTTCTCCATCTTCTTCCCGGCGGGCGTGCCTGCCCCGCTCTACGTGATCGTGACGCCGATCGAGATCATCTCCTTCCTGTCGCGTCCGATCTCACTGTCCATCCGTCTCTTCGCCAACATGCTGGCCGGCCACATCCTCCTTAAGGTGTTTGCCGGCTTCATCGTCATGCTTGGCGCGGCGGGCGGCGCACTGGCCGCCGTCGGCATCCTGCCCTTCCTCATGGTCATCGCCCTGACCGCGCTGGAGTTTCTCGTTGCCTTCCTGCAGGCCTACGTGTTTGCCGTTCTGACCTGCATCTACCTGAATGACGCCCTGCATCCGGGGCATCACTGATCCACCCAACCCGTCATCCCAACTACTTCACTATCAAGGAGCTACCTCAATGGAAGCGGAAGCCGCAAAATACATCGGTGCTGGTCTGGCCTGTCTCGGCATGCTGGGCGCCGCCGTCGGCGTGGGCAATATCTTCGGCTCGTTCCTGCAAGGCGCGATGCGTAACCCGGCTGCGGCCCAGGCCCAGTTCGGCAACCTGATCTTCGGCTTCGCCGTAACCGAAGCCATGGGCATCTTCTCGCTGCTCATCGCCCTGCTGCTGCTGTTCGCCGTCTAATACCGGCAGACAGGCAAGGGGGAGCACCGCCTCCCCTTTTGCGGACTGACGGGAACCGGCCCCAAGCCCTTGCGGCCAGCCGGTTCCCGGCGACTACCGTCCCGATCGCGGTCGACGACAGAAAAGGTACGCCATGGCCACGCCGAGCCCTGCCAACGGTTATGAAGACGCCGCCAGCGGCGTGTTCCCGCCGTTTGACCCCACCTATTTCGCCTCCCAGCTCTTCTGGCTGGCGATCAGCTTTGCCGTCCTCTACTTCCTGCTCTCGCGCTGGCTGCTGCCGCGTATCGGCTCTGCCATCGAAGAGCGCAAGGACCGCATCGCCGACGATCTGGACGCCGCTGCCAGCCTGAAAGCCCAGGCTGACGAAGCGGTGAAAACCTATGAGCGCTCGCTCGCCGAGGCCCGCGCCAAGGCGCAGTCCGTGGCCGGCGAGGCCCGTGCCGAGGCCGAGCGCGAGGCGGCTGAAGAAACCGCCCGCATCGAGGCCGAACTGGCCACCCGGCAGGAAGCTGCCGAGGCCCGCATCGCGGAAGCCCGCGCCAAGGCGCTGGGCGAAGTGCGCAATGTGGCCGCCGATGTCGCTGCCAGCGTGGCCGAGCATCTGGCCGGGCTGAAGGTGAAGAAGGCCGAGGCCGAGAAGGCCGTCGACGAGGTGAGGAGCTAGGACGCCATGAGCTATCTGCTTCAGGACACCTCTTTCTGGGCCTTTCTGGGCCTTGTGATCTTCTTTGCCATCCTCTGGCGTGCAGGCGTCCACAAGGCTGTCGCCAAGGGGCTGGACAGCCGCGCTGACGCGATCCGCACCGAGCTGGACGAAGCCCGCCGCCTGCGCGAGGAAGCCCAGGAAATGCTCGCCCGCTTTGAGCGCCAGCAGCGCGAAGCGGCCAGCGAAGCCGAAGAGATCATCAAGAAGGCCAAGCAGGACGCCGAGTTCATCCGCGAGAGCGCTTCAAAGGAAGTTGCCGCGCGCATTGAACGGCGCGCCGCCCTTGCCGAACAGCGCATCGCGCAGGCCGAGGCGCAGGCCGCCAAGGACGTGAAGGCGCTCGCCGCCGATCTCGCCGTGGAAGCCGCCGCCAAGCTCCTGAGCGAGAACCTCACCAAGACGCAGCGCAATGCGCTGGTGAAGGACGCTACGGGCGAACTGGCTGACCGGCTGAACTAGCCTTTGGCACATGGCTGAAACGGGAAGCGGGGCCTTGCGGCCCCGTTTTTCGTTTTGCGCTGTCTGGCAGGCCGTCTGGTGGGTGGTGACGGGATCGAACCGCCGACCTACTGGGTGTAAACCAGTTGCTCTACCAGCTGAGCTAACCACCCTTGGAACCAGAGGAAAGGCGTTTTACCGGCAGCGCTCTCCCGGCGCAATCTCTGCGGCTGTGCAAGGCAGCTATTCGGCCGCGGCCTCACTGGCCGCCACACGCTCGCCGGTCCACTCTACCAGCTCACGTGCCGCCTCCGATGCCGCCCGGCTGAAAGCGTCCACAATGGCGCCCTGACGGTTGCTGGCAGCGCGCTGCGAAACGTTGATGGACCGCACCCCGGCCACTTCCCGGCTGGCCCCGTCAATAAGGCGCGCCCGCAGGGCCACATCCACGCGCGGCGCCCGGTTCTCGCCCTCATCATAGACCGCCTCGAAGCGGCGCAGCTCCAGACGCAGGTCATAGCGCGCCGCCACGCCTTCATCAGGGCGCGCAGCCGTCACCGACGCGGCGCGCCGGTCGAACGTGTCCATGATCAGTTCCTGCACCAGGAACGGCACCGGGCTGACCCAGCTCGCCCCGGCCATATAGGCAATGCGCCCCTCACCGGTATCGAGCGCCACCCGGTCTCCGGAGAGGGCCCGCGGCGCAAACGGCCTGCCAACACGCACGACCGGCGAGTCATGCGGCGCAGAGGCGTCCGCAGGCAGATGGCTGGACAGGCGGTAAAGCGTGGTGCGCTCCTGCTCCGGCAGAAGCGAGATACAGCCAGCCAGGGCAGGCACCAGCGCCAGCGTCAGCAGGGCCGCTGCAGCGCGCACGGCAGAACGCATCGTCATCTTGGCACCTCCACTTCCTCGCCGCGCGGCCGTGTCAGAAGGCCTGCGGGGTCATTTTCAAGTCCGGCCGCGAGCCGCTCGAGCGTCTCGACAAGCTGGCGGACATCGTGCGCGGCGGCGTTGAGCTGGTAGACGCCGTCATTGGCGAAGGTCTCAAGACCGGGACGGATGGCGATAAGCGCATCATACGTCTCCATGCTGGCCTGGTTGACGGCGATGGACGCCGCCTCGGTCTCGGCCACCATGGGCGCGACTTCCTCCAGCAGGAAGCGCTCTGCCGTCACGCCGAACTGTTCAATGCTGGCGGCTGCAGTCGACATGTCGTCCGCGGCGCGCTCCACGGCGGTCACCGTGGTGCGCAATTCTTCCAGCAGCGCGCCGTTCTCCGCCATCTGGCCGGATATCTCCGCCAGATTGTCGAGCAGCAGCGCGAAGTTCTGCTGGTTTTCCTCGCTGAGCAGGCGGTTCAGCAGGAGGCCGGTCGTCTGCGCGGTTTCCAGCAGCGTCTCGCCGCCCTGCACCAGCATGTCGAGCTGGGTCTGGCGGGCGAAGATGCGCGCGGGCCGGTCCCCGGCGCGGGTCTCCAGCAAGGGCCGGTCAGACGAGCCGGACGAAATCTGGATATAGGACAGGCCCGTCAGGCCCTGTGGCTCGAGCTGGGCAATGCTGTCCACGCGCACCGGCGTCGTTGAATCCACGCGCACGCGCGCTATCACCTCGGTCGTGTCATCGGGATTGAGGCCAAGATCGGTCACTTCGCCGACCTGGATGCCATTGAAGCGCACTTCGGAGGCTATCCTCAGGCCCCGCACAGGCCCCTCGAACACGATGTCATAGTGCTTGTACTCGCGGTCAAAGCTGATCTGCGCCAGCCACATGAAAAAGAACACACCGGCCAGCGTAAGCAGGATGACGAACATCCCGACCAGCGCGTGATGGGCACGGGTTTCCATAACTAGCTCCTCAGCACGGCCCGCCCGCGCGGGCCGCCAAAATAGCTTCTGATCCACGGATGCTCATGCTCGGCGAGCTTGTGGAGCGTATCAACCGCCACGATGCGCTTGTCGGCAATCGCGGCGACGCGGTTGCAGGCAGCATGCAGGGTATCAAGATCGTGGGTTATCATCACCACCGTGATACCCAGAGTCGGGGCAATCTCCGCCAGCAGGGTATCAAAGGCGGCTGCCGATATGGGATCCAGCCCCGCCGTGGGCTCGTCCAGAAACAGGATTTCCGGGTCAAGCGCGAGCGCGCGGGCCAGCCCTGCGCGCTTTTTCATGCCGCCGGAGAGTTCGGAAGGGTATTTGTCCGCCGCCTCCAGCCCCAGCCCGGCAAGGCCCAGCTTGAGATCGGCGATCTCGTGCATCAGCTGCTCGGACATCTCCACATGCTCGCGGATGGGCGCGCAGATATTCTCTCTCACCGTCAGCGAGGAAAACAGGGCCGAACCCTGGAACAGCACGCCCCAGCGCCGCTCCATGCGCCGGCGCTCCTCCATCGACAGCTGGGTCATCGGCTTGCCGTCGAAGAATATCTCGCCGCGCTCGGGCTTTTTCAGGCCCAGAATGGCATGAAACAGGACCGATTTGCCCGATCCGGACCCGCCCACAATGCCCAGCACCTCACCGCGCCGGATCTCCAGATCCAGCCCGTCATGGACCACATGGCTGCCAAAGGCGGTGCGCAGCCCCCTCACCTCGATGATCGGCCGCCCGCTCATATGTCGAGCTCCAGATACATCATGGCAAACAGCGCATCGACCACGATCACCGCGAAGATGGCCTGCACCACCGAGGCCGTGGTGCGCGCGCCAAGGCTTTCCACGTCCCCGCCCACCTTCATGCCCTGACGGCAGCCGATAATCGCCACGATCAGGCCGAAGACAGGGGCCTTGGACATGCCCACGAAGAAATGCTGCCACTCCATCGTCGCCTGCAGGCGGGCGATGAAGAAATTGGGTGAAATGTCGAGCGTCGCCCAGGCCACGAGGCAGCCGCCAAACAGTCCGGCCAGCATGGCCGCGAATGTCAGAAGCGGCGCCATCAGCACGCAGGCGATGACGCGCGGGATGACCAGCACCTCGTAAGGATCAAGGCCGATCACCTTCATGGCGTCGACCTCCTGCTGCATCTTCATCGAGCCGATGGAGGCGGTGAAGGCGGAATCCGAGCGGCCCGCCAGTATGATGGCGGTGATCAGCACCCCGAACTCGCGCAGCACCGATACGCCCACCAGCTCGACCGTGAATACGGCCGCGCCGAACGTCTCAAGCAGGTTTGCGCCCATATAGGCGACCACCGCCCCGATGAAGAAAGAGAGGGTGGCGATGATCGGCAGGGCGTTTATCCCCACCGTTTCCATCAGATAGACGGTCGGCGTCAGGCGCAGGCGCGACGGGTTCAGCAGGGCATGGCCGAGCGTGGTGAGCGTGCGGCCGAAAAACGCGAACGTATCCCAGGCTTCGCTGGCAAAGTTCTCAACCCCGGCCCCGATGCGCTCGAGCAGGCGGCGCAGGCCGTAGCCCTCATCCGCCGCCACATCAGGTTCAGACATCGCCGCGCGAGCGCGCACCTCGGTGATCAGGCGGCGGGCCGTGGGGTGATGGCCGGCAAAATGCACGTCGCCATCGGGATCAGACGCCTTGCGCAGCGCCCGGCCAAGCACATAGGCGCCGGACGTGTCGATCCGCTCTATGCCGGAGAGGTCGATGACCAGACGGTCCGGCGTGGTAGAGGCCTCGACCTCGCGCAGCGCCCGGTCCATGCGCGCAATGGTTTCCAGAAGCCAGTCGCCGGAGGGTTCAAGCACAAGCCTGCCATCGGCCTCGCGCGTGGCGAGCCGGGCCGGGCGGGCTGGATCAGCGGCCGATGCGTTCATATCCCTCCGCTACACCGCTGCTGAGCGGCGCATTCCACCCTTCTATATCGGACGCTTCGCGTCCAGTCCCAAGGAGATAGCGGGGCCGGTCATGATATTGATGCAGGCGTGACGCTTCTCAGCCACGCCGCATGAGCACCAGGGCGCACACCACTCCAAGCCCTGCCGGAATGGCCATGATGGCAAACCCGCCCGTGCCGAAGGCGGCAAAGGCCATGCCGCTGGCAAAGGTCGCACCGGCCAGCACCAGACCGCCTGACAGCGCCGAGTTGACCGCCTGCGCGGTGGCGGCCAGCCGTTCCGGCGCGCGCTCGCTCGCAAAGCGCAGAAAGCCGAGATAGGCGGCGGCAAAGCTGAACGCGTGCAGGGTCTGCAAACCAAAGAGCAGCCAGAGCGGCAGACTGAACGACAGGGCGATCCACCGGACAATCGCGACCGCCCCGCCAAGCGCCATCATCGCCGCCGGTGACCAGCCGCGCAGCACCTTGTTCCAGACGGCAAAGAAGATGATCTCCGCCCCGACGCCCGTCGCCCACAACAGGCCGATCGCCCAGGCCGGCACGCCGTCTGCCCGCCAGGCGAGCGCGGAGAAGGCGTAATAGAAGCCGTGCGCGCCCTGTATCAGCGCTGAGGCGGCAAAGGCGAGCGGCAGGCCTCCTGCCAGCAGCAGGGCCAGCCTTGGCGCTGTAGCGGGCTCTGAGGGGGCTGTAGCGGCATCTGTGATGCGCCCCTCGGGCAGAAGCGCCGCAGCGATCACCGTCAGTACCGCGCCCGCCAGCACCCAGCCCAGTACCGCCTCGCCGCCCAGAATGGAGATCAGCGCGCCCGCGCCGAGATTACCGGCGATGAAAAGCCCCGATCCGATGGCGCGCGGCACACCGAAGGCAAACCCCTCCCGACGGGCCGAACCCATCGCAAAGGCATCCACCAGCGGCACGATGCCGGTCGCGGCAGCGCCTGAAAGGCCGGCAAGGACGAGGATGAAGGCGGGGTCGGTAGCTGGTATGTGCAGCAGGAAGACCAGAAGGCAGGCCGCCGAAAAGGCGAGGATGGCATCGCGCCGCCGCGTAGCCCTGTCGGACCAGAAAGCGCCCACCGGCGCGATCAGCACCCGGCCGATCATGCCCGCTCCGGCCGCCAGCCCGATCAGCTCAGGGCTAAGCCCCCGCTCGGCATACCAGACGGGCATGTAGGGCAGATAGGCGCCAAAGCCGAGATAGAACGCGCCGTAGAACAGCGCAAAGCGGCTATCGGTGCGGGCGAACAGGCGGGCCGGGCTCATCGTGCGGCGCGGTGTAGCGCGGGGACAGGCCTGCGGGCAATGGGGGCTGGCAAGCCCTCGTCCTTCGAGCGCCACCGCGTTCCGAAAGGATGAGGGCTAGGGGCGCACTTTTCCCCTCATCCTGAGGGTGAGCGTAGCGAACGTCTCGAAGGACGAGGGGAAAATGCTGAGCCACCAGTAAACAGCGTTCACATTGCCCCTTGGCGAAGCGGGTTCCCGCGTCTAGCTTCCCGCGCCAATGAAAGACGCCCTCGACATCGCCCGGCCCGCGCCCTTGCGCGTGCTTGTGACCAGCTATCGCTCCCACCCGCATGTTGGCGGGCAGGGCGTGTATGTGCGCGAGCTGACGCGCGCGCTCAAAAACGCCGGAATTGAGGTGAGCGTGGCGTCCGGCCCGCCTTATCCGGAGCTGGATGAGGGCATCGAACTGATCACCCTGCCCTCGCTTGATCTGTTCAGTGTCGATAATGCGATGATGGCGCTGCGCTGGCGCCACCTCTTCAACGCGGCGGACCGGGCCGAGTGGCTGGCCCACAATACCGGCGCGTTCGGCGAGATGACGGCCTTTGCGCTGCGCCTTGAGGCGTTCATCGCCCGCGAGGGCCACCGCTTCGACATCATTCATGACAACCAGACGCTGGCCATGCCGATGGCGCGCATCGACGCAGCTGTGCCGGTCATCACCACCCTGCACCACCCCATCGCCATCGACCGGGATTTTGCGGTGGCCGGTGCAGAGACAAGGCTGAGGAAGGCGCTCGCCTGGCGCTGGCACTCCTTCGTCAACGAACAGGCCCGCGCCGCCCGTGCGCTGCCACGCTTCCTTGCCGTTTCCGATGCTGCTCGCCAGCACTATGCCGCGCGTACCGGCATGGATGCGAGCCGCACGCGCATTGCCTATAACGGCATAGACCACGCCAGCTTCTGCCCCGATCCCACCGTGCCGCGTGAAGACAATCTGATCGTCGCCAGCGCCAGCGCGGATGTGCCGATCAAGGGGCTGGACGTGCTGATCGCGGCCCTGTCGAAGATCGCCAATACACACCCTGATGCGCGCCTGACCGTGATCGGCGCGCTGCGCGATGGCCCGACGAAAACCATGCTGGAGCGGACAGGCCTCGCCTCGCGCGTGGACTTCGTCTCCGGCCTGAAGCGCGAGGAAATCGCCGCCCTGCATCGCCGCGCGACCGTGTTCGTCTCAGCCTCGCGCTTTGAAGGCTTTGGCTTCCCGCCAGCAGAAGCGATGGCCTGCGGCGCGCCGGTGATTGTCTCCGATGGCGGCGCGCTGCCCGAAGTGGCTGGCGATGCCGGGATCATCACGCCCGTGGGCGATGTGGACGCGCTCGCCGCCGCGCTGGCCAATGTTCTTGATGATGCCGATTTGGGCGCGCGGATGAGCCGGGCCGGGATGAACCGGGTGCGCACCCTGTTCCGCTGGGACCTGCACGCAGAAGCCGCGATATCACTATACCGCGACACGCTGGGCCTTGCCCTGCCCGAACAGGTGCGCGCGGCATGATCACGCTCAATCTGGATCATCTGGGCCTGAAAGATGGCGAGCGCGTGCTGGACCTTGGCTGTGGCCGGGGCCGCCATCTGCACGCGCTCTACTGGCACGAGCGGGCGCTGGACGTGACCGGCCTCGATCTCGATTTTGCGGATCTCGGTGCCGCCATTGACGGGTTTTTCGAACTGCCTCCGCCCCCGGAGAACCCGCCGCGCTCGGCCGTGTTCTCGGTGGGCGATGCGGGCCGCCTGCCCTTTGCCGATGCCAGCTTTGACGTGGTGATCTGCTGCGAAGTGCTGGAGCATCTGCCCGATGTGGACGCGGCGCTTTCCGAGATTACGCGCGTACTCAAGCCCGGTGGGCGCTTTGCCCTGACCGTACCGCGCTACTGGCCGGAAAAGATCTGCTGGAAGCTCTCCACCGAATATCACAACACGCCCGGCGGCCATGTGCGCATCTTCAGGGATGGCGAGCTGCGCCGCCGCGTTGAAGGCAAGGGCTACAGCTTCTACCGCCGCCACTGGGCCCATGCCCTGCACAGCCCATACTGGTGGCTGCAATGCGCGCTTTGGGACAACCGGGACACCAGCGGCCTTGTGAAGGCCTATCGCAAGTTTCTCGAGTGGGACCTGCTCTCCGCGCCGCGCCTGACGCGCTGGAGCGAGAAGGCGCTGAACCCGCTTCTGGGCAAGTCGGTCGCGCTCTACTTCCGCAAAGGTGCCGCATGAGCCCGCGTCCGCTGATCACCGGCCTGGACCTGCGCGCCTGCGCGGACCGGATCGAAGCGCTGCAGAAGCGCGACGGCTCCATTCCGTGGGTGGAGGCGGGCGTGTGGGACCCGTGGAACCATGGCGAGAGCGCGATGGGGCTGGCGGTCACCGGACGCGCCGAGGCGGTCCACGCAGCCCTTGATGCACTCGCGGACCGGCAGGAAGCCGATGGCGGCTGGACCGGGGAGCTGGGCGCCGGCATCGCCATGGACGAAAGCGGTGAGCGCATCGCGCCCCCGCCCGTACCCGTCACCGCCCGCGATACCAATTTTGCAGGCTATGTCGCCGTCACCGTGATGCGCTGCGCGCTGGCGCTGGACGAACCACGCCTGATCGCCCGCCACTATCCGATGGTGGCGCGCGCGCTCGATTTCGTCGCCAGCCTGCAGACCGCCCATGGCGATATCGTCTGGCGCATGCCCGATCCCGGCCAGAAGCTGGAGGAAGTCGATGCGCTGCGCGCGGGCAATGCCTCCCTGTTCAAGAGCCTGGAATGCGGCCTGCGCATGGCCGAAGTGCTGGGCGAGGAGCGCCCCGACTGGGCCCATGCCCGCGCCGGGGTCGCCCATGCGCTGACCCACACGCCTGAACGCTTTGACCGCAAGGGCGTGGACCGCTCCAACTATGCGATGGACTGGTATTATCCGGTCCTCACCGGCGTGCTGACCGGCGCTGCGGCGCGCGCACGCCTTGATGAAGGCTGGGACAAGTTCGTGGTGGCAGATCTTGGCTGCCGCTGCGTCACCGGCGAGCCGTGGGTGACCGCCGCCGAAACGGCAGAGCTGGCGCTTGCCTGCCTTGCCGCAGGACGGCGCGATGTGGCGCGCGATCTTGTCAGTGAACTCGCCCCGCTCGCCGCGCGCGATGGCGGCTACTGGATGGGCTGGCAGTACGAGATCGGCGATGTCTGGCCGAAAGAACGCCCGTCATGGACGGCAGGCGCGGTGATCCTTGCGGCCGATGCGCTGGACCAGCTCTCGCCGGGCTCGGACCTGCTGATCCGCCATGCCCGCCGCGATGCGTGGCTGGAACGCCCGCTAAAGCCGTCTGAGAAATTCGAGTGAGTTGACGCGCTCTACCGGCTCGAACAGGCCGGACGCCACCGCCAGCTTCCAGATTTCGTAAGGCGGACGCCCGCCATCTGCCGGGTTCGGGAACACGTCATGGATGGCGAGTATCCCGCCACGCTGCACATGGCCTGCCCAGGCGCGGTAATCGGCCAGCGTTGTCTCCATGGCATGCCCGCCATCGATGAACACCATGGCGAGCGGCGTTGCCCAGTTGGCGCCTATCACCGCTGACGGGCCTACAAGCGCGATGACGGTCTTTTCCAGCCCCGCCAGTGCGATGGAGCGCCGGAAGGCGGGCAGCGTGTCGACAAGGCCCAGCGCGGCATCAAAATGGGCGGGGTCGTGATAGCCCTCACCCGGCTGGTGCTCCTCAGAGCCGCGATGATGGTCGAGCGCGTACACGATGCGGCCCCGCTCCCGCGCCGCCTGCCCCAGCCACACGCTTGAGCGCCCGCACCACGAGCCGATCTCCAGCACCGGTCCCGGCACGCTCAATGCGCGCACATGACGGGCGAGCGCCTCGCCCTCCTCGCGGGCGAGGAAACCCTGAACGGTCTCAGGATCGAAAGTGACGGAGGTGTCCATAAGGATCAGCTCAAGGGCTGGTTGCTGGCTGCCCAGCGCCGGTCTGCCAGCGCGTCAGCCGCCTCGACCAGTGCGGCGATCGCGCCATCAAGGCGCGTCAGGGCTTCACTGACCGTCACACGCTGGGACGCGCTGAACTCGGCGCGATTATCGACGGCCACCGCCTGAAAGAAGGTGCGCGCCCGGCGCATTGCCGCGATCACGCTTTCGACCTCATGGATATCGCGTACCAGCAGGCTTTCGGGCAGAGCGGTGCGCGTGCTCACCACCACATGCGCCGCCTCGGCAATATCGCGGGATAGACGCGCGGCCAGAACGATGTCTCCGGCCAGATGTGCCGACGGGCTGGTGCCAGCGGCGTCCAGATAATCGCCGACCGCATCCCCGCGCGAGGCACCCCCGCCGATCAGACGGCCCATCATGCCACGCGCGGAGCCATCCCCGCCCAGTGACCAGCCGCCTGCCGCGGCCTGATGGGTGCGCAGCGCCGCGACGGCGGTGCGCAGATCCTCCTGGGCGCTGACAGGTATTTCCGGCTGGTTGCGGGCTGCGATATCCATCGGCTGGCTGGCACAGGCGGCACAGCCGAGAAACAGGGCAGCAAGGCTGGCGCGAAGCACAAATCCGGCGGTCACTATGGCCTCTGCCCTTACGCGCTACGCGATGATTGGCGGCATCGCTTCCGCTGCCCCATAAAACCGCATAGTGTGCCCGTATACAAAGCGATTTTGCACGACCGGCCCATGGACACCCAGCGCAGACTGTACAGGCTCGGCCTTTATCCCGTAATCGAGCCCTACCGCACCGGCATACTTGATGTCGGTGAGGGCCACCATCTGTACTACGAGGAATGCGGGCGGCCGGACGGCCTGCCGGTCGTCGCGCTGCATGGCGGACCGGGCGGCGGAGCGGCACCGGCCATGCGCCGCTTCTTCAACCCTGATATCTACCGGATCGTCATTTTCGACCAGCGCGGCTGCGGGCGTTCGCGGCCCTTTTCCGAGACACGCGCGAATGACACGCCGCGCCTTGTAGCCGACATGGAAACCCTTCGCGAGGCGCTGGGCATAGACCGGTGGGTGGTGTTTGGCGGCTCATGGGGCGCGACGCTGGCGCTGGCCTATGCGCGCACCTGTCCGGAGCGGGTGATGGCGCTGGTGCTGCGCGGCGTGTTTGGCTGCACGCAGGCTGAGCTGGACTGGTTCTACCGCAGCGGAGCAAACCGGATCTTCCCCGACGCCTGGGCCGGCCTCACCGCCCGCCTGAGCTCTGGCGAGCGCGAAGACGTGCTGCGGGCCTATCATGAGCGGGTCATGAGCGCGCCACCGGAAAAGCGGCGCGAGGATGCGCTTGCCTGGGCCCGCTGGGAGAACGCGCTGATCAGCCTGATACCCGAAACCGATGCGCTGAGCCCCGAGCCGCGCCGTGCCGACGCGCTGGCCCGGCTGGAGACCCATTACTTCGTCCATGACGGTTTTCTGGAACGCGATGGCGTCCTCATCGAGGATACCGCCCACCTCGCCGGCATTCCCGGCCAGATCGTGCAGGGGCGCTATGACATGGTCACCCCGGCACGCACAGCCTGGCTGCTGGCGAAGAACTGGCGCAATGCCGCGCTGGAGATCGTGCCCGATGCCGGCCACGCCGCCGGCGAGCCGGGCATTGTCGATGCCCTGGTGTGCGCTACCGACCGGTTTGCCGCCGAGCTAGGCTAAGGCCCGGACCGCGCCAGTGCTGCCTATCCGTTCAGGAAGGGCAGCGAGACGCCAAAGGCGCTCGCAATCCCGCCCGCCAGAATGAGCGCCACCGCTATCGGCGCCACGAACCGGATCAGGAAGCGCCAGACCGCGAACACGAGATCGGACGAACCGGCAAGCTCGTGACGCATCAGCGAGCGGGCCACCACCCAGCCGGTGAAGAGCGCGATCAGCAGACCGCCCAGCGGCAGGAAGACCTGGCCGGAGAGCGTGTCGAGCAGGTCGAAATAGCCGCCCGAGAAGGCCGCGCCGCAGCCGACCAGCCAGATGATCACGCCAAAGAAGATGGCCGAGCCGGTCTTGCCAAAGTCAGTGTGCTCTTCGGCAAACGCCACCACGACCTGCAAAAGCGAGATCGAGGAGGTGAGCGCGGCGATGAAGGCGAGGATGAAGAAGGCCGTGCCGACATACTGGCCCGCCGGCATCTGCGCGAAGGCGCTCGGCAGGGTCTGGAAGAACAGGGCCGGACCGGCAGCGGGATCAAGCGCGAAGGCGAAAACGAAGGGGAAGATCGCCAGACCGGCAACGATCGCCACCATGGTGTCGGCGCCCGTGATGATCACCGACGAACCGGTCAGATTGTCCGAGCGCGGCAGGTAGGAGCCGTAGGTGATCATGATCGCCCCGCCGACGCCGATGGAGAAGAAGGCCTGCCCGAGCGCAGCCAGGAATGTCTGCGGGCCGATCTCGGAGAAGTCCGGCGTGAACAGGTATTCCAGCGCGCTGCCCATGTCGGCGGTGAACGCCGCATAGATGACCAGCGACAGGAGCATGGCAAAGAAGAGCGGCATGAGGATCGTCACGGCGCGCTCAATACCCTTGGTCACGCCCAGCGACACGATACCCACGGTCACCACCATGAAGGCGGTGTGCCAGCCAATGACGGCGTTGGTATCCCCGATAAGCTGCTCGAACTGGCCGGCCACCACCTCGGGGGCCATGCCGGTGAACTGGCCGGTACCCATCTGGACGACATAGGCCACCACCCAGCCGGCCACGACCGAGTAGAAGCACAAGATGAGCACGCCCGCGATCATCGCGACCCAGCCCGCAATGGCCCATATCCCCGGTGCACCGGCGTTGAAGGCCATTTTCTGCACCGACCCGACGGCGGAGCGGCGGGCATGGCGGCCCACCGAGAGTTCGGCCATCAGGATGGGCAGCGCGATGAAGACGACGCAGACGAGGTAGATGACGATGAAGGCAGCCCCGCCATTCTCGCCGGCCACATAGGGGAAACGCCAGAAATTGCCCAAGCCCACCGAGGAGCCGATAGCCGCCATCAGGAAGCCGAACCGTGTGCCCCAGGTGCTGTGCGCGCTGCCGCCAATGGCCATCGTGATATCCCCCGCTATAGGCTTGTGTTTGTTATCGGCTGATTTGGCGGGGAGACTTCCCCACGAGGCCAGCAAGGTCAAGCGCGCTTAGCCGAAAAGTCCTGCACCCTTGGGTGGTTCTGCCGCTCTGTGAATGTGTGCGCCAAGGATCAGGCCAAGCCCGCCCAGCACGGTCAGCATCACCGATCCGCCATAGGAAATCATCGGCAGCGGCACACCGACCACCGGCACCAGCCCCATCACCATCGCCGTGTTGATGAAGACATAGAGCGCGAAGGTGGTGGTCACCCCCATCGTGACAAGGCGCAGGAATACCGAGCGGCAGGACATGGCCGTGATCAGGCAATGGCCGAGAATCAGCGCATAGAGCGTGAGCACGGCGAGCCCGCCCACCAGGCCGAATTCCTCGCCCAGCATGGTGAAGATGAAGTCGGTCTGCTTCTCGGGCAGGAAGTTGAGATGGGCCTGCGTGCCTTGCATGTACCCCTTGCCGGTCAGCCCGCCCGAGCCCAGCGCGATCTTGGACTGCATGATGTGATAGCCCGCGCCCAGCGGATCGTTTTCCGGGTTGAGGAAGGTGAGCACACGCGCGCGCTGGTATTCCTCCAGCCCGTAGCGCAGGAACATCACGCCGCCCACACCGCCGGCAATGATGCCGGGCAGGATGATCTTCCAGCTGAGCCCGGCCAGAAACACCATCACCACGCCCGTCGCTCCGGTCAGCACGGCGGTGCCCAGATCAGGCTGCTTGGCGATCAGCAGGAAAGGCGCGGCGATCATCATCAGCGGAATGATCATGCCGCCAGGCCGCGACACGTTCTCCGGCGGCAGGTCGTGATAATAGCGCGCCAGCGCCAGCACGAGCGCAATCTTCATCATCTCGGAGGGCTGCATGCGCACCGGGCCGATATCGATCCAGCGCTGCGCGCCCATGGCGGTGACGCCGAACAGCTCCACCATCACCAGCAGGAAGAGCGCGCCGAGATAGGCCGGATAGGCAAGCCCCATCCAGACTCTCGGCGGCACCATCGCGACCACCAGCATGATGGCCAGCCCGACCCCGAAGCGCGTCGCATGGCGGATGGCCCACGGGTCCCACGCCCCGCCCGCGACCGAATAGAGCATGAGAATGCCCACGCACCCGGTCAGGATGATGAGAAGCACGAACGCCCAGTTGAGCTCGAAGAGCTTGCCCCTCAGATCGCGCGGTACAGGCTGGGTGAAGACCGGCATCCGGCTTACGGGCTCCCCTGCGCGAGATGAATGGGCGCATGGCGCGCGGCGATGAGGCCCGGCCGGCCCGCCGGATCGCGGATGATGAGATCGCGCAATATGTCGCGCGCGGGCTGGGCAGCAGAGCGCGCACCGCCGCCGCCATGCTCCACCACCACCGCGACCGCATAGCGCGGCTCCTCGGCGGGCGCATAGCAGATGAACAGGCCGTGATTGCGCAGCCGCCAGGGCAGGTCATCCTGGCTTCTGACGCCGCGCGCACGCTCTTCCGCGCTGATGGAATAGACCTGGCTGGTCCCGGTCTTGCCGGCCATACGCACCCCGTCCACACCCAGCCCGCCCAGCGACCAGTAGGACGTGCCGCCCGGTTCATGCACCACGCCGACATGGGCGTTGTGGACAGCCTCGATATGGGCCTCATCAAAGTTGAGGCGCGGGAATTCCGACACCAGCGGGCGGGCATAGAGTGTCGGCTCGACCGCGCGGCCGGTGGCCATGCGCGCCGTCATGACCGCCAGCTGGAGCGGCGAGGCCAGCACCGCGCCCTGACCGATACCGACATTGTAGGTATCGCCCATCGTCCAGCCCTGCCCGGTGCGCGCACGCTTCCATTGCGGGCTGGGGAACAGGCCGCCGGCCTGGGACAGCATGGGAATGCCGATATCGAAGAGCTGGCCGAACCCCAGCTCCAGCGCCGTCTCGCGGATACGCTCAATACCCAGCCGCGCGGCCACCTCGTAGAAATAGACGTCGCAGGACACCTTGATGGCGTCATGCATGTTCACCGCGCCGTGGCCCTCACGCCGCCAGCAGTGGAAGGTCCGGTCACCGAGGCGCACCGAGCCGCGGCAGCTCACCCGCTCTCCGGGGCGCATTACCCCGTGGCGCAGCGCTGCGAGCGAAATCACCCCCTTCACGGTGGAGGCGGGGGCGTAGAGCCCGTTCACCGACTTGTTGAAGAGCGGGCGGTAGGGGTTTTCGTTCAGCTCGCGGAACTCGCGCGCCGGAATGCCGAGCACGAACAGGTTGGGGTCAAAACCCGGCGTGGAGGTCAGCGAGAGAATCTCGCCCGTGCGCACATCCATGGCGACAGCCGCCGCGCTCTGCCCGGCGAGGCGTTCTGTGGCAAAGCGCTGGCTGGCCGCATCAATCGTGAGTGTGATGTCACGGCCCGGCTCGGCCGGGCGTGACTGGTCGGGCAGTTCGCGGATCACCCGGCCAAACGCATTGACCTCGACTTTCAGCGAGCCTGCCGCCCCGCGTAATTCCTCGTCGCGCGCAATCTCCACGCCCGTGCGCCCGACCCGGAAGGCCGGATGGCGCAGGAGCGGATCATTGCCCGCGATCTCCGGCGGGGCAGACTGCACATAGCCCGCCACATGGGCGAAGGCGGCCGGCATGGGATAGGTGCGCACCTCGCCCACATCGGGCATCACGCCCGGCAGCTCGGGCAGGTGCAGGTTCACTCGGCTGAACGTCTCCCAGTCCACCCCTTCGGCCACGGTGACGGGCTGGAAGCGCGGCGTGCGGGCCAGTTCGCGCAGCACGCGCTCGCGCCGCGCCTCGCCCAGCGGCATGAATTGCGAAAGCCGGTCCAGCGCCAGCACCGGATCTCCTGCCTGCTCGCGCACGATATAGATGCGGTAGCTGTCCCGGTTTTCCGCCACGGTTTCGCCGAACCGGTCGAGAATGCGCCCGCGCGTGGGCAGCTGGATGCGGAAGGAGAACTGGTTGTTGTCCGACAGGACGCGGTACTGGTCCTCATTGAGGATCTGCAGATTATAGAGCTGCGCGCCAATACCCGCGAAAACAGCTGCCCCGCCCGCGCCCAGCATGAAGGTGCGGCGGTTGAACTGTGACTGGGCTTCCTGTTTGTCGCGGCGCATGTCTCTGCCAGCAGGGCTCCGGGATCAAGAGAATGTGGTGCGTTCGCGCCTGCGCGCAAACATCCAGCACGCAGCCGGAAACACGATAAGGGTTATCACACCCTCGGTAACAAGGCTCATCGGATCGGCAGGCTGGCCGATCGAGAGCGATCCTGCCGCCCATGCCACGAGCGTGGCGATCGCGGCCAGCACCGAAAAGCGCGCCACCAGCAGTACGAACTCGCGCGCGGACGGCTCGGTAGAGCGCAGGCGTGCTATGGTGAAGGCGACGAGGTAGGACAGCGCCCACAGGCCCAGCGGCCCGCCCGTCAGCAGATCCTGCAACAGCCCTGTCAGGAAGATCAGCCAGGGCGGCACGTAGGACGGGTGGCGCACAGACCAGATGAACAGCACGATCAGCGGAAAGAACGGCACGGGGAAAGCCTGCCCCTCGGGCAGGCGCAGCGGCGCGGCCACGGCCAGCAGGCTGAAGAACAGGGTCAGCCCCATGCCGGTAAAGGTCGGCCAGGTGGAGTTGCGTTCCAGATTGGCCCGCATTACGCCTCCTCCTCGTCCGTCCCGGCAGACGCATCGTCCGCCTGACCCACCGGAATGGTGATCACGGGTTCTGTCGGGGCGGACTGGCTGCCTCCTGCCCCCGGCGGCAGCAATATGCCCGGCGTGTCGCTGGGCGGCGGCACCGGCTCATAGGGCCATATCCAGACCAGATCGATGGGCGCCGCGCTGGAATAGAGCGCCACGCGCCATACTCCCCTGCGGTCACGCACTGCCTCGCCAATCGGCAGGCCGCGCGGCAGCACGTTGTCATCCCCGGAGGTGACGATGCGGTCGCCCTCCTCGATATCTGGCGCGCGGCCCAGATATTCCAGCCGCGGGAAAACCGTGTTGTCGCCGATCAGCATGGCGCGCGCATTGGACCGGTCAGCCATCACCGAGACACGGCTGTTGAGGTCTGTCAGCAGCAGGATGCGCGAGGAACGCTCGCCCACATCGATGGTGCGCCCGACCACGCCATAAATGTTCAGCGCGGGATAGCCCGGCTGCACGCCCTGCGCACGGCCCACGCCGACAAGGCGGGTATTGACGAACGGCCCGCCGGTCTCGGTCACCGCCCACGCAGTGATCCGGCCACGCGGCAAAGGCGGGTCGAGATTGAGCAATTCCTGCTGGCGGCGCATCTGTTCGGAATAGTTCAGCGCGACATCGCGCCAGGCCCGCAGCTCGGACATCTCCTCGCGCAGGGAGCGGACCTCCTCGGCCAGCTCGATCTGGCGGCGCCACCACGGGCCGACATTATAGAGCCCGCGCAGGGGCTGGGCGGCGGCTTCCAGCACCGGGATTGCGGCGTCATTGAAAGCCGCGCGGAAAATGGTGATGGCCTCGACGCGGTCCTGCGGGCGGTCAGCGGCGATCAGGGCGGCCGATGCCGCCATCAGCACGAACAGCAAGGTGCGCGAGAAGCGCACTCCCTCGTCTGCCCCCTGCCGCGCTGAACGCCATTGCGCCACCGCCCGGCACCTCCTCTAGAGACCTATTCCCGCACCGCTTACACGGCTTCAGACAGTATGGGCCGCCAAATCTTTAGATTTTCCACTGCCTTCCCGCAGCCGAGCACAACGCAGGAGAGCGGCTCATCCGCCAGGCTAACCGGCAGGCCCGTCCGGTCGCGCAGCTCGGTATCTAGATTGCGCAGCAGCGCGCCCCCGCCCGTCAGCACGATGCCCTTGTCGACGATGTCCGCCGCCAGTTCCGGCGGGGTGGCTTCCAGTGCCTGCTTGACCGCCTCGACGATCTGCTCGACCGGTTCGGACAGCGCATCGGCGATCATGGCTTCGGTCACCGCGATTTCGCGCGGCACGCCGTTCATCAGGTCACGGCCCTTGATTTCCAGCGTCAGCCCCTCGCCCTTCGGGGGCGGGCTGGCCGAGCCGATTTCCTTCTTGATCCGCTCAGCGGAGGTTTCCCCGATCAGCAGGTTCGCCGAGCGGCGGATATAGTTGATGATGGCCTCGTCCATCTTGTCGCCGCCCACGCGTACCGAGCGCGAATAGACGATGCCGGAGAGCGACATCACGGCCACCTCTGTGGTGCCCCCGCCAATATCGACGATCATCGAACCGGTCGGCTCGTCAATCGGCAGGCCTGCGCCCACCGCAGCGGCCATCGGCTCATCAATGAGATAGACCTTGCGGGCACCGGCACCGAGCGCGCTTTCATGGATCGCGCGGCGCTCCACCGCGGTCGCGCCGGACGGCACGCAGATCACAACCTGCGGTGACACGAAGCTGCGCCGGTTGTGCACCTTGCGGATGAAGTGGGCGATCATCTCCTCGGCGACGTCGAAATCGGCGATCACGCCATCGCGCATGGGCCGGATGGCTTCGACGTTACCGGGCGTCTTGCCGAGCATGAGCTTGGCCTCGGCGCCCACGGCCTGAACGTGCTTGCGCCCTTTTTCGATCTTGTAGGCTACCACGGACGGCTCGTTCAGCACCACGCCGCGGCCCTTTACATAGACCAGCGTGTTTGCCGTCCCGAGATCGATGGCAATATCAGCAGAGAGAAGTCCGAAGACGCTTGCGAGCATTCAATCAACCTGTGGGCCGGAGGCGGTGGGCCGCCTGACGGACGCAGACGGAGACGCTAGTCTTCCTTGTGCGACGCGCCGTCCGCGATTGCAAGAGAGGAGGTGCCGTCTGCACGCTCTCGATCAGCAGATTTCAGGTTCGCTGCCTCGCGTCCGGCCTCGGTCGCACCCAGCCAGCGCCGCGCCATCAGCATGGCCATCAGCCAGCCAAACGCCGTCAGCGCCAGAACCGCCGCCACCCAGAGCCCGCTGCCGGTAAGCAGCGCAATGACGCTGCTGCCGGCAAAAGCCACCAGGGCGATCTTCGGAATGATGCCGAGCCCGGATCCCGCCATGAAGACGAGAAACCCCATCTGCGATACGCCCGCGGCCATGTTGATGACGATGAAGGGTGCGGACGGGACGTTGCGGATGATCGCGCTGGCCCAGAAACCGTTGCGTCCGACGAAGGCCGAGACGCGGTTTACCGTCTCTCCGCCATAGCGACGCACCACGTCGGCGCCCAGCACGCGCCCGGTCCAGAAATTGGCCGCCGCCGACACCATGGTGCCGAGCCATGAATAGGCAAACCCGGCGACCGGCCCGAAGGCGAGCACCGCCGCAGCGATCAGTGCGAACTGCGGCGCGCCGATATAAGAAAAGGCGGTGAAGGCCAGAATGGTCAGCGGCAGCGCGTACCACTCGCTGGCGGCGTCCGCGAGCCATGCCTGCACGTCACCCGGCTCGATGCCGAAGGCGAAACGGCCGATCAGAAACACCGCGATCACCAGCGCGAACAGGCCGATGGAAACCGACACCGCACGCACCGCGCGGGCATCCATCGCATTGAGGAAGTTGATCAGGGCCTGCATCCCGCCCTCTTAGCGCGTTCGCGCGCCGGTCGCCATGCGCACGGTGTGTCTTTGCTGCACCAGCCGCCGGGCCGCGCGGCACTGGACCGGAACCCGGCGCTTGGACCCGGCGTTTGGTTCCTAGCTGCACGCCTTTCCCTGCGGCGTGCAGCGGATGAAGGGAGATCTGCGATGAAAGCGATCATTATTCTTTCCACCGCCCTGGCGCTGACCGCCGGAATGGCACACGCGCAGGTGGGCGAGATCACCGGTCAGGTGACCGGTACCGTCAACCAGAGCACGCGGCTCGGCGCGGATGTTCTTGGCAATGGCGCCGTGGTCGACCAGCGCACCGGGCTTGGTATCGATACCCGCCTGACCGGCCAGCTGGACCGCGCCTTGCCCCGGCATGACCGCATGGCGGCCAATGCCGCGCTGCGCACGCAGCTGGAAACCGAAACCCGCGCCTATGTGCGCGCCAGCGCGCCGCCTCCCCCGCACGCAAGGGCCAGCGCCCGCGTCCAGTACGCGCCGGTTCGGGTCTATACCCGTGACGGGTATTATGCCGGCTACGTGCACCGCACGCGCCGCTCGTCCGGCCAGTACTACGTGGTGATCCGCCCGCAAGGCGCCACGCGCACCCATGCCGTGCTCGCAAGCGACGCGGCCTTTGATGCCAGCGCCAATGCCATCGTGCTGGCCGCCACGCAGGCCCAGCTGCACTCACAGCTGAACATCAACCGCTAGCCATAACGCCTGCGATCCAACTTCCAGCGGCCTCCCTCATCGGAGGCCGCATTTTTATGCGCGTTTGCCTGTGCCCTCTTCCCAGCGGGTAAGGAAGTCTGCGCGGAACGCCTCGAACCGCCCTTCTGCGATAGCCGCGCGCATGCGCGCCATCAGATCCTCGTAATAGGTGACATTGTGCCAGGAGAGGATCATGGAGCCGAGATACTCGCCCGCCCGCACCAGGTGATGCAGATAGGCCTTGGAGTAATCGCGGCTCGCCGGGCAGTTAACCGCCTCGTTTAGCGGGCTTTCATCCTCGGCATATTGCGCATTCTTCAGATTGAACGGGCCGTAATCCGACCAGGCCTGACCATGGCGGCCGGAACGGGTCGGCATCACACAGTCGAACATGTCGATCCCGCGCGCGACCGCCTCTACGAGGTCAATCGGGCGGCCCACCCCCATCAGATAGCGCGGACGCTCGTGCGGCAGGTGCGGCGTGGTCACGTCCAGCACGTTGCACATCATCTCAAACCCCTCGCCGACCGCCAGCCCGCCGACCGCATAGCCGTCAAACCCTGTCTCGATCAGCGCCTCGGCTGATTGCTGGCGCAAGTCGGGATAGACCGAGCCCTGCACGATGCCAAAGAGGTTCTGGGTATCGCGCTCCCCGAAAGCCTCTCTCGAGCGCCGCCCCCAGCGGATGGAAAGCTCCATGGATTTGGCCGCCGCATCGCGCTCACACGGGAACGGGGTACATTCATCGAGCTGCATGGAGATGTCAGCGCCCAAGAGGTCCGCCTGAATTTCTATCGAGCGCTCCGGGGTCAGCATGTGCTTTGAGCCATCAAGATGGCTTTTGAAGGCCACCCCCTCCTCGCTCATCTTGCGAAGGCCTGCCAGCGACCAGACCTGAAACCCGCCGGAATCGGTCAGGATCGGCCCGTCCCAGCGCATGAAATGATGCAGGCCGCCAAGGCGCTTCACCCGCTCCGCACCGGGGCGCAGCATGAGGTGGTAGGTATTGCCCAGAAGTATGTCCGCGCCTGCCTGCCTTACCTGATCGGGATAGAGCGCCTTCACCGTCGCTGCCGTCCCCACCGGCATGAAAGCAGGCGTGCGGATGTCTCCGCGCGATGTTTTCAGCGTGCCGGTACGCGCCTGGCCATCGACGGCGGCGATCTCAAAGGGAAAACTGGCCATGTGAGTCGGGTGTCCTGATGCGCGGGGAATGAAACGGGATGAGCTGGAAAGACGAAATTGACGAGTTGCGCAAGCGTCAGGCGCTGACACGCGCCATGGGCGGGCCTGAAAAGCTGGAGCGCCAGCGCGCCGCAGGACGCCTCAATGTGCGCGAGCGCATCGCCCTTCTATCCGATGAGGGGAGTTTTCGCGAGATCGGCTCCATCGCCGGTACAGCGAGCTATGACGAGAATGGCAATCTCACCGGGCTGATGCCGGCCAACTGCGTCTTTGGCCGCGCAAAGGTGCGGGGCCGCGATGTGGTGCTGGTCGCTGACGATTTCACCGTGCGCGGCGGCGCAGCCGATGCGGCCATCGTGGAGAAACAGATTCAGGCCGAGGCCATGGCGCGCGATTTGCGCCTGCCGCTTCTGCGCCTGATCGAAGGCACGGGCGGCGGTGGCTCGGTCAAATCCATCCTCGACATGGGCGCGACCTATGTCCCCTTCAATCCGGCCTGGGATCTGGTGGTGGAAAACCTGGAGACTGTCCCCGTGGTCTCGCTGCTGCTGGGCCCGGTCGCGGGTCTTGGCGCCGCCCGCGCCGTCTCCAGTCATTATTCGGTGATGGTCAAAGGACAGGCGCAGATGTTCGTCGCCGGGCCGCCTGTCGTTGCTGGCATTGGCGAACACGTCACCAAGGAGGAGCTGGGCGGGGCCGATATCCATCTGGCCGCGGGTGCGGTCGATGATGCCTTTGCCAGCGAAGCTGAAGCCATGGAGGCCGCGCGCTGGTTCCTCTCCTATCTGCCAAACTCCGTCCACGAACTGCCTGCGCGCACCGCCCCTACCGACGATCCGGCCCGCACCGATCCGGCGCTGTCCTCGATCGTGCCGCGCGACAAGCGCTACGCCTATGACATGGATGCCATCCTCGCGTCGACGATGGACCGGGCCAGCGTATTCGAGATGGGCCGCAATTTCGGCCAGTCCGTCATCACCGCCTTTGCGCGGCTCGACGGATGGCCGGTTGCCGTGCTCGCCTCCAACCCGAAATTCTACGGTGGTGGATGGACAGCGGAAGCTGCCCAAAAGGTGACGCGCTTTATTGATCTGGCCGAGACCTTCCGCCTGCCGATTGTCCATTTCGTCGATATTCCCGGCTTCATCATCGGCACGCGCGCTGAACGCGCCGGCACAATCCGCCATGGCGCCCGGGCGCTCGCCGCGCTCTATCAGGCCAGCGTTCCCATGTGCGCGATCATCGTGCGCAAGGCCTTTGGCGTCGCGGGCGCGGCGATGATGAACCATACCGGTTTCCGCTATCGCTATGCCTGGCCGTCGGGTGACTGGGGCTCGCTGCCGCTCGAAGGCGGGGTGGAGGCGGCCTTCAAGGCCGCGCTGGAAACGGCAGAAGACCCGGCCGCGATGAAGGCGGAGCTGTCCCGCCAGATGCGCGCCTTCTCCTCACCCTTCAAGACGGCCGAACGCTTCTGGGTGGAGGAGATCATCGATCCCGCAGAGACGCGGCCTCTGCTGACCGAGTTTGCGAGGCTTTCTGCGCCCTTGCGGGATCGGGGAGACAAGAAGCCACGCTACCGGCCTTAGGGGATTTTCCCCTCGTCCTTCGAGCGCGACTGCGTCCGAAAGGATGAGGGGAAAAGCGCCAACTACACCCTCATCCTGAGGAGGCCTGAAAGGCCGTCTCGAAGGACGAGGGTGATATTTCTAACAAAACCAACACCTTGCGAACCTTACCAGTATCGTCAGATGCAATACGGCACGGTTTGAGAGACGGTCCCTGTCATTAGCTCCTTGGGGAGTGAGAAGGAGAACCGTCATGAAACGCATCCTGTTTGCCGGGCTGGCTGCAGCCGCCCTGTCTGCCCCTGCCCTCGCCCAGCAAGGTCAGGTGATCCGCACGGGCGATACCGCCCTGTCCTGCCGCGAGGTGATCGTGGAAGCCAATGCCGCCGCCGAAGTGCTGGGCGGTGCGCCCGAGGGCGGAATTTTCGACAGCACCTACGCCACCGAGGCCGCAACCGGCATCGCCCAGCATGCCGCCCTGATGAGCGGCGCGGGCCGGGCCATTCCGGGCATTGGCGCGGTTGGCGGCATGATGCGCCAGCGGGCGCAACAGCGCGAAGCCGAGCTCGCCGCCCAGCGCGCGATTGCCGAAAAGCGCTGGTACTGGCTGTCGGGGCTCTATGAAGGCGGCCAGTGCGACAACGTGCTGCGCGCCGAAGCGCAGGCTGCTGCCGCCGCTCCGGCCAGCTATGACGCGCCCGCTGACGAGGAATAGGGTTCCGGCGGCACAGACGGGGCGGCGCAGCGCGCCACCCGTCCCGTCCGATCAGGACACCAGGGAGGTCAGGGCCGCTCTTGCGGGCCCCTGGCCTCCTCATCCTTTTCGCCGAAAATGCGCTTCACGCGCGACCAGACGCCCGGATGACGCTTCAGGAAGCCGGTGATGAGCGTGTGTGCGGTGCGCGAGGACGCCGCCAGCAGCACGGCAGCGAACAGGAAGAGCGGAATGCCGAGCGGGATGGGCAGGAAGAAAAGCGGGATCGACACCGCCATCAGGAACAGGCCCAGAGCTACGCCGATGGCGCGCAGAACGAGTACGATCACGCTGCCAAAGCGTGTCTTGCTCAACCCGTTGACTGCATCGTTCATCACCACCGCTGTCTCCTGACACGTTCCAGTCTGTTGTCCGGCTTATGTGCGCCGCCGGGCCACCGCCGCAAGGGCCATGACGGCCAATTCCGCAGGCATGTTGCATAAGGGCGACCATCCGCACGTCAATTGTGGCACAAATGCGGTTGCTGTCTCCGGACGCTGCGCAACCCGCGCACACCCGCCATATCAGGATACCGCCAGAGCCGCCCGCAGGTTACCCGCCTGCAGCACAGGCCTGTCCGGGAATTGCCCGCACGCGCGCCAGCCGCTAGCGTCCGGCCCACACACCAGCCTCGTGGAGCGGGCATGCAATCAGCGATCACCTCGCTTCAGGCGCTCCGCGCCCTTGCCGCGCTACTCGTGCTCTTCGCGCACCTGCATCAACTGGAAGCCCGGTTCCTGCCCGAGCCGCTGCTTGGCGCGGCATGGCTGCTGGGATTTGGCGGGGTGGATCTGTTCTTTGTCATCTCCGGCTTCGTGATGGTGTACATCACACGCAACGCGCCGCGCGGTCATGGCGGGGTGGTGGGCCGGTTCGTATATGCGCGGGCGGCCAGGGTCTATCCGGCCTACTGGCTGTTTTCCCTGCTGGCGCTCGGGGCCTATCTGCTCATCCCCGACACCCTCACCCGTAATGTTTCTGACCTGCATCTCTGGCAGTCCTTCACCCTCTGGCCGATAGCCGGCGACCTGCCGGTACTGCACGTGGGGTGGACGCTCTCTCACGAGCTTTACTTCTATCTCGTCTTTGCAGGCTTTCTGGCCCTGCCCGCACGCTGGCTTCCCGCCCTGCTGACGGTCTGGGGGGGGCTGGCGACCGTTTTCTGGGTCGTGCTCCCCGCGCCGGGTGCCCTGGCGGGCCTTCTCACCCATCCGCTGACGCTGGAATTCATCCTGGGTGCATTTGCCGGGCTTCTTGTGTGCTCGGGCAGACGGGCCTTTGCCGTACCGGCACTGGTGCTGGCCGCCGTCTGGCTCGCGGGAGCCGCCGTGTGGCTATGGCCCGCCGGGACGGAAGATTTTCCGCTGGGCTGGCAGCGCGTTGCCGCATTCGGCGTGCCCAGCGCCCTGGTGGTCTATGGCGCGGTATGCCTTGAGGCCGACAGGGGGCTGACCGCGCCGCAATGGCTCGTCCGGCTGGGTGACTGGTCCTATTCGCTCTACCTGTCCCACCTGCTGGTCCTGTCGGCCCTGGCGCGGATATGGGCAGGGTTGATGCCCGCCACCGGCCCCGCAGGCAATCTCGCCTTCATCCTCGTGGCCATCATCGCCTGCATTGCGGTGGCGTGGGCCAGCTATCGCGGGTTTGAGCTGCCAGTGCTGAACGCCACGCGCCGCCTCGGCAGCCGGCTCTTCACCGTACCGCCACGCACCGGCTCGCCTGCCATGGCGAGCCGGATCTGGTGAGGCGTCCGTCTATTCCGCCGCTTCCAGCGTGTCCGCAGGCGGCGTCCAGACCAGTACCGGATTGCGGGCCGCGCGGGTCTCGTCCAGACGCTTGGCGGGAGCATGCACCGGAGCAGAGGTGAAGCGCACCGTGTCGCCCCCCCTGGCCGCTTTGGCGAGGCTTTCCAGCGTGTCGCAGAAGCGGTCGAGGCCGGACTTGCTCTCGGTTTCGGTCGGCTCGATCAGCATGGCCCCGTGCACGACCAGCGGGAAGTACATGGTCATGGGGTGATAGCCCTCATCGATCATGGCTTTGGCAAAGTCGAGCGTGGTGACGCCGGTATCCTTCAGGAAGCGGTCGTCAAAGAGCGCCTCGTGCATGCAGGTGCCGTCAAAGGCGGGCGTCATGATGTGTTTCAGGCGCGCCAGGATGTAGTTCGCGTTCAGCACCGCGTCCTCTGCCGCCTGTTTCAGCCCGTCCGCGCCGTGGCTCATCATGTAGGAGAGCGCGCGCGTGAACATGCCCATCTGGCCGTGGAACGCGACCATGCGGCCAAAGGGCTGCCCTTCCGCCTCGTCTTCCTGCTCCACCATGCGCCAGCCTTCACTGGTCTTGACCACATAGGGCACCGGCGCGAACGGAGCGAGCGCCTCGGAGAAGACGGTCGGACCGGCACCGGGGCCACCCCCGCCATGCGGGGTGGAGAAGGTTTTGTGCAGATTGATGTGCATGGCGTCGATGCCAAGATCGCCGGGGCGCACACGGCCGACAATGGCGTTGAAGTTCGCGCCATCGCAGTAGAAATACCCGCCCGCCTCATGGATCAGGCGCGCAATCTCGACGATGTCTCGCTCGAACAGCCCGCACGTATTCGGGTTGGTCAGCATGATCGCAGCGACATCATCGCCCAGCTTCGCCTTGAACGCGTCCATATCCACGCGGCCATCGGGGCCTGCGGGAATCTCGTCACAATAGAAGCCGCACTGCACGGCGGTAGCCGGGTTGGTGCCGTGCGCGCTTTCAGGCACCAGCACGCGGCGGCGGCCGCTTTCACCGCGCGCATCCAGCGCCGCGCGGATCGCCATCATGCCGCACAGCTCGCCATGCGCCCCGGCTTTGGGGCTCATCGCGACGCACGGCGTATTGGTCAGCGTCATCAGCCAGTGGGCCAGCTCGCCGATCAGTTCAAACGCGCCTTCCACGGTCGATTGCGGCTGCAGAGGGTGAATGTCGCCAAAGCCCGGCAGGCGGGCCATTTTCTCATTGAGGCGCGGATTGTGCTTCATCGTGCACGAGCCGAGCGGATAGAGTCCGAGATCGATCGCGTAGTTCTTGCGCGACAGGCGCACATAATGGCGCATCGCTTCCGGCTCGGTGAGGCCCGGAAGGCCGATCTCGCCCGAGCGCTCCAGCCCGCCAAGACGTGCCTTGGTGCCTTTGGCCTCAGGGAAGTCCACGCCGGTAATGTCGGTGCGGCCGCGCTCGAAGATCAGCGGCTCGGCCTGATCGAGACCGCGCGAACCGGAGAAGGTGTCGGCATAGCCGCCCTGCTCGATATTCGAGGCCGGGCGGGAGGGGCGTCCTTGCGTGTTCATGGCCATGGTTAGAGCACCTCTTTGAGCGCGCGGGCGAACAGGTCGATATCGGCCTGGCTGTTGGTTTCGGTGGCGGCGATGATGAGGAGGTTATCCAGCCCCTTGCCCGGATAGAGGCGGCTGGCGGGCACTCCGGCCAGCACGCCCTTGGCGATCAGGCTCTCGGTTACCGCAGCCGCGTCCCTGGGCAGTTTCACCGTGAACTCGTTGAAGAAGGTGTCACACAGCACCTCCACGCCCGGCACGGCGGCCAGCGCATCGGCGAGCGTGCAGGCCGCCTCGTGATTGAGCGTCGCCATCTGGCGCAGGCCCTTCTCGCCCAGCAGCGTCATGTGGATGGTGAAGGCGAGCGCCATCAGCCCGGAATTGGTGCAGATGTTCGAGGTCGCCTTGTCGCGCCGGATGTGCTGCTCGCGCGTGGAGAGCGTCAGCACGAAGCCGCGACGGCCATCGGCGTCCACCGTCTCGCCGGCCAGGCGGCCCGGCATGTTGCGCAGGAAGTTGCGGTCATTGCGGCAGGCGAAAAGACCGACATAGGGCCCGCCAAACTGCAGGCCGACGCCCAGCGACTGGCCTTCGCCGACCACGATGTCCGCGCCCATCTCGCCCGGGCTCTTTACAAGGCCCAGCGACACGATCTCGGTGACCACGGCGATCAGCAGCGCGCCCTTGGCATGGGCGGCTTCCGCAATCGGGGTGAGGTCATGCACGCGCCCGAACACGTCCGGGTTCTGAACGACGACGCAGGCCGTTTCCTCGTCAATGGCCGCGATGATGTCATCAAGCGCGCCCGGCACAGGGGCCTGCGAGGCGGTGATGATATCCATGTATTTGCAGGCCGTGTGCGTGGCGGCGGCATAGTGCGGGTGCAGATTGCCCGACAGCACGGCTTTCGAGCGTTTGGTCACCCGCGCGGCCATCAGCACGGCCTCGGCGCAGGCGGTAGAGCCGTCATACATGGAGGCATTGGCCACATCCATGCCGGTCAGGCGCGCGACCTGCGTCTGGAACTCGAACAGTGTCTGCAGCGTGCCCTGGCTGATTTCCGGCTGATAGGGCGTGTAGGCGGTGAGGAATTCAGAGCGCTGGATCAGGTGATCGACCGTCGAGGGCACGTGGTGCTTGTAGGCCCCTGCCCCGACAAAGAACGCCGCCTCGCCAGCAGAGATGTTTTTCTTCGCCATACGGGCAAAGGCGCGCTCCACCTCCAGCTCGGTCGCCCGCAGCGGCAGGTTCACCGGACCGTCAAGGCGCGCGGCCTCCGGCACGTCGAGGAAGAGATCATCAATCGACTGGACACCAATCGTGGCGAGCATCGCCTCGCGGTCTTCCGGTGTCAGGGGGAGGTAGCGCATGTCTCGGTCAACCTTTTGGTTTTCAGGCTTCTTGCACTGTCCTCCCCCGCGGACGGGGGAGGCAAAAATCGTCGCTAGCCGATATGGGCCTTGTAGGCGGCTTCATCCATCAGGCCATCAAGCTGGGAGGTGTCGGAGAGCTTCAGCTTCACGAACCAGCCCGCACCATCGGGGGCTTCGTTCACCGTCTCCGGCGCGCTTTCCAGCTCGGAATTGACCTCGACCACCTCGCCATTGACCGGCGCGTAGACTTCCGAGGCCGCCTTCACGCTTTCCACCACGGCCATCTCGCCGCCCTGGGTCACGGTCTTGCCGATATCGGGCAGTTCGACGAACACCACATCGCCCAGCTGTTCGGCGGCGTAGGCGGTGATGCCGACAGTGGCGGTGTCGCCGTCGACGCGGATCCATTCATGGTCCTTGGTATAGCGGGTCTGGCTCATTGGGGTGTCTCCTCCGGTAATCTTCAAAAACAACTAGCCGCGATGGAAGCGGTGCGGCGCAAACGGCATGGATACGATTTCGGCGGGGCGGGCATTGCCGCGCACCATCAGGTCAAGCGCGGTGCCGAGCCTGGCGAGATCGCTGCGCACATAGCCCATGGCGACAGGTGCGCCAACGGTCGGGCCGAACCCGCCGGAGGTCACCACACCGACAATCTCGCCATTGACCGCAATCTCCGCGCCTTCGCGGGCGGGGGCGCGATCATGCGGGCGGATGCCGACGCGCTTCACGCCCGCACCGTCTGCGATCTGTTTGAGGATTTTCGCAGCGCCCGGAAAGTCCGCGCGCTCGCGGCGCGTCTTGGCAATCGCCCAGGTCAAAGCCGCTTCGACCGGCGTGCGCCCCTCATCCATGTCATGGCCATAAAGGCAGAGGCCCGCCTCAAGGCGCAGGCTGTCACGCGCGCCAAGGCCGATGGCTTTTACGCGCGCATCCGAGAGGAGAAGCCGGGCGATCTGTTCTGCCTTTTCGGCGGGAACCGAAATCTCGAAACCGTCTTCGCCGGTATAGCCGGAGCGCGAGGCGAACACCTCCACGCCATCAAGCTGGAACACGCCGCACTGCATGAAGACCAGCTTTGCCGCCTCCGGCACCAAGCCGGTGAATACACTGGCCGCTGCGGGGCCCTGAAGGGCCAGCAGAGCGCGATCCGGATGCTCGGTGAGGGTTGCACGCCCGGCAAAGCGCGCGCGCATGTGAGCGAAATCTGCGCCCTTTGTGGCGGCATTCACGACGACGAAAATTCCGCCATCCGCGCCGAAGGGCCGCGAGACCATGAGATCGTCCATGATCCCGCCCTCACCATTGAGGAGGAGGGTGTATTTCTGCTCGCCGGGTTTCAGCGCGGAGAGGTCCGCCGTGATCAGCGCCTCAAGAGCCGCTTCATCGCCGGTCACGCGCGCCTGGCCCATATGGGAAACGTCAAACAGGCCCGCAGAATCGCGCGTATGCAGGTGCTCGGCCATGATGCCGTCAGGATACTGCACCGGCATGGCATAGCCCGCGAAGGGCACCATGCGCGCGCCAAGCTCCACATGAAGATCGTAGAGCGGGGTCTTTTTCAGATCGGCTTCAGCCATGGGTCCAGGTCCTTGACGCGGGTTTGCAATCACCGCCGTGCGCGAGTTGCCTCACGTGGCGATCTTGCCCCCGCTGTCCCTTGACCTGAGAGATTCCCGCTGCAACGGGGCTGACCCCACGCGCAGCTTGCTCCTTCGGTGGGGCTGCCCTCAAAGAGCGGCCCGCTTTCCAGCGTCGGCGGTCCCGGCGGTCCTGCGGCCTGAGCGTTTCCGGGGCGGTTGCGCCTTCGGCGCCGGCGTCTTCGGCCGGTCTCTCCCGCACGGGTGCCTAATGTCGAACGGGTCGCCCCGTTCAGCGGCGCAAACTAGTCCGGCGCGCGCATGAGTCAATCGGGGGAAGCGCCTGAAACGCCCTACATCTGCTCGGGTGCTTCAAGACCGATCAGGGAGAGACCCAGCTCCAGCTGTTTCAGCGTCAGCGCGGCAAGGCCAAGGCGCGAGCGGCGCACCGCTTCGTCCTTCTCCGGCAGGATCGGGCAGGCCGCGTAGAAGCTGGAGAAAGCCTGCGCGAGGCCATAGACGTGCTCGCAGACATGGTTCGGCGCGCGGTCATCATGGGCACGCATCAGGGCGCCGTGAAAACCATCAAGCCTGCGCACCAGAGCAGACTCTTCCGGGGCGGAGACGATGATGTCTCCCGGCTCCAGCCCTTCGCCCGCCGCCTTCCTCATCAGGGATTTGATGCGCACGGCCTGATAGAGAAGATACGGCCCGGTGCGGCCCTCGAACGAGACAAACCGGTCCATCGCGAAAATGTAATTCGTGGTGCGGTAATTCTGCAGGTCAGCAAACTTGATCGCGGCATTGGCGACTTTGCGCGCCACATCTTCGAGCGACGCCGCGTCGAGCGATTCGCCAAGCCCCGCTTCGGCAAGGCGCGCACGGGCGCGCTCGCGCGCTTCCTCGATCAGGTCTGCCAGCCGGAAGGTGCCGCCCGCGCGGGTGCGCAGGCGCTTGCCGTCCGGGCCGTTGACCGTGCCGAACTTCACATGCTCCAGCCCGCCCTCACTTGCGAGGCCCGCCTTCACGGCTGCGCGGAAGACCTGCTCGAAATGGTCCGACTGCCCCAGATCGACCACGTAGAGGATGAGATCGGGATCAAGACCTTGCCGCCGGTCGAGAATGGTTGCCAGATCGGTTGTCGCGTAGAGGGCGGAGCCTTGCGAGCTGACGAGGATGAGGGGCGCAAGCTCCTTCTTGTCGTCCTCGCGCGCCACGCGCACGATCCACGCGCCTTCGGATTCTTCAGCCACGCCGCGCGCCTCGAAATCCTCCACCATGGCGGGGATCAGGTCGTTGACGTCGCTTTCGCCCTTCCACAGGTCGAAATGAACGCCGAGCGCGGAGAAATCCTCCTTCAGCGCGGCAATCGACACAGTGATGAAATGGCGTAGCAGGGCGCGGTATCCGGGCCGGCCGGCCTGCAGCTCGGCCGTCGCCTTGCGCGAGCGCTCCTGACGGGCCGGGTCTTCCTTGCCCTTGGCGCTCGCCTGCGGATAAAGCCGGGCAAGGTCTTCGATGGTGACGGGCGCGTCAGCCGGATACGGGCCGGTATAGCCAGCATCGAAATAGGGCAGGCCCGGCTGCTCGTCTTCCAGCTCGGTGATGAGCTGGCCCATCTGCAGGCCCCAGTCACCCAGATGGATGTCGCTCGTTACGTCATGGCCGAGAAAGCGGAAGAGGCGCTGCAGGCTGTCGCCAATGACAGAAGAGCGCAAATGGCCGACATGCATCGGCTTGGCGACGTTCGGGCCGCCAAAATCGATCATCACCTTCCTGGGCGCGTCCACCTGCCCGGCCCCGGCGCGTTCATCACCCGCCAGTGCATTCGCCTGAGCGGTGTAGAGCGAAGGCTCGGGCGTGAGGTTCAGAAAGCCCGGCCCGGCAATCTCCACAGCAAGGCCCGGCATCACGGACGCCAGATGATCCGCCACGCCTTGCGCGATGACGCGCGGCGGCTTGCCTGCCTGTTTGGCGGCTGCCATCGCGCCATTGCACTGATAGGGCGCAAGGTCCGGCCGGTTGCTCTCGCTGACACGACCCAGGCCAGCGTCCAGCCCCATAGCGGTGAAGGCATCGCCCAGCGTAGCGCTGAGCTGATCGGCAAGGCTCGTCATCACGCTGGTCCTATTCGACAGGTACGCGGAAGCGCAGGCCGGAGCGGTTGAATTCCACCTGTTCCGGCGTCAGCTCGAAGCCCACAATGACCTCGAAGTTCGAGCCGGATGTGGTCGGTGTCGCGCGCGGGATGGTGATCGTCCCGATCTCCTGGACCAGCTCCACGCGGTTCTGGTCGGCGGGGAAGCGCACCGTGACCGGGAACACCTGCCGCTCGATAACCGCGTCATCGGTCCGCGTCACCGCGATGAAATAGTAATAGGTCTTCTCGCTGGCATCGGCTGCGGGCCCGCGCCCGAACGCGAAGCGGATGGCCATCTGCATATCGATCGGCGTCGCCGAGCGGTCAGTATAGGTGCAAAGGCCCGACACGTTGAGAATCTCGCCGGTAAAGCCCACATTGCTGAGAACCTGCTCATCGCCACGGAACTCCACCAGACGGTGCGCGTCATAAAGCGAGAGCGCGTTGGGGCACGGGCCGGGATTGGGGCGCTGGTTGCCCAGCCTGTCACGCACGCCCTGACAACCTGAGAGCACAAGGACGGCAGTGAGAATGATGGCGATACGGCGCATGGATACTCCCCGGGCCTCGGTTTGGGTGTGTCCGGTTCGCCATGCGGGTTGCGGGCGGGCCGGGCTCTGCTACATCGTCTCTACGACGCGCATAGCGTGAGGGCAACGCCATCGCGCCCTAGCGACTGAGGAAAGACATGGCCGAGTTGCCGCCCCTCCACATACTGCTTGCCGCCCCGCGGGGCTTCTGCGCGGGCGTGGACCGGGCCATCCAGATCGTGGAGAAGGCTCTGGAGCGCTATGGCGCGCCGGTCTATGTGCGCCACGAGATCGTGCACAACAAGCATGTCGTGAACCGCCTCAAAGCCATGGGCGCGGTATTCGTCAAGGAGCTGGACGAATGCCCGGACGACCGCCCGGTCGTGTTCTCCGCCCATGGCGTGCCCAAGCGCGTTCCCGAAGCGGCCGCCCGGCGCAACATGCTCTATGTAGACGCCACCTGCCCGCTCGTTTCCAAAGTGCATGTCGAGGCAAGCCGCCATCACAGGAATGGCCTCGAGATCGTGCTGATCGGCCATGCCGGGCATCCGGAAGTGATCGGTACGATGGGGCAGTTGCCCGAAGGCGCGATCCACCTGATCGAGACGGTGGAGGACGCGCAAGCCTTCACGCCGCGCGATCCGCAAAAACTCGCCTATGTCACGCAGACCACGCTGTCTGTGGATGATACCGCTGCCATCGTGGACGCGCTGCAGGCGCGCTTCCCGGCCATGGCCGCGCCGCACAAGGAAGATATCTGCTACGCCACTACTAATCGTCAGGAGGCGGTGAAGGCCCTCGCCCCGCGCTCTGACCTTGTGCTGGTGGTGGGCGCGCCTAACTCCTCCAACTCGGTGCGGCTGGTGGAGGTTGCCAAGCGCGCCGGCGCGCCCGACGCCCGCCTCGTCCAGAACGCGTCGGAAATGGACCGGAGCTGGTTTGACAATGTCGTGACGCTGGGCGTCAGCGCCGGTGCCTCTGCCCCTGAAGAGCTGGTCGAAGACGTGCTGACCCAGATCGCAGGCTTTCGCAAGCTGACCATTGAAGAGGTGCGCGTCGCCAGCGAGGACGTGGTGTTCAAACTGCCGCGCGAGGTGGCGTGAGCAGTCTCATCACCATCCATACCGACGGTGCCTGCTCGGGCAATCCCGGGCCCGGCGGCTGGGGCGCGCTGCTCGAATGGAAGGGCCATGAGAAGGAGCTCTTTGGCGGCGAGGCCGACACCACTAATAACCGCATGGAGCTCAAGGCCGCCATTGAGGCGCTGAACGCGCTCAAACGCCCGTCAAAAGTCCGCCTTGTCACCGACAGCGTCTATGTGCGCGACGGTGTGACCAAATGGATCCATGGCTGGAAGAAAAACGGCTGGAAAACTGCCGACAAGAAGCCGGTGAAGAACGCCGACCTCTGGCAGGCGCTCGACGAGGCCGCCAGGCGCCACACCGTCGAGTGGGTCTGGGTGAAGGGGCATAATGGCGATCCGGGCAATGAGCGCGCCGACGCGCTGGCGCGGGCGGGGATTGCCGCGCTGAAAGGTGAGGCGGACACCCCCGCCCCTTGACCTTCACGCCCTCAGGGGCGACAGAGCGCGCATTCCCGCACGGATTGAAAGAGGCGCGCCCATGATCCCCCGCTATACCCGGCCCGAAATGGAAGCGATCTGGAGCCCGCAGACGCGCTACCGCATCTGGTTCGAGATCGAGGCGCATGCCACCGACAAGCTGGCAGAGCTGGGCGTGGTCCCCGCCTCCGCCGCCAAGGCCGTGTGGAAAGCCAAAGACATGGAGTTTGATGTCGCGCGCATCGACGAGATCGAGCGTGAGGTGAAGCACGATGTCATCGCCTTCCTGACCCATCTGTCCGAACTCGTGGGCGAAGAGGCCCGTTTCGTCCATCAGGGGCTGACCAGCTCTGATGTGCTCGACACTTGCCTTGCGGTGCAGCTTACCCGCGCCAGCGATTTGTTGCTGGAAGGCATGAACCGGGTGCTGGCGGCGCTGAAAAAGCGCGCGCTGGAGCACAAGATGACGGTGTGCATCGGGCGCAGCCACGGCATCCATGCCGAGCCGACCACGATGGGGCTGAAGTTCGCGCGCTTCCATGCCGAGTTTACGCGGAACCGGGAACGTCTGGTGCGCGCCCGTGAGGAAGTGGCGACCTGCGCCATTTCCGGCGCCATCGGCACGTTCGCCAATGTTGATCCGGCGGTGGAAGCCCATGTCGCCGAAAAGCTGGGCCTTACCGTCGAGCCGATCTCCACGCAGGTCATCCCGCGCGACCGGCACGCGAATTTCTTCGCCGTGCTGGGCCTTATCGCCTCAGCCATCGAGAACATCGCGGTGGAGGTGCGCCATCTGCAGCGCTCTGAAGTGCGCGAGGCGCAGGAATATTTCTCGCCGGGGCAGAAGGGCTCCTCGGCCATGCCGCACAAGCGCAACCCGATCCTCACCGAAAACCTGACCGGGCTTGCGCGCCTCGTACGCTCTGCCGTGACGCCTGCTATGGAAAACGTCGCCCTCTGGCACGAGCGCGACATCTCGCACTCCTCCGTCGAGCGCGGCATCGGCCCGGACGCGACCGTGCATCTGGATTTCGCCCTGCACCGCACCGCCTCGATGATTGAAGGCCTGATCGTACATGCCGACCGCTGCCGGGAGAATCTGGAAGCCCATGGCGGCATCCATAATTCCCAGCGCGTGCTGCTGGCGCTGACCCAGGCCGGGGCAAGCCGCGAGGACTCCTACCGCCTCGTCCAGCGCAATGGCATGAAAACCTGGGATGAGGGCGGCAGGCTCGCCGATCATCTGAAAGCCGACGCGGAAGTGACCGCCCTGCTCTCACCGGCGCAAATCGACAACTGCTTTGACGAGGCCTACCACCTCAAGCATGTCGACACGATCTTCGCGCGGGTGTTCGGGTAGGGCTGGACCCTACCCCTTCGCGAGCGAAGCGCGGGCCTGATCAAGCAGCTTCGTCATCTCGTGGCGCAGTTCCACATCGGAGACGGCAACGCCCTTGGCGTCGAAGTCCTTGCGCACCTTGCGGAACACATCCTCGTCACCGGCTTCTTCCAGATCAGCCGCGATCACGGCGCCGGCATAGGCATCAGCCTCATCACCGGAAAGGCCAAGTTTCTCCGCCGCCCACAGGCCGAGCATCTTGTTGCGGCGGGCATTGGCCTTGAATTCCAGCTCCTGCTCGCGCGCATAGCGGTTCTCGTGGGCCTTCTCGCGTTCATCAAAGCCGGACATGGGACAATTCCTGTTTCTGGAGCAAAGGGGAGCATTTCCCTGATGGGTATCGCGAAGGGACCGCTTTATCAATCGTTTGCAGCGCCATTGCGGGACGCTGTTGCGGGCGCGCAGCCGAGTGAGTATTCTAACGCATGAAGGCGGCCCGTGATCACGGGCCGCTTCGCGTTTGAAACCGCTGCCGGACTCAGAGCGCATGAAGGGCAGGCATGCTCCGGCAAGCGCCTTTAACCCTCATGCCCCATGGAAAGCGATGACCCCGATGTCGCGCCGCAAGAAACTCTACGAAGGCAAGGCCAAAATCCTCTATGAGGGCCCGGAGCCGGGCACGCTCATCCAGCACTTCAAGGATGATGCGACCGCCTTCAACGCCCAGAAGCGCGCGACGCTGGAGGGCAAGGGCGTGCTCAATAACCGGATCAGCGAGTTCATCATGGAACACCTGAACCGGATGGGCATCCCCACCCATTTCATCCGCCGCCTGAACATGCGCGAGCAGCTGGTGCGCGAGGTGGAGATCATTCCCCTCGAAGTCGTGGTGCGCAATGTGGCCGCGGGTTCCATCGCGACGCGTTTTGGCATCAATGAGGGCGAGCCCCTGCCCCGCGCCATCGTGGAGTTCTACTTCAAGGATGATGCGCTGGGCGACCCGCTGGTCTCCGAAGAGCACATTACCGCCTTCAACTGGGCCAGCCCGCAGGAGATTGACGAGATCATCGCGCTGGCACTGCGCGTGAATGATTTCGTCTCCGGCCTGTTTGCCGGGGCTGGCATCCGGCTGGTGGACTTCAAGCTGGAGTTTGGCAGGCTTTACGACCAGAACGACATGGCGCGCGTGGTGCTGGCTGACGAGATCAGCCCGGACTGCTGCCGGTTGTGGGACATGGCCACCAACGAGAAGATGGACAAGGACAGGTTCCGCCGCGATCTCGGCAATGTGACCGAGGCCTATGCCGAAGTCGCCCGCCGCCTTGGCATCATGCGCGAGATGGACAGCGCCAATGGCGCCGCCCCTGAGTCAGAAGAAAGCGAATAGGACGAGCGAGCCGATGAAAGCGAAAATCCACGTCTACCTCAAACCCGGCGTTCTGGACCCGCAAGGGACCGCTGTTGCAGGGTCGCTGCGCACGCTCGGTTTTGAGGAAGTGACCGGCGCGCGTCAGGGCAAGCTGATCGAGCTTGATCTTTCCAGCGTGGACGCGGAAGAAGCCAGCGAGCGCGTGAAAGCCATGTGCGACAAGCTGCTCGCCAACCCGGTGATCGAAAACTACGACATCGAACTGAGCGCCTAAAGCTCCACCGACTCCCACAATTCGATCTTGATGCCGTCCGGGTCCATGATCCAGGCGAAGCGCCCGTAATCGTAAGACTCCGGCTCGCCCACCAGCTCCACCCCGTGCGCCTTGATGCGCTCCAGCAGGGCGTCGAGATCATCCACCAGCAGGTTGATCATGAAGGGATGGGTGGAGGGCTGGAAATACTCGCTGTCGGCCTTGAAGCGGGCAAAGATGGTGCGCGCGCCTTCGCCATAGCGCGCCGCAGCGGCCCCGTGGCGGAACTCGAACTCGCCATACTCGGCCATCTCCAGCCCCAGCACGTCGCGATACCAGGCCTTGCTGGCCTCGGGGTCCTTCGATTTCACGAATACCCCGCCTACGCCCAGAACACTCATGCCTGCCTCCCCTATTTTTCCGGCGAGGCTATCAGCGGCGCAGCCGAAGGGCGAGACTTTTGCTTTTTTGCGCAAATTTTGGCAATAATTGTCAATCCCGCCGTTCTCACGAAGGAGCACCCCGCCATGGCTACAATGAACATTTCCCTCCCCGATGCCCTGAAGTCCGTAGTGGATTCTCAGGTAGGGTCCGGCCAGTACGCCAGCGCCAGCGACTATGTGCGCGACCTGATCCGGCGTGATGAGGAGAACCGGCGCAAGCGCACCGAGTTCGAACGCCTCATTCAGGAAGGCCTTGATAGCGGCGTCAGCGAAAAGTCATTCGACGAAGTGAGGGAGGACGCCTTCCGGCGCGCGAAGGCCAATGGCGCACCGGATTGAGTATTCCTCGGCAGCGCTCTCCGACCTAGACGGGATTGCTTATTACGGCGCCATGGAGTTCGGGATTGCAGCGGCGCGGCGGTACGTGCAGGCGCTGGATGACGGGCTGAAACTACTTGCGGCGTTTCCAGACTCGGCGCCCTCCTATACATGGTCAGGTGAACGGGTACGGGTCCGGTCCATACGCTCACATCGCATCGTCTATCTGGTTCAACCTGATGGCGGCTTGTATGTGATCCGCATTCTCCACGCCCGTCAGCTTCCGCCCGAACTGGCATAACGCTCCGTAAAATGCGGCAAAGATGCAACGTACAAGTCTGCGCCGCACCGCCCCCTCGCCTTGGCGGGAATCCCCTGCTAAACGCTGCGCCATGAAGACCGCTGTCATTGTATTTCCCGGCTCCAATTGCGACCGCGATGCGGCCGAGGCTCTGCGCCTTGTCACGGGGTCTGCCCCCGCGATGATCTGGCATCAGGAAACCAGCCTGCCCGACGGGCTCGATCTGGTGATGATCCCCGGCGGGTTCTCCTATGGCGATTACTTACGCTCCGGCGCGATAGCGGCGCGCTCGCCCATCATGCAGGACCTGGTGAAGCGCGCCGGAGACGGCATGCCGGTGCTGGGCGTGTGCAATGGCTTCCAGATCCTCATCGAGACGGGGCTTCTGCCCGGCGCGCTGATGCGCAATGCTGGCCTGCTCTTCGTGTGCGAACGTACCCCGCTGCAGATCGAGAACACCAATTCGCGCTTCACCCGCGCCTATGGCGAGACGCGTGAAGTGATGATCCCCATCGCCCATCATGACGGCAATTTCTTCGCCGATGCCGGAACGCTGGACCGCCTCGAAGGCGAGGGACAGGTGGCCTTCCGCTATCTGAACAATCCCAATGGCTCGATCCGCGACATAGCCGGGATCACGAACGCATCCGGAAATGTGCTCGGCATGATGCCCCACCCCGAACGCGCGGTTGATCCGGTGCATGGCGGCACGGACGGGCTGGGTGTGTTTGAAAGCCTTCTGGGAGGGACAGCCTGATGACCGACATCTCTCCCAACTACGCCGCCGGCATTACCGAACAGATCGCGCTCGAGCACGTTACGGCAGATGAATACGAGACGATCCTGCGCGTGCTGGGCCGTGCGCCGAACATGGTCGAGCTCGGCATTTTCTCGGTCATGTGGTCGGAGCACTGCTCCTACAAGTCGAGCCGGGTGCATCTGAAGAAATTCCCGGTGACCGGCGAGCGTGTCGTCTATGGCCCCGGCGAGAATGCGGGCGTGATCGATATTGATGATGGCGATGTGGCCGTCTTCAAGATGGAGAGCCACAACCACCCGAGCTTCATCGAGCCCTATCAGGGCGCGGCGACCGGCGTGGGCGGCATTTTGCGCGACGTCTTCACCATGGGCGCGCGCCCCGTGGCGTTGATGAACGCGCTGCGCTTTGGCGCGCCGGATCACCCGAAAACCCGCCAGCTCGTCTCCGGCGTCGTCGCGGGCATTGGCGGCTATGGCAATTGCGTCGGCGTGCCGACCGTTGGCGGCGAGACCAATTTCGACAAGGGCTATAACGGCAATATCCTCGTCAACGCGATGGCGG